>JAFSIQ010000048.1 GCA_017439675.1 Lachnospiraceae bacterium
CTTTCCATTTATCTGGTATGGTATACTCCTGTCCTGCGGCCGAGCTATCATCCTCTTCTTCTGAATTATCCTTGTCACCATCTTCTGTAGAATCTCCACCTGCATTCACGCTGTCATCCACAAAAGAAATCTCTGATGGAACTGCTGGCTTTCCATCCTCTCCATATGCCATAAACCCAAAGCTTACTGATTGTCCTGCCGCAATCGTGCTGTTATAGGTCTTAGCTGCGATAATATAATGTCCATTCTCGGATGAAATAATATCTGCATTCCAAATATTATCAATACACCCATCATAAACCATTTCTATCTTCCACAGACTTTTATCACTGTCTGTATCATTTTTAAGAACGATATCCGCATTGACATAATTCCCCCATGAACTGGTTTCCCTGTAAGTAATGCTGCAACCCTCAGATGCATAGGTCTGCTCCGCCTTCGTAGGTGCCACTCCGGTAGCATAGGCACTACTTGGAATCAGTCCAAGCAGTAACGCTACAACCAGTACAAAGGACAATAGTTGCTGTCCCCACTGTTTCCTTTTTCTTTTTTTTATCCTTTTCATAATTTCCTCTCTTTTTACTTATAATCAATATTTAAAAAGCTATTATTTATATAGCCTTCACCCACATATACTGCCGATCAACACACTATATAAAAAATAGCTTTTTAAATATCTTCAGAATACTCTGTATTCTTAAACACTTCAAGAAATCTACTAGTCACGATACTTCTTTAAAGCATCTAACTGTGGATCCATCTTCTCCTGATGAAATCTACAAAAACATGTAGAATTCACGGCTACTCCTGCCATTACAAGAGCTAAGCTGTATAACATTTTTGTAACTTTTGGACTCAACTTCATACCATTTTCACCTCCCGATTGGTAAGATAGCACATTTTTTATGCAAAAAATCGAATGTGGTAAAAATATGTCGATACTTGGAAAAATTTAAAGATTTTACTTTTAGATATAAAAGAAACAGTACATTTACTCCTGTACTGCTTCTACATAAAGAATTATTGATATTTTAAACATATTGGATGTGGTTTCAATCTGCTTTTCGCCATTATATTTCTCTATAATTTCACTAACATTTTGTAATCCTAATCCGTGACTTTCTGTATCTTGTTTTCGAGTAATATATTTCTCGCCGCGCTTTATGAGTGTTCCATCGTAGGAATTACTGATTTTAACCACAAATATACCCTTTTTATATTTCATATTTACAGATAGTTGTCTCTCCTCTGTTTGCCCTAATGCCTCTAACGCATTGTCTAATAAATTTCCTAGAATGATATTCAAATCCATTTTATCCATAAAAGCTATATTGGGCACCTCAATGTGGGTTTCGATTTTGCAATCCATTCTTATTGCACGGTCAAACATATAATTCATGATAGCATCTATCTCTTGATTTCCTGTATGAATATGCTGACTGGGAATAACCATATGTTCATTAATATTGTCTATGTATTGTTGTGCCTTATCTGTTTCATTATCATCAAGATACGATTGAATCAAATACAAATGCTTCTTCATATCATGACGTAATGCTTTAATGTTCTTATGAGATTGTTCCATCAAATCCAATTGATGTTCATACATCTCAACTCTCTGTTTGATTGCTTCTCGTTCTAATCTCTGTAAATACGCTTCATTAATTTTGTCATAAATGTAATATGTACTCACATCTATTATACATATAATACTCAAACCAACCATTACTAAGCTTTGGTCATTGCCACCCAATTCCACTAGAATTTCTCCCAACACAATACTTCCTACAATAATAATAACAATATTCAGATAGCTTTTTGATGATACATGTTCTACCTTTTTAATCTGCATGCATTTTTCTAGCAATAGTATGATAAACATATTGAGAAATGATGAAAACAAACTCCCTAAAGCCATATTTATTAGAAGCACATCCAAGCCACCAAAAAGTATCCATATTATATTTTCTGACACTACACCTAGTGCAAGAGCGGATATGACCGAAAGCAATTTTTTAACCACAGTTCCTTCATATAAAATAATAGTAGCAAGTAACATTCCTAATGCCAAAGAACCCATCGTTAATATCACATTGTTGAAAAAGTAAAATATTAACCAGTTAATTGACCACACGCAAAAATATACTACCACTGGTGGAACAACCGCTTCATCTTTGCATGTCAATATTAGCTTCACCATTCTGAATGCAACATATATACTTAATATGTTGAACACCGCACTAAACACAGCTTCTGTTATCAGCATATCACACCTCTTATCTAAAGAATATCTCCCAAAAGTTTTTCTTTTACATTCTGTTTCATTGATTGGCTAATTGGAATTTCCACCTTGTTCGCCATTATAACACTATCACTTTTATGCTGAATTACATAGTGTAAGTTCACAACAAAGGATTTATGTACAACACAAAATACTTGTTCATTTAACTGTAATACAACATCGGAAAGCTTCCCATAAAATTCTTCCGTTCCATCTTGCGTAACCATCTGTACTTTCTTACCTTGACTTTGAAAATATAGAATACAATTAAAACTAATCCTACATTTTTTCTTTCTTATATTGTATGTAAAGTACCTATTAGATGCCGGAAATAATCTGTCATACTCATCCATAATAAATGAAACCTTGTCATAAGTGATAGGTTTTACCAAGAAATTCATTGGACGTATATTGAACAACTGTAGTGCATACTCGTCGTTTGCAGATATAAACACAATCTGCATTATTTCATTTTTCAAATCTGAACGCAACCTATTTCCGACATCAATACCTGTTATATCATCCAATTCAATATCTAAAAATAAAATATCAAACAAACCATCTTCATCAATACTAGAAAACAATTTGTCTGAATTTAAAAACGTCTGTGTTTCAACAGTAACACCCTTCTTCTTGGCATACTCCAACACATGTCTTTCCAATTGTATTGTAAATTGTTCATCGTCATCACATATGCCAATTCTCAACATACCCATCCTCCCCATAAAAACGCATTCCATATAATTTGTTAATATTTTGCATTAGGTTGTGTTGTTTTCTCTTTTGTTTAGATTTTACTTATTTTTTGTCCGTATGCAACCCATTCTGCGCAAACGTAGTCGATTTTTGCGCAAATGCACAAATCAAACACACCCAATGGCAGTTGATGGTAAAATGGATTTAAAAAAGCAGTACATTTAATCCTGTACTGCCTCTACATAAAAAATGGTTCTAATTCTAACCACAACACTGCAACTATATCACGCCCTCCGTGGTTCGCTGCTTCCGCTCTGCCTTCGTGTTTCACATTCGTCAACCGCAGACAGCCATCACATGGTCAGCGCTAATTGCTTCTTCAGTCATTTCACTCCTTCACAAGCAAAGAAACGCACTCAACATGCCCACTATGCCCAAATTGGTCCACAGCGCAAACCTTCTTCACCTCATATCCCGCTGCCACCAATATCTTCACATCCCTTGCAAGAGTCGCTGGGTCACAGCTTACATAGACTATCTTCTTCGGTTGCATTCTAACCATGGTTGAAATTGCCACCTCGTCACAACCTTTTCTCGGCGGGTCTACCACAATGACATCTGCGTAGACACCATGCTTTTCGTACTGTTCTGGCAACACGACTTCCGCTTTTCCCACGAAAAATTCTACGTTATTAAAACCATTCATCTTAGCATTCTTTCTCGCATCATCAATGGCTTCTGGAATAATCTCCACACCCATAACCTTCTTTGCCTTCCGGGCTAAGAACAAGGAAATGGTTCCAATTCCACAGTACAAATCCCACACGGTTTCATCGCCATGTAAGTCCGCATATTCCAAAGCCTTTCCATAAAGCTTTTCTGTCTGCTCTGGATTCACCTGATAAAATGAAAGTGGATTAATCTGATACTTTACATTGCCGATATAATCGGAAATCGTATCGCTCCCCCAAATTGTCCGACACTTGTCACCGAGAATTCGATTGGTCTTTTCTCGATTCACATTTACAGAAACACTAGTAATGCCTGGAATATCTTCCATACATTTCACCAGTTCCCGTTCAACGTTCATATATTTCTGCTTTGTTTTTGAACTTCCACCAGCATGTTGTATCTTCTCGCCTTTATTTTTATCCAACCCGATACTCTGTACATCGCGTTGCTTGGCTGCTCCATTACCATCCGGCACCACACCAACCAACTCCGTACCGTTAATAATCACGCAAATCATTACTTCGCCCGTCTCTCTTCCCACGCGAGTCAAAATGTGACGCACTAAACCAGTATGACTTTCCTCATCATAAGGCTCCACGCCATATTTCTCTAAAAAACCACGAAATCTTCTAATAATCTCATCATTTACTGCATCCTGCAAATAACACACATCCGTATCAATGACAGAATGTGTCCTTCCCGCATAGAATCCAATTACAATGTTACCATCCTTATCCCGACGGACAGGAAATTGCGCCTTGTTGCGATAACGAATAGCTGGAAAATCCTCACTGATATACTTTGCTTCTGTCGACTGACCATCAACATTAGTGATACTCATGTCATTCGTAACCGAACCACTTACAACCGAACTATCCCTTGCACTATTCCTCATCCCTATAATAGTTTCCATCAATTGTTCCACATTAGAGATTCCGCCAATACGTTTCAGACAATTCATCACCTTGTCCTGTTTCCACTCAAGCTGCTTAGCATAATCCACCTGCATGATGCTACAGCCACCACATCGTCTGGCATGCGGACAAATTGGTTCCACACGGTACTGCGAAGGCGTAATCAGCTCCGTCAATCTACCATAGGCATAATTCTTCTTTGCCTTGATAATCTTAATACGTGCCACATCCCCTACAACAGCATCCTTAACAAATACTGCCATTCCATTGATGTGACCAATACCTTCCCCTTCATTGCCCATATCTTCAATTGTAATCTCGTATTCCTGATTCTTCTCTAATGTCATTTCATTAACCTTCCTGTGTTCCATTCCGTCAATTTCTTATAGCAAATCTATTTGTCATCCATTCATTCAATTCATAAATTACTGTCACCAATCTCTGCTTCTATATCAAAAAAGGGCTCCTCATTTTCTTCCTTTCTTAATCACTTCACAATCTTCTCAAAATCTGACTTTGGATGCTTGCAAAGCGGACAGATGAAATCATCTGGTAACTCCTCACCTACATACTCATAACCACAAATCATGCATCTCCAAACCACTTGCCCATTTTCCCTCTTTCCAGTATCCACTGGCTGTGGCTTTATATGTGCATGATAATAGCTATAGGTTGCGGAAGGCACATCACTTAACACCTCCGAATAAGTAACCTGTGCGATAAACAAGGTATGTGTTCCCAAGTCTACTGCATTCTTCACCCAAGCAGAAAGGTATGCATTCGTTCCCTTGGTGACATACTTAAGTCCATTCCCTGACGTCTTGCAATCTGCAAATTCTGCAAACTTATCCACATCACGCCCTGATTGAAAACCAAAGTGCTTAAACAATTCAAAATCCGCACCTTCGCTAATTACAGACACATTAAATTTATTAGTCTCCAAAATCATATCATGTGTTAAGTTGCCCTTATTCACCGCAATTGCAATACAATTAGGTTCTACCGTCACTTGCTGAACTGTGTTAATAATACATCCATTATCAAAACCATCCTTCTGTGCCGTCAATACGAACAAGCCATAACTCAAATTATTCATTGCATTCTTTTCCATAATCTTTCTCCTTTCAAATTACATCGCTTAGCCGGCAATTACGAAACTCTAATTTATATCCGTTTTTGTGAGTTTCGTAATTTCCATGTTCTATCTCAATACTTATTATATCCAATATTTTTATATAACCACACATCACATTTGCCTTATCCTATTATTCCTCTATATTATCAACAATCTCCAACTCCACAACCGACTTTGATTTTTCATATAATGTCACCCTAACCATTGGATGGGTATCCTCTATTTCATATAACAAAGAACGATTACACCCTGTAACAGCCAGGTCGTATAATTTCCCCTCATATTCACCAGATACACAATCCAGATCCGGTAATCCTTTACTCACATCCTCTCTATAATATGATGTAGACGTCAAGTAAATGTCTTTGGTTCCGATACAAGTGTCTATTCCGATTAACAACGTATCCATTCCAATGTACATAACCGCTAACGACACTATGAGAAAAAATATCCGTGTTACCAAAAACTCGAACTTACTGCCCTTTTTATATGTTTTACACCCCAAATATGCAAACCGCAAAAAAAGTCCGCCAACCACTAACATTGATACATCTCGTAGCACCCTAAACAACAAAACAAAATTTCCATACCTCGGAAACCAACCACTCACTGCAAATATTACAACCGCAACAAAATATATTACTGGATTACTGTGACGCAACACATTCCTTAATTTCCTCCATACGTACATTCTGTTCTGTTTTTTCTGCTGCACAGATTGATAAATCCTCGTCCATGCGACATTCTCTGGCAATTCCACTGTATCAAATGCATCCTGTTCACTTTCACATTCTAACACTGTAAGAACCTCTAATGTATCACTGAGGAATAGCAAAAATGTAGCCTGTTCCTGATTTCCTGCCGAAATCGCTAGATAAGTAACTTTTTTCGAAAAAAACGCTCCATAATTACCTGGACCTACATACCACTTAATCTTATACTGTTCCACTTTATCAGGAAATCCCTTATCCACAACACAAATACTCCTTCTTGCGCAAACTCTTGTATATTGTATCATTTATTACCATCACTGTCATCCAAGTTTTCATAACCATCTTATTTTTCTGCTACCGTAGGTTGCGAAAACCCGAAACCCTATTTAGCATTTTCACCTTAATAAAAACTTCATACGATTTTCTCGCAATTTCAAGGTTGCAATTTACAATATTGATAGACTTTTTCCGACAAAAAATGTATAATTATGGTGTGTGCAAGTTTTCTCATTTTTATCATATACATAAGTAACACAAACTTGTACACCATTACATTTATTGAAATGTAAGCAATACAAAAAATATATATAAAGGAGAATGTTATGGGATTAATTAAAGCAGTTGGTGGTGCAATCCAGGGTACTATGGCCGACCAGTGGAAAGAGTATTTCTACTGTGATTCTTTAGAACAAGATGTACTTGTTACGAAAGGCCGCAAGCGTGTTTCAAGCAAATTTGGTACAAAGAACGATGGTCACGAGAATATTATTTCGAATGGCTCTGTCATCGCAGTTAACGAAGGGCAATGTATGATTATCGTTGACCAAGGTGCTGTAGTAGAGTTTTGTGCGGAAGCAGGTGAATTCTTATACGATACCTCTTCTGAGCCAAGTTTACTTCATGGTGATTTAGGTAGCAACATTGTCAACACATTTAAGCAAATCGGTAAACGTTTCACTTTCGGTGGAGATACCGGAAAAGACCAGAGAGTCTATTTCTTTAACACAAAGGAAATCATGGACAACAAGTATGGCACTGCACAGGCAGTTCCATTCCGTGTAGTAGATAACAAAATCGGATTAGATATGGACGTTGATGTTCGTTGCAATGGTACATATTCATATGAGATTTTTGATCCTATTTTGTTCTACACAAACGTATGCGGTAACGTTGCAGATGAGTACACAAGAGACAAGCTCGACAACCAGTTAAAGGCTGAGATTATTACAGCTCTACAGCCTGCTCTTGCTAAGATTTCTGCATTGGGTATCCGCTATAGCGAGATTCCTGCTCATACAATGGAGTTAGTGGACACGATGAACAGTGTCTTATCTGAGAAATGGGGACAGTTGAGAGGTATTCGCATTGCCTCCTTCAACATCAGCCCACTTAAGCTTTCTCCAGAAGACGAAGCTGCTATCAGAGAGTTACAAAGAACCGCTGTTCTTCGCGACCCAACCATGGCGGCTGCTACATTAACCGGTGCTCAGGCAGAGGCTATGAAGGCTGCTGCTTCTAATACCGCAACCGGTCCGATGATGGCATTTGCAGGTATGAACATGGCAAATATGGCCGGTGGTATGAATGCAAGTAACCTTTATGCAATGGGAGCTCAGCAACAACAGCAGACTCCTCCACCGACACCTACCTCCCCAAGTCCTGCACCAGCGGCAGCTCCTGCTGCACCGGCTGCTGATTCTTGGAAGTGTACATGTGGTGCTACTAACACTGGTAAATTCTGTATGGAATGTGGCGCTGGAAAGCCTGCACCAGCAGAAGGATGGACTTGTAGCTGTGGAGCAGTGAATCTTGGAAAGTTCTGCCAAGAATGTGGTTCTAAGAAGCCAGCAGGTGCTCCATTATATCGTTGTGACAAGTGTGGATGGCAGCCAGAGGATCCTCAGAATCCACCAAAGTTCTGTCCTGAGTGTGGCGACGTATTTGATGACAACGATATTCAGTAATATTGACAATGACTCACTATGCATTTGTGAGACAACTGATAAAAAGGTGTGCGTAGTTCACGCTACGCACACCTTTTTTAAGACATAACAACCTAACAGGTAATTGAAAAAATTTCAGTTTACAATTCAGGAGGCTATTATGGACGAATTGGAAATGAACATTGTAAAAACCAAAGATGAAACGGATAAGAAATGTCCCCAGTGTGGCGGTGTAATGGACTTTAACCCAGGAACCGGCATGCTCTTATGTCCATACTGTGACTATCAAGAGGAGATTCCACAGGATGAGGAACTTCCTACTGAAGCAGAAGAATTGGACTTTGCTTCTGCTGAACACACCGCAAACAAGGATTGGGGTGTAAAGACCAAAACCGTCCTCTGTGAGGCTTGTGGTGCTGAATCTATCTATGATGAACTCCAAACCTCTGGTGTATGCCCATTCTGTGGTTCCAATCAGGTTATGGACGCCAACGCTCAGGATACAATCGCTCCCGGCGGTGTTGTTCCATTTAAAATCAGCGACAAGCAGGCATCTGAACTCTTCCAAAAATGGATTAAGAAGAAATTCTTCTGTCCTAAGCTCGCCAAAGAAAGTGCTAAGCCAAAGAGCTTCAAGGGAATTTACCTTCCTTATTGGACATTTGATAGTAACACCGTTTCCTCTTATCGCGGTGAATACGGTATTGATAAGACGAGACGCAACAGCAAAGGTGAAACCTACACGGAAACCACCTGGTACAAAACCACTGGTGTTCACAAAGAATTTATTGATGACGAGTTAGTCTTTGCCAGCAAGAATCATGATGCTTCTATCTTAAGAGGCTTGGAACCATTTGATACCGCACAGAATAAGACCTACAAACCGGAATATATCGCAGGTTTTGTGGCAGAGCGTTACTCTTTAGGTATCAAAGATGCTTGGACCAAGGCGCAAACTTCCATCAAGCGGAAACTGACACGTCACATTGAAGATGATATTCGTCATGAACACAATGCGGATCGTGTCCGCAACGTAAGCTTAAGTACTAAGTATAACGACATCACATACAAGTACTTATTACTACCGATTTGGATATCCAATTTCAAATACAATGACAAAGTATATCAATTTATGGTGAATGGGCAAACCGGAAAAGTATCTGGAAAGACCCCTATCTCCATCCCAAAAGTTATCATTACCGTAGTTGCTTTAATTGCATTGGTAGCACTTTTACACTGGCTTGGAGTGATGAATTAATAACGAAAGGGAAATCGGCATCTGCCGGTTTCCTTTTGTGATTTGACTTAGGAGGCATTATGGATTTCTTACAATTCTTACCACTTATAATCGTTTTAGTTTTAATATTGGCAATTATCATCGCCATCTTTTGTGCAGTCCGTGCTGTCCAAAGAAAAATACGTCGCATCAAAAGCGACATACGACATTTCTCACAGGCGGCATTTGGTACAACGGACATTACAAAAGGTGCCGAAAAAATGCGAGAAGAAATGGCATCCACACCAAAATCGGTGTCCGGCATGACTAGTCTGCTATTACCGAAAATCAACAGCGATTTCCCAGATTTCAATTATAACGAAATGAAAGAGCGCGCCAACAATGTGTTGACTAGCTATTTAAGAGCAGTAAACGACAATAATACAGGACTATTGACCGACGGTAGCGAAGAATTACAACAGCAATTGGAAAACCAGATTCAAATGAATTCTTCTAGACGCGTGCGTGAGCATTATGAACAGATTCGCATTCACAAAACGGAAATCAATCAATACCGCAAGACAGAAGGGCGTTGTATCATCACCTTCCAATCTGCTGTAGAATGCTATCACTATACAACAGATGAATCCAATGCTGTGAAAGCTGGTTCTAGAGATTATAAACTCCAGACCAAATTCAACACTGATTTAATCTATGTACAGGACCGTAATCTTATCGAAAACGAATTGGACAACGCTTTGGGTGTCAACTGTCCAAACTGCGGTGCTCCAATTTCTGCATTAGGAGCAAAATTCTGTGAGTACTGTGGCTCTGGCATTGTGGAATTGAATATTAAGGCATGGACCTTTAACAATATTGAGGAGAAGAACTAATCCCCTAATATTACATGACTACGCCCGATGCCATATTGACATCATCACTTTTGCCAGAGTCAAACTATATAAAAGGCTTCGGGTGTGGCGAGACTTTCAACAAACGAAAAAATCCTACTGTTTATGTGAACCAACACATCATAGAAGTAATTATAATATTGCGACCTCTCGAAGGATATTAGTGTTTCTTACAGTTCCGTCAGAGGTACTAGGGATATGCCAACAAGGATGTTGGCATAAGGCTGAGTGGAGTCCACGGATGGCGACTCTCAGCCGACCCGAACGTTTCCAACATGAAAATGGAACTGCTTAGAAACTCTTATATACGTAGAGTCTAGCAAATATTATAATTATTTCTATATGTGTTCAACACAAACAGTAGGATTTTTATTTCTGTGAAAGTCAGGGAATTTATCTACTAGTCGCTCGCACATTACTGTCGAACATCCTACTAAAGCCAAACCACTCTTCTCCCTTGTCATGATTTGCATCCAACATTTCAATAAAACCTTCGAGTTTTGCATCTGTGTTATCTGCGAAAGCAAGTGCAACGGCTTCAATCAAAGCCGGTTTCTTCGGCGAACCAAACTCTAACTCACCGTGGTGAGACAAGATACAGTGCTTTAGCTCATTCCTAAGCTTTACAGGAAATCCGTCTATTTGTTTCATTTTCTCATCCAACATAATCGTTCCCGTCACAATGTGACCAATCAACTGCCCCTCATCTGTGTAATCATTTTCCGGAAAAGCGGAAATTTCATTCATCTTTCCAATGTCATGACAAAGTGCAGCGGTTATCAACAAATCTCTGTTAATTACTGGATACATCTTGGCGTAGAAATCACACATCTTAGCTACAGATAAGCTGTGTTCTAACAAACCACCAGCAAAATTGTGATGCATCGTTTTTGCCGCAGAATGCATTTTAAACTTCTTCACGAAATCTCCATCCTCTGTAAATACCATCTGCAATAATTTCAACAAATGCTCTTCCTTGACCGTATGTATTAAGGTCACTAATTCATCATACATTTCATCAATATTGCGCTTTGAACAAGGCATATAATCAGTAGGGTCATACTCTCCCTCCTGTGCCCTGCGCACACGTCGCACGTTCATCTGTAAAGCACCCTGAAAGCTTGTCACCTGTGCGTCCACATAGATATAATCCATAGATTCAAAATGATCAATTCCATTGGACAAATCCCATACCTTGGCATCGACGGAACCTGTCTTATCATGTAACTGCATGGAATAATAATTCTTTCCTGCTTTTGTCTGTAACGTTCTCTTCTCCTTACACAGATAGATTGACGAAATCATATCTCCTTCTCTCAACTCTGCAACAAATCTCATATCCTTAATACTCCTTCCAATATATGTTTCTATCCTATCTGTCCACCTTCACGGCTACTATCTCTGGTAAGGGAAAATACAAACTCGCTTCCCACACCCTCCGTACTAATCAAGTTGATATTCTCACCGTGGGCTTTCACAATCTCTTTGGTAATGGCAAGTCCCAGACCAGTTCCTTGCTTATCCTTTCCTCTGGAAGAATCTGTCTTATAAAAACGATCCCAAACTCGTTTTTGCTTATCCTTCTCAATACCTGGTCCCTGGTCCTTTACAGACACAAAAACCTTCCCGTTCTTATCATAAACTGTAACAATAATCTTTCCTCTTTTCGGGCTGAACTTAATGGCATTATCAATCAGGTTGTGAACCACCTGACCGATTTTCATTTTGTCCGCATAGACAATGGTGTCCTCAGCCGGGCATTTTATCTGGAAGTCAATCTGCTTCTTCTCATAGACACCTTCCACCGTATTACGAGTTTCCCGAATCACATCCACAATATCAAAGCTTTGCTTCTTAAGAATCGGACCGTAAGTATCAAAATCATTTAGTTCCAAAAGACCAGAAGTTAACTTTGTCAGTCGTTTGGACTCATTTAACACAATGTTTATGTAACGTTCATAACGTTCCGGCGGAATAGTTCCATCCAACATAGCTTCCAAATAGCCCTTGATTGAAGTCAGTGGCGAGCGGAAATCGTGAGAAATATTGGCAATGAAATTCTTTCTATACTCATCTAATTTACTCAGTTCCCCAGCCATATATTCCAAAGAATCCGAAAGTTCTCCCAACTCATCCTTACGTTTCACACCGGTTTTTGTCTCAAAGTTTCCCTTTGCGTACTCTCTCGCCGCAGTATTTAGCTTGGCAATTGGGCGGATAATGGACCGTGACAGATATGCAAAAATCACCACAAGTACTAAAATCACAACAAAAAACGGCATATACATAATACTTAACATATCCTGCTGCATGCTATCGACTTCCTTCATAGATGCATGCAAAATGATATAGCCCTGTTGCTCCTCCCCAGCATATATCGGTATTCCGATACTAATCATAGTACCATCAAAAATACTGTAGAAATCACCTGTTCTGGTAAATCCTTTTTGCAGATTGATATCCGGAGCCAGCATCAAAATATTAGCAGGAATATCATTTAATCCACCGCTATCAGATGCCACAATCAGTTCTCCATCCGGCGCATAAAACCATGCATAGGTCTGTAGCATATCCTGAAATTCGTCAAAACGAATCTGCAGATACTCAATGGACGTAATCCCCTGAATGTATGGCGAAATGGTCTGCTCTGCCAACAGGTTTGCACCATTTATTAAATTGCTCTGTTTTTCCTCAATCAAGGCCTTCTGGGTTGCATAGGTCGTATAGCTACTCAGCACAAAGAACAAACCAAACAGCAATACAATAATCACCAGCACTACCTTGTCCAAAAACGTTCGCTTCAAATCACGTCACCCCAACTATCTCACTTCAAACTTGTAACCAATTCCCCAAACAGTGGCAATAGACCAATTGGTGCCATCCTTAATCTTTTCACGGATTCGCTTTACATGCACATCCACTGTTCTCGTATCACCAATATAATCATATCCCCATATTTTATCCAAAAGCTGCTCACGCGTAAATACTTGATTCGGACTATTTGCAAGGAAGAATAAAAGTTCCATTTCCTTCGGCGGCATATCCACCTGCACTCCATCATAAATAACCGTATAGCTGGTAAGATTCACAACCAATCCATCGTATTTTACCACTTCACCCTCTTCCTCAGGTAAAGCATTCTGTGGCGCTTCCGTCTGTGCCACTCTTCGCAATATCGCTTGAACTCTGGCAACCAACTCATTGGAATCAAATGGTTTCACCATGTAATCATCTGCGCCAATTTTCAGTCCTAACACCTTATCAAACACCTCTCCTTTGGCGGAAAGCATTACAATCGGCACATTACTCGTTTTACGGATTTCACGGCACACATCATAACCATCCATGCCTGGTAACATAATGTCTAAAAGGATTAAATGTGGATGATAAGTTTTAAATGCTTCCAGCGCATCTTCTCCGTTAAATACAATTTCCGTATCGAAACATTCCTTCAACAAATAAAGGGAAATCAACTCTGCAATATTCTCGTCATCATCTACAATTAAAATTCTTTTTTTATCCATAGTAACCTCCTCTTCCTCTACAACTCCACAATTGTCACGCCAGCATCTCCTTCGCCAAACTCTCCTAACCGGAAGGATTTCACATAGGATTGACGCTTCAAGTATTCGTGGATTCCCTTTCGCAATGCGCCAGTCCCCTTACCGTGTACTACTCTTACAGAGTTCAAATGGGACAGACAAGCGTCATCTAAATATTTGTCCAATTCCATAATTGCATCATCCACTGTCAATCCCAAGAGATTAATCTCTGGCTTAATATGCATGGATTTATTCACAGAAGCGCGATACTGATTCGTCTTTTCTTGCTTCGACTGCTTCTTCTCTTCTATAATCTCCACATCGGTAATCTTAACTGTACTCTGTAAAATGCCCATCTGTACTGTAATCTCGCCCTTTTGATTAGGCAGTGAGCGCACTGTTCCGTCCAAATTCAGGCTAATCACATGCACGGAATCTCCAAGCTTAAAGTCACTTGCCTTGTGCTTCGACTTGCGATTGGTATTCTTTACGGCCAACTTATCATTGACTGCATTCAGCTTACCACGGATTTCATCTCGTGCTTTTTCCATATCTTTGTTGCTCGCATTTTGCTTCTTATCCCAGTTGTTATATTTGCGAATAGACTCATCGGCAAAGGCTTTCGCCTCTTCCAAAATTTCCCTTGCTTCCTCACGCGCATTTCTTAGGATATCCTGTTTCCTCTGTTCTATATGCTCATTTTTCGAAGCAAGCCTCTCCTTTAACTTCTGAATCTCTGCCTTATTGGCAGCAATCTCAGCCTGTTCTTGTTCAATGGTTCGCTTTGACTTTTCCAAATCTGCAAGTAATCCTTCCATGTCAATGGCACTGCTATCTATCTGTGACTTGGCACTTTCAATCACTTGTTGCTCAAGCCCTAGTTTTTGTGCAATTGCAAAAGCATTGGACTTACCCGGTATTCCAATCATCAATCGATAGGTTGGACTTAGCGTTTCCACATCAAATTCGCAGGAAGCATTTTCAATTCTCTCTGTTGTCATGGCAAAGGTTTTCAGCTCACTATAGTGGGTTGTCGCCATGCAACGAATATCTCGGTTATGCAAATCATTTAAAATAGCAATGGCTAGAGCAGAACCTTCCACTGGGTCTGTTCCACCACCAAGCTCGTCAAACAACACCAAGGTATCCTTATCTGCATGCTTCATAATATATACAATATTGGACATATGAGATGAGAAGGTACTAAGACTTTGTTCAATACTCTGCTCATCACCAATATCTGCAAATACATCCTTGAAAATCGCAAGCTTTGACCCCTGAAATGCAGGAATATGCAGTCCTGACTGTCCCATGAGGGTGAATAATCCCAATGTTTTCAGAGAAACCGTTTTACCACCAGTATTCGGCCCGGTAATAATCAACATAGTGAAATCCTCTCCTAGGCGAACATCTACTGGAACCACCTTATGCTTATCCAAAAGTGGGTGTCTACCCTGCTTAATTGCAACAATACCTTTATCATTCAATTCTGGCTCTGTACCATCATAGGACTTAGCAAAACTAGCCTTCGCAAAAATGAAATCTAACTTTGTCAGTATCTCCACATTCATCTCAATGCTCTCTTTGAAAAGAGCCACTTGTTCACTAAGAGTCGCCAGAATCTTCTCAATCTCCATAGATTCCCTTGCCGCTAATTCCTTCAATTCATTATTCAAATTTACAACCGCCATAGGCTCAATAAAGAATGTAGAACCCTTGGAGGACTGGTCGTGCACCATTCCCGAAAACTGACTCTTATATTCTGACTTGACCGGAATACAATAACGTCCGTTACGCATAGTCACAATGGAATCCTGTAGCATTGCCTGATTGGTCTGCTTTGCCACAATTCCATTCAACACGTCATGTACCTTTGCATTAATTTGTTTTATATCACGGCGTATTTCTTTGAGTGTAGAAGACGCGTCATCTGCAATCTCATCCTCCGATAAGATGCAGCGGTTAATCTCTCTTGCTAAATGATTAAGTGGCATAAGACTTTCAAAATATCCGGTTAGGGAGTCCTGTCTCACCGCCATTCCCTCATCATCCTTGTCCGTCTCCTGCTCACCATATTGCCTCGCAAGCTCAGCCACCTTCAAAAGCTTTGCAATATCAAGAAGTTCCACCACAGAAAGTGATGCACCGACTGCCACACGCTTCATAGCTTCACCAATTGGATACACTCCAGAAAAGGAGAGTCCTCCATGCTGGTATACTCTGGCAAGTGCATCCCTTGTCTCTTCTTGATTCTTCTGAATTTCCATTATATCCGTGGAAGGCTTTAACTGCCCACACATACGCTTTCCCGCCGGACATGTGGCAAAACTAGTAAGCTGTTCTATTATTTTATAATATTCCAAAATTCGTAATGTTCGTTTATTCATAATGATGCCTTTCTAAACATATCTATAGCCAATTTATATTACCTGTTTTACAGATAATCCGCTCAGCAGTTTCACCCTTGCAAGCAAGTGAAACTGTTAATCGCATTGTACCACACACACCTTGAAAATAAAAGTAGCGGCTTCTGCTAATCAGAAGCCGCTAAGATCTACCACTCATACCGATGAAGCTGCCCCTCCAACTGGAAGTTCTCAAAGCCCTGCTGTCTCAAAGCTTCATACAACACAATCGCAACGGAATTAGACAAATTCAAAGAACGGATCTCATCTAACATCGGAATACGAATACAGGTCTCCTTATTATCCAACAGAATCTCTTCGGGAATTCCTGCACTCTCCTTACCAAACATAATATAGCAGTCATCCTCATAGGAAACCTCTGTGTAAGTTTGCTTAGACTTGGTAGTTGCCATATAGATTTTCGCCCCAGGATTCTTCTCTAAAAAATCTTCGAAGTTTACATAGGTTTTCACATCTAGCTTGTACCAATAATCCATACCCGCACGCTTTAACATCTTGTCGTTAATACGAAATCCCAGTGGCTCAATTAAATGCAATCTTGCACCGGTAGCTACACAGGTTCTACCTATATTTCCAGTGTTCGCCGGCATTTCCGGCTCATGAAGTACAATGTTTATCATGTTATTTCTCCTCTAACTCCTGAATGAAGTCTCTAATACGACCGATTGCTTCCTTCAATTCATCTAAAGAATAAGCATAGGAAATACGAAGGAATCCCTCTCCACATTCTCCAAATGCATCGCCCGGCACCACCGCTAGCTTCTTAGCATTTAAAAGCCTTGTGGCAAACTCTTCAGAGGTCATTCCAAATTTCTGAATACACGGAAATACATAGAACGCTCCTTTTGGCTCAAAGCAAGGCAAGCCCATATCTGCAAACTCATTCAGTAGATATCTTCTTCTCTGGTCATAGGACTCTCGCATACGCTCTACGTCCTTGTCGCAATCACGCATTGCAGCAACCGCAGCATACTGACTAGTAGTAGGTGCACACATAATTGCAAACTGATGAATCTTTGTCATCTGCTCGATAATCAAAGTTGGACCTAACGCGTATCCTAATCTCCAGCCTGTCATAGCAAACGCCTTAGAAAAACCACTAATTACAATGGTTCTTTCTCTCATTCCCGGAAGAGATGCAATACTGACATGTCCACCATTATATGTAAGTTCTGCGTAGATTTCATCTGAAATCACAAAAATGTCCTTTTCAATAATCAAATCTATGAGCGCTTCCAAATCCTCTTTCTCCATAATGGCTCCAGTTGGATTATTCGGATAAGAAAGAATTAAAATCTTTGTCTTGTCTGTAATGGCACTTTCCAATTCCTCTCTTGTCAAACGGAACTCGTTCTTATTTTTTAAGGAAATGGTAACTGGTACACCACCGGCCAATTCCACACACGGAACGTAAGACACATAACAAGGTTCTGGAATAATAACCTCTTCACCTGGATTCAACATTGCCCGAAGTGCTACATCAATCCCCTCACTGCCACCAACTGTAAGCAATGTTTCTGTCTTAGGATCATATTTCACCTTAAAACGTCTATCCATATATTCGCAAATTGCCTGTCTAAGCTCCATCAAACCTGCGTTAGAGGTATAGAAGGTTTTACCTCTTTCCAAGGAATAAATACCCTCTTCCCGGACACTCCATGGTGTGTCAAAATCTGGCTCACCCACACCAAGAGAAATAGCATCTGGCATCTCGCTCACTATATCAAAAAACTTTCGTATTCCAGATGGTTTCATCTGAACCACTTTATCAGATAATGGATTTCTCATGCTGTCACCACCTGTCTTTCGTCCTTCTTGCGCTGTTCAATCTTAGTACCATTTTCTTTGTATTTCTTAAGTACAAAATGAGTAGATGTACTTAATACATTCTCCATCGGTGCAAGCTTTCTGGAAACAAACATAGCAACCTCTTTCATGGTCTTTCCCTCAATAAACACCGTAATATCAAAACCACCAGACATCAAGTACAAGGAAGCAACCTCTTCATAGTTATAAATGCGTTCTGCAATACGGTCAAATCCTTCTCCTCTTTGTGGTGTTACTTTTACCTCAATCAGTGCTGTCACCTTCTCAGAATCCGTCTTGTCCCAATTGATAACAGTATTGTAACCACAAATTATCTGCTCCTGCTCCATATCACTGATAATATTGATAACCAAGGACTCATCCAATCCAAGTACTGTGGCAATATCCTTAGTGGTCATCTTGGCATTATTCTCTATTAACTTCAAAATTTTTGTTCTTTCAGTATTCATAACTCTTTCCCTTTCTCTACTACTAATTCTACACCGGTATCGGCTGACCATAAAACACTGCATTCAGTGCATCTCCCTTGGGTGGCACTAAAAATCGCTCCTCTTCACCTACTAGAACCTTTCGCTCCTTAGAGTCAGTGGTAATTCCGATAATTGCCGCTGCCACACCTGCCTGACGAAACGCTTTCACCAATGCTTCACCATCCGATGCCACCAATAACAAGCTTCCCTGACCATTCATCATATAAGGATTGATATCATAGTATTCCGACACCTCAATAATCTCCTGTTTCACCGGAATCGCTTCTACCGGAACCTCTGCCCCACAATTACAAGCGGATAACATTTGCCACAATGCACCAAACACACCACCATTTGAAACATCATGGGCAGCATAAATGCAGCTTGGCATTTGGGCAACTACCGTTTGTAGTACTGCCAATTCCGGCATCAAAGATGTATATCCCATGTAGCTCGCTGCTGTTTCTATATAACTCTTTGGATAACGGGTAGTAAGTTCTTCTTCCCTTAAACTGGCAAGAATTGCTCCACCATACAAACCAAGCCACTTGGTCATGACAATATCCAACCCCGGCTTTACGGCCTTGTGTCGATTATCCCATAACTTCCTTCCATAGGCCGTAACCATAACCGTAGGTGCATTCACAGAAGCAACCAATTCAGTATGGCCTCCCACAACATCTATCTGATACTCCTCTGCCTTCTTCGCGATGTTGCCAGTAATGGCTCGAAGGGTAGCCTCCTCACTGTGTTCTGGCAATAATATTGTCACCGAAATGGCAAACGGCATTCCGCCAGCTGCTATTACATTGTTCAATGCATTGTCCAGTGCATAGATTTCATTTCCTGTATAACAAAAGGCAGTGGTGGCCATGGCCGTAACCATGTCTCCAAACACTGCCCCATCATGTCCAACTGCTGCCCGAAGTTCTATATCCTTACTTCGGTATCGAATCGGATTCATTACAGAACGTTTAAATGTATGCTCTGGTAATTTACCAGTTCTCATACTATTCTCCTTCAGACTTTTCCTTACGACTTCCCGTTGGTGTCTCTATCGGCAATCCTGCCGGCGCTTCTGTGGAAGTATCTGTTGGTGCTTCCGTTGGTGTCTCAGAGCCTGTATCCTCTGAGGATGACGGTGTATCTGTCGGTGTATCTCCAGTCTCACCGCCCTCGCCGGTTTCGCCATCCTGGTTGTCTTTATCCTTATTCTTGTCTTTATCCTTAACCTTCTTTGTACCGATACGAATCTTCGCCGCCTGAGCATTGTACTTGCTACCATCTATCTTAACACAATCTACTTCCACACCATCCACATAAATGTGCTTCCATAATTCCACATAATAACCTGTATGCGCTTCCTGTTCTGTCTCTTCTTCACCCTTTTCCAATTCTGGGTCCTTAATCTCTTCCGGTTCTCCCGGCTCATAGGTTTCAATTATCTTACTTTCAAAAGAAATGGTACGATTCTCCGGTCTTGTCTCATGACCATACACTGCGAAGGAAATGTTACCCCCACCAGCATATCCCTCAATATAGATTGGATACTCTGTACTATTAGTAAACTTAAAATCCATATAATCGCCAGCAATCGCTGCATCCATTCCAAGCTTAACATAACTTACTGTCAGGGAATGTGGATATCTCTCATCCACCTGCAACTCTGCCTTTAACACCGCATTATATAATGTAGTAGAAACCTGACAGATACCTCCACCAAGACCATCTACTAACTCTAATTCTTCACCATTACTTACGTACTGTCCTGCATTTGCATATCCGTTCTCTTCTGTAAATGGAGCAACGGTATCGTATACAGAAAACTGCTCACCCGGCATCAAAACCGTACCACTAATCTTGCTAGCACCAGTAGAAAGATTCTGACTTCTAGCAGTATTCCACTGTCCATATGAGGTAACTGCCTGTCCCAACACACTGTCAATGGCATAGAAATCATCCTCTGTAAACTCCGGCTCCTGTTCCTCTACCACTGCCTTCAAAGTAATATCCTTCTGTTCCCACTCGCTTTCAAACACATCTTGTAACAACGCAACGGTATCATCCACCTTAATGGTAACACCTGTCTCACCTGGATGTACAACGAATTCTCCTTCACTTCTCGTGATAGATGCATTCTTAGGTCCCTTTACGATATCCGCTGTCTCATTGGCAAGCTTTTCCTTCAATGCTTCCACATCAAATTCCTTTGTAGGAATCAAGACTACATTCTCTTCTTCTAATGCCTTAATCTCCTTGTAACGGGATAAAATGTTACCCTGTCTTCCATAGTTGTACGCTGTATCTACTGCATCCTCCACAGATACGGAAACGCCGATATCCTTAAGAGATGTACTATAAGAGCCCTGAACCGTAGTAAATGTTACATCTAAATCTTCAATACCATCAATGTACTTATCATATTCTTCCATCGCTTCTTCTTTGGTAAGTCCACCCACATAAACACCGTCCAAATACACACCGGCGTGGATGGTTTTCTTGTTGGCATCCTCAGCCATTGCCACACGATACATGGTGGAAACACCGAATCCCACCAACAAAAATAATGCTATTGCACTGGTAAATCTTCTTATTCTTTTATTCATATCTCTCATTCCTTATCTTTATATACTGTAAAGAACTGTGGACAAAAGCTTCTACTTCTTGTCCGCACATTCCTCTCCTCATTTTACACCTATACCTAAATCATTTTATCACAAACAAGCATCTTTGCAAGTACCTAAAATAATACTGTCACAATTTACTAATAACTTGACTTTTATGTTATCATTTTGTACATTTTATGTAATGCTTTGAACTTTTGCTTTATGGAATCATTTCAATGAAATTTCCTATACAGTAAGAAAAAGAGGGTACGCCCGTCCAAACGAACATACCCCCACATATATCATTGTCACTGCAATCCCGACTAAAATACCGAAATACAGCTAATCACCATAACCAAAACTAAGAAGATTGCAATCACAGACGATACAATACGCTTGGTTTTCTTGCTGCTAAAGTTAAACATAGAATACACCTCTTTTCTGAAAGGATTTATCATGAAATTTTTATTATTACCTTCTATTACTATACTGGTACTTGTACTAAACCATAACATTCGAAAGAACAAGAGAAACTCCAAACAATCCGTCAAAACTTATCTTTCCCGTGAGGATGCTGCCAATAACACGAGAAAAAAGGATATTTCCAACCTTCCGTATATTGTAGTTCCTCTTCAAACATTACCCTTAGATATTACCTTAAATGACGAGAAAAAGCAATCAAAGATTTTACAATATGTCAAAGATATTCACTATCTGTCTGAAAAGAAAATGTTAAATCTAATCGGATTAACCAATACGGATTTAAAGGAACAATACGGTCCTGCCAACCTTGAGATTCTTACAGTGTGCGACCAGAACTACTCCCGTTACATTCGCAATCTACACTTATTAGCTGAATGCATCTATGAGGAATATCCAGATAAAGCTGTGGTGGTTTGGAAGTACTGTCTTTCCATCGGAACCGATATTTCTGGAACCTATGCAAGTCTTGGCCAACACTATGTAAATCACCAACAAAAGGAAGCATTTATGGAACTTTACGACTGCATTCCTGACAAGGATAGCATCAGCGGAAAAACAATTCTTCAAAAATTAGACAATTTATTGCAACAGTTTTAACACCAACCGCCACTACTATTACAGAGTGGCGGTTCCGTTATGTCAAGAAATCCACAATTAGCAGAAAGCCGAGGTGATTGAAATTTGAACCAAGAAGAACTAATTGCACATGTTCTACTTGCAAAAAATGGTGATTCTACTTCATTTTGCAAGCTATATGAACTGTATTACAAAGATATGTACCGCTTCGCATATTACACTTTAGAAAACCAGCAGGATGCAGAGGACGTTATCAGTGAAACAGTATTAGACGCCTTCAAAGGAATTAAAAATCTGAAAAAGCCGGAGAAATTCAAGGCTTGGATATTCCAGATTCTCTCCACGAAATGCAAACGACAGATAGCGGTTTATGTATCCAACAGAGAACATTTAAAAGATGAGCCGTCGGAAAGCGAGTTGACGCAGGACGAAAACCCTTACGCCGAGCATCTGGATGTGAGAAAAGCATTCTCCATCTTAAATGAAACCGAAAAAATGATACTTTCCATGATGGTGTTCGCCGGTTACAACAGCCGGGAAACTGCCAAAATACTTGACAGTAATGAAGGAACTGTACGCTCTACTAAAAGCCGCGCGCTTACAAAAATGTCCAATTATTTAAAGGAGGATTACGCATGAACGAACAGGAACTCATGAATAAGATAGACGAAACAACGAAGAACATCCCCATTCCTGACAGCATTTCTCCTGAAAACATGAAAAAGATGTTAGACGAGGAAATGCATGATTGGAATGCATTCGATAGAACCACAGATAAAAACTCAGACAACAGCACATCAACCCAGACAAAGACAGCGAACAATGCAGTCACAAAACTATCTACAAGCAACCGCAACCGTATCATGCGCCGCTTAACAGTAGCCGCATGTCTTGTGCTCTGTTTTGTAGTTGGTGGCACAGCAATCCACTTAGGATCCCGTTCCCAACTCCAATCAGACACCACAGAAAGTGCTGCTTATGAAGAAGCTGCAGAGGAATCTATGGATATAGCAGAATCCGCAGAAGCTGAGGAGGAAAGCAAAAGTGCGGATACTGCTTCTACAACGGCTGAGGAATTGGTTGTGGCAAGTAGTCTACAATCTCCAAGTAGCTACGAGGATTATTATGAAACATTGACTACAGCTTATCAAGCCTACTATGACAACATCGCAACTGTTACCACAGATGAGTTAACAGATGGTTTGACGATGGAAGATTCCTTCCAAAGCTCCACCGAGGCCGGTTTGGCAACAAACGAAGCTGTCGCCGAATCTGCAACAGTAACAGGTAGTGCTGCCGAAAAGGAAATGGCTGCCGATTTGGATTCCAGTCTTCGGGGCGCAGGCAGTGGCGAGGAGTCCAATGCGGATTTTTCTACCACGAATACACAAGAAAAAGAGGTGGATGAGGGCGATGTTATTAAGACAGACGGCAAGTACATCTACAAAATAATTTCTAAGTTTAACGGCGATATCGGATATACAATCCATCAGCTTACCATTACCGAGACAGACAATGGTAACCTAAAAGTTCTTGGTACCATTGACTTAAGCGAGGGAACGAAACCGGAGGAAGACGTTTACCTTGACTTCAAGGAATTTTACCTCTATGACAATTACCTAGTGGCATTGTTTGCCTTTACAGATTACTCAGGCAAACATGAAAACACAACCCGGATTACTCTTTATGATATTTCCGACAAAGAAAACCCAAAACGGGTACGCACCTTAACCCAGTCCGGCAATTATGAAAGCTCACGCATCAGCGATGGCTATCTATACACTATCAGCAACTTTTACGAGGCAAACTTAGACACCCCAACTCCATACAGCAACTACATTCCAAGCATCAATGGAACTACTATGGAGTGCGAGGACATTTATTATCCGGATAACGTTTTGATTGAGACCACCTATGTTGTCACTAGCTTAAATCTTGACAACCCAGAGGATTTCACTGACACCGCTGCCATTCCGACCAATGGCGGACAAGTCTATGTCAGTGATAGCTCCATTTACTTTTACACTACTTTATACGACCATGTAACTAAAACCGAAATTGTAAAAGTGAATTACGATAAAGGAATTCTTACACCGGGAGAAAACGCCATCATCACCGGTTACCTTTACGATTCCTTCGCCCTCAGCGAATATGATGGGCATCTTCGAATCGTGGCAACCATTCCTGCCAATAATATATCTTTGTTGCGCACCGACCTGTTCAAGGTTGGCAGTGCAAATACAGAGGACACCACGGAGAATGTTGTTGTAAAGGAGGATGTAAATGTACTGTACATCTTAGACAAAGATATGAAGCTAACTGGCAAAATATCCGGCATCGCACCGGGCGAACAAATCTATTCTGCTCGTTTCATGGGTGACATTGGCTACTTTGTAACCTTTAAAACGGTAGACCCGTTGTTCTCCGTTGACTTGTCTGACCCGACCAACCCTAAGATAATCGGTCAGTTGAAAATTCCTGGCTTTTCAAACTACTTACATGCCTACGAAGATGGATTACTTTTGGGGTTAGGGGAGGAATACGACCCGAACACCATGGACTACCTTGGATTGAAGCTTTCCATGTTTGATATCAGCGACCCTGCAAATGTAACCGAACAGGACAAATATATCATCGAGAACTCCACCTATACAGATGCACAGTACAACCACAAAGCTTTGATGATTGACCCTAAAAAGAACCTATTCGGTTTCTTGTACGGAAGTTCTGATGGTGTCAATTACAAATACACCCATTACTATGCAACCTACACCTATGATGAGGAGAAAGGTTTTATCGAGACTGCTCGATACGAAATAACTGACGGTTCTGAAAACGAAATAGATGCAGTGCGTGGTGTATACATTGGAAATTATTTCTACCTAGTGACAAACAAGAGTGTTACTAGCTACGAAATCGGATCTACAACGCCGATTGCACAGGTTCATTTCCGATAACCAATAACCAAAACAGGTATGGATGAAAACGAATCTCTTAAAAGATATCCGCTTCATTCATACCTATTTTTTCCCAAAAGAAATGGCACACCGGTTGCACACACCTTTACATTCTCCACATTGAATGCACTCCGCATCCCCCACTCTTTTCACATCCATTTTACAGTGGGCAACACATGCGTTACAGTGGTTACATTTACTCTCATCCACCTTCATTCCCACAAGAGAAACCTTATGAAACAACCCATAAAATGCTCCTAGTGGACAGATAAAACGGCAAAAGCCTCGAAAGATAAAAATGGCTGTTCCAATCACTAGAATAAGAACCAACATTTTCCACGAAAATAATCCGCCCAAAAGAGCCTGTAGCCGCTCATCCATAGAAACCAAGGGAACCCCACCCTCCAAGGTTCCTGCCGGACAAATATACTTACAAAATCCCGGCACTGCCAAGGTCAGCGGAATCACCACAACAAACACTACTAGGACAATATACTTTACATAGGACAGTATCTTGGTCACACGATTCTTTTTCAGTTTCTTGGATGGTATCTTGTATAGCAATTCCTGTATCAACCCAAATGGGCAAAGATAACCGCAAACAACTCGCCCAAGCAACACGCCAAAGAGAAGCAACATACCTAAAACGTAATATGGAAACTTATACTTAGACGACACCAATGCGGTTTGCAAGCTTCCAAGAGGGCACGAGCCAATTGCACCGGGACAAGAATAACAGTTAAGCCCAGGGACACACACACCTTTCAAATCCCCCTGATAGATGGTTCCATCCGCAAAACCAGTAAAGTTACAGTTATATAAAATTGCGCAGATTATCTGAATCAATTTTCTTCGCATTATCCAATTCCTATGCACTCATAGCAAATACGAATTGCCTTATTCTTCATATCTTGAAATCCATTATCATGAACACCAAGCAGGATTAGCAAAATCGCCACCACGAGTAATCCTTTCTGAAATATATGTTTCTTCACGATTCTATGCTCCCAATTCCATTTTTCATATCATATAACATGTAGTCACTTGAATAAAAATCGACTTTTAATAACATCTACTCTGCAAGTGCAGCATCAATAGCTGCTTTATAAACCTGATACTGGGTATCTGCATCCGCGGCACCCACATAGATATTCTTCACCACTCCATCTGTTCCGATTACCAATGTATAAGGAATTCCACTGCTTGGATAAGCCATGGAAACCATTCCCTCCACATCATAAGCAACCGGAAATGTATATCCATTATCCTTCACAAACTGGTCAACCGTTTCGCTTTCTTCCATGCAGTTCACTGCAAGTATCACAATTTCCTCATCATATTCTTCATATAACTTCTGAAATGCCGGCATTTCTCCTACACACGGTCCACACCATGTAGCCCAAAAATTTAACAAAATAACCTTTCCACTATTTTCTGAAAGTGTAAATGTGCTTCCATTCACCAAAGGTGCACTAAATTCTGGTGCCACATCACCTTCAAACACCTCTTGTGGTACACTCGGTTCCGCTTCCGCCCCGCCCAACATGGATTCTACATCCACAAACACCTCTGTAGTGGTCTGTTCCTTTTCAGCGTTCGCTTTATTGTCCGTATTGCCACATCCAGCAAGCATCATCATTGTCATAAACAATGCCATTGCCACTAGCATTTTACTCTGCTTTCTCTCTGCTCTCATTTTAATCTACTCCCATCTTTCAAAATCATATTTTTGACAACGCCCAAACTATATGCCCATCATACCCCAAAGCGCACCTGCAATCAATACAAAAAGGATGCCAATTTTTTCATGTTATATTTCCTTCCGAAAAACTTCTTCCACCTTATTTTCCAAGTTAACGATGGCATTCTCTGGCTGCATGCATTCCTCTAGTGAAGCACCTTCCTCCCCTATGGAATAATAGGCATCTATCCCTTCCAAGATACACTTCTTGGCTCCAGCGCCAACACACCCTACAAATGCCAACACATGGCAATCATATTTTTTTGCTCTTTTCGCAACACCAATCGGCGCCTTTCCTCTAGCGGTTTGACCATCCAACCTGCCTTCACCCGTAATTACAATGTTAGCACATTCTAATTCCTCTTCTATGTGGATTGTATCAAGTATCAAGTCTACTCCAGATGTTAATCGTCCGTTCAAAAACGCTGTAAATGCAAACCCAAGTCCTCCTGCAGCGCCCGCACCTGGAGATTCACTATACTTCATAGTTGTATCTATCCAGAATTTCTGAGTGGAGTGCCGTATCCCCACTTCTCGCTGCTCCTTACTAAAACATTCTGCTATTGATGCAAAATTTGCCATCCCATCATCTATACTCTGACAAAGTTCTAACGGCAATCCCTTTTGCGGCCCATATATAAATGTGGCACCATTTGCTCCGCAAAGTGGATTGTCCACATCACATGCTATATGAAATTGACATTCCTCCAACTCCGGTATCACATTATCATCCTGAATCGCTACTATCGCTGAAAGCCCGACCGCTCCATCCTTTACCGGTTGCCCCATTTTATCTAAAAACTGATAACCAAGTGCTTGCAACATGCCTACACCACCATCATTGGTAGCACTTCCACCAATACCAATGACAAAACTTCTACAACCACGCCTAATTGCATCCACAATCATTTCCCCTACACCATAAGTAGAAGTCACAAGCGGATTGCGTTCCGATTCTGTAATCTTTGTAAGTCCTGCCGCCTGTGCCATTTCCATCACAGCAACATTTCCCGGTAAAACACCATAGAAACATGAAGTCGGACGCCTCAAAGGATTCGATACAGTAATCTCAATTCTATCCCCCCGCAGTCCCGCAATCAAAGCCTCCACAGTACCTTCGCCACCATCTGCCAAGGGCAACACAATTACCTCCGCATTCGGCACAGCCCTTAGCACCCCTGTCTTTGCAGCATTTCCTGCTTCTAGGGATGTCATACTTCCTTTAAATGAATCCATTGCAATTACAACCTTCATGCAACTACCTCTCTTTTATGCCAAATCATATCTTTTCGTCCAAATCCATCTCTTATTTTCTTATGTTTCCAAACGACTGTCAAGCACCTACCCATGCATTGTTTCTGTGAATATATGGATTAACTTGTGATTGTATTTCTACATTTTTTAAGATAAAATATAAATAGTAATTTTCTAAATATTCCAGCATAACAATGAAAAGGAGGAGCAGCTATGAAATCAAAGAAAAACACCTCCCAGAAATCAATTCCTAACTTTGGAACCACCTTAGATTCCGGTATACCAAGAGAGATACCCGATTCCGTAAAAACAAAGAAAGCTTTGGCTTATAACCAAAACCAGTTGGCAGTTGAAAGAACCGAGTTCTCCAAGTATCGAACGGACCTCGCCTTTACCAACAGCAAGCTTGCCATAGAGCAGACACATTTGGCTTATCTTAGAACGATTGTGTCGTTAATCGGTAGTGGTGCCACAATTTTCAAAGCATTACCGTTATTGGGTATATCACAGACATTTACTAATTTTTTAACAGCATTCCTATTTATCTTTGCTGCCTATTTCATCTACAAGGATTTAGCTACTTATCCGAAAATGAAACGGCACATCGCAGAATTGGAACAGCAAGCAAATGAGCTTGCCACACAGACAGAAAGTCTGGTATTCAAAGTAAAAGACGACGTTTTATAATTCGACAAGCTTCAACATGGAGAATCATTTATGATTGTCATAGAACACTAGCAAATGTTATACATAAGGAGGTATTTTAACATGGGATTTTTAACAGGAAAGACAGCGATTATTACAGGTGCCGGACGCGCGGTATTAAGCGACGGACGTTGTGGTTCTATCGGTTACGGAATTGCTACTGCATACGCAAAAGAAGGTGCTAATCTGGTTATTACAGGACGCAATGTTCAGAAATTAGAGGACGCCAAAGAAGAAATCGAGCGCTTATATGGTGTGAAGGTTTTAGTTGTCCAAGCAGACGTCAATGCCGGTGCAGACAATGAATCGGTAGTTGCCGAGGTTGTGAAGCAGGCGATTGATACCTTTGGAAGAATTGATGTATTAATTAACAACGCACAAGCTTCTGCTTCCGGCGTTACATTAGCAGACCATACAACAGACCAATTTAACCTTGCTATGTACTCCGGCTTATACGCAGCATTTTATTATATGAAGGCCTGCTATCCGTATTTGAAGGAAGCTCAAGGCTCCGTTATCAACTTTGCATCTGGTGCTGGACTATTTGGCAACTTCGGACAGTGTGCTTATGCTGCTGCCAAGGAAGGCATTCGGGGTCTTAGCCGTGTTGCTGCAACCGAATGGGCAAGGGATGGAATCAATGTAAATGTTGTATGTCCTCTTGCTTGGACAGCACAGTTAGAGCAATTCAAAAATGCATACCCAGATGCATTTGAAAAGAACGTTCATACTCCACCAGCCGGACACTTTGGTGATTCTGAGGAAGAAATTGGTAGAGTTTGCGTGCAGCTTGCTTCACCCGACTTCAAGTATATGACGGGTGAGACGTTGACGCTTGAGGGTGGACTTGGAATGAGACCATAATCCCTGATATTCATGGGTACGAAAAATCTCGCTGTCTTATGTAGGATACATATAAAATATTATGAAATTTGCTAATGTTCTCCGAGAGGGCGCAAATATTCATAATTGTTTTATTCATGTGTCTATTTACACAATGATAGCAGGATTTTTCTGTTTTCATGAATATCCTCGCCACGCCCGATGCCGTTATATAAATAACGGACTAGAGGGAGCGTATTTCAATGTAATAACTTTTATCGTGCAACTTGTATGTCTTCGCCACCCATGGTAATATAATCTATCTCATCTACATTTACACTTTGCAAATCATCAAAATTCAAAAAGCAATCTGCTTGAAAATTATTCGTTCCTGCCGTCGTGAAACCATTATCCAACATAATTGTAGTTCCATCGGTTAAGGTTATGGAATCCACGGATAGATACACTATGTCATCCGATGTTTCAAATCGCTCAAACGGACTCTTCCATGCTACCGCCCACATAGAAACTGGCGAAATTTCAATCTCCGTAACAAAACAATCCATCGTGTTGCTACTTCTTTCTGATTGCATAGTCACAGTCTTATACGGACGTACTACAACTGTATTCGGTGCATAGCAATTCTCCCATTCAAATTCCCATGAACCTGTGCTTACAATATAGCCCTCGTCCTCATCCTCCAAGGTTTCATACGCCCTTATCTCTGAAAGATAAACTTCATTGCGTGCCCGGTTAATATCCTCATATCCCATAAAATACCATATAAATGATACCTTTCCGTTATTATTGTAGCTATACATCTGATGACCACCTGTTAAAAAGTTCGTCCCCTTATACCAATGACCATCGGAGACCTCAAATACATAATATCCATCTTCTCCAACATCCCAAGATAAATCTGTATCCAGTTGCACCCACATGGAGTTCTTGTCACCGATTCCTTGAGTGGCAGTTATCGTAATACCATCCGACTTATCACTAGCTCCTATCTTTACATAACCACCGTCTAACTCTTCCATAACCGCTGAAAGCCCTAGCATATCTGCCATTTCGATATCCCAGTCACGTTCCTTGGCAAAACCTACCATGCCAAGCACGAGAACAAATGCAGCCACAAGCACTACAGCCTTATGTTTACCAAACAAACGACATTTCGATACCGGTTTTGTCACCTGCTCTAGCATATCAGAATGCGTTTCTCTTTTTGTGTTCTTTTTGTTGACTTCAGCCCTTGATGCTTTTATTTCTGTTCTAATTTTATCCATGATCAAATTCTCTTGCCGTTTCCATGTGTTTTCTTCCTCTCTAGATTGAACAGAAGATACACCTGACATTTCATCCACATGTTCTTTAAGCAGTATCATATCATCTAATAACATGGTTTCCTCTCCTGTCAATTCATCTATATATTCATACAATAACTCATCATTCTTCATAGTAGGTCATCCCCCTTTCCATCAACATATCTTTCAACTTCATTTTCCCACGATACAGGATATTCTCTGTCTTTTTCTCTGATATTTGTAAGCTATTTGCTATCTCCTTATTCTTCATGCACAAAAAATATTTGTATAGAAACACCTTATTATCCGGTTCACCCAACAAAGCAATCACCTCATGCAAAATCTGCCTTAATTCTTTTCTTTGCACTTCGTTTTCCAGAGAAATATCCGAAACTAATTCTGGCTCATTTTCATCATTAATGGAAACCATCTGATATCCATTCTTGCGTCGAATATCGATTGCAGTATTTCTTGCAATGGAATATATCCAACTTTTTAGCGTGGTGCCTTTGTCTATTGAAAACTGGTTACCATTCTTCCACAGCTTATAGAAGGTTTCCGACACTGCTTCATCCACTAAGCCTTCCTCATATCCCTGTAAAACCCTGCGACAAATGGTATTCACAGCTCTGCCGTACAATTGCATCGCCTCATGAATCCCTTTGTCCGGGTTTTGTTCAATTAGTTGTAATAACTTTTCATCATCCATGTTTGTTGTCCTTTTCTAAATGATATGTACATGCAAAAACGCTTTCATTATAACTATACGTCGAAACACTGTAAAAACACTCAAAAAAATAGTAATCTTTTAAAATCAAGATTACTATTTTTTCGCCAAACATACAACTGAATGATAAAAAATCTCCAATTTTAAGAAAGCGCATATCCCCACAGATTCCGAATCTGTGGCATCAAATCATCTATATGCCATGTTTTTCTACTATTTGTTTTACTATTCGGATCTCTTACTGTCACATTTCCATTTTCATCTGCACCTACCAACACAATAAAATGTCCTGTAGTTGTAAAATCACCCTGTCCCACCACACAAATAATCGGATTTCCGTTGTATAACTCTAACAAAATACTATCAGCATCATAAGAAACTGAATATGCCGTCAGTCCAATTTGAGAAGCCCCAAGTGTCATCAAATCCCATGAGGAACCTTCTCCTTCTACATAGAAGCCGTTAGCTTCCGCCATTTTTGCCACCTCTAATGGATTCCACTCTGTATCTCCACTAATACCACATCGAACCATGGAAAGACAGGTAGGTCCACAGCCCGTCACTGCAATAAAATCATTCCCATATCGTTCATATCCCCAACGTTCATCCCACTGCAAAAATAATGGAATTTTCCCACACAACACTTCATCCGACAAATCAATCTCAAACTTTTTATCCTTGTTTTTCTCATAATTTACTACAAACTCTTTTGTTTCCGGATGTAATTCTAATAGTTCTATCAAGCTTTCCGGATATCCTTTGCTGTATAGCTTTTCTGTTAAACCAAGCATTTCTTCACCAGATATCATTTCTTCTGTCTGTATTTCCACTTTATAAGGTTGTGTATCATCCCCACTCTTTGTAATCCATCTGACCAACTTTGCAAACAAGCAGATAACACCTATCAAAGCAAGTAACATAAGTAACAACACAATATCTCTGGCTATTCTTCTTAAAATCCTTCTTCTTCGTCTTAATTGTTGTTTTCTCCGTCGTAAATTCCTTTCCAAAACAAAGCACCTCCGTCTCTTTGCAAATTATAACAAAGAAACGAAGGCTCTTTTTTTACATTCAATTAAGAATTTCTTTCTATTTTCTTACACTTATTATCAATCATTTCAGTTCAACTAGTGTACCATCAATCTCCACACCAACAATCTGTTCTACGTCTAGTGGCACCTTAAACTGAAATTCATCAATTGCATAGCCACTGTCACCATCATATCCCGCACGTTCCTCGCATACTCGTGTCATCGCTACTTTATTTCCATCTGACATGACTAATTTGAATTTGTCATAATGATCATTAATTGTACAATCTGTAGGTATTTCTTCTTTCATCTCCCATGTAAAATCATGTTGCTTTTCATAAAGAAATCCTATTCCAAACGATGTCACATGTATCTTTTCTATTTGAAATTCCCTCTTTCCTATATGAAATCTCTGATTCAACTCAACAACTCTATCACTATAGTCCTGCCGAACACCAACTTTCATAGTCCACTCTGTTTCATTATCAATCCATTCAATAACAGATTCTTCTTCATTAGCCGGGTCTTGTTTTATATAAGATACATGTCTCCACGTAAGGTTAGCTTCCTCAACCTGACTCAAATCCACATCATCCTCATACTGATATTCATACAATATCAGGACTTGATTCTTCTTTAATCCTAACTCCTGGGCTATTCCTTTCCCGTAAAGCCCACTAGAATCCCAATCTATTTTGTTGCCACATCCTCTTTGCCAGTGCGCTTCTTCCATCCCCACAAGCTCCAAATCAAGACCCACATCATAAGAAGTTGCTTTCTCATAAGATTCTGGGTGATTCACAGTCACTACTGTGGCAATTGCAATTGTGTGTGTACTCTTTGCAATCTGCAATACTTGAAAATCCAATAAGCCACTCTCATCATCCGTCTGCACCTCCACCGGCAAATCATATGTCGCATCGAAAAAACTATCATCTACATACTTTTCATCAATTCCATTGAGTCGACTCTCATAGAATTCTCGCAGATAGGTTCCATTTGTTGCTAACGCCGTACCCGAGCAAATAATCACCGCTATTGCAGCAGCTGCTACCTTCATCGCTCTCTTCATTTTCTTAGGACTCTTTTGTTTAAATGCTTCCAACACCACAGCTTTCTTATTCTCATACTTATCCGAAAACTTATGATTCCCTTCTATTGCATCAAATTCTTCTACTGTTATTTCTCTAATTTGTAAATCTTTATTATATAATTTTGTACTCATACTGATCCTCTCCTAACTCTTTCATCAACAAATTACGCGCTCTCTCATAACGCTTGCGTACCAGACTATCGCTTATTTCCAAAATAGCCCCGGTTTCCTTTACCGAAAACTCATGCACACTCCGATACAACATAACCTCCCGATATTTTTCTGGAAGCTTGGAAAGTAAATAATTCAATTGCTGTTTTCCTTCTATTGTCTGTAACATGGTTTCGATTGCATTTTCCCTATCTGCAATCCTCGCCTGATCTTCCTCTGATATGACAGTAAATACCGCACCCTCCCTTTGATTGCGCCGATACAGGTCAATCGCTGTATTTTGAATAATACGGATAATGAACTTCTTTGTCTTTTCTGATTCGACATCCTTGATTTTATGTAAGTTCTTGATTATCTTAATAAATGCTTCCGACACCGCATCCTCTGCCTGCCATCTATTATTTAATATGGAATAAGCAATTACATACATTTTCTGTTCATAGAGTGTATATAACTGCTCTATCTTTTGGTAACTGTTACTCTGCATGATAACCTCCATTTCCTGCAATTGCATTTTGAACGTTCTAATAATTATAACGTATTGAGGTTTTTAAATGTGACAAAAAACTCCCGATTGAATGTTGAAAGAAGCATAGTTTACACGCTACAAGCCGGCGAGCTCACCACGCTTCGCGCGTTTCGCTCTTGGGCTAGCGCCCAATCAGTCTACACAAATATAGCCAGAGGTAAGCAAGCTCCCCTCTGGCCATACTTGTGCATCCTGGCTCGGCTTGTAGCTTTCAGAAGTTCCATAACCCATATAAAGGTATATTCAGAACACCTTTTGTAAAGCTTAAACCATCCAATGATATTCGGATTGCCATATGATTTCTATATTTTTGATTGAATACTTTCATGCTCTGTGCTTTTCTACGAATATGCGATTGTACATCCACAGGTACTACCTGTCCGTCATCTTCAAAGACAAAGTCCACTCTTGCAGTTGCTCCAGAAATCCAGAAGTACAATTTGTTCACCGTACTATTCATGGTTAACTCCGAAAGCACCAACTGCTCTAATAATGCACCGTTGATGTCCTCCATGGTATCCACGTCTCCCTTAATCTGAGTATGTGAAATCCCACACATAACTCGAAGCAATCCATGGTCTAAATGATACAGCTCAAAGGACTTATCATCCATCTGTAACTCTAGCGGTGCAACTCCATCCTTAATGCGATTCACCTTTCGCACCAAACCGGTTTCCACAAGCCAATTAACAGATTTCTCATATTCACGAGCACGGGCTTTCTCGTCCACATACTGGTACATAAACTTGCGGTTATCCTTCTCCATCTGTGCTGGTATACTATTCCATATCTTATTCACTTTAAGTTCTAACGCCTTTGGTACATACTTATCAATGTGCTCCTTGCACTTTCCAAGTAATGCCCTAAGAATGGCATCCACACGGTTTAAATCCTGATTTTTCACATAGTCAAGCACCACAATCGGCATACCACCGATAATATAATAGGTCTTCAAATATTCTGTTATCTGGTCAATAATCTCCGGTTCCACTGGCTCCATCTTTTGCTTCTCAATATGCTTGCACAAATCTTGTGCTTTATTAGCTGTCAAAAACTCCTCAAAGGTCATTGGGTACAACACTAACTGATGTAATTCATTGACAAACTCTGCCTCATGTGGAATGGTTCCCATAGTAGATGAAATCATGCAAAGTGGCAGTTCCGGTTTCTGTGCCTTGAGGCTCATAATCGCCTCAATTGCCTTTGGGTATAAATGAACCTCATCAAACACAAATAAGGTCTGTCCTTCCTCATACAATCTGTCTGTATACATACAAAGTGCCGCCAATAGCTTCTCTCCGCGCACGCGAGCTCCTTGCTTAAACAAGGTCTGTACTTCCTGGTCTTTCTCAAAGTCTACATATACCAAATGCTTGTAAAAACCCTGTCCAAAATCAATCATTGTCCACGTTTTACCAACACCCTTCGCACCCTTCAACAGGAGAACCTGATCCGTCTTTGTCTCATACCATTCCATCAAATCATTCATTATAATTCGGTACATCGTAACCCTCCTCTTTCGTATATTAACTATAGCCAATTGTGAAACTCTTGAAAACCGATATCGAATTGTACACATCCAACAAACGTCCATCACATAATTCTAATCCAAATATATCATTTTCATCACAAAAAGTAAACATATATTTTACACAACAACAGGGAACATTGTTTCCAATGCTCCCTGTTAAACTTCATTATCGAAATAACGCTTGTTCTATACCAAATCACAAAGCCTAAACAAAGGTAAATCCTTCGTCTTCATCATCCTTACTGATGGAAAGCATGCTGTTGTCACTACTACCAGACATCAATACAGTAAGACCAATATGCTTGTTTGCCTTATCACCAGTTGCCACATAAATCTCACCGGATTCAACTAAGGTAAGTGCAATTTCCATTGCTTGCTCCTTAAAGCGCATCAACTCTCTTCGGTCAATAGAGCTTAACTTGAACAAGTACTGGTTCTTAGAACTAATCAACAAGATACTATACTTATTGTTACCAGCCTTTCGAGTAAGCATTCCAGAACCAACCATTCTAGAATTTGCCACCAGAATCTCAGAATTCTCCTCTCCTGCATACTCCTTGTAAATCAAGTTAAATACCTTATTATAATCCTCTTCACTCTCAATCTTAACTGGCATCTCTGCCACTGCAAATTCTACCGCAGAATCTGCAAAACGAATGGTACCACCTTCATCGTTAATAACAGCCGTGCAACTTCTTGGAACCTGTAAACGGAAGAACTTATTCTGTATCACTTTATTCGAATCACTCTCCACCGGATTCAGCAACTCTTTAAACTGTTCTTCTACCAAATGCATTGCACTGAGTGCTTCCACATCGCCTTCTCTTACAATATCCTTCAAGCCCTGATATACATCGATTAACTTCTGATCTAATACCTTTACAATGGAAAGAACCTGCTTCATAGCCGGCACAGAACCCTTCGCTGCCACATCATAGTAAAGTTTTAATTTCTCATCCGCTGACACGCCTTGAGATATCTTATGCTCGATAACCTGATACAGATATTCCTTGCTAAACTCCTCATATCCTGCCTCAAACGCTTTATAGAAGTAGTCAAGGCTTCGAACAGGACCATCATAGCCCTCTTCTCTTTCCCTCGCCTGCCAATACGCACCGTACTCGTATGCCGCCTGTACACTACCAAGCTCAATCGCCTTCACAAACGCTTGCTCAATCTCTTCATCAGAAGCCAAGTAGAACACCTGCTCCTTCTTGTTCATAGCAACCTTTAATGCCGTTTCCGCAACACCTTCACCTACTGCGCGCTCCCACATTTCAATCGTGGACTGTAACTTCGATGCACTTCCCAAATTCTCAATATCACGAATATATGGCTCTGCCTCAAAGATTCCATTTTCCAAAGCTCTCTTCAAGTATTCTAAAGCCTTCTCGCCATCACGAGCATTGTTTACTAAACCATAGTAATAAAATCTTCCCAAATAGAATGGTACTCGCTTATGATGTAAGCGGTCTGCACTCTCATACCATGTTTTCGCCTCATAGTAATTCTTAAGCTGTTGGTCATAAATGTTACCAATCAAGAACGCCAAATCTGGATCCTTATTCGAATCAAACAATTCCTTTGCATAGCTCAACGTCTTATCGATATCGCGATATGGACTATCCGCATCAAAGTATAACTCAATTAAGAGGTAGCTTGCCTGTTCACTACCATTTTGCAATGCTTGTGTTGCAAATTGCATTGCCTTATCATAGTCTTCCATATTGAAGTAGTACACTGCTTCATTGTAATACTGAATTTCTGTACGATTGGCACTCTTATTACTCAACAAAGTAGGAATCACAAACGCAAAGGAGTTCGCCACTTCAAAAATAATCTCATTGTACTGCTCCATAATATCCATATTAGAACAGATAAATCTCAAGCACGCCCAACGATTCTTCTGCTTAAATACAAATGTAACAATTCCCTTGTCGTATTCCTTGTGATAGAAACGGGCAGAGATACCATTAGCATACTCTGTAATATATGGTGTGATGTTCAAATCACAATCATACGCCTCATTCATATAATAGAGATAATCATCTACCTTACGCTCTGATTCCTTCGGCACTGTGGTGTAAGATACATAAATGGAGAAATCCTTGTAGGTATGACTCGGTGCATAATATTCCTCATCTGTCTCCACATCAATACTCTTAACCCAATCCTTTGGAAGCTTATGAATATAACCTTCCACCTGATCATGCACATAGGTATACTGATATTGAAGCTTTGTTGCATCCTGTGCTTTGTAGCGCGTTTCAATCCCCTTTGCCTTACGCTTCTCAGAAATCTGAGAGTATATCTTATCTTTTTCTTCAAATTCAATACTATCTGCATGAGTAGCGTTATATTCAATACGCTCCACAGCAGCCTTCGCCTTGTCATCGCCCTTGTCTGCAAGCTTCTGATACCATGACTTAGCCTTTTCTATATCAATCGGAACAATAAAATCACTTTTCTGTCCGTTCTCATCAATTCGATTCAAGCCCTTCTCATAAATGTCACCAAGACGCATATACGCTTGTGGCACCTCATAAGAAGCCGCCTTCTCTAGATAGGTAATTGCCTTAGAGAAATTCTGTATATCCAGCATCAACAAACCAAGCTTATACAGCATATTACCATCCTCTACAAGCTTAATGTAACGCTCATAGTACTTCGCTGCTAATTCCCTGTCTACCTTTGCCTTAATTCTGTCGTACTTACCTGTTTCATAAACCTCACCAAGTATCTTCAATGCCTCACAGCCATAGTGTTGATACTGAGGTTCCATCATACCGATATCTGCAATCTGATTATATGCTTTGATTGCCTCTTCGGAAATTCCATGTTCTTGCAATTCCTTTGCTTTGTTGTACTGTTTCTCAACATTGTTCGTCTGTTCCACTTCATGAGTTGCTGTCTGTCTCACAAACGGAATCTTATTGAGAAAATCTGCAAAACGCCCCATTCCTCTCACCTACTCTTTTCTATATTGTATAAAATGGTTTCCCATTGAAACGGTATCTAGCAGCTAATGATGCCGCCGGTCAAACTCCGACCATACCACATAAGTACTATAATTTTATCACAGTGCCCCCCAAAGTACAAGGGAAGAAAGGTAAAAAAAGAACGTTAAAGCCTAGATTCTTCAACGTTCTTTTGTGAATTTTAATTCACTTTACAATTATTTACAATAAACTATCTAAAATGTTACCGGTAGAATAATTTCCCAAGGTTCCAGATGAAGTATAAAAATTACTATCACCAAGAGAATTGTTCACACTCATATAAATATTACTAGCAGCTCCTTGAATCTTGCCACCCAAAGATGAATTTCCGTTAAACAGTGTCTTTACGGTATTCATATCTGCTCCCTTAAATGCTTCCTCATCCACTGTCAGCTTATTATCCGCACCAATCTTAATTCCCACATCAGCCAACAACTCTCCATTAGAGGAAACGGAATTAATCATATGTAATGTTTGTCTCAAGACTGCATTGCTATTACTATCTGTAGACTTCTCTACCAAACCGTTATACGCTTCCACCATAGCGTTCACAGCCTCATAAATCTTGTCTTTATCATAATCCATGGCGGTATTGCCATTTTCATCCTTTGTTTCCACCTTGGCAAACACAGAATCCTTACCATTGGTCACCAGTGCATTCGCTGCTTCATACAACTCATTAGCGTTACTCTTCAATGTAGTCTTAGCAATGGTATCACTCTTGCTACCCTTCGAATCAGAAGAATCACTACTGTCATACTTCTCATAATAGGCTTTTACTAACTTACTATAAGAACCTCTAGTAATCGACGAATACTCAGCCAAGTCAATTCCTAAAATGTTACTGGTCGCAGAATTACTACTCGTACTAGCAGACAAATTGTTAAACAAATACGAATAATCATTACTGTAGGACCCCTTCCAAATACTACTTACATCCGACATAAAAATCACACTCCTTTGAAATATACTGAACCTCCATGTTCTCTATCCATATTGCTATCATTATTATACCATATATCTCTGCACTCTGAAAAGTCAAACCTATATTTTTATAATTTTTTACAAGAATTGCGAACGGACTACTGTGCGTTTTTCAAATATTCTACAATCTCATTGACCGCATCTTGTGCATCTACGCCTTCCGCATAAACTGTAACCTCAGCATCTTGTGTTAGTCCAAGACTCATCATACCCATAATACTTTTGGCATTTATTTTCTTATCCCCTGCTTGAATATACACCTTACTCTCAAACTGACTTGCCTTCTGCACCAATACTGCTACTGGTCTCGCCTCTGCATCCGCTACTAAATTCACCTTTACTGTTTCGCTAATCATTTTCTTATTTTCCTCCTTAAAGTCCATTTTCTTCTCTTAATTTATTCGCAATACTGCTTATCTTTCTTAATCTATGATTCACACCGGATTTTGATACCGGTGGATCTATCATTTGTCCTAATTCTTGCAAATTGGCATCCGGTTCCTCTAATCGTATCTCCGCCAACTGCCTTAATGAGTCATTGAGATATTTCAAGCCCTTTGTCTGTTCAATGTATTCAATATCCTCAATCTGCCGTCTAGCAGCATTCACAGTTTTCTTAATATTTGCCGTTTCACAATTAACTCTTCGGTTAATGTCGTTGCGCATGTCCTTTAATATTCTGACATTTTCCATATCCATGAGACTAATATGGGCTTCCATAACGCTTAAAATATCTACAATCATGGAACCTTCCTTTAGGTATATCACGTAATATTTCTTACGCTTTACCACCTTAGAATCCAATGAAAAACTGTTAATTATCTGCTTTATCTCCTCTGCCAACTCCCGGTTGTGCACCACAATTTCAAAATGATACGCTTTCTGCGGGTCATTTACCGAGCCGGCAGCCAAGAACAGACCTCTCACAAATGCCTTTTTGCAACAATCCTTTTGCACTACCTGCTTTGGAAACTGGCAATTCTGTAAGGACACTCCATGCAAGGATACATAAGTAATTTCGTTGTCATCTATCACCGACAGTTCATCTTCATCTAACCAGTCCTCTTCCAAATAATCCACGTAATCGGATAATTTGATAGTCTGCAACAGCTTATCAGTCATTGCGTCCTCCACAATTTCTATGTACTTTGCATGTCGAATACGCTCTATTTTATTATCAAACAAATCGTCAATCAATTCACAAATCTTGTCACTGACTCCTTCCGTTTCCGGATGCATAATTAGCTTGGTCTGTCCCTCTTTGAGTTCTACTTCACCAGTTGCTAGCACAAGTGCCAATAATTCTGCAATCTTACAATGTCGGCTGTGATTGCCATGACGCTGTATCTCTTCCTTCACTTTACTTGAAAATGACATAACCATTATCCCTTTCTGACTGTGTCTTTTTCAATATCCCTATGTTCTATCTTCACTGTATATGGCAAATCCTGGACTTCCTTAAAAATACCGTTTGCCAGAGTAACTGACCGATGTTTACCACCAGTACAACCGATTCCAATCACCAAACCATTCTTTCCCTCTTTGATGTAGTTGGGAATGAGAAATTCTAACAAGTCTACTATCTTATTCATAAATTCTTTAGCTTCATCAAATTGCATCACAAAATTTTGAATTGGCTCATCATTGCCCGTGAGCGGTCTTAATTCCAAATCATAATACGGATTTGGTAAAAAGCGCACATCAAATACTAAGTCTGCATCCCGTGGGATTCCGTACTTAAACCCGAAGGACACCACACTTACAATAAAATTGTTGTATTCTGCATTTTCAATGAATATCTTATCTAGCTCCGCCTTCAACTCTCTAGTAAGCAAGCTAGTGGTGTCTATAATATAGTCCGCCTCTTTTCGCAAGAATGCAATGCGGGAGCGTTCTGTCTTAATTCCATCCTCCACACGTCCATTTCTAGCTAATGGATGATTTCTTCGCGTTTCCTTATATCTCTTAATCAACACATCATCATTAGAATCTAGAAACAATATTTCATAATCATATTGTGACGACTTCAAAGATGCCAAACACGCAGAAAGCTGTTCCAAATAAACTCCACTTCGTATATCCACACCAATTGCCACATTGTTGATATCATTTTCTTTGGTATAGGCAATCTCCGCAAAATGCATAATCAACTGAATTGGAAGATTGTCTACACAAAAATAGCCCATATCCTCTAAGGTTTTTAATGTTGTACTTTTGCCGGCACCACTCATACCAGTTACAATTACAAATCTCATGTCTCACTCCACTACATTCAAAGCATTCCATTGACAATGCCTGTCATTTTTCTCCGACCATTCTGACTTCTGGCTCCAATTGCACCTGAAACTCCTCATATACCTTGCGTTTCACATCCTCCACAAGCTGCAACACATCCTGTGCGGTCGCTCCGCCCTTGTTAATTACAAAACCGCAGTGCTTTTCCGAAACCTGTGCGCCTCCGACCTGATAACCGCGGAGCCCTGCATCCATAATCAGTTTGCCAGCAAAATATCCCTCTGGTCGCTTAAATGTGGACCCTGCACTAGGAAATTCCAACGGTTGTTTCGTCCTTCTGGCAATAGCAAGTTCTTCCATTCTCGCCGCAATCGCTTCCTTGTCACCATGGTCTAACTTCAAGGTCGCTCCAACCACAATCAAATTCTCATCTGCCACAATACTGTGTCGATATGCAAAATCCATCTCCTCACATGTCTTCTCCAACAAATTGCCATCACAATCCATGAGCTGTACACTTTCTACAATATCCTTCATCTCTCCACCATAAGCACCGGCATTCATCATAACAGCTCCGCCTAAGGTTCCAGGAATCCCTGCTGCAAATTCAAAACCGGTAAGCCCTGCTTCTAAAATTGCTTGCCCAAGCTTACATAGCATAACACCTGCCTGTGCATTCACCCGATTGCCCTCAATCGAAAAACGTTCAAAGTTTTTGTATAGCTGTATTACCACACATCGCATTCCCTTGTCACTTACCAACAAGTTGCTTCCATGCCCAACCACAAAATACGACACCTTTTCTGCCTTACAAAGCGCCACTACCTGTCCTAATTCCTCCGCACTTTGTGGCATGACAAAATACTGTGCCGGACCACCAATTCGGAAGGTAGTGTGTTTACACATCGGCTCTTCTATCTTAACATTTTGTTCTCCAACAATTCGATATAATTCATTTTTTACATTCTGATTCATTTTCAACCACTCACATTTCCGCATAAAAACCCATTTTCACATATTATATGTCATTCACTCCCATAAAATCAATATGAGAAGTCACGAAAAAAAAGGGGAGAACCTCTCCCCTTTCGTCTTTTTTACCAATGAATAAATCTTCACTTTTGCAAAAAGAACTATGAACGCCAAATGTCTATTGGCTATATAAGAAAACTTATTTGGTAAGAATCGCCTGTGCACAACCGTACATACCAGCATCATTTCCCAATGTAGCAAGAACAAATTTTGTATTCTTACAAGCATGGAACACATACTGCTGATAATACTTCGCTGTGGTAGTTAACAAAATGTCACCTGCACGGGAAACTCCACCACCGATTACAAACGCCTCCGGATCACATACACAAGCAACCGTTGCAAGTGCTTTACCCAAAGTCTTGCCGTGAGCTTCTACAAGCTCGATAGCTAAGTCATCGCCTTCCTTTGCCGCATCAAAAATTTCCTTTGCAGAAATGTACTGCACGCTACGAAGCTTAGATGGACGATCCGTATTATTAAGTGCTCTCTCTGCCATTCTAGTAATACCTGTTGCAGATGTGTACTGTTCCAGACATCCCTTCTTACCACATCCACAGGTTTCACTCTCTGAATCATCTACGCAAATGTGTCCAATTTCACCGCCTGCACCATTGACACCATATAGCATCTTGCCATTGATGATAATACCACCACCAACACCAGTTCCTAATGTTACCATGACGATGGAAGAATATCCTTTTCCACCACCCTGCCACATCTCGCCAAGAGATGCCATGTTGGCATCATTACCAACCTTTGCAGGAAGTCCAAGTAACTTCTCAACCTCTTCCTCCACGTTAAATACACCCCATCCGAGGTTAACACAGCGAAGAACTGTTCCATCATCGCGAACCGGTCCCGGAACACCGATACCTACACCTGCAACCGCATCCTTTGAAATGCCTTTCTCTTCTAACTTTGCCTCAACAGACGCAGCCACATCCGGCAATATCAAACATCCGCCATCATCCTTACGGGTTGGAATCTCCCACTTATCCAACAATTCTCCTGCCACGGTAAAGAAACCAATCTTAACGGTTGTTCCTCCAATATCTACGCCAAATACATACTCCTTCATAATATCCTCCTTCATATATCCCTGCGACAAACACTCGTGTCACATTATTATTCTATTTGGTAGCTATCTAGAGCTTCATTCCAAAATGCTATGCCTTTATCCAAGACTTACTTACCCTTATTCATGTTACGGGTAACGCGGTTATACAATTCCTGTGCTGCATTATATCCCATTTCCTTCTGACGGTGATTAACCGCTGCCGACTCTACAATGATGGCAAGATTACGACCAGGACGAATTGGAATGTTGTGTACCACGACCTTGTTACCAAGGAATTCGGTATACTGGTCTTCCAAGCCCAAGCGGTCATAGTTGTTCTCCTTATCCCACTCTTCTAAGTTAATTACCAAGTCAATAGACTGGGTCATCTTAACGCATTCAAAGCCAAACAGTGCCTTTACGTCAATGATACCGATTCCTCGAAGCTCAATAAAATGTCTGGTCACATCCGGTGCAGTACCAACCAAAGTGTCATCTGACACCTTCTTAATCTCCACCACATCATCGGAAACCAAACGGTGCCCACGTTTAATCAACTCTAACGCCGCCTCTGATTTACCGATACCACTTTCACCGGTAATCAAAACACCAACACCATATACATCTACCAATACCGCATGAATGGAAATGCGAGGTGCAAGTTCCACATGTAACCAACGAACAGTCTCATGCACAAATGCAGAGGTGGTGGCAGGTGAAGTCAACACTGGAACACCATGTTTTCTTGCAGCTTCTAAAATGAAGTCTTGAGGCTCTAATCCCCTACAAAACACTAAGCACGGAAACTTGTGTTGGAATAACTTATCAAAAATCTTGGCACTTTCATCCTTGTCATGCATACTGGTAATATAGGCATGCTCCACATTACCACATATCTGGATACGATTTGCATCAAAGTGCTCAAAAAATCCCGAAAGCTGAACCGCCGGACGGTTAATATCCGGGTCTGTAATCATAATCTTATCTGTATCAATCTCTGGCAAATGATTCACCAAATTAAGCTTTTCTATAAACTTTGTCAACGTAATTGAGTACATTCTTCTCCTCCTTCTAATATGTGCAAAATCTTTGAAGAAACATGTGATTTACAACTGATTTTGTTGGCAACACTTCCCCCTCAGATTCTGCGCCTCACTTCTTCTATTGTACCACAGAACATAGGGAAACTCTACAACATTTTACAAACCATGATCACATTTCTTTGCAACCTATGGTCGCATTTGTACAAGCCATTATCACGATTACTAATCTGAAAATATACAAGTACAATGCACAATTATCCCATTATTATTTCTCGATTGTCATTCATAAATTCACAATTTCTTCCGAAATACATATTGGTTAGATTGGTACTTTGAACAGGGAGGTTCATCACTTTAGGCGGAGTAGTTAAAATGTGCACTGCATCCGCAGCAAAATGGTTAGACTGGAATACATTTTGAAAGGGTGAGGAACATGAAGATTGATTCAAGTACAATTTACATGGATTCAGGAAGATTCCATGCAAACAGCACACAAACGACACTAGAAACTATGGAAACCAACTTAAGCACAGGAATGACCCGCTACTCCGGCACGTCTTTCACCGCTGCTTTTGCAGAATTCAGCGGAAGTTCAAAGAACAACAATGCCGGCGAGCAATACGACACCTTCTTAAGTTCCCTGAACGGTTCGCATGCATTAGAAGCTTTACCTTCAGAGCTGTATACCAACCAAGCTAATGGGCGGTATAATATCGAAGATGTAAAAACCACATACGAAAAGTTTCAGGAAGAATTTATCAAACGGTTAGAAGAACTAATGGACCGCATTCGTGACCGGCTGTTAGGGTTCAAAAAGCAGGAATCCGATGCAATTTTGGACATCACCAGTGTGAGCAACCAACCGGGAGCAATGTGGGCACGAACAACGCACCAAAGTATTACTGTCAGCGAAACAGAAACCACCTCATTTACCAGTACCGGACAGGTACAAACCGCAGATGGCCGCACCATTGATTTCAACATCTCGTTGGAAATGAGCCGTTCCTTCACGGAGACTGTAGAATCTGTTTCAGAGGAGACACAGTACATCTTAACAGACCCATTAGTGATTCAACTAGATGACGCACCCGAGACCATTAGCGACCAGGTGTGGAACTTTGACCTTGACTGTGACGGAACCGCAGAGGAGATTTCTGAGCTTGCCAAGGGAAATGGCTTCCTCGCTTTAGACGCCAATGGCAATGGTATTATCGATGACGGAAGTGAACTATTCGGCACAAAGTCAGGCAACGGGTTCAAGGACTTATCTGCATATGATGAGGACGGAAACGGTTGGATTGATGAAAATGATGCCGTTTATAGCAAGTTGAAGGTATGGGCAAAAGATGCATCCGGCAACGACAAACTTCTCGACCTGCAACAGGCGGATGTGGGAGCTATTTATCTGGGCTCCGCAAGCACCCAGTTTTCTCATACGCAGCGCGAGACAAACGCATTACAAGCCATGGTACGCCAGACCGGGGTTTATTTAAAGGAATCTACCGGACAGGCAGGCATTGTACAACAGATTGATTTTGCTATAAAGCAAGATTCTGTGGCATAGGTAGACTGGTTAGCGACATATATACATAACGAAAGTACCGAGTAGCATGCTACCCGGTACTTTTTCAATTTGTTCTCTTTATTGGTTTTCTATTCATTCCGAATAAGGTTGTCGTTTCAATTAAACTAATTTGTTTAATTTAAGCATATTTTCTTATCCTTTTTATCTCTATTATTTGCATTTTTCTTGGCTTACTGCTTTTTTGTTGCCAAAGTGTTGCCACTACTCTCTTACAGCCCAATCTCTTTTTCAAAATATTGCAAGGTTGAATATTTTACAAGCTTCTGATTAACCACATTATTCATATCTTGTTTTGCCTTCTTATACGATGCTATGTACTTTTCCATCTTAATACGAAGCCTATAATCTTTACCTCTTAATGCATCAAATTCTTTTTGCCGTAAATGCGGATCTTTTGTCATATCAATATAACTTTCGTCCTTTATCACAACCGCTTTCGAAAAATCCACACCACAATGATTCTCTTTATCCGTCCAGAAGACATGCGGATGATTGATTTCAGATCTAAGAGGAATTGCATATTGAACGCCATCAATCTCTACACAAACCTGTATATAAGGTCTGTTCTGTTTTTGTTCCATTTCCGGATATTGACTAGATGGATATGCTCTGTAAAAAGCATCCGATAAAAATATAAATCGTTTCTTTTTCGCCATATATTTCTCCTATGCAAAACAACTCCCGTTTCCGGGAGTTGTCTTCTCAGTGAACTTTTCTTTTATTTTACTTGGTCGCGTCCTACGACCAAATCTTCTATTGAACTTTCTTTAACCTCACGTTCTATGAGGATTATCTATAAATAATATACTATAGTATACGCAAACAGTCAAGAAATATCGAACATTCGAAAAAAAGTTTATTTCTCAGCATCTATTGCTTTTACACATTCACAACGTAGAACTGAAATTTTGCGCGTAGTAATGAGCCATGCACAGATGAACCGAATTGGCTGATGGGAGCTTGCTCACAGGCAGACACATTCGAGTTCAGATGCATACGGTGAACACCGCGACACTGAGCAAGCTCTGCTTGCGATGTGTCGGCATGGCTCATGCATTACTTCAAATTCATGCGTGCTTCCAATCTCACCGCGAGACTGAAAGTTATACGTCAAAAATGATTTCCACGTTATGTTCTTGACACCATGTTGTAACAAATTCCAATTGATGAGCCTTATACGCTTTCCCTATAAACTGATTCCATTCCTCCATACGTCTAAGTTTACCAAGTTCCTTGTTGAACTTTGTACTTCCAGGAAATGCAGGCAGAATACGATTGCCCAATATGGACTTATACGCTTTGGTTAGGAGTTTCTTTTGTTTCACATCCGATATCATCACATCAATATATTTTAATGTTATATCTCGGTTCCAGTCAGGTGTAAAATTGTCTATATCATGTAGGGTAGGCAATTGCAGACACTCATTTGATTCCAAAAAAGCCCAAACTTCATCCTCCATAATATACTCATCTGATAAATCTTCTCCATATGTTATTATTTCATTGGTACCCTTTACAACATAATATCCATCCGATTCAACATCAGAACAATATACCACCGACTCCAATAGTACAGATAATTTCACTTGATATTTTTCTTCCAGATTAACCCCTCCTAACAACTTCAAAGTTGATTTTTCATATCTTTCTGTATCTTTTTAATGGTATCCAGATATTCTCTCTCGACAGAACTGATAGTCTTTTGCTTATATTTCTTATACTCCGTTTCAGCTTTGTTCATAGCTTGTATATGTGATATTGAACCATTTCCTTCTAACAATTGCTCTCCCGTAGAAACTAATATTCTATCAAGATGCTCTGCCCAATCTTCCATAGTCATTGATATTTCACGTTCTGCCTGTCTCTCAGCAAAATCCAAATAACCTGAAACGAGTTGTCCCATAGCACGTAATTCTTTCTCATTAAGATAATTTTTTGCTATCTTCGCTTCCTTTAAAGTCGGGTGTTCTCCTGAAAAACTCATCAATCCCATAAACTCTTTTTCAGCATTAACTCTATGATAAATGACCTCTGCGGCTGTTTCACCTGATATAGCATAGTGAATTTTATTCTGTACCTTTTTAAAAAATCGAATAGATTCCTCTGCTGTAGGGTCATAATCAATACTGGTAGCATAAATTTCCAGAATTTGACGATAAAAAACTTTTTCGGAAGCACGAATATCTCTAATACGTTCAAGTAACTCTTTAAAGTATCCGCCACCACCCAGTTCTTTTAACCGCTGGTCATCCATAGCAAAACCTTTTCGCATATATTCCTTTAGTATTCCGGAGGCCCATATTCGAAATTGCACCCCTCGTTGCGACCTAACGCGATATCCTACTGAAATTATCATATCCAAATTATAGTAATTTGTAGGTTTCGTAGAAAATTCGGAATTTCCGAATTTTCTCATAGTACTGTTCTCATTAAGTTCACCATCTGAATATATATTTTTTATATGTTCGTTAATTGTTGATTTGGATTTTTGAAACAAATCTGCCATTTGCTCCTGCGTCAACCAAACCGTTTCGTCTACAAATGTGACATTAACCTTTGTAACACCATCTTCGGTTGTATATAAAATTAATTCTGAATCCATATCATACACCTCGCTCACGGAACATTTGTTCTTTTATGCTATCACATTATTGATAATAATTCAATATAACTCAGGTGAAACTTCAAATTCTTGCATGCTTTCACACTCTCTGTAAGACTGAAGTTTCACTCTTATTGTTGTAATGAATGTACAGTATATTTAATCATCATCCGTTACATATACTTATTACTTTTTTAGGTTCAAAATTTGTTTCCATTGTCCACATAACAGCCTCACATTTTCGCATCACAAGAACAGTAA
>JAFSIQ010000049.1 GCA_017439675.1 Lachnospiraceae bacterium
AAACTCTCATATTAAAGTTTAATTCTGTTCATGATTACATTTCTGGCTAATCAATCCCTTTTACTGTTTGGATCGTTTTACTAAACGTTCTCTTGAAAATCTTTTAGAATTTTCAGGGTTGTTTTGTTGTTTAATCATCATTCAGTTTTCATTGTTCGCTCTTGCGCTTTGGTAAAATAAACGGAGAAGGAGGGATTTGAACCCTCGCGCCGCTATTAACGACCTACTCCCTTTCCAGGGGAGCCCCTTCAGCCGCTTGGGTACTTCTCCAAGCCGCAAGTAAATATGTTCTTAAATTGTGTTAAACATAAGAACAGCGGAGAGGGTGGGATTCGAACCCACGTGCCCTTGCGGACAAACGGTTTTCAAGACCGCCTCGTTATGACCACTTCGATACCTCTCCGTGTATCTGACTTCTCGTCAGCGACATTGACTATATTATCATTTTCTTTTTTCCATGTCAACATCTTTTTTCACTTTTTTTTAAAAAGTTTTTAGACCCGTTTCAACAACACTTTTGCCACCAACAAATCCTCCGGTGTAGTGATTTTTATGTTACAATAATCCCCTTGTATCAGTTTGGTTTTTACATTCATATATCGCTCCATAATCATAGTGTCATCGGTAATATCTGTTGATTCTTCTTTCTCCATACGGGAATACGCTTCTATAATATCATTATAGACAAAGCTTTGTGGAGTCTGAATCTGCCACAAGCGATTTCTTGGCGGTGTACTGACGCCATACAATTGATCATCTACTAATTTAATAGTGTCCTTCGCAGGAACTGCTGCGGTACATGCTCCACATTTTATCACTTCTATTATAGAACGTTCTATTACTTCTATACTTAGGCACGGTCTTGCACCGTCATGAATCAGCACATATTTCGCGTCGGTTGCTGCTTGTAAACCATTCCTGACAGACCAATAACGTTCCGTACCACCTGCAACTATACATTTGACCTTGCAAAGGCCATATTGTTCTACAATATTTTCTCTACAATAAGAAATATCATTTTGACTTGTGACCAAAATGATATCATCTACCGAGCTTTTCTCAAAGCTTTTGAGAGAATAGTATAATACCGGCTTCCCATCTAAATCCATATATTGTTTCGGCACATCTGATTGCATTCGTCTTCCTGTTCCAGCAGCCAATACAATTGCCGTGACATGTCCTCTTTTCACTGTACACATTTCTCCTTATTACATCAGAATTCCAACTACTCTTTATACTGCTTGTATATGAATTAAAAACGTGCTTAATATATTTGAACGCAATATCCTATAGCACTCTCTGTCCAATTTTCAGATTCGGCACCGCATTTAAATCCAAACCATGCCGAACACCTTTTTCATATGCATAGAAACCTGCCACACCTATCATAGCAGCATTATCCGTACAGTATAGCGGAGAAGGATGATAAAATGCAATCCCCTCCTTTTCACAGGCCTCTTTCAGACTTTCTCTCAGGGAGGAATTGGATGCAACCCCACCAGCTACTGCCAACTTACTCATGCCCATTTCCTTTGTCGCCTTGATTGCGTGTGTGGTCAACACATCAATCACCGCATACTGAAAGGACGCCGCTATATCCGCAGTATTTACTTCTATCTGTTTCATTTCACATTGGTTCAAATAGTTCAGCACAGCAGACTTCAAGCCGCTGAAGCTAAAATCATATTCATTCCCGTCCACTTTGGCGCGCGGAAATGAAATTGCATTTTTATCCCCCTCTTTCGCAAGAGCATCTACCTTTGGTCCACCAGGATATCCCAATCCAATGGCTCTTGCAACCTTATCAAACGCTTCTCCTGCAGCATCATCCCTGGTTCTTCCTACAATTTCAAATTGGTCATAATCTAACACCTTGACCAAATGGGTATGTCCACCTGAAACAACGAGACACATAAATGGTGGCTCCAAGTCCAAATTTTCAATATAATTGGCCGCGATATGTCCTTCGATGTGGTGTACACCTACTAATGGTTTATTTGTCGCATAAGCAATCGCCTTCGCTTCCGCAACCCCCACCAATAATGCACCTACCAGACCTGGTCCATAGGTAACTGCAATGGCGTCTATTTCCTCTAATGTCTTATCCGCCTCTCGCAACGCCTCTTCAATCACCTGGTTGATTTTTTCAATATGTTTGCGAGATGCTATTTCTGGTACAACACCACCATACAATTTGTGCAATTCAATTTGAGAAAATATAATATTAGAACAAACCTCTCTTCCATTTTTAATGACTGCTGCTGCCGTCTCATCACAGGAAGATTCGATTGCTAATATGTATGTGTCCTTATTCATCTATTCTGCATCTCCTTCTTCAGTTACCGTTTGCTGTTGTTTCACCTGCCAGCCAAGTATTTTCCATCTACCTTCAGAGTCCTTGCGTAAAATATACTCTTCATCTACAGAAGCGCTAGCACCATCAATGGTCAGTGCCAATGTCACTTGCATTTTTGCATACTCGATTCCATTTTCCGTATTATACTCAATCTGACTTGCCTCCGAAAGTGTATAACTTACTATTTTTTGCTTATTAACCTCATAGAGCGTCATTTCATCCTTCAGCGCCTGTAACTGTTCCGTCGGAGAGTTCAATTCAAGCAGTTCATCATCATACAATGCCCGAATTTTCTGATTCATGGTAAAAATCTCGTCCTCTGTTCCCTCCTTAATAAACTCATCACTGTACACATATTTCAAATATCGACAATGCATCTTTGTTGTCTCGCGAACAGTTTTCGGATAGTTTTCCACCATATCATAATTAAGGAGTATTTCTTTTTCCGAATTTCGGTCGACGCTTTCTCTATCTGGAGCCTTATTATTCAAATAGATGAAATAGCCAAGCGCAACGATTGCCACTAAGAAAATCATCAACGTAAATGTCTTATTTCCGTTCTTTTTCATACATCTTCCTCCTTGAATAGCAATGTAGTATTGCGTCTATCCTTTGCCACTATCGTACGAGGGAAAATTGCTCTCACTTTATCCTCATAATCCTGCGGACGAACCAAAGATGGAGAATAGTGAGTCAACCACATTTCCTCCACCTGCGCTTTCTTTGCCAGTTCAGCCGCCTCATAAAAGGTCATATGTTTATGCTCCTTCGCCTTTTCCTCCTTATCCGGCTCTCCATACATGCCTTCACAAATAAACAAATCCGAACCCACGGCGTTTTCTACGATACTCTTCGTCGGACGAGTGTCGGTACAGTAGGTTAACTTGATTCCCTTGCGCGGTGCCCCCAACACCATATGTGGTGTAAATACCTTACCATCCACCTCCAACGTTTCCCCTTTTTGCAGACGACTCCAACACTGCATCGGAACCTCCAATTCCTTTGCCTTATTCACATCGAACCGACCAGCTCTGTCCAATTCAAAGCTATATCCGTAGCAGGTAATATTGTGATTCACTCGAAAGGCATTGATTCGTAAGCCATTAAATGTAAAGCTTTCCTGTTCTTCTTCCAACTCAATAAATTCAATTGGGAATGGTAATTCTGGAGCTATCATCCGAAGAGCATTTACAATTTTCTCCAATCGCTTAGGTCCTATCATGGTAACTGGTTCTGTACGTTCTGCATTTCCCAGGGTCAACAAAAGTCCCGGAAGACCGCTGATATGATCTGCGTGAAAATGGGTGAAACAAATCACATCAACCGGCTTCACGCTCCATCCTTGTTGTTTGATAGAAACCTGCGTCCCTTCACCACAATCAACCAACACACTCATTCCATTATAGCGAAGCATCAACGACGTTAACGCCCTATGTGGCAACGGCATCATTCCACCAGTGCCCAGCAAACATACATCTACCATCCTCTTCCCTCTTTCTTCTATAATAATTCTGTGGTATCCTTCCACTTGGACGGAATTGCAAACTGCTTTTCCAACTGTTTGACACAAGATTCGCACAGAATAAATTCCTGTGTTCTTCCATCCTTCCCTGAAAAATACCCCCATTTTTTATTCACATAGAGAAAGTCCTCCATCACCACTTCCCCTTGTGCCTTTAACTCTTTTCCACATTTATTGCATAATATTGGTCTTAAGAAATCTGTCATTGTCATTCTCCTTCGTAATTCACAATTTAAACATAGTTAACTATCTAACAGCAATATAGTATACTAGTCTTTCTGTGAATTCTAGTGGTAAAACTTCCCTTACAAAGATTTCTCCATAATCACCGCATCCTCTTTCGGATTGCTATAGTAGTCTCTCCGTTTGGTGACAAAGCAAAACCCATTTTTCTCATACAGGGCAATTGCTACCCGGTTACTCTCCCTGACTTCTAAAAGCATGCGACCTCCCTTTTCTTGCTTAGCTCTTATAAGAAGAGTGTCCAACAATTGCTGTGCAATCCCCCGCTTGCGATATTTCTCTAAAACAGCTATATTCAAAAGTTCTGCCTCATCCACAATAATCATTATCCCTGCAAAGCCCACAATGCAATCTTTCTCTGTGTCTCTTGCCACATAATATATATTATCAGAATACTTCAACGTGTCACGAAATCCATCCGCAGACCACGCTTCTGGCAAAGATTGCTTTGCAATATTCGCTACCTCTTCACAATCCTCATATTGTAACACAGACAACTCTATCATGCTTCCGCTTCCTTTTCCATGCGCTCACGTTCTGCCTGAGACAGGCGAAGATAATCCGGTTCAAATTCCGATGCTGTCACAAAAATCCCCTGTCTAAAGTACTCTATTGCCCTAACACCAACCGCACCTGCTCTTTGCTTATTTAAATGTGCTGGTGCAAACATATATGGCACCGTCATTTTTTCTGCAATCACTTCTCTGTATACTGGAACACCATCCCCCAAGAAAACCACATTCTTTCCAATTAAGTTAAGCGCTTCTATGATTTCCTCGATTCCAACTGGAGTCTGTTCTTTTACAACCTGCAAAGCACCATTTTGAAATGAATAAATGCCGGTATATACCTGATTCCTTCTGGCATCCATCAACGGACAAACCAGCGCATCCGTCTCGTAGAGATTCATCGCCAATCCTTCCACTGTAGGCACACCTACAATCGGTTTGTCAAGTGCCAATCCCAATCCCTTTACTGTAGCAGAACCGATGCGCAATCCGGTAAATGAGCCCGGTCCCTTTGCCACTGCAATAGCATCAATGCTACTCAAATCTGTATCTGTCATCCGCACAATCTCATCCAACATTGGCAGTAAGGTTTGTGAATGTGTCTTTTTGTAATTCATTGTGTATTCCGCAATTAGATTATCATCCTCTAAGAGAGCAACTGATGCAACCAATCCGGAACTGTCAATTGCTAGTATCTTCATAATACTATACCCTTCCTATACTCCTTCTATTATTCAACTCGTATTCGTCGATAGTCAAATCCCTTTTCTAAATCCTTCTCAATTGTCACCATAATGTATTGTTCTGGCAAAATGTCAGCAATTAAATTCGCCCATTCAATCAGACAAACTCCAGTTCCATATATCATATCCGAAAAACCCACTTCTTCCATCTCCTCTGGGTCATCAATGCGATACACATCAAAATGGTACAGCGGAATGCGACCATCTTCATATTCTTGCACAATAGTAAAGGTTGGACTATTCACACTCTCTTCAATTCCAAGCCCTTTGGCAAAACCTTGAGAGAACAATGTCTTTCCGACACCCAAATCACCATTCAGGCAAAACACATCTCCCGCCTTTGCCTGTTCCGCTAGTTGTTTTGCAATATCAAAAGTTTCCTTAGGGCTAAAACTATTATAAACCATGTCCGCCTCCTAGTTGTTTTGTGACGTCATTTTCTTTCCCAGACGCTTTATGCGACTATTTAACACAGCATCCGTATCCTTGGTGTATTCTAAAATCAACGCTCTCATCGCATCTTCTTGTCCACCCATCATACTCTTCGGAAATATGAAGGAATGAATCCGGCTACTGTACACCAAAAACTGGGATTGAGTTTCCACAATTTTCATCAGCTTATCCCAACCAATAGACTGACTTTGCTCGTTCTGAGAAACGGTAATACCATTCTCATCTACACGATAATTCAAAGGCTGTTGATATGCCTTATTTCTCTTTACCTGTAGTTTCACACGACTAAGTGCCATCAACGGCTCCAACACGGTAAACCACAAACCTAGTATAATAAAAATCGTTTTTGTCCTGTCATCTATCTCACTGAAATTGACAACAAGGATTACGAGTGCCGCAATCGACACGATAAGTCCGAACCTACCAGAAAACCCATTATATACATGGTACAGTGTATACTTGTATACCTCTTTCACCGTCATTTGTACAGAAAACTCTATTCCTTTCTGATTCATGCCTACACCTCTCTTATTGACTCATCCAAATTGTGGTTCTTATTAAGAACAAATCATGCTTTCCTCAATCAATCTATACAATCATAGACAGCTGGATTCGCTTTCTATCCAAATCCACACTCAACACTTTCACCTCTACCACATCACCAACACTGACAACCTCCAATGGATGCTTGATGAATTTCTTATTGGTAACCTGAGAAATGTGAACCAAGCCGTCCTGATGTACTCCTATATCCACAAAGGCACCGAAATCAATCACATTACGGACTGTTCCCTTTAATATCATGCCCTCTGCCAAATCCTTCATCTCTAATACATCAGTGCGAAGAATCGGCTTCGGCATCTCATCTCTCGGATCACGCGCAGGCTTTTCTAATTCCTTAATGATATCATCCAAAGTCACTTCTCCGATTCCCAAATCAGTTGCCAGCTGAGCACGATTCTTTGTCAACAAAGACAAGCCCATCAAGCCCTGATTCGTGATGTCTTGTAGGGAATAACCAAGTTTTTTCAATAAATTAGTAGCCGCCTCATAGCTTTCCGGATGCACACTAGTCGCATCTAGCGGATTCTTTCCGCCCTGAATTCTCATAAATCCGGCACACTGTTCAAATGCCTTAGGTCCTAACTTAGCCACTTTCAAAAGCTGTTTTCTATCTGTAAACTTACCATTTTCCTCACGGTAAGACACAATATTCTTTGCAATTACCTTGGTAATTCCGGATACATATTCTAATAAGGATGCAGAAGCAGTATTCAAATCCACACCAACCTTATTAACGCAATCCTCTACCACACCAGTCAAAGCCTCCCCTAATTTCTTCTGGTTCATATCATGCTGATACTGACCCACACCGATAGACTTTGGATCAATCTTAACAAGCTCTGCAAGAGGGTCCTGCAATCTTCTTGCGATAGATGCAGCACTACGCTGACCCACATCAAAATTTGGGAACTCCTCCGTTGCTAGCTTACTCGCAGAATACACGGACGCACCAGCTTCATTTACAATAATGTATTGTACGTTTTCCGGAATTTCTTTCAACAATTCTACAATAACCTGCTCCGATTCTCTAGATGCAGTACCATTACCTACTGAAATCAAAGTGATTCCATACTTTTTAATCAGTGCATGTACCGTCTTCTTTGCCTCTGCAATCTTCTTTTGTGGCTCGGTTGGATATACAACCACCGTATCCAAAACCTTACCCGTGGCATCTACAACTGCTAGCTTACAACCGGTACGGAACGCAGGATCCCATCCAAGAACCACCTGACCTGCAATCGGTGGTTGCATCAATAGCTGCGTTAAGTTCTTGCCAAATACTGTAATCGCTCCATCCTCTGCCTTCTCAGTCAGGTCACTTCTGATTTCTCTCTCAATAGCTCCTGCAATCAATCGCTTATAGCTATCCTCTATGGTTGTCTTTAACAACTCTGTAGTATGCGGATTATTATTTACAATAATCTTCTTTTCCAAGTATCTTAAAATCTTTTCCTCTGGTGCCACAATCTTAACCGATATAAATTTCTCCTTTTCACCACGGTTAATGGCAAGCACACGATATCCCGCCGCCTTTTTAATCGGCTCCTCAAAATCATAATACATCTCATATACAGACTTCGCTTCCGCATCCTTTGCACCTGTTACAAGCTTACCCTCTGCAACTGTAATATCTCTGATATAGGTTCTGTATTCTGCCTCATCAGAAATACTCTCAGCAATAATGTCCAATGCGCCTGCAATTGCTTCTTCCACTGTAATTACTTCTTTTTCCTCTGATAGATAGCTTTCCGCTTCCTGTTCAATTGAATTCCTGGTAGTCTGCAAATAGATAATATTAGCAAGACCTTCCAAGCCCTTCTCTTTTGCAATCGTTGCACGTGTTCTTCTCTTTTGTTTATATGGGCGATACAAGTCTTCCACTGCCACCAATGTCATTGCTTCACGAATCTGCTTTTCCAATTCCGGTGTCAACTTCTCCTGCTCGGCAATGCTAGCAATGACAGTTTCCTTTCTCTCCTCTAAATTCCTCAAATAGTTCAAGCGCTCATATAAGTCACGCAAAACTTCATCGTTTAGGGAACCGGTTACCTCCTTACGATATCGAGCGATAAATGGTATCGTACAGCCCTCATCAATCAACTTGACCGTTGCCTCTACCTGACTCACCTTAATTCCTAATTCCTGTGCGATTACTTTTGCAATTTCCATGTTTCTAACCTCTGTCTTTCTATGTCTTCTTTCATTATTTTCGTTAAGACTTTAATAAGTCTTTCTCCCACACCATCACTTCACATAACAGATATCTCATTTTATAACCACTACCAAATTATAATTGTAACTCCACCTTCTTAGCCTTTGATTCAAAAGCGCGATAGGTTACTCCAGCCATATTAAACATCATTTTCGATGCCATAGTAGACTCTGTATCCGCATACTTGTCTGACAAATACACAATTTCTTTAATCCCACTTTGTATAATTGCCTTTGCGCACTCGTTACATGGGAACAGCGTAGAATAACAGGTAGCACCTGTCAAGGAACCTGCTCCATAGTTCAAAATCGCATTCAACTCTGCGTGACACACAAAGAAATACTTGTTCTCTAATGGTTTTCCAACTCTACCCCATGGCATTGCATCATCATTACAACCAGATGGCATTCCATTATATCCCACTGATAAAATTTTATTATTCGCATCTACAATACAAGCACCTACCTGTGTACTTGGATCCTTACTTCGCTCTGCTGACAAAAGTGCAATCCCCATAAAATACTGATCCCAACTCAAATAATCTTCTCTCTTCATCTTGTGTACCTCCCATACAACATCATAGTAATCTAGTGCATTGCACAATAATACAATCTTAATAATACCACAAATACCCTCGTTGCGTAAACCTTGAAGATAAAAAATCAAACAAGGTTGCCAAATATATAGCCCGGCAAGAGATTTTATAACAAAAAGAAGAACCCCGCTTTCGCAAGATTCTTCGTACTTATCATTTTCTCTATACTATTCAACCATTACGCAAACCATTTGATATAAACAAACAGCACTGTCGCAATATGTAGCATCAAGCATACTGGCACTAAAATCTGAAATTTAAGGTGTCTCGTCTTATGCCGAAAGATTTGCATGCCAACAAAAGCACCAATACTTCCACCAATAAATGTAAAGCCAAGCAACACCTTTTCTGGTGTTCGGCGTCCACCTACCATTGCCTTCAGCTTATCAATACCATACAAAATACAAGTAACAAGATTAATGACAATTATATACACAGCAATATATTGCATGAAGCCACCCTCCTTTCAATACTCATCCATCTATTGCGCTCAGCTCAGGGTTAAAATCATAACCATTCCGCGCCACATTATGACCCATAATAGTACAGACTAATTGCATATACTTTATCGTCTGATAACATAATAGTGAAATAATAGTCATTTTCTGTTCCAGCAGTAATGCTATACCCTACATATCCATCCATATCATTCCGATTATACTGGATTCCTTCTAGGGCAGTTTCCACCTCTGTAGAACTCATACCAAGACTAATGCCCTTAAAAACCGATGCGGATTCAATTGGTCGTTCTCCATAAGTATCAATATCAATGCTACTCACCGTTGCCTCTTTCACATCCTTAATAGGTTGCTCCGTGTTATTCGTCACAGCCACATAAACTCCATTTTCCACACCATTCTTTGCAAGATAGATGATCTCTGTTGCATACGCCTCCAAGCCATTGTTCATAACATCATCATTATAGGAACTCACTTCATAGTATTTCAAAACATCACTTAGCTTGCAAGGAACTGTAATCTCATTCCCTTCAAGAATCACCTTGCCCGCCTCTGTGTCTGATACCACATCTGTGCCTTCATGCGTTTCCACAGATGGTTCAGAATAATCTTCTGAAGTAGAATCATCTACATCATCATTGAAATCAAGATCTATATCCTGTCCTGAAGTGCTCTCATATCCCTGTTCAAATCCTTCCCAGAAACCCTCCTGTACCTCTTCATCCATAATCACAGCCACAAACATAATAAGACCTATCATCAATCCAATGATAGAACAGATAAGTGCTGCAATCGTTTTTCCGTTTCTTCTTCCCTTTGCCAAGGCTACAATACTTAATATCAAACCGACAAATCCAAAAAATCCATTACAACAACACATTACGAGTCCCAGAATACCAAACACCAAGGCTGTGATTTCCAATCCTTGTCCTTTCTTCTCCTGTTGTACTCCCACATCATGGTAGGTAGGTGCAGAATAAACTGAAGTTTCCGCTGTGGATGTGTGGTATGTATTCGCATCCGACTGTTCTGAAGTTGAATATGTCGCCTCACTAGACCAAGTCGGTGTAGAATATGTACTCTCGCCAGACCACAAATCCTCAGATGTACTTTGAGAATTATTCTGCGATTCCAAATAGGATTCTCCTATCTTAAATGTATCTTCATTTAACCCTGATGTATCAATTCCTTTTTTATCACTCATTGAACAACACTCCTTTCCTTTTCTCACATTTATAATTCAGAAAAAGAGACATCTACGTTATCATAAATGTCTCCTTCTAATCTGCCTATCGCTTATGAATTGTATTCTGTCGCATTCTTCATTATTAGAATTATTCACCTAATCCAAACTTGTCATGGATTGCATTCATCGCTCTCTCTGCATGCTTCTCATCAATCAATACAGATACACGAATCTCAGATGTAGAAATCATCTTAATATTGATGCCTTGGTCATACAATGCTTCAAACATCTTAGCTGCCACACCCGCATTACTCATCATACCTGCACCAACGATAGAAACCTTAACTACATTCTTTTCTACATCAAGCTTCTCGTACTCGTGGAAGTGTCTTTCGATAATCTCAACTGCCTCATCTGCATTGTCCACCTCAACAGTAAATGAAATATCCTTCGTACTGTCACGACCAACAGACTGTAAAATCATATCTACATTGATATTGTGTCTTGCTAAATGATTAAATAATCTAAACGCCACACCTGGCTCATCCTTCAATCCGATTAACGCAACTCTTGCCGCATCCTTATCTGCTGCTACGCCACTAACAAGCATTTTCTCCATTCTTTTATCCTCCTTAACAATGGTACCCTCAGAATTATTCAAACTAGAACGCACAACCAACTGCACACCCTGTTTCTTTGCAAGTTCAACGGAACGATTGTGCAATACACCAGCTCCTAATGTCGCTAGTTCTAACATCTCGTCATATGTAATCTGGTCAAGCTTACGAGCACTTGGAACCTTACGTGGGTCTGCTGTATACACACCATCTACATCTGTGTAAATCTCACAGGCATCTGCATTCAGTGCTGCCGCAAGAGCAACTGCTGTTGTATCAGAACCTCCACGTCCCAACGTTGTATAATCATCATACTTGTTGATACCCTGAAAACCTGTCACGATAACAATCTTTCTCTGGTCCAACTCATTGCGAATTCTCTCACTATCAATTCTCTTAAGTCTTGCATTGCCATATACAGAGGTTGTGTGCATTGCCACTTGAAACGCATTCAATGAAATAGCAGGAACACCTAAGTTATTCATTACCATACTCATCAACGCAACTGACATCTGCTCACCAATTGTATAAAGCATATCCATCTCGCGCTTTGGCGGATTGGGATTCATATCCTTCGCCATATCAATCAATTCGTCTGTGTACTTACCCATGGCTGACAAAACAACCACTACATCATTTCCCTTTTTGTAGTCCTCGATACATCTGTTTGCAACATTATACATTCTTTCCTTATTCGCAACAGAGGTACCACCAAACTTCTTTACGATTAACATTTGATTAGTTTCCTCCTCATATTTAGTCACCTAGCATAATTTACTACTTTTCAAACAAATGGTCAATCATTTCATGACCTTTTTCTATATAAACACCCGATTTCTTCGCATCCTTTTCATTATACAATAAGTCAGAATCCTTCTTATCCGTACTGTCATATAGTAAAAATGGTACCGGTTCGCCTACATGTGTCCGAATGCAAAGCGGTGTTGGATGGTCTGGCAGTACAAGCATGCGAAAATCCACACCCGCCTTTTCTAACTGCTCCTTGACAACCTTAATCACCTTTCCATCCAAATACTCAACCGCAAGCAACTTGCGTTCCAAGCTTCCCTGATGTCCCATTTCATCTGGTGCTTCCACATGAATATATGCAAAATCAAATCCGTCTTCACACAGTGCCTTACAGGCAGCCATTGCTTTCCCCTCATAATTCGTATGAAGTCCACCATTGGCACCTTCCACTTCTATGTTGGTCATACCAGCTCCAACCGCAATTCCCTTAAGCAAATCCACAGCTGATATCATAACACCCTTCTTGCCATTCTTCTCTTCGAAATCAGAAAGTGCCGGTCTTGTTCCCGCCCCCCAGAACCAAATAGAATTAGCAGGGTTTAATCCCTTTTTCTTGCGTTCCACATTGATTGGGTGATTTGCCAGTATGCCATAACTCTTCTTCATCATGTCACAGAGAACCTTATCTTTCGGCAAATACCCACCGATAGTTTTTCCTAAAATGTCATGCGGAGGAGTAAGTGGTAACACCTGCCCCCTATCCCAAATCGTCAAATGGCGATAGCTTGTACCCACATAAAATTTATAATCCATATATTCCTTCTCCAACACATCACTGACTGCCTTTAACAACACGGCAGCATCCTCTGTTGAAATCTCTGAAGAACTATGGTCGATAATCGTCTTATCCTCATAAGCATCCTCTTCTTCACTCACCGTTACAATATTACAACGAAATGCAATGTCTGTAGTTTTCATATCCACGCCGATTGAAAGCGCTTCTAACGGTGAACGACCTGAATAATATATCTTTGGATCATAACCAATAACCGAAAGATTAGCAGTATCGCTCCCCGGACTCATTCCCTCCGGTACAGTTAGCACCATTCCAACCTCCGACTCCTTTGCCATAGCATCTAAAGTCGGTGTCTTTGCATGCTCTATTACAGTTTCATTGCCAATCTCTTCAATTGGATAATCTGCCATTCCATCGCCTAAAACAATTACATATTTCATATATCTTCCCTTGTGCCTTTCCTAGAAGTCTACGCGGATCACGCTATATACATCATCAAAATTCTTAATATGTTCTGCAAAATCACCTTCACAAATTGGCTCTGTAACAAATGCAAGTTCATCTACAATACCAGGTGCCTTAACATATAACACATTACCAAATGCATTCTTAATGTCCATCATCTGATCATCATCTAGTCCCTTGTCCTTCATTCGGACAAAGAACTTATTCTTAAACTTTGCAAAATCACCCAACTCCATCTCTTCTTCACTCCAAAGAGTCGCAATATTACTCTTCAAATACTTTGCTGCTTCTACCACATCAGATACCACTGCACTGGCAGTTGGAAGCTTTCCTGCTCCGCGACCATAGAACATAACATCATCTAACACATTACCATGTACAAAAATACCATTAAACACATCATTTACATGGAACAAAGGATGATTCTCACCAATCATCACAGGCGCCACCATAGAATAGAAGGTGTCACCATCCTTCTTGCTAGTTCCAAGAAGCTTGATAGAAGCCTTCATAGCCTTGGCATACTCAAAATCCTTTGTTGTAATCTTTGTAATACCCTCTGTGTGAATATTTTCATAATTCACCTGATATCCAGTTACCAAAGAAGTCAAGATAGCAATCTTTCTACACGCATCATATCCCTCCACATCTGCTTCTGGATTGCGTTCTGCATATCCCTTCTCCTGCGCAACCTTCAACACATCTTCAAACGCAGAGCCCTTCTGTGCCATCTCCGTAAGAATATAGTTTGTAGTACCATTTAAAATACCAGTAATTTCTGTAATGTCATCTGCTGTCAAAGAAGACTTTAATGGACGAATAATCGGAATACCTCCACCTACAGCAGCCTCAAACAAAAAGTTAATATTGTTTTCCTCTGCAATTGCAATCAATTCTGCACCATGCTTCGCCACCAACTCTTTATTAGAGGTACACACACTCTTTCCAAGAAGCAATGCACGCTTTACGAATTTGTACGCCGGGTCTACACCACCCATCACCTCTACAACAATGTCAACCGTCGGATCGGTAACAATCACATCATAATCATGCACCAAAATCTTCTCAACCGGATCACCTGGGAAATCACGCAGGTCAAGTACATACTTGATGTTAATCTCTTGTCCTGCCTTCTTATTAATAATCTCTTGATTGGTACGAATTACTTCTACCACTCCAGAACCTACTGTACCGTATCCTAAAACTGCTATATTAACCATATTCTCCTCCTTCTTCAACTAGCACCTTAATTATTGATTTTCTTCTACTAATTGGCTCAATGCTTCTCTTGCCTCATCCGATAGCACCTTATCCACATTAATTGCAATCACAATATCTTTTCCTATGTGTAATACTTTATCCATAAATGCCGTCTCATCATTTGACGCAACAAATGGCATCGCATTTATATTCTCTGCTCTCATCTCCTCAATCTCTTCCACTGCATCTACCTCATAGGCGAGCATAGTTCCTGAGCTATTGGTGATAAGCAAGCTCTTCTCTGGATTGTCAATGCGCTTATTCATGCCAAAGCGTTCTCTCAAGCTATACACAGGAACAACCGTTCCACGCAAATTGATAATTCCGCTAATACCTTCCGGTGCATTAGGAACCGGAATAATTACATAGTCCTTTTCAATACCATTGATACACATCAAATTCATTCCATAGCGCTGGTCACCAAGTTGAAATACTACATACTTTAATTCTTCCATAGGCTCTACTCCTTATTTAAACTAATCCACTTGAGATAAGCATTCATAAATGGTTCTACATTGCCGTCTAGCACTCCTCCCACATTGCTAATCTCAGCACCTGTACGGTTATCCTTTACCATTGTGTACGGTTGCATTACATAAGAACGAATCTGAGAACCAAACCCATTCTCCATCACATCACCTCGTATGTCATCCAACTTCTCCTGTGTTTCTTGTTGCTTTAACACATAAAGCTTAGACATTAACATTTTCATCGCTTTGTCCTTATTTTGGTGCTGCGACCTTTGATTCTGACACTGCACCACAATACCTGTTGGCAAGTGGGTAATACGAATCGCTGATGAGGTTTTGTTAATGTGCTGTCCACCCGCACCGCTAGCACGATATGTGTCAATTCGTAAATCCTCATCTTTAATCTCTATATTGATATCTTCATCAATATCTGGCATAACATCACAAGAGGAAAATGACGTCTGCCGCTTGCCCGCCGCATTAAATGGCGAGATACGCACCAAACGGTGCACACCTTTTTCAGACTTTAGATATCCATAAGCATTCTCGCCGTTCACCTGAATAGTTACTGACTTCACGCCAGCTTCCTCACCTTCTAAATAATCCAAAACCTCTATATCATAACCCTTCTTTTCTGCCCATCTGGTGTACATGCGCATCAGCATACTAGTCCAGTCACAACTCTCGGTACCACCTGCACCAGCATGTAGTGTAATGACTGCATTTGCCTTATCAAATTCTCCAGATAACAGGGTTTGAATACGAAGTGTTTCGAAATGTTCTTTAAAATTCGCAAAAGTCTCTTCAATTTCAGGAACAAGACTTGCATCCTCTTCTTCATCCGCCATCTGAATTAACACTTCCACATCTTCATATTCATTGGCAACTCTTTCGTAATCCTCAAGTATACCCTTTAACAGTTTTACCGTTTTCATCACTTCGTTGGAGCGTTCCACGTCATTCCAAAAATCCGGTGCCTCCATGTCGGCTTCTAACTCTGCCACCTTATCTTTCTTGATAGGGATGTCAAAGTGAATCCCTCACTTCCTGCAATGGAGTTTTGTACTGAGCAAGCTCGAATTTGATTGCATCTGTCTCAATCACAGAATCACCTCTTTCCTCTATCTACCACAACATTGTTTATATTTCTTGCCACTTCCGCATGGACATGGGTCATTACGACCAATCTTTGCATCCTTACGCTTTACCGGTTCTTTCACCGCAGAAGTATCCTTATTTGTTCCGGTAACCTTTGCTACCTCTTCACGCTCTACCTTCTGCTCTACACGGATACGCAACATAGTCTTCACTGTATCTTCGCGAATTGCCGCTGTCATATCATTAAACATGTCAAATCCTACAAACTTATATTCCACAAGCGGATCTCTCTGTCCATAGGCACGAAGACCAATACTTTGACGCATCTGGTCCATGTCGTCAATATGATCCATCCACTTTCTATCAATTACCTTTAAGAGAATAACTCGCTCCGCCTCACGAATCATTTCAGCGTCTGGGAACTCTGTTTCCTTCTCCTCGTAAAGCTTATTTGCCGATTCCTTCACACGCTGAATTAAATCTTTCTTTTCCAGCTTCTTCTTCTCATCCTCTGTCAATTCAACAGCATCCAATGGGAAAATGTTCAATAACTCTTTGTTAAATGCTGCCATATCCCACTCAGAAGCTTCCATATCCTCAGAAATATTACGGTTTACAATCTCCTCCGCAGTCTCGTTAATCATCTTAAAGATAACATCACGCATGTTTTCTCCATCCAGCACACGGCGACGTTCCTTATAGATAACTTCACGTTGCTCATTCATAACCTGATCGTAATCCAACAAATTCTTACGAATACCAAAGTTATTATTCTCTATCTTCTTCTGTGCTTTCTCAATAAAGCTTGTAATAGTCTTATGGCGAATTTCTTCTCCTTCTGGAATATTCAATGCGCTATACATAGAAATGATTCTCTCGGAACCGAACAAACGCATCAAGTCGTCTTCCAAAGAAAGATAGAACTTTGACTGTCCCGGGTCACCCTGACGACCAGAACGACCTCTCAACTGGTTATCAATACGACGAGACTCATGACGCTCCGTACCAATGATACGAAGACCACCCAACTCCTTCACGCCATCACCGAGCTTAATATCCGTACCACGACCTGCCATGTTAGTTGCAATGGTAACTGCATTTCTCTGACCTGCTTGTGCTACAATTTCTGCTTCCATTTCATGAAACTTTGCATTCAACACCTTATGCGGAATATGCTTCTTTGTAAGAAGACGGCTCACCTCTTCAGAAGAGTCAATGGTAATCGTACCTACTAAAACAGGTTGTCCTCTATGGAAGCAATCACTAATATCCTCTACGATTGCATTTAATTTCTCCTTCTTGGTACAGAACATGGAATCATCCTCATCCACACGGGCAACCGGAAGATTGGTTGGAACCTCTACAACATCCATTCCATAAATCTCACGGAACTCTGTTTCCTCTGTCAATGCAGTACCGGTCATACCAGCTTTCTTTGCATACTTATTAAAGAAATTCTGGAAAGTAATGGTTGCAAGCGTCTTACTCTCTCTTTGTACCTTTACATTTTCCTTTGCTTCAATCGCCTGATGCAATCCATCCGAAAAACGTCTGCCAGGCATAACACGTCCGGTAAACTCATCTACAATCAAAACCTCATTGTCTTGTACAATGTAATCCTTATCTCTAAACATCAAATTATGTGCACGAAGTGCCAATATAATATTATGCTGTATCTCTAAATGTTCTGCATCTGCCAAGTTTTCAATGTGGAAGAACTGCTCCACTTCCTTCACACCCTGTGCAGTAAGCATAACCTGCTTGTCCTTTTCATTTACAAGGAAATCGCCATCTTCTTCAATGTCTACACCCATAATAGCATCCATCTTAGACAGCTCACCATCACCTTGACCTCGCTTCATTCTACGAGCCAACAAATCACACATTCTGTACAATTCGGTAGACTTGCCACTCTGTCCAGAAATAATAAGCGGTGTTCTCGCCTCGTCGATTAAAACAGAGTCAACCTCATCCACGATAGCATAGTGAAGGGAACGTTGAACCAACTGTTCCTTATATATAACCATGTTATCTCTCAAATAATCAAAGCCTAATTCATTGTTGGTAACATATGTAATATCACAGTTATATGCCTCTCTTCTTTCTTCTTTATCGTAGCTGTTAAGTATTACACCAACCTTTAGACCTAAAAACTCATGAATCTGACCCATCCACTCCGCATCACGCTTTGCAAGATAGTCATTAACTGTTACAATATGAACACCTTTTCCCTCTAACGCATTCAAGTACGCCGGCAACGTAGAAACCAAGGTCTTACCTTCACCGGTACGCATCTCTGGTATTCTTCCTTGATGCAGTAAAATACCACCCATCAACTGAACTCGATAATGCTTCATGCCTAATGTTCTCACAGAAGCTTCACGAACAACAGCAAATGCTTCTACTAGCAAGTCATCCAACGTCTCACCCTCTGCCAGACGTCGTTTAAACTCCTGCGTCTTCTCCCGCAACTGTGTATCGCTCAACGCCTGCATGCTCTCATCCAAAGCTTCAATCTTATCCACTAATGGCGTAATCCTTTTTATCTCTTTATCACTATGTGTTCCAAACATCTTCTCGAAAATACTCATGCCACTCTCTCCTAATTTAGATTTAAAGATAATAATACGGATAACATTCTAACACCATTCCCCTAAAAAGTAAAGGGTTGCCATAACAGGCAACCCTTAAAAATTCCTTATGAAGACTAACACTCCGGCTCAATTAAACCGTATGTATTACCCTTTCTCTTGTATACTACATTCACTTCATCTGTCTCAGAATTGCGGAATACAAAGAAACTATGTCCTAACAAATCCATCTGCACACAAGCTTCTTCTGGATCCATCGGCTTAACCGCAAACTTCTTAGTACGAATAATACTAATCTCATCATCATCCGGAATATCTTCCTCCATAAATGACTTCTGGAAGAATGCTGCACTCTGTGCTTGATCAACTAATTTCTTCTTATGACGTGAAATCTGACGTTCAATTACTTCTGTTACTAAATCGATTGAAACATACATGTCATCACTAACCTGTTCCGCACGAATTATATTACCCTTAATCGGGATTGTAACCTCCATCTTCTGTCTGTCTTTTTCCACAGAAAATGTCACCTGAACTTCTGTATCTTCATTAAAATATTTCTCAAGTCTGTCTAATTTCTCATACACTGCTGATCTTAAACCATCTGTCACCTCAATATTCTTGCCACTAATTATGTACTTCATAATCTGTCAACTCCTTCTCGTCTTATTACAGCTAGTCTTGTCCCCATCTCCCACAAAAAGCTTAATCTTGCAGACATCATCACTGCACTTTTCGTATCAACCAACTGTAAAAGTATTATACCACATCTAGTATTTTTTTCAACGCTTTACCAGAAAATATTTTAGAATTTTCCAATATTTTACACAAAATAGTCTGTCAATTCAAATTGCTTTTCTACTTTTTTCGACATTTCATTTGTCAATTCTTTTTTCAAAATAGTTTTTTTTCGTCATTTCATCCAAAACAAACATTCGATTTCCACCCCCTTTTTCCCCACATTTTCCATCCCTATTTTTGTGGATAATGTGGATAACTCTGTTTATAAGTCCATTTTTCAAGGTTTTTTTCAAAAAAACAATGTGCAAAACCAGATTTCATAATCACTTTACATAATCTTTTTTCTTCAAAAAAGGAATTTACATAAAATTTTTTTGTGCATTTTTACAGTTTTACAGTTTCTGTTTGCAATTAAAATAATGTGAAAATTTAAATTGGGCAAAAAAATTGTGTGGCAACTCTATATCTAGCGTCACCACACAATATGTTTTTACTTTGTTCATCCCACACACAGGGTACTGTTACATGCACTTCCCTATATCCACACAGTTTTAGCCCTTATGCGTTAACACATACTGTATTTCTCGCTTCTGCTGTGGCGTCAAACTTGCCTGTTCACCCTTTGACAACTGTTCCGCCTCTTCAAAAGAAATCAATGTACGCAATTGCACCTGATGATTTTCCACCGGAATATAAGAAACCTTTTTCTTATCTTCTACCGAACGCAATCCATAATACATAACCCCATCACCATTCTTTGCAGAAAGCTTCGTCAGTTCTGCCACCTGGCAGACACCTAAGGTCTCGCTGAAAATAATATCCTTTTTCTCAAACACACTTTCCACCTTCTTTCCCACAAGCTATCGTTCCATCTTCCAAAAGGCCGCAGAGTATGGCAGTAGCTCACTTCCTCCACCAAAATCATGTTCCTTTCCAGTAATCAAATCCACTGCCATTCCGCATCCTGCATCAAAATGCGCAGTATATGGCTGGTCGGACGCATTGATCGCTACCAATACGCGTTCCCCTTCACAAGCTCGCTCAAAAATACACTGATGATTTGTAAGCACCACCGAACGGAAGCCACCATAATTCAAAGCCTTACTATTCTTCTTTGCCGCAGAAAGCTTTGCAATCCACTCGCCCAACTCGTTGTATACTGGTTCCTCAAAGGAAACACGAAGTGCAGGATCTCCCTCGCTCTTATGAGCCTTTGCACCCCATTCACTTCCGTAGTACACACATGGTGTCCCTGGCATGCCAAAGGTCATGGCATATATGAGTGGCAAATGTTCCTCATTTGTCAAATTACTAGCAATACGGGAAACATCATGATTGTCCACAAAACACAGTAAATGTTTCCCCTTATACAAGGTCCAATTTTCTGGTCCGAATTGTCTTGCCAAAGAATGGCAAATTTCAAACATATTCATAGAATTAAAGCTAGAGAACAAGCCCTTATAGCATTCATAGTTGGTAACCGCATGACACATTTCGTCATTCATCCACTGATTATAATCTCCATGCAACGTTTCTCCTACAATATAAAATTCCTCCTTCAAGGAATCTGCATGTCGGCGTAAACGTCTTAGGAAATCCTTGTCTAAACAATACGCTACATCCAGTCGCAAACCATCAATGTCATATTCCTCCACCCAGCTTTTCACTGCCGCGAAAATGTGTTGGAGCACATCTTCGTTTCGAAGATTCAACTTCACCAAATCATAGTTCCCCTCCCAGCCTTCATACCAAAGACCATCGTTATAATGAGAATTGCCACCAAAATCAATATAAAACCAATCACGATAGCGAGAACCCTCTCGGTTCGCCAACACATCCTGAAATGCGAAGAACCCTCGTCCCACATGGTTAAACACACCATCAAGAACCACCTTGATTCCTGCTCTATGTAGTTCTTCACACACTTTCTTAAAATCATCATTAGTTCCCAACCGACAATCAATTTTAAAGTAATCCCTTGTATTGTATCCGTGGGTATCTGATTCAAACACTGGCGAAAAGTAAATTGCATTCGCTCCTAACTTCTCAATATGCGGAATCCAATCAATCACCTTTAAAATTCTCGACTCCTGTACACCATCATTTTCGAACGGTGCCCCGCAAAATCCCAATGGGTATATCTGATAAAACACGCTTTCATAAGCCCACATCCTAATGTCCTCCTAGCTTTGCCTATATAACGACTTCTTGCAAACATTTGACAAGTATTGTACCACATCTTGTGGTTTTTCGCAAATCAACCACTTCTCATCCAAAGACAATCAAGTAAATAGTTTACCAATTACGTATTTGTATACGCAAACAGGAGCGGAAGCTCAATCATCTGCACATTTCCACTCCTACTATACTCACTTTACTCCACCATACGCTTTATGAAGCTCCAATTCTTTTCCTTTATATTCCGCCATTTCACTGACAGAAACCACCTCATATCCCATTTCCTTTAGACGAGGAAGAAGCAATTCTACCGCTTCCGCAGTAGAAGCATAAATATCGTGCATCAAAATGATATCACCATCATCAAGATTCGCTATAATATTGTCAACAATAGTCTGAGCATCACGACTATCCCAATCTTCCGTATCTAAATCCCACAAAACAACTGGTTGCTCCAATTGCTCCAACACCGAACCATTATATGCTCCGTATGGTGGTCGAATCACCGTTGCAATGTCACCTGTTGCAGCCTTAACCGCACGATTTACCTTATCAACCTCCTGCTCCACCTCACTAGAATCTAATTTTGTCAAATTAGCATGACTATAAGTGTGGTTTCCAATCTCATTACCCGACATTGCAATTGCCCGTAAAGTCTGTGGATAGGATTCTGCATTGGTTCCTACCACAAAAAATGTTGCACGGGCACCATTTGTAGCTAGAGCATCTAAAATACGCGCAGTGTACTCCGGATTCGGTCCATCATCAAAAGTCAGTGCCACCATAGGCATATTCGCGTCTACTTTGCGCGGTATTATTTCTCCAAAATCCCGAAAATGATAATGCGTCAAAAAGCTTCCGTAATTTTGCACAACAGCTTCATCTAAAGATTCATTGACATATTCCATACCTTTGTTCACTACACTTTTGTTAACAAGATTATAATACCAACTCCGAAAATCATTTCCTTGTGCGATTTCTGCCATAGAGATACAACACAAAGTGACAACCAAAACAAAACCGATATAAAGGTTCTTCTCCTCACCAAAGGTTTGCACCAAAAATCGCCATGTATTTAATAAGCAGTTTTTCCCTTTTTGAAGGGCATCTTTCATCTTTATCTTATCGTTCATCTATTGAAATATCCTTCCGTAACTTTACTATAGTAGGCATGATTATGTAAACCCACTAAAAGTATATCACACACAAAAAAAAATTCTATGCTTTTTTTTAATTAAATTCTTAAAATTATTGGTAATCTACATTAAACTACAGACTCACAATCAATGTGTCATACCCTTTCGCCGACAATTCTCTCTCTAAGGATCTAGCATCTTCCAAGGAAGCTTCCTGACCAACCACTACAGCAAAATATCCCTTTTCATCTCTGATTTCTGCCACATAGTCTTGTTCTATGAGCGCCTCTAGCAAATACTGTGCGTTTTCATATCGGCGAAACAATCCTACTTGAACACCAAACATGTGACCATTTCTACCCATCATATTGTTCTGCACTCCACTCGTAGTATTTGCATGTGTTCCGCCCACTGTGTTTTCAATACCTTGAGCAATGGCGTTTGCCATCGCCTGAAAATTCTCGTCAAAAATTGTATTATCCTCATCAGAGTTAATAAATCCTGCCTCAACCAACAATGCAGGCATCGCGGTGCGACGAAGCACTGCCAAATCTTTTCGCTCTTCCACATTGATATTATTAAATCCCACCTGTTCCAGTTCTGTGTTAATATTTCTCGCCATCTGTCCTATCACACCACTGTCATTGTATACCAAGGTCTGTACTCCGTTATATTGATTTGGTTGTGCTCCAGAATTTCTATGGATTGAAACAAAAAAATCTCCGCCACTTTGGTTTCCAATTCGAGCCTTGTCAACCGGTCTCTGATAGATATCTGTCGTTCGGGTGTATACTACTGGAAATCCCATTGCCTCTAACTGTTCACCCACTGCCAAGGCAAGTCGAAGCGTATCGTCCTTTTCTCTTCTTCCCTGATATGACGCCCCCGCATCAAACCCACCGTGACCAGCATCCAATATAATCGTCGGTTTTACCATAACCTCATTCCTCTCTTCCAAACAAATTATCAATGGCATCATTTGTGCCCATCCATAGATTACGCACTAAATGATGCCACCTAACTCCATAATATGTCGTTATTGCTGATTTGTTCCTGTTTTTCACGAGGTTATTGCAATCTTACGCAAACTCACAATCGTAAAATTTTATCTAATATTCAAACCATTCTTTCCCATGGTCTTTGCTTCATACATGGCCTTGTCCGCCTTTTCAAAAACACGTTCTATCTTATCATCATACTTCCATTCCACAACTCCGGCGCAGAATTTTATCTTGTTCTGAACTCGTGCCAAACGCCTACGCACCTCTGCTAAAGCAATGTTTTTGGTAAGTAAAATGAATTCATCCCCACCAAAACGACCAATAACACAATCTTCACCAAAGCATTCCACTAAAGACCCTGCAAAATCCTTAATTACCACATCACCATATTGATGACCAAACTGGTCATTAATATTCTTAAAATCATCTAAATCTAATACAACAAAATAAAACTTAGAAAATGGGGCCTGAGCAACATATTCTTTCATCTTATCAAATGCCACATCCTTATGATAAACAGAAGTCAAACCATCGCGCTCTGCACGTTGACTCATACGTTCTTTCTCCATCTTCGAATCATGAATATCTCTAATGCGACCAAGAACACTTCCGATTCGTCCGGTGTTATCCCTTACACTTTTGTAGTAGGTAACATGCCAACGATATCCACCTCCAGAAACCGTAGACAAATATTCAATACTACCTTCCATTTCCTGCTGACACGCTGCGATTAATGTCTGAGTAAATACTTCAATATGGTCACTGTGCACCATGGGAAATTGTTTCAAGTATTGCTGATAATGCTCAACTTCCTTCCGTTTTCGATTATTCGGCATATTATAGGAAAAAATCATCTTATCCTTTACCGGAAAATACTCAAACAAAATCCCTTGAGCAGTGGCCTCCAACATACGATACCTTTCTTCTTGAATTGCCAGTTCTGTATTTGCGCGTTGCAACATCATCAACTGCTCGTCCTTCTCTTTATCCACTGTAATATCATTCAATATTGCCAAAAATACTGGACGTTCCAATGCCTTGATTTCTACCGGAATTCCCTTTACATGAAACCAACCTATCTCTCCATTCTGACGGGTACTGCGAAACTCATAATCTAACATCTGCTTATTGGAAATGGTCTCTAATATATGCAAATATAGCGCATCCACATCTTGCGAGACCACCGTAGACAAAACGTCATCATATCGTTTCTTGTACTCCTCTTTGGTACATCCCAAACACTCAAAATACGCATCATTGACATACAAAGCATGAATATGATTCCCTACCTCAAACAATCCAATTCCTGCCTTAACATGCTCTAACAGTTTCAGCAAAATATCCTTAGTATCATTTCCCAAACCATCCAAACGTCTGTGGTCTGTGATATCATATGTACTCCATTCTTTCATGGAAAACACCCCTTTCAGTAACGACTTCCATTCTCCTTAAGCCACCTTCGATACTCCTTATAATTCGGTATAATCTCTTCTACCACCTTCCAAAATTGCGGAGAATGATTCATTTCAAGCAAATGACACAATTCATGAACTACAACATAATCCCGCACCGCTTCTGGCATCAGAATCAACTTCCAATTATAAGAAATGGTTCCCTTCGAACTACAACTCCCCCATCTTGTTCTCTGGCTACCAATTCGAATTTTATTATAGGTTACTCCAAGCTTCCCAGCAAAAAATTCTGTTCTTCCTGTAAGAACCATTCTCGCTTTTTCCCGAAGTTCATATATTTCTTTATCACTTCTGCAAACTCTCAGTTCACTATCCTTTTGCATGCGTTTTGCATGCTTATAAATCCAAAAAATCCGCTGGTTGATAAAACGCACAATCTCGCGCTCTGGCATGCGAATTGGTGCTTTAATCCACAACTGCAACTCCTGTGTAACCTGCAACGTCAAAGTCTTACGCTTCCCCCGTTCTAATATCACAGGTAGTCTTAACTCCTCAATTTCTAAAACCTCCGGAATCAAATTCATTATTCACACCTCTGCCGGAAACATTCTAGTCTTCTAAAAACTGCACACCAGCACCTACCATTCCTGGTCCTAGATAAATCCCTAAAGCCCCTTGTACTGTTGCCGGAATCAATCTCACATGCTCTGGAAACGCTTCCTTAATCTTGATTTCCAAAGAATCTCGTTCCTCTCGAACACCACCATCTGCAATCATAAGATTATATCTCTTTCCAACGTGTTCCGGTGCATGAATCAAATCACCCACCAAGGATAGTAATTTCTTCTCTACTAATTTACGTCCACGCACCTTGGCGGCAGTACAAATGATACCTTCTTCATCAAATGTGAGAATTGGCTTAATATTAAGTGCAGTCCCCACTAAAGCAGTTGTTTTTCCGATACGTCCACCCTTTTGTAAATATTCCAGAGTATCAATACAAAAAAATACAAATGTTGTCTTGCAAAGTCCATCTACCTTCTTACAAATTTCTTCAAATTCCATTCCTTCCTCTCGCCAAATCGATGCCTGTATCGCCATAACTCCATGCCCAATACTACCATTCAAGGAATTAACAACATACACATCCATTCCGGAATCCTCTGCCGCCAATCTCACATGATTCACAGAACCAGAAATTCCACCAGAAATCATGATAACGATTACTTTCTCATAACCCATCTGCTTCAATTCCTCAAACATTCCCTCAATCGTCTCCCCACTCGGAGTACTCGTCTTCGGAATTTCTGTCTTAAGCCTTTCATAAATATCGTCCGCGGTAATATCCACACTGTCCCTATATTCTCCATCCTCACATCTCACCATCAATGGCAACATATGAATATTATATTGTTCTCTCTGCTCCTTTGACAAATCTGCACAAGAGTCCGTCACAATCGCTATCTTGTTCTGTGTTATTTCCATGCGCGTATATCCTTTCTACACAATCTAATCTTTACCAAATATTCCTGCATTGCTATAGTAAAAACTCTCTTTTCCCTATCAGAACAGTATACCATTTCCTTCCATATTTTACCACAAGAAGTTATATGCTTAGGATGCCTCCCCTGCCAACCTTTTGAAATGTTTTCGACTCACCACAAAATAGCAAATCACATGGCACACAAAGGTTATAATCCATGTCACCGGATAAGAAAGGTACAAAACCTGTGTTGTGTGATAAGGCTCCATTTGAAAAATGGTAAAAATCCAAACGAGGCGCAACCCACAAGCCCCCAACAAAGAAACAATCATTGGCATAATGGAATGTCCCAATCCCCTCAATACACCTACCATAACATCCATAAGACCACACAGGAAATACAGACTGCATATCATTCGCAAACGCACCATACCCTCTGCTATCACATCGACTTCACCAGAATAAAACCCTAATAAGTTTTCGCCAAACAAAACAGCAAGACCACCCAAAACAACACCTGTTACGGTAACACATATCAAAACTCGAACCACAATTTTCTTGATTCGCTCTGTCTTCCCGGCTCCTACATTTTGTCCCACAAAAGAAACTGCTGCTTGATGAAATGCATTCATCGCCATATACACAAAGCCTTCCACACTGGCCGCTGCCGCATTGCCCGCCATAACAATAGAACCAAAAGAATTAACAGATGATTGTATCACCACATTCGACAGAGAAAAGACAGTACCCTGCAAACCTGCTGGCAAACCAATCCGCAATATCCTTCCAATATAACGCCCATGTAAGCGGATATCCTTCAACACCAACCGATAGGCACCACACTCCTTCACAAGACATCGAACCACCAAAATAGCAGACACACACTGAGAAATTACTGTTGCCACTCCAACACCTGCCACATTCATGTCACACACCAACACAAAAAACAGATTCATAACTACATTTAACGCACCAGCAATTAACAAATAGTATAGGGGACGCTTGGTATCTCCCACCGCACGTAAAATCGCACTACAAAAGTTATACACCATAGTAGCTAGCATACCCATAAAATAAATACGCAAATACACCGTTGCCAATCCCAAAACATTATCTGGCGTTTGCATCCACACCAATATCTGTTCTACAAAAATGACACCGAACACCGTAAGCACTACTCCACTGATTAAGCTTAACGCTATAGCTGTATGCACCACATCATGCAAGTGTTTGTCCTCTTTTGCACCATAATAACGAGCCACCAAAACATTGGCTCCAATAGACAAACCCATAAATAAATTGGTAAGTAGATTAATCAGCGAACTGGTAGAACCCACCGCTGCAAGAGAATCCTCTCCACAGAAATACCCCACCACGATTACATCCACCGCATTGAAGAACAACTGCAAAATACTAGAACACATCAATGGGATGGCAAATCGTAATAGTTTGGGAAATATAGAACCGTTACACATATCGATTGCATATGTTTTTGACATATAATCACCTCTTTATAGGTTGGTAAAGCTGCACTTACGCGAACACCTGCTTGATGCTGTCGTAATGTAGGAAAATTCCCTGTTCCGCAAATGCTTGAATCTCCTCTACAGTAGCCAACATAAATCCATCTGTCTCCGCCTCCTGTGGCTTCACATCACACTCTTCAAAATCCATGACAAAACGATAGATGTCCACAAAATAATTATCTCCTTCTCCCGGATTTTCACGCTTATAGGAAAACATATATCCTCCCTGTGCACCAGAAACATCCAAACCGGTTTCCTCTAACACCTCACGCTTTACCGCCTCTTCTGAGGTCTCACCTGCCATAACAGCACCCCCAGACACTTCCCACCAACCAGGAGCCCATGCTTTGGTCATTACGCGCTTTGTAATCAGGTATCTTCTATCCGGTCTGCAAACCACCCCCAGCACTGTCAAATGGTACTCGCCATCCTGTAAGCACCAATCATTTCGTTTCATGGTTCTTCCTGTCGGTTTCTTATCTTTATCATAAATATCCCATAATTCCATTGTCTTTATCCTCATTTTCACTTGTTTTATTATTGAAGTAATTATACAATCTAGACAATGCATGCTGCCTATATCATACAATCTATTGTCAACGCATTATAGCATACACTTTCTTGCGCTCCATTGTCAACATACAAACATGCAAAATTGCCATTGCAACCTTAGAACAGATTCCTACTATATACTTGCAATCCTCCTCTACGGAATGATGTCCACGCCGAATATAATTGCGATGTTCCTCTCTCAAAAACGCAGAGATATCTTCTACCGATTGAAAGCGTTCCATATTCTGTAACTGGAGATTCTTCTTCCACGTCTGCAATGTCTTCTCATCAAAATTCCGAATATATGCACGAAGCTTATGCTTCAATTCCCCTTCATACACACAGTGCTCCGCCATAGTACCCGAATACTCCTTGTTGTGCGGATAAGTAAAATAATCTGCAATATAATGCACTACCTCTCCAAGCTTCTCAAAGTACATAGTGGACAGTTCCGTCAAACTATCATACCCATGTGTCAGCTTATAAATCCCCTTTTCCACAAGAGCAAATGTTTCATTGATCTCATGACGTTTCGTCAGGAAAGATGGTTTAAAGTCCGGCATAACACTACCTACATAAAATGCCTTTCTATGTTTGTCAAAATGTGGCACATCGGAAACATTAACAATGTGCTTTGCCAGTGAAATGTGTGATTTCTTACGCATGGTAACCTCCTCGTTCCTGCATACATGTCCTTTCGTTTCTCTTCTACTCTATACTCCTACTTTGTCTTATTCACCCGTTGTGCCTATTTTAATCTGTCTTATCATTTATCATCATAGCTGTCCAAAAAGTGATGCTTTATTCCCTTTTCCTTGTAAGCAATCACTGTGCTTAAATTCACATTTTCTACACTTCGGAAAATGTTCATCTCTATCACATCACTTTTCTCTGACAGTTCTTTAATCAACTGCTTAACCTCTGCCCGTTTCGACTCCATTTCCCCAGTGGCACACTGCTCAGTAAAGCGACACGCACATTGCAAAAATGTGAGTAAATTATAATCTCTCCAGTGAATGATATCGTCCTCCCGAACCAAATACAATGGACGAATCAGCTCCATCCCTTCGAAATTAGTACTGTGCAACTTCGGCATCATAGTTTGAATCTGTCCACCATAAAGCATCCCCATCACAATGGTTTCAATCACATCATCAAAATGATGCCCTAACGCAATCTTGTTGCAACCAAGCTTCTGCGCATTACTATAGAGATACCCTCTGCGCATTCTAGCGCAGAGATAACACGGTGAACCTCCAATATCATCCTTGGCAACAGTATTAAAAATATCCGTCTCAAATATGTGAATCGGTACACCTAGAAACTTTGCATTCTCTTCTATCTGCATGCGATTTTCCTCATTGTATCCAGGGTCCATAGCAAGAAACTCCACCTCGAAATTCTTCTTGCCATGGCGTTCTAATTCCTGAAACAGCTTTGCCAATAACATAGAATCCTTGCCACCCGAAATACAAACCGCAATTCGGTCACCATCTTGAATCATTTCGTATTCATTGATTGCCTTTACAAATTTGCGCCAGATTTCCTTGCGGAAACGCTTGACAATACTACGTTCCACATATCGTTCATCCACCACAACTTCTTCACCCTCTAAAATTTTAATACGCTTATTTGCATCCCTAGAAACTGTATTATCAATTTCTGTACACAATTCTGCCTTGTCTAACTTTTTGCTTTCTGTAATATTATCTGCGTTCTTTTCCATATTCATTCTATCCTTAAATTTTCAATTGCGTTATCATTTTTATGATGCTTTATTTATCAATCTTCACCTGTATCTCGACAATCCGTTACTTTTCAACCAAAGCAATATCCTTCACGACCTCAGAAGCAATAACCAAACCAACTACGGACGGTACAAATGCAATAGAACCTGGTGGTGTGCATTTCTTAATTGGTTCTTCCTTGGAATATACAACCTTCAGCTTCTTCACACCACGCTTCTTCAATTCTCGGCGCATTACTTTTGCCAAAGGGCAAACAGAGGTTTTATAAATATCTGCCACTTCAAAATCTGCCGGATTCAACTTATTGCCAGCACCCATGCTGCTGATGATTGGCACATTACAGGCTTTCGCCTGCATCACAAGCTCTATCTTGGCAGTGACCGTGTCCACCGCATCTACAACGTAATCATACTGTGTAAAGTCAAATTGGGCTGCAGTTTCCGGAAGATAAAAACAACAGTGTGTTGTCACTTTGCAATCTGGATTAATTTGCATAATCCGCTCTTTCATGGCATCCACCTTGAACTTGCCAAGGGTAGTCTTTGTTGCAATAATCTGACGATTCAAATTCGACTCACAAACCGTGTCACTGTCAATCAAATCCACGGCTCCAACGCCACTTCGAACCAAGGCTTCCACCACATATCCACCTACACCACCAATTCCAAACACTGCAACTCTGGCACTTTCAAGCCTCTTCATTGCAGTTTCACCTATCAATATTTCTGTCCTTGAAAATTGTTCCTTCATGCAAAATACCCTCTCACGAAACTACTCTTTGTATCACGAACAAAATCACCGGTGTTTTAGCACATCCGATGACTTTGTTATCTTCATTTCACTATATTCTTATCCTATAACATCTCCTCAATAAAAATGGTACGTTCTTTTCCCAAATCTACAATCTTATCCTCTGTAATCGGACGGTTCACTCGGTTATAATATATCTTCACAATTGGTCTTGGTCCCTCGTTCTTTCGAATGTTAGAAACAATTCCCACTTCTTGCGTGGAAAGGCGAACCATAACTCCCAATGGATAAATCGGAATATTATTAACAAATGCCCTCACCACTTCCGGGTCATAGTAAATACCACTGGTACCATATAATTCCTCAATCGCCATATAAGGAGGAATATTCATATAGGTAACAGAAGAGGAATATTGGGCACAAACATTAACAATACGTGCCACTAAAGGAATCTCCTCACCTGCAATTCCTTTTGGATATCCCGAGCCATCCCATCGCTCATGATGATATAGTATACAATTGGCCACCACTCTGGGAATATTCTTCTGCAATGCAAAATAATAACCATAGGTTGGATGCTCTCTCCAAAGCTTTTCTTGTTGCGGATTAAAGGTTTCCTCGTTCATCAATGTAGGCATTTCAGCCACACCAATATTGTGTAACAATCCGCCAATCATCGCCGTTACAATCTGGTCTGTTGCCAGTCCCATACAACCTGCCACCAAGCTACTCAATACACTGGTATATATACTATGGTCATATAACTTCTTCTTATTGATGATTCGAAGTTCTACCATAAAGGATAACACTTCTTCACTCTGCGCAACCTTCTTAATCAACGTTTCCAAGGTTGCTGCAACCTTCACTACATTATCATTCTTATTCGCTTCTGGTCGTTTTGGCGATGTACTACGGAGAATGGTAATGAAATCCTCCACCAAATCCTCTGCCATCTTGTCATTCGGCGAGACAAACAGTGTATTGGGATCTGCCACATCCACTTCTTCAAAACCTAATTCCTTCAATTTCTGAATATTACGGATACTCAGCGGCGTACCAGATTTCAGCAAGCAATTATCACCGTGGAAAATAGCCTGCTCCAAAACCATACCAGGTTTCAATTTCACAACACTGATCAAACTCATAACCCCTTCTCCTTTGTTTGTTACCATTGTATTCCCTAACCTCAAGTATATCATAATTCTCTTCGTCTTACTTACCGAATATACACTTCCTTTTACAACATAATAAACAAAGAAAAAACGACTAATTTTGAAACAATGGTGTAGACAAATAACGGTCTCCGGAATCCGGTAGCAACACTACAATGTTCTTCCCTGCATTTTCTGGTCTCTTTGCTAGGATAGTGGCCGCTTTTAATGCCGCCCCAGAAGAAATGCCAACCAAAATTCCTTCACTCCGTGCAAACGCTCTCCCTTCCGTAAAAGCATCCTCATTGTTTACTGTAATTATTTCATCATAGATTTCTGTATTCAAAATCTCAGGCACAAATCCTGCACCAATTCCTTGAAGCTTGTGTGGCCCCGGCTGACCGCCAGACAGCACCGAACTGTCCGCCGGTTCCATTGCAACAATTTTAATATCGGGATTCTTTGATTTCAAATACTCTCCAACACCAGTAATGGTTCCACCCGTACCCACACCTGCCACAAAAATATCAACCGTTCCATCGGTCTGCTCCCAGATTTCAGGTCCAGTGGAGTTAAAATGAGCAGCCGAGTTGGCAGGATTTACAAACTGACCGAGAATGACAGCACCTGGAATACTGCTTTTCAATTCCTCTGCCTTTTCAATCGCTCCCTTCATACCCTTGGCACCTTCCGTCAGTACAAGGTCTGCACCATACGCCGCAAGCATGGTTCTTCTCTCTATGCTCATAGTTTCTGGCAAGGTGAGAATAGCCTTATAACCTCTTGCGGCAGCCACCGCCGCCAAACCAATTCCGGTATTACCAGAGGTCGGCTCAATAATGGTTGCTCCCAGCTTTAGGATACCTTTTTCTTCTGCATCCTTAATCATGGATAACGCCGCTCTGTCCTTCACAGAACCTGCCGGATTTAAGTATTCTAACTTTGCAAAGACGGTCGCATGTTCCACGCCAGCCACTTTGCTGTAATTATTTAACCTAAGTAGCGGAGTATTTCCAATCAACTCCAAAGCACTTTCTTTGATATTTCCCATTGCTTTCTTCTCCTTTACTATCATGTTTATATTATACTAACATCGATATGTTCTTGATTATAAAACTCAAAATTTTGAAGTGCAACCCATTTTCCTAAGAATTCCCATACCAAAAAATACTGCCAGCCATAGTTTGTTCCTATTGCTGACAGTTTTCATTACATATTACATCAAATTCCGTTGATTCATCTATGATTTCAATTATCCACCCCATACTATATTATCCCTTTTATTCTAACTCAGTACACTATCCTTGTACTTAGCAATCTCCTCCAGATACTTCTGGCCTAGCGGACTAATCGCCACACCTTTTCTGGCAATATAGCCAATCGTCATAACCTCCTCGGAATCCAGCTTCACTGCGCAATATTCATTCCCGTTCAAATCCTCGCAAATAATACCAGAGCATAGGGTGTAGCCATTAAGGCCCACCATTAAATTCAACATAGTAGCCCGGTCATTGGCTTTAATCAACTGCTTGTATTCATAAGTACTTAACACCTCTTCTGCAAAATAGAAGGAGTTATTGTTTCCCTGGTCAAAGGATAGACACGGATAATCCTGTAACTCTTGCAGAGTGATTACTTTTTTCTTCGCCAACGGATGACTTTTTGCAATATATACATAGATGTGGCAGTTCAAAATTTCATGGAATTCCAAATCCCGTTCCTTGAACATTTTCTCTAGTACCTTACGATTGAAATCATTAACATATAAAATTCCAATTTCACTTTTGAAACTGCTGACATCCTCAATTACATCATGGGTTCTGGATTCCCGCACCGCAAACTCGTACTCATCCATACCGAACTGCTTCACCATCTCCATAAATGCATTCACCGCGAAGGTATAATGTTGCATAGAAACACTGAATTTCTTCTTAATAGTGGTCTGGTCTATGTACTTTGATTCCATCAATTCATACTGCTCCACAATCTGTCTTGCATAACCGATGAATTCCTCTCCCTCCGGAGTAAGCGAAATCCCACGATTGGTTCTTCGAAACAACTCCATTCCTATCTCTGTTTCCAACTCCTTGATCGACGCCGAAAGACTTGGCTGAGCGATAAAAAGGCTTCTTGCTGCTTCACTCATAGAGCCGGAATTGGCAACTGTAATTACATATCTAAGCTGGGTAAGTGTCATAGCGTCCCTCCATTGTATAGTAATTTTCTTCTAACGTTTTTACTTCGTATAAAACATAAGACCAACACTTCCCAAACCCACATTACAAAGATTGGTGGCGGATACATCCTGCATATATACATGCTTCCACTCTATTTTCTCAGTAGCTTCACGATATACCAACTCCCTCAATTCTTCCGAATCGCTTAGAACTGTAATAAAAAGCACATCCTCGCAAATAGCCTTTCTATTCCGAAATATTTGTCTTATATATTTCTTAACATAATACTCTCTCGTGCCTAGGCACACCCCTCTAACCTTCATTGCGCCGTTCTTAAGCTTTATAATTGGCTTAATATGAAAGATATCTAACAGATTGGAAATTGTCTGATTCACCCTCTTGTTATTTGCTATATACTGAGTTGTTTTCAACACACAACTGCAGCTTATCCTTTTCTTCGCCTTATGCAGTTCATCAACAATCACATTTGGCTCAGAATGCGTTCTTGCCATTTCGACTGCCTTTAATACAAGAAGCCCTATCCCGTGAGAAATCGAACCAGAATCCACCACAAACACATGCTCCATATCCTGGGCCGCCACAACTGCGTGATTATACGCTTCGCTTATCTTTCGCGAAACACATATGTGAATAATTGCCTCGTCCTCATTTTTAGTCAACTCCATAAAATGATTTCTGTAGTCCTCAATCGCGGCAGGCACGCTAGAAACCTTCACATCATCCTGTTTCAAATAATCATACATGGATGAAAAATCAACCTCTGTATAGTCCTGAAAACGCACGTCCTTCATCTCAATGTAAAATGGCAACATTCGGATTGAATATTCTTCTACTAAGCTTTCTGGCAAATCGCATATGCAGTCAGCTGATATGATTATATTATTATTCATTCATCATACTCCTCTTTGTTGATTATCAAATCCTTAGGTAACCATTTTAACAGCATTTCCTTTAAACCATCCGATTGTATTGGCTTGGACATAAAATCCTGAAACCCTTCTTCCATGAACAACTGTCTTGCATCCCCTGCCACATTTGCTGTCAGCGCAACAATCGGCATTGTTTCAACATAATCCCTTTGCAACAAACAAATATTGTGATGGGTTTCGATACCATCCATTTCCGGCATCATATGATCCATAAATACAAGGTCATACTTCATCTGCTTAATCATTTCAATTGCTTCCATACCATTCATAGCCGTATCTACCTGTACTTCATATGGCTTCAAATGTCCCTCCATCACCTTCAAATTCAACAAGTTATCATCCACCACCAGTATTCGAGCCCCTCGTGCAGCAAATGTAGCCGGAAGCTTTCTTTTTTTCAAATAACGCTGGTGCTGATTGATGAAATCACTAAAATTTCTGGTATAAAATGGTTTGTAAATGCATTGAATGTTACCACCGACAGAAACTGGAGCCATCCGTTCTTGAACCACAGCCAAATGATAGGATTTGGAAAGCGCATCATAATAACCGCGGTCAGCTAAGTACTCGTCCTTCCCAATAATAATGTGTGTATATGTACCATTTGAAAGACAATTTTTGAATTGTTCAAGGCTATGACAAACTTGACCTGACGCATTCCATTTTCGAATCACAGACTTAAAGGAATGATAATAGGATTCTCCGATAAAATCAGGCACTTCCTCCACATGATAATATAGTATCCGAATAGTTTTAGAACGCCCCACTGTGACAATCGGCGTTTCATCTATAACTCTTTGAGGTATTATTATCTTAAACTCTGTTCCCTTACCATATTCGCTCTTTACCCGTATCACACCATTCATAAGTGTTACTAATCTCTTCGTAATTGGAAGTCCTAGTCCTGTCCCTTCTACTGAACGATTCTTTTTGATATCCACCCTTCTATAGGTATCGAATATTTTGCCGATGTATTCTTTTTGTATTCCAATACCACTATCCTTCACCGAAACCGCAAGATTAATACCATAGGTTTCTTTTCTACCGGTAAGTGTTAACAAAAATCCTCCTTTTTCTGTATATTTTAACGCATTGGTCAAAAGATTAATGATAATCTGCTTGATTCTAACCTCATCACCATAAAGTAAATTGGGAATATCCGGGTCACAATCCACAACAAATTCAAGATCCTTATCACCCATCCTAGCAGTTGTCATATACATTACATCTTCTAGTACGTCAGACAATTTGTATTCGCTACATTGCAACTCCATCTTCCCCGATTCAACCTTAGAAAAATCTAATAAATTATTAATAATATTCATTAAACCTTTACTAGAGCGGTATATATTTTCACTATTATCCCTTACAAGGCTAGATAAATCCTCATTCATATTCAGCTCACACAAACCCATAATTGCGTTCATTGGCGTACGAATCTCATGAGACATATCAGCAAGAAACTCACTTTTGGAGCGATTGGCATCATCCGCTTTTCTTATGAGTTCCTTTTGTTCTTCTTCAAACCGGTCAATTCGGATAAAGATAACGAGTGACATAATCAAAAATGCCCAGTAGATAATTGGGAAACGAATTCTATAATCCTCTGAATATTGATATCCAAGACGATGCAACGGTGTCAACATATAAAGGGGGATGGATACTCCTATGAGAAAGCTCAGAATCCCCCCATAATAAAGGTTGATTAGTGCCATTCCGCCTACTGGCACAAAAAGTAACCACATGATACTAACGCCACCAACACCACCTTGATACATGAAAAACATCATCAATACATATATGGAGGATACCACAAACCATGATAGCATTTTGGGAGATTTAATCCTTGCAAACAAAAGCATAGTCACTATCATAGTCACCGCAATGATAGCATTTACAACACCCATAATGATATCTGACTTAATAAAACATACCGCACTCATAATTAGAGCATATATACTAATAAGCGAAAATGCTGTATATAGTCCGCTCTGATTCACGACCTTGCTTTTCTCGCGCACATGTGAAATATATTCTAATACTCTATTAACCTTCGACATATTCCCACCCCACTTCGGGTAATTTATCCATTTCTTATGCAATAACAAAGTGTAAATAATTACCTTTTTATTATATTCTTGTGTGAATAGAATAGCAAGATGCAATTATTTTGCTATAGATTTTGCCTATGGCTGGCTACTGTTTTTTTGTACTTTTCTTTTATGGAGAATAATTATATACTTACACCATGCAAAAGAACTATAAAACACACATATCAAAGCTAAGAAAGTGAGGAAAATAAACATGACAAGTAATACAGGAACAAAATGTATCCAGGAGGGATGGAAACCTTCTGAGGGTGAACCAAGACAGCTTCCTATTTATCAGAGTACTACATTTAAGTATGACACAAGCGATACCATGGGACAGTTGTTCGACTTAGAGAGAGAAGGTTACTTCTACACTCGTTTGCAGAACCCAACTAACGATGCGGTTGCTGCAAAGATTTGCGCACTAGAAGGCGGTGTGGCTGCAATGCTTACTTCTTCTGGTCAGGCAGCTAACTTCTATGCCATTTTCAACATTTGTGAGGCGGGCGATCATTTCATCACATCCTCTTCTATCTACGGAGGAACATACAACTTATTCGGTGTAACCATGAAGAAAATGGGAATCGAGTGTACATTTGTAGACCAGACTCTTCCAGCAGAGGAATTAGAAAAGTATTTCAAACCAAACACAAAGGCTGTTTTTGGTGAGACAATTACAAACCCAACGGTATCCATTTTTGACTTTGAGAAATTCGCAAAGCTTGCACACGATCATGGTGTACCATTAATTGTTGATAATACATTTGCAACCCCTGTAAACTGTAGACCATTTGAGTGGGGCGCAGACATCGTAACACACTCTACTACCAAATACATGGATGGTCACGCAGTGGGCGTTGGCGGTTGTATCGTAGACAGTGGTAACTTTGACTGGATGGCACATGCCGAAAAATTCCCAGGGCTTACTACACCAGATGAGTCTTACCACGGAATCACATATGCTGAAAGATTTGGAAAAGGTGCTTACATTACAAAGGCAACTGCACAGCTTATGAGAGACTTAGGTTCTATCCAATCACCACAGAATGCATTCTACTTAAATCTCGGATTGGAGACCTTACATCTTAGAATGAAGCAGCACTGCGAAAATGCTTTAGCAGTTGCGAAATACTTGAAAGCAAATGACAAGGTAGCATGGGTACATTACGCAGACCTTGAAGGTGACGAGTACAACGAGCTTGCAAAGAAATATATGCCAAACGGAACCTGTGGTGTATTGGCATTTGGTATTAAAGGTGGTCGTGAGGCTTCCATCAAGTTCATGGACAGCTTGAAGTTTGCTTCCATCGTAACCCACGTTGCAGATGCAAAAACTTGCTTGTTACATCCTGCAAGCCACACACATCGTCAGATGAGTGAGGAACAGTTAATTGAAGCTGGCGTTGCTCCAGATTTGATTCGTTTGTCTGTAGGAATTGAAAATGTGGAAGACTTGATTGCCGACTTAGAACAGGCATTTGCACAAGTATAATATTGGAGATAAACTCATTTCATGTGAACAACAAGGGCTATGGAATCCAATCATTCCATAGCCCTTTTCTTTGTACTAGTTTTTTTGTATTATATTTTCTTAAATCTAGCATTGTTACTTACGCCACGTTTTTTCATCATCTTCTTATAATCTTTATATTTTTTCTTTGGCACCTTGATTGTAGCATTTGACTTAATGCCCTTCCATGCATTTTTTCCAATCTTGCTAGCTTTTAGTTTCTTAGACTGAATTGTAATAGTCTTCAGCTTTTTACACTTATAGAATGCATTGGCTCCAATGGTTTCGATATTACTACCAATCGTAAGCTTCTTTATATACTTGTTATTCTTAAATGCACTCTTGGCAATGCTTGTTACTTTGTAGGTCACTCCATCCACTGTAATAGTTGACGGAATTGTCACTGTCGATTTCTTATCGCTAACCGGTTTTACATACTGAACTGTCGCTCCTGTGACATCCCCAGTTGTTTCATTCAGCTTACCAGTCGCTGTTACCTTGTAGACAGCTATCTTTTTGGTATCTTTGAACTGATCACCCTTTTGTTTCATATCTGGATTCACAATCAGTATAGCTATTTTATATTCCTGACTATAACCTCCACAGCTCACCTTACAAGTATAGCTGTAAGTTCCCATTGTTTTACCTGTAGGAACAAAATAGCTGGCTGCGGTTTCCCCAGCAATTTCTGATTCATTCTCATACCATTTGTATGTAATCGTTTCTGTTCCAAGCGTCGGAACAACCGAAACTGATAGTTCTGTTTTCTCTGAATAACCCAACTCATAGTGAATCTTCCTTTCACTTACATTTGATATAAATGGTACATAACCACATTCACAGGCATCATTACCACCTGGGTAGGTGTGGGCTACCTTTTCCGTCCCACCACAGACTTCGCAAACAAACCAATGACTCTCTGTATCATATCTAAGTGCGCTTTTTCCATGTGACACACACGTTACTTCTATATCTGCATTATCCAAACCTTTAATGGAAGTCACTTTCTTACCATAGATTTCATTCAAAAGCGTCAACTCTGTTATCTCTTCTGGATATCTCTCTACTGTAAAGCTCACATCCCCATTCTCTTGTACTTCATAAGTAACAAGCATCTCCACATCGCAAACCATATCAAAGGTCATAAATTCATCTTCTCCATTCTTCCATTGGTCTATCAACTGCGACGGACAATATACAGTCAGAGATGAATTGTCTTCCCCTAACTGTAGACCGATCATATCCGTCACACTATCTGGTATAACTAAAGATTCTAGCGCCTTACATCCATAGAAAGCACTACCACCAACGCTGGTGACGCTTTGAGGTATCGTAACACTTTGCAGATTGCTACAGTTCTGAAATACATAGTTACCAATATTGGTCAAATTATTCGAAAAATCCACGCTAGTAAGTCCAGTGCAACCATCGAACACGCCCGTATCAAGCATTGTTACACTGTCCGGTATAGTCACACTGGTTAACTGCGTACAATTATAGAAAGCATAATCATCTATTTTCGTCACGCCATTCAAAACCTGAAATTCACCTGACGCTTTAGGTGCCACCATCAAAACAGTCTTTTCTTTGTTATACAACACATTATCTTCCACTACATAATTGGGATTGTCCGCATCCACTATAATATCAAGCTTATTGCAACCGCCGAACGCATTTCCACCAATACTTGTCACATTCTTCGATATAGAAATGTTCGTCAAATTCTTACATCTAGCAAATGCAGATATGCCAATATTCGTCACTCCATCTGGTATGGTCACAGTTTCTAGACTACTACAATCAAAAAAGGTTGATGTGTCGATGCTTGTCACCCCAGTTGGAATCACTATTGACTTCAAATTACTACAGCTGTCAAACGCAGCACCGCCAATACTTGTCACTCCAGTTGGCAAATCGAGACTTGCCAAACTGCTACAATTATTAAATGCAAAATCTCCTATACTGGTTATAGTAGCTGGCAATTGTACACTTGTCAGGCTACGACAGTATGAAAATGCATTGTTCCCAAGCCCAGTTACTGTATATGACACATCTTCCACTATTACGGTAGAGGGAATTGCAACTGTTGTCACACTTCCATCGCAATCAGAGACCGTTGCTGTCCGATTCTCTGCATCAAGATTATAAACCACTCCGTTGCTATCTGTATATTCCGTTGCCATTACGTATTCCGCCGGCAGAAACACTACACAGATTGCCATTGTCAAAATTGTAAATATCCTTCTTTTCATATCAAACTCTCCTTCCTCTCAAAAAAACAACAAAACCTAGCAATCACGAATCTTATTCCATGACTACTAGGTATCTATCTCACTAAACAACATTTTGGTACTTTCCCATTGGCATACACCTCATTTCATATATGCCATATTATATCATAGTCATTATTTTTTTGTCTATGATATCACAGTTAAGATGAAATATTTTATTGATAATCCCACACCTCAATCGGTGTTGCTTCATACACAAAAATCATTCCGTCATATAGCTGGCTCGGCGGTATACGAAGCTGATAGGAGGTCTTCACAAACTTCATTAGGAAAGAATAGGATTCTCCCAAACTTCCGGTTGGCATATTGCTATCTAGTAATGCCGACAATTCTTCTGACTTTTGTGCCTCATCAAAATCCAAATAGTATTGATTATTCTCCATATCACCTACTATTTTAGCAATTGGATCATCAGAACAAAACTTGTAATCCTCTCTCGCCTCTTTGGTTGCGATACTACAATTGGTCTTGTAAAAATCAGTTCCAATCACATAATAGCTTTCTCCAAACTCCTCCGCAAGGTAGGAACCCATATTAGTATAGGCACTATTCACCACTCTAGCCACATGTCCGTTATGTCCGGCTATCATAAGCCTGGTACCATATACATTCTCTTCTCGGTCTAAAATCCATTTCACATTTTCTGCCATATATTGGTCACGCAAATCTGCATAACTCTGATAACCACTGCTTGCATCATGCAGGCCCAGATGCTGCAAAAGACAGGTCGCAGATTGTAAAGCATACGCATAAGTTTCCTCGTCTGTCATCTTAATATAGACATCTCTTTGCGACTCCATGTCAGCAATCATCTCCTCTACCAATTCCTTTAATGCAGTCACACTTTCCGAAGAGAGGGAACCATCTCCTGTACCATATCCTTCATTCCATCGTTTTGCATAATCAGTTCCTTTTTCCTTTGCAACCACATCATAGAAAGACTGAATGCGTTCTCTTGCAGCTTCATTTCTTTGCATATCAAAGCCATAAAATCTGACCTTGTCATCCTCCTTCGCACCTTGGTTATAATCATGCATCCATTGCACAAGCTCTAACATTTCATCTGTTCGATAAATTTCAAATCCTAGGTTTTTCACTGCATTTTCTGCAGTTCCTATATCATGCACGATATAATCATTGGCTATCATGCAGCTACCAAAATCACCCTCTATAGCGAAAGCGCGCACATCGGTGGTTTCCACTAAATGTACAAAAACATCTAGCTTCAATTCCTGAAACTCTTTGTTTCCGTGGGTTGCTTCCCCTAATGCCACAACTCGCACTTCATCCGATAATGTGATATCTTCTACATCCTTTGCGTAGCTTGAAAAATCCTTTATTTCATCCTCTGCACTACAGCCCGTAAGAAGGGATGCGCCAAGCGTCATCATCATTCCCGCTGCCAGAACTCTTTTCACCAAATCATGCTTTCTCATTCTTACTCTCGTCTTACGACGTTCCTTTCTTTTTTGTTTTTTATTTGTTGTTTTGTTTCTTTGTTATGTGTTTATTCTAGCCCAAGAAAGAGGAAGAAACCATTTCTTTAACTTACAAAAACCTTACAGTGTTGTAAGGTTTCGATGTTACTGTTTATTGTGGGGACTATTCCATTGTGTTATAATCTATGAGGAATCAATTGGAAATGAACTCTTGAAAAAATGAAAGCAACTGAAGATTTGAATTTTCTGTTGTCTTAAAGGCGGATATTTTATTCCGTCTTTTTCTATTGACAAAAGATAGGTAATGTGTTACCTTAAATAAGGTAATATATTACCCATTGGAGGACGTAATGAATTTAAAGGAAGTAATTAGAAGTGATAAAGTGAATTTTACAGGCATTGAATCATCCTATTTTCTGTTGGGATTGCTAAGTGCCTTTGAGAACAGATTTCAGGCAATGGCGGACAGTACTATGAAAGA
>JAFSIQ010000050.1 GCA_017439675.1 Lachnospiraceae bacterium
AGGGGTTTTCATCTGATGTAAGACTTCCATCTGTGCCATAAGTTCTCTTGCCATACTCTCGCACTCCAAGAAAACTTGTAATTTTTTCTGATCATTTTTCACGCTAAATGGCAGCCACTGTTTTGAATAAATTCCAAGCTGACTAGCCATATCGTCAATCGTGTTTCTCATCTTTTCTGTATCAGGATATTCTTTATCACCATCAAACATGTCTTCCAAGAATACAATAACTTCTTTTTCCAGATAATCAAATGCCTGTCGAATCTTAAGACTATTATCATATGGCAAAACCAGCACATTGATAATCATACCTACAGCAAGACCTATCGCAGTATCCCAAAGTCTAGCAAGTGCATACGCAAATGGATAGACTTCCGCATTCATACATCCCATTACGACTACAAGACATGGTAAGTTTGGTGAAAAATGTATGCCTAACACATTATAAACCACGATAATAGACACTACCCCTATACCTACCATTAAAAGAGATGGTATCGGTAACAGCGAAACTAATGCTGCAATAACAGCTCCTAAAATCATACCGATAATCTGTGTCATACACGCTTCTAATGATTGCTTAAAAGTATTTTCCATAGCACTCATGGCACCAAGCATAGCAAATACCATTCTCGATGTTTCAGAGGATGTTCCATACATAGACACTATAATAAGCGCTATAATAACCGCAATTGCTGATTTTAAGGTTCTACGACCTATGTGAATTCGTTTGTAATTTATTTTCAATATATAATCTCCTTAATAATAACCATTATTTTAAGCACTTACATCAAAGGTGCTACTATCTTTAAAATAAATGCTGTCACTTTTGAAAACAGACTAATTTCCTTTATTGTCTCCTGTGACACCGGTGCACACATTTCCTGTGTATCAAGAAAATCTTTGTAGATATCTGCAATTGCAGGCACTTGATATAAATAAGCAGAACACTCATAATGCCAATACAAGCTACGATAATCCAAATTCATGGAACCAACCACTGCTCTTTCATCATCAGCAACAAAAACCTTTGCATGAATAAATCCAGGTGTATACTCGTATACTTTTACTCCTGCTTCTAAAAGCACCTTATAATTTGCCTGTGCCAATACAAAAGCATACCATTTATCTGGAATATGTGGCAGGATAATACGTACATCTACACCACGTTTTGCAGCAAATGTAATTGCATGCAGCATTTCTCCATCTAATATCAAATACGGTGTCATGATGTACACATATTCTTTTGCCTGATTCAATATGTCTATATATACATTTTCCCCAACATTTTCATTATCTACTGGATTGTCCGCATATGGAACTACATATCCTGCGTTTTCCTCTTGTTCCTCATCAAAATTCTCAAGATAATAACTTGTCTTTTTTATGTATTTTTGCATATTAGGAAAGCATATGTCAGGAGTAGCCTTTGCTACTGTAGCGCTCCACATCTGCATAAACATAAGGGTAAAGTCATATACTGCATCTCCTTTTAACATGATGCCAACATCTTTCCAATGACCAAAAGGACTATCCTCATTGATATATTCATCACAGAGATTTACGCCTCCAGTGAACGCAACACGTCCATCAATCACCATAATTTTTCTATGATCTCTGTTATTATAG
>JAFSIQ010000005.1 GCA_017439675.1 Lachnospiraceae bacterium
CATGCGCCATCTTTGAAGTTTGAAACATATCTTTTATCTGTCTGAATATATCCAAAACCTAGGTTTGCCCAATCAATTTGTTTACTCATTTCTTAATCCTCCATTTTATACAACTGTTCGCATCCCCCTCATTCGCACTCGTCGTGCTTACGCACTCCAGTCCCGCACTTCGTGCTAAGACTGCTCATGTGGGTGGATATTACGTGTTCCACGTATTGCTTACGAAATAGCCATTTTTGTATGCAAGCATCCATAATGTCTATTTCTCAGCAATCTGCGAACAGTAATTATCTTTGTGTCATATTTATAGCTTCGATTCCAACGCTACCGCCTCGTACTACTTCGATAGACTGGAATTCTTCTTTCATCAGTTTGATAATCGCATCATTTTTTGTTGCGGAATGAACAAACTCTAACAGTAAGCTGTCCTTTCCATAATCCACAATTCTTGCTTGGAAGGACTGTGCGATCTGGAATAACTCTTCCTTCTCGTGTCTGTTAATCTTCTTTACCTTGACATAAAGGAGTTCTTTCATACACACAGAACAGTTGGTAAAGTCAATGACTTTAATAACCTCAACCATCTTATTTAACTGCTTTTTAATCTGTTCAAATGTTTCATCATCACTGGATGTTGCAATTGTCATTCTGGAAACAGTCGGGTCTTCTGTCGGACCTACTGTCAAACTATCCAAGTTATATAATTTCCCTGAAAACAGACCGGAAATCTTAGGAAGTACACCGACCTGATTTTCTACGAATAATGAAATCCATCTCTTTTTCATTGTCCCATTCATAAGTCTTGTCCTCCTTCCTAACAATCCATAATTAATTCTTCTAAGGTTCCGCCTGGTTTTACCATTGGATATACCAAATCTTCCGGGTCAATAACAAACTCAATGAGTGTCGGAGTCTTTGTATTCTTACGCGCTTCCTCGAATGCTGCTTTTACATCTTCCGGGTTAAATACACGCATGCCTTTTGCACCGTAGCTTTCAGCCAATTTTACAAAGTCTGGTGTGTATGGAGGACATTCACAGCCTTCTGTGCCACATTTCCCATTACATGCCTTTCCTGCACGGAGGCAAGTCATAGAGTAACGCTTTCCATAGAATAATTTCTGCCATTGACGAACCATGCCAAGGTAAGTGTTATTAAATACACATAGGATAACAGGTAATTCTTGAAGAACTGCTGTTGCAAATTCTTGAATGTTCATCTGCATGCCACCGTCACCGGAAATCATAATAACCGGCACATCTGGATTCCCAATCTGTGCACCAATTGCTCCTGGGAAACCGTAACCCATTGTTCCAAGACCACCTGATGTTAATAATTGCTTCTTCTCGTTCAATGCCAAATATTGTGTCGTAAACATCTGATGCTGCCCAACGTCTGTAACCACAATTGCTTCATCAAATGCCTCATTAATGGTTTCGATAATCTTCTGTGGAGTCAGCTTGTTCTGATTCTTCATCATCAGAGGATGCTCCGCTTTCCATGCATCAATCTGTGCAAGCCATTCTGGCCTCTTATTTTCTTCCACATATTCCAACATCTTCTCTGTGGCTTCCTTTGCATCTGCAACAATCGGAATATCTACACTTACATTTCTTGAAATAGAACCGGTATCAATATCGATATGTACAA
>JAFSIQ010000006.1 GCA_017439675.1 Lachnospiraceae bacterium
GAATAAGCATCATGAGCATGTAGGTCGAAAGACCGAAATGCGAATGGTGCACACAATTGAGGGAATGCGAAGCATGGAACAATTGTGTTTATAACAAAAACATAATCAAGCGAACAGCATCCCGCGCAAGCTTGTTTGTGTGGGATGCTGTTCATTTGACAGAATAAGCATCATGAGCATGTAGGTCGAAAGACCGAAATGCGAATGGTGCACACAATTGAGGGAATGCGAAGCATGGAACAATTGTGTTTATAACAAAAACATAATCAGGTGAACAGAATTTCCGCAAGCTAGCTTGTGAGAAATTCTGTCAAGCCAGTCAATCTTGTATTCTTTACAAAAATTTGTTATTCTATCTCTGTGTGTTTACATAGGAATTGTCGTATACTAAAAAGGTTATCATAATGCATTATCGAGACTCATGAACAGGTCTTGAATTATGGAATAGGTTTGTAATATGGGATTAATCAATATCAAAAATCTTACATTTGAATATTTTAGACGGGATGAAGAGGGAAATCTGGAGGAAATGATAGAGGCATTGAAGGGTGTTTCCTTGGATGTTAACCAGGGAGAGTTCATCGCTATTGTAGGGCGCAATGGTTCCGGGAAGTCTACGCTTGCCAAACATATCAATGCATTGTTATTGCCAAGTGAGGGTGAGATTATTGTGGATGGTTTAGATACAGCCGAGGAAGAAGTACGCTTATCGGTTCGAAAGACAGCAGGTATGATATTTCAAAACCCGGATAACCAGATTGTGGCAAATCTAGTGGAGGAGGATGTTGCATTTGGACCTGAAAATATGGGAGTTCCAACCCCTGATATATGGAATCGGGTAGATGAATCCTTGACTACAGTGGAAATGCAGGAATACGGTGCGCATTCCCCAAATCTTTTGTCCGGTGGACAGAAGCAACGTGTGGCAATTGCGGGTGTGTTGGCAATGGAACCGAAGTGTATTATATTTGATGAAGCCACTTCTATGTTAGACCCACAGGGAAGAGAACAGATTTTGTTTGCTGCAAGGCAGTTGCAAAAGGAAAAAAAGATTACCATTATTTTTATTACACACCATATGGACGAAGTAGTATGGGCAGACAGAGTGTTTGTAATGGATAAGGGAAGGATTGTAACCCATGGAACGCCAAGACAGATATTCAAGCAGCCGTGGGTGCTTAGTCGCTGTGGATTGCAATTGCCAGTTTTATATCAATATATTGATTTTTTGGTGAATAACCGAATTGTTTCCAATGATGAGTTAGAGAATGTGTATGGTGAAGAAGAGCTCATTGCACTGCTTTGTCACAAGTATCGAAGAGAACATGAGAGAAATGAAAATATAGAAAATCGGAAAAGACTTTCCGAAACGCAAACAGAGGCACATTCAGCAACAGAGGGTATTTTGTTAAATCACGTGAGCTATGTGTATGGAAAAGGATTTGCTCAGGAAAGCTTGGGATTGAAGAATGTTTCTCTGCAGATTGGAAAAGGAGAATTTGTTGCTGTAATAGGAGAGACTGGTTCTGGTAAATCTACCTTGATGCAGCATTTAAACGGACTCTTACTTCCGCAGGAAGGGGAAATATATTTTGAAGGGAAAGATATTACAGACAAGGACTTTTCTTTGAAAATGTTACGACAGCGTGTCGGATTGGTATTTCAAAATCCAGACAATCAGTTGTTTGCAGAATCAGTGGAGAGAGATGTATGTTTTGGACCAGAGAATATGAATATCAGTCGGGTTGAGGCGCAAAAGAGAGCGTATGAGGCAATTGGTATGGTTGGCTTGCCGGATACCATATATGATATGTCACCGTTCCAGTTGTCTGGTGGACAGAAACGGAGAGTAGCAATTGCCGGTGTGCTTGCAATGAAGCCGGATTATTTGGTGTTGGATGAGCCTACTTCCGGTTTGGATCCAGTTTCTGCTAGGGAATTGCTAGAATTGCTGAAACGGCTACAGGTTGAAGCAGGTATGACGGTGGTTATGGTTTCCCATAAGCTAGAAGAGGTGGCGGAATTTGCAGACAGAGTTGTTGTGATGAAACAGGGGCGTAAGCTACTAGATGGTGCTGTAAAGGATGTATTATCGCAGGTGGGAGCGTTGGAGCAAGCTGGATTATTGGTTCCGGTGGGAATTAAAATGTTGTATGCGTTGCACCGGGAAGGTGTGGATGTAGACGTACAAATGATTCGACAGGAGGATATATTGGAGCAACTGCTGAAATTGCGAAGACTATAGATGATGTTTGAATGAGAAGATACAAGGAATAGATGAGAAATGCTTAGAAATATGACAATCGGACAATTTTATAATGTGGATTCTGTGTTACATCGTATAGACCCAAGGGTGAAGCTTAATATTGCATTTTTCTATATTGTTACGCTTTTTCTAGATAAGAATCCGGTTTTGTTTGTGGTAGCATTTTTTGCATTAGCGGTGCAGATTTGGTTATCAAAGGTTCCGGTTCGATTCATTTTTCGGGGAATGAAAACCATAAGTGCTTTCATTTTGCTCACTGGTGCTTTGAATTTGGTGACAGTGAAAGGTGCAAATGTTGTTTGGGAATGGGGAATTATCCGTGTAACAGAAGCTGGTGTCAGTGCAGCGGTGTATACTAGCTTACGATTGATGATGATGATGATTGCTTCTTCCATGATGACCTACACAACCTCTGCAACCTCTTTGACGGATGGTATGGAAAAAATGTTTGGATGGATGCGAGGAATTGGCGTTCCTGTGCATGAACTGGCGATGATTATGTCCATTGCGATACGATTTGTGCCGGTGTTAGTGGAGGAATTGAACCGTATTATGAAGGCACAAATGGCACGAGGAGTGGATTTTCGAGAAGGCAATTTGTTTGTCAGAATGAAAAAGCTACTTCCTATTGTGGTTCCCCTTTTCGCATCTGCTGTGAAGCGAAGTCAGGAATTAGCGCTGGCGATGGATGCAAGAGGATATCATGGTGGAGATGGAAGAACGAAAATGAAACCATTAAAATATCGGCGAAGAGATATCGTTGCGTATTTGGTGTTGTTTTTATATGTTATGGTAACGGTTGTGGTGGCAATTGTGTTGTAGTGAATTGGAATAAATGTGAATTGGATTCATGGGAATTATTTTTGTGAAGTAAAATGGAGTGTATAAATGAAACGAATTAAATTGACAGTAGCTTATGATGGAACTAATTATTGTGGATGGCAGATACAGAAAAACGGCATTACAGTGGAAGAAGTGTTGAACAAAACATTGAGTAAATTTTTTAAAGAGGACATTGTTGTAATCGGTGCCAGCCGCACAGATTCTGGTGTGCATGCGCTAGGCAATGTGGCGGTGTTTGATGCAAATGTTACCATGCCACCAGATAAGATTAGTTATGCCATTAACAATTTGCTGCCAGATGATATACGAATTCAGAAATCAGAGGAGGTTTCGCTGGATTTTCATCCACGCTATTGTGATACTAGAAAAACGTATGAATACAAAATATATAATTCACAGTTTCCAGACCCACTGGTTCGATTATATTCTCATTTTGTGTATTTTCATTTGGATGAGGAGAAAATGCAGCAGGCAGCGGATTATCTAGTAGGTGAGCATGATTTTAAAAGCTTTTGCACGCCGAAGGATGATGTGGACAATACAGTGAGGACCATTTATTATATCAAAGTTATTCGAGAGGATAATATGGTAAAGGTTCGAATTAACGGAAATGGATTTTTGTATAACATGGTTCGAATTATTGTGGGTTCTCTTCTGAAAGTGGGTATGGGAATGATTCCACCGGAGGAGATAAAGAATATATTAGACGCCAAGGATAGAACCCGGGCAGGACACAAGGCGGCTGCCTGTGGATTGACCTTAGTGGAAGTGGAATATCTATAGATTTCTTTGAAATTTCACAAAGCGTATGTATGCTTGAATACGATATGCACATTATGCAGTATGAACACAGAGGTTGTAAAAGCATTGATTGATGAGAAAGGATGGACAGCAAATGAGACTTTTGAGAATCAGAATGATGAGTATTCTGTTAATATTGACGATGAGTGTATCCTTGTGGAGTCCGGTTGGAAGTGGCAAGGTACAGGCAATGGAGATAAAGCATTCAGTTGCACAGATGGCAACGTCTGCCAATGGTACAGATAGTAATACAACCAAGAGTTATGAGATTGTATTTCAGGATGAGGATGGCAATGAAATAACACCAGACACTAGCCTAGAGGCGGAGGAAACACTACAGTTGCGTCCGTGTTTGGTGGAAGTGGCGGCACAGGAGGATTCAGATACGGCAGTCGAAAGTATTGTGGTTGAGGATGCAGCATTTACATATGCAAGCTCCGATGAAACAGTTGCTGTGGTTTCCGCAGAAGGTGTGGTGACTGCAAAGGCAATTCCAACACAGAAAAGTGCGAATATTACAGTGACGGCTACTAGTGAAGCGAATGCGAATGTGACTGCTAATGTTACATTGACCGTGGCAGTAAATGCAGTTGCGGTGGATTCTGTGGAACTATCCTGTGAGGCGCAAAGTCTTGTGATTAACAATAGTTTTTCTTTGGCAGAACAGGTGACGGTGCTACCAACAACTGCACTACAGGATGTTACTTACAGTAGTAGCGACAATGTGGTGGCAGAAGTGAGTGAGACGGGTGTGGTTACAGCGAAGGCTGTAGGATTGGCGACAATTACGGTTGCTTCTAAGGCAGATGCTACGAAGAAGGATACCATAGTGATTCGAGTGTTGGATATTCCAGTGTCGTTAAGACTCAATCAATCAGCTTATTCCATGAAAGCTACAGATTCATTCCAGTTGGAGGTTTATGCAGTATATGCATCCGGAAAAGAAGAGAAGCTATCTGTTACAGATGCAGCGTTAACATTTCAGTCTATGGATGAAACCATAGTTACGGTCAGTGATACTGGTTTGGTAACTGCATTGGTGCAACAAAGCTATCCGGTTTCAGAGTTGGTACAGGTACACTATCAATTTTATTATGACAAGGATGGTAATGCCTACAATGGGGATGAAATGGTGGAATTGTTGACCACAACCTGCATTTTTACTGTGACTCCAATACCGGTGGAACAGGTTGTGATAGAGAACGACGTGAAAACCGTGACATTAAAGATAACAGAACAATATGTGTTAAAAACACATGTGTTACCTACAAATGCAACCAATCAGACGGTTAGTTACAAAAGTTCTGATAAGGATGTTGCTAAGGTAGATGAAAATGGAGTAATCACTGCGACAGGAATCGGTGAAGCAACCATTACAGCCTATTCTAAGGAGAATAGCAGTGCTGTGGATACCTTTGTTGTGAAGGTGTATCAGACCACATTTAATGTGAAAGAGTTAGGAGCGGACGGCACGGACAAAAGTAATGACTCTCCAGAAATTAATAAAATTTTGAAATATGCAACAAAGATTGATGAGCCTATTACAGTGGTGTTTCCTGAGGGGACATATTATATCTATAGTACATTGAAGGTTTATGCAAAGACGAATATTGTCTTAGATGATAACACTACGGTTATACGAATGAAGAGTGCCAGTGGTAAGACAATGTTGGTCAACCGCACTGACCCAGATGCGACGGAGAAAAAGGGCGAAAAAGGATATACGCAATGTAAAGACATCGTGATTACCGGTGGAACTTGGGATGGCAATGCTACAGGGGATGCTGACGCAAACTGCTTCTATTTTGGTCATGCGCAAAACATTACCATTACAGATACCACTATTAAGAATAACAGTGGTGCTCATTTGATTGAATTTGCCGGAGTGAAAAATGCTTTGGTGGAAAATGTGGAATTGCAAGGTTATACTGCGTGTACCAATAAGGAGTATCTGGCAAGTGGAGGAATTGACGCGGATAAGGAAGCAATTCAGATGGATGTATGTAGCTCCAGTGCACCAGCGATGAAACCATGGGATGGTACACCATGTGATACCATTACCATTCGAAATTGTACGATTAGCAATTACATGTCTGGTATCGGAACCCACTCTGCTTTGTCAGGGGTTTATTCGAAAAATATTCGGATTGAGAATAATACCTTTCGTAATATTGCAAATGCCTGTGTCAATTTGCGTAACTACAAAAATGTTACCATTGATGGTAATACTGCGAAGAACTGTACAACATTTATGTATGCAAGCAATTCTCAGGGTGTAGTGACCAACAATAAGGCGACCATGGGTACTTCCTATAAACCAAAGACTAGTAAGGGCTTGCGGGCAAAAAATGGAATTACCATTTCAAATAGCAGTAATTTTAATGTGGAAAAGAACACCTTTGAAAAGGCAAAATCCAATGGAATATGCGTGTGGAATGGAAGTACGGCTGTTATTAAGAATAACAAGATTAAGAGTAATAAGCTTTATGGTATGCGCACTCAGGGTTCAACCATCACGTTGAAGAAGAATAGTTTTTCGAAAAACAAAAAGGGAGTATACGATACCTATAAGGATGCCACGGTGAAGTCGTCAGATGACATTCGTGCATACTATATAGATATCAAGCCAAGTTACAAATACAAGGGAAAAGCAGTAAAGCCGAAGATTAAGATTAAAGGTCTCAACAAAAAATATTATAAGGTTACCTACAAAAACAATAAGAGACCGGGAACGGCTACGGTAATTATTAAGGGTAAGGGGAAAGTGAAACAGACCTTGAAGATTAAATATAAGATTAAAAAGTAGCTCACAAAGCACAATATGTTGATAACATTTTTGAACATATTGTGCTTTGTTAATGACTTTGGAAAATTGTCAGTTTTTTGAAGAAAAATGCGTTGACACAAGGGTTCATTTATAATATAATACCTAATTGTGACGATAGGTGAAGACTGCGCTGATGCCATTAGCCCCGGTGTCGCGAGTTTAGCAATCGCTAGAGAATCAGCACTTTCCACTTGGCTGAGGAGGCGATATAGAGACGTCAGGAAGTACGTGAGTTACATGTGTTGTTTCGGACATTTCGACACTGGAGGAACACGTACATAAGACAGAGATTATTTTGGAATATTTTAAGGAGGAATACCATGAAGAGTTATATGGCAAGCCCATCAACAATCAACAGAGAGTGGTATGTAGTTGACGCTACAGGACATACATTAGGACGTTTAGCATCAGAAGTTGCAAGCATTTTGAGAGGAAAGAAGAAACCAACTTTCACTCCACATATTGATACAGGTGATTATGTAATCATCGTTAACGCTGACAAGATTGCTGTAACAGGTAAGAAGTTGGATCAGAAGGTTTATCACCAGCACTCAGGCTGGGTAGGTGGTATGAAAGAGACCACTTTGAAGGAAATGTTAGCTAAGAAGCCAGAAGCAGTTATCGAGAAGGCCGTTAAGGGTATGCTTCCAAAGGGACCTTTGGGACGCGAGATGATGACAAAGCTTCATGTATATGCTGGTCCAGAACACAATCATCAGGCACAGCAGCCTAAAGAGTTAGAGATTAAGTATTAATTAAGGAGGACAAAGCAGTGGCTAAGACAACAAAATTTTACGGAACTGGTAGAAGAAAAAGCAGTGTTGCTAGAGTATATTTGATGCCTGGTACAGGTAAAGTTACTATTAACAAGAAAGACATGGATGATTACTTTGGATTAGATACATTAAAGCTAATCGTTAATCAGCCATTCGTAGCTACAGATAACGTAGGTAAGTACGATGTACTTGTTAATGTTCGTGGTGGTGGTTTTACAGGTCAGGCTGGTGCAATCCGTCATGGTATTTCAAGAGCATTATTAGAGGCTGATGCTGACAATCGTCCAGCATTGAAGAAGGCTGGTTTCCTTACTCGTGATTCACGTATGAAGGAAAGAAAGAAACCAGGTTTGAAGGCAGCGAGACGTGCTCCACAGTTTTCAAA
>JAFSIQ010000007.1 GCA_017439675.1 Lachnospiraceae bacterium
ATCCTGGTAACAGTGGCGGAGCATTGTTAAATGCGAATGGTGAAGTGATTGGTATTAACACTGTTAAATATGTAGATAGTACCGTGGAAGGTATGGGTTATGCTATTCCAATCTCTTCTGCTATTCCAATTATCAACGACTTGATGAATCAGGAAGTAATAGAAGAAGAGGAACAGGGTTATCTTGGCATTCAAGGCAATGATGTGACAGATGAATATTTGCAAAGCTTTAATATGCCGAAGGGTGTATATGTAGTTAAGATTATTGAAGGTTCTCCAGCAGATGGTTGTGGTTTAAAGGCGGGTGACATTATTACAAAATTTGCAGGCAGAGACATCACTAGTATGGAGGCATTGCAGAATATTTTGTCAACGAAGAAAGCTGGTGCAGAGCTTGAAATGGTAGTGCAGCGTAACACTGATAAAGGTGATTATGAAGAGGTTACATTAACGGTAACGTTAGGTGCAAAGAAAGATATGCCAGAACAGGAGACTTCTACAGAAGAAGTACAGAGTTCTAAGGAACAGAATGAATCAAATCAGCTACCAGAAGAATATTATGAGTATCCAGAGGACTATTATGAATATCCAGGTGATGGTTATGATTTGTTTGAAGACTTCTTTAATGGTTGGTAGAATATAGGAGAAAAAAGAGACATATTTGAAGCATTTGTGCTGTTGTTTGAAATGGCAGTACAGATTTGCCAAATATGTCTTTTTCTTTGACAAAATTGGTCAGAAGAACAGAATAGATGAATAAAGTTTCACTAGTTTTCTCTTTGGGACAGTGGTATAATGTAACGAAGTAGATTTTTTTTGATGATAGTGTTCGGAAAGTCTATTATGATAGGAATTATATTCGGGGTGTGTTATGGGACGAAGGAAGAATATTGCGCTATTTGTTGCTATGATAGAAAATGAATTTTCTTACGCTATTTGTGAAGGGGCACTGTTGGCTGCAGAAGAAATTGATGCCAATTTATTCATTTTTCCAGCAGGTATTATTGATGCGGAATACGATGATGTGGAAGCAAATTGTTACCGCTATCAATATAATACTTTGTATTCTTGCGCGCAGTGTAAGGAAATAGATATTGTAATTATGGAATATGGTTCCTTAGCAAGCTATCTGAACGATGAGCGAAAGAGAAGTTTTCTAGAGGGGTTAGGGAATGTTCCAATTATTTTGTTGGCAGGACAAGAGGATGGTTATTCCAGTATTTGTGTAGATAATTGTATTGGCTTGCAGGCAGCAATAGAACATTTGATACAACAGAAGAATTGTAGGAAGATAGGATTTGTCAGCGGTCCAATAGATACAAGCCAAGATGCTAGAGAGCGTTTGGATGTATTTAAGAATACTATGGTGCAGAACGACTTACCAGTAGAAGAAGATAGGATTGTATATGGCAATTTTTCTGAGTTCTCCAAAGAAATTGTGGAAGATTTGCTGATTAGGCATCCAGATACGGAAGCGATTGTGTTTGCCAATGACCATATGGCAATCGGTGGTTATCAGGCAATGCGTAAGCTTGGATTGGAACCAGGAAAAGATATTTTAGTAACTGGTTTTGATGATAGTCCGACAGCAAAGGTATTAGAACCGAATTTGACTACTGTTCGCGTGGATGCGAAAGAACTGTCGTATAGGGCAGTTTTAGCAGCTCCAGACGTGTTAAATGGAAAAGAAGTTCATCAGATGATTCAGTCACGGTTGGTTATTAGGGAATCTAGTGTGTTAGAACGTACAGGTGGGCTGGATGTATGCCGATTACATGATGTAGAGGTGGAGAATGATTCTGCTATTGAACAATATGTGAATGTTTTGTATGACAAATATTTTGGATTGTATTTTAATGAAAACGATTCAATGAAGGTACGAAATATTTTGGAAAGGTACGTGCGATATTATATACACATTATAGATGCAGATGGAGTTCTTTGTGTGGATGTTAGCGTGTTTTTAGAACAACACAAACAGTTGGGGGCTCTATATCTCGATGGATATTTGGGACTAGACCAGTATTTTTCAATTATTCGAAGCCTGTATGATTATGTAAACCAATCTATTTGTGATACATCAGATCAGCTTCGCTTGGCACAGATGCATATAACAGCAGTTCGTTTGATGACGAATACGGTTGAACGCTATAATCAAGCATATGAAGAAAAGAATAAGGATTTTGATATTGTATTAGCACGAGTGACCAGAGATATGTTACAGTTCTCCAAAGAGGAGAAGAAGCGTTACGAATCTGTGGTAAGTAAGTTACAGCGTGTGAATTTTCCGTCTGGTTATATATACAATTATGGCGGTGGAATTGTACATACCGCAGATATGAAGTGGAAGTTACCAGAAACCTTATATGTCAAAGCATATTATGATGGGGATGATGTTCATTTATATAAGGGAAAAGAGAAACGAGTTAAGAGCAGCGGATTGTGGTTGTCTCAATTGTTGGCAAATGATAGAAGATATTCTGTGCTAGTTTTACCATTATTTTCAGCAGAGGAACAATATGGATTGTTGGCATTAGAAGTAGAAGTGGGACATCTTCATTATGCATCTCAGCTTGCATGTCAGGTAAGTGTATCTTTAGAAGTACTTGAGATTATTGCGCGTCAGAATGCAATTAAGAAAGAGCTGGAGCAGACTTTGGCAAAGACAGAGGCGAATAACCGCGTGTTGGATGAGTTGAGCCGCTCCGACCAGTTGACCGGAGTGCTGAACCGAAGAGGATTCTTAGATACCGTGAAGCAATATGTAGAAGATGAACGCAATTATGGAAAGAAAGCTATTGCAGTGTATGCAGATATGGATAATCTGAAGGTTATTAATGATGAGTTTGGTCATGATGAGGGGGATTACTCATTGAAGATTATTGCAAAGGCTTTGACGGAGTCCTTGCGTCAGTCGGACGTGGTGGCTCGTATGGGTGGTGATGAGTTTGCGGCGTTTGCTGTGGTGAGTCAAGAGAATTTTCCAGAAACGATTAAGAAGAGAATTCATACCGTGTTGAGTGAGATGGATGCAGTGAGTGGTAAGCCATACCATGTTGAGATGAGTGTGGGTACGGCAGAGTTTGTGATTGATGAAACATTGAATCTCGAACATATTCTTACCCAAGCAGATGTAGATTTGTATGCAGAGAAGAAGAATAAGAAAAAGAAAGTATATAAGTAATATTACAGAATCTACAACGTTGACTTATATATAATTACAAAGTGAAAAAGCAAGAGAATGAGAAAGAAGACCGTCTATTGACGGTCTTCTAATATTTTACGCTGTATGTAGCCAGTAAGTGCTTTTGTGAATAGATTAAAGGTTTCAATAGTTTCTGTTGACCAAACCTGTTCATCTGAATAGTTGAAATAGCCGATGTATCCCACCGTGCAGTTGTCGTAGATAAATTTACTCTGGATAAATTCATTGACTCCAGAATACACACCTTTACCGAAATTGTTTAACTTAATGGCTTTGGTATTAGCGGTGTGGTAAGTGCCAGTGATGGATAGGGTGTCGATTTCTTCCCATTGTGCGGGGCTTACATTATCTGTGGCGTTATCGGAATAGGGGTAGCTTGCGGATTGCCATTCTAATGTTTTTGTTAAGAAATGACGGTCCTTTGTATATTCCCATATTGCTATACGGTCGATGTCCATGGCATTGCCGATATAATTGAGTGCTTTCTGAATGCAGGAAATGGTATCTGTATTTTCGCATAACATAGCGATGGCATTACTCAAGACAACTGGATTATAATTGGCGGTATTATCTTTTCGTTCATTGCGGTACTCAGATCGTTCTAAACTGTCATCATACAGCACATAGCCATTCTTTCCGTTTAATTTTGCCTGGTATACTGCGGCATCCGCCTGCTCCATTAGGTCGCTATATGGCAATGGTACATCGGTAGCTGCAATACCGATACTCAATGTAACCTTTGGCTTGCCATTGCCCCCGGGGAACTTGCTTCTTAGGTCGTTGGCATATTTTTGTGCCTTTTCACATGCAAGTTGAGTATCTAAAATATTTGGAAGATATACTAAAAATTCATCACCACCAATGCGCCCCACAAATCCTTCGTTGAAAGTGTATCGCATCAAGGTGTTGGCAATTTCAATGATAACCTCATCGCCTACTAGGTGTCCATAAGTATCATTTACATTCTTGAAATCATCAATATCAACAAGCATTACGATGTCGTTGGCACCAGATTGTACTTCTTTCAAATGTTCCCTGACATAAGTCTCTGTTGTTGCTTTGTTGAGCAGGCCAGTCATGGAATCTGTCTGTGCTCGTTTGAGCAGGGATGCTTGGTCTTGCTTGAGGGTGTTGATGTTGCGTAATACGCCTACTGCACGGAGCGGTTCTCCTTGTTTGTTCTTAATCAGTGCAAATGTAGAGTAATGCCATTCATACTCCCCCTTCATGTTGCGCAGTTTGTATTCTGTTCTGTGAAGGGATTCACCATTTTGTGCAGCAGTAAAAATGCCAGTAAAATTCTCAACCGTATCTTCTGACACGTAGCCTGCGGATTGGAATTTCTGTGCAGGGTGACGATAGATGCTTTTGCGACCGAATATGGTTTCGTATTTTTTAGCATAGGTGATTGTGTCGGTTTCGATTTCATATTCAAATGGAATTTCTTCAGAAATATCAGCAATAATTTCGTATTTCTTAGCCTCGAGTTCTGCTTTCATCTCGGCGAACTTTAGATTGGTAATATCATTTAGCACAAAATTAGCAATCGGAAAATCTTCGTTCTTATCGTTAGGGGCACTGGCTGCAACTAGATTTACCCAACGGAATGGTTTGCTTTTGTGCTTGACACGGAAGGTTAGTTCAATTTCGTGGTCTTCCATCAAGCTTGTGATGTGATTTACCACTAAAGGCAAATCGTCGTCATAAATCATAGGTAAAAGGGATTCACCGAAAGTATTCACATATTCCTTCTTACTGTATCCGAATAAGTTATAAAAGTAGTCATTCGCCCAAATGAGTGTGAGAGAGTTATCGCATACGTGCTTGCTCAACCCGCATCGCATAGACTGAGAAAAGACTTCCAAGTCGGAAAAAGAAGTTTCGGTCATAAGTGCAGTGGTTTCCAAAGAGGAAATGTCAGTGCAGGTACACTGTAATACTTCACGTCCATCTTTCAATGAAAAGGCCTGCCCGTTCATTAAAACCTTATGGATTTTGCCGTTAGACTTAAGGAAACGAGTTCTGTCACTGGTAAAGTTAGAGCGACTTAGTTGGTACTCCAAAGCCCCTATTAAATCCTCGTAGTCTTCTTCGTGAATTAAATCACATAGGGTACGAAGTCGGGTTTTCAAATCTTTTACCGAATATTGCATCATATCATAGAAATGTTCGTCGCATTCCAAGATAGGATAGGGTTGTTTTAATTCAATTACGAAGGTTCCGGTCTTGTTCTGTTTTTCGGTGTTACCCAAGGTGTTTCCCCCTTTCATTAAAAATGTTCCGTGCACAATTGTCTCTTGTCAGGGTAAGATGAGTTGATGAAATAAAATAACCTGACAAAATATTCATATATGCAATAATTATATAATATTTATAGTGCCAAAACAAGGAAAAAAGTAGTACTGTCGCAATGGATAAATGTCCAAAAACAAAGCAATATTCATTTACAGAATTTGCGAAAAGTGGTATCATATTGGTAAGTACGTGTAACGTAAAGATATACACGAAGATTTAGGAGGATGAATATGAGAGCATTAATCAGCGTATCAGACAAGACTGGTATTGTGGAATTGGCTAAGGAGCTTACATCCCTTGGTATTGAAATAATTTCCACAGGCGGAACTTACAATAAGCTTAAGGAAGAAGGCATCGACGCAATTGAAATTTCGGATTTGACAGGATTCCCTGAGTGTCTCGATGGACGTGTTAAAACCTTACATCCAAAGGTGCATGCAGGACTTTTGGCAATGCGTTCGAATGAAGAGCACATGAAGACTTTAGAGGAGCTTGGTATTGACACGATTGATTTTGTAATCGTTAATTTATATCCATTTAAGCAGACAGTATTAAAGCCAGGTGTAACAAGAGAGGATTGTGTAGAGAATATTGATATTGGTGGACCTACTATGATTCGTGCGGCAGCTAAGAATTATCAGGATGTTGCAGTTGTTGTAGACCCTGCGGATTACGAGAAGGTTCTTTCAGAGTTGAAGGAGAATGGTTCTGTGTCATTAGATACCAAGTTCTACTTAATGGGCAAGGTATTTGAGCATACAGCTAACTATGACACCATGATTAACAATTACTTGAGAAGCGAGCGCGGAGATACTTCTTGGCCTAACACATTAACACTGACCTTTGAGAAGGTTCAGGAAATGCGTTATGGTGAAAATGGTCACCAACCAGCAGCATTTTACAAGGAGATTGCAAACCTTAAGGGTTCTTTGACCGGTGCAAAGCAGCTTCACGGTAAGGAGTTGTCATACAACAATATCAATGATACCAATGGTGCATTAGAGTTGTTGAAGGAGTTTGATGAGCCAACCGTTGTTGGATGTAAGCATGGTAATCCATGTGGTGTTGGTTCTGCTGATACCATTTACAAGGCTTGGAGAAAGGCTTATGAAGCAGACGAGACTTCTATCTTTGGTGGTATTGTAGTAGCTAATGGAACCATTGAAGAGGATATGGCAAAGGATATTTCAGAAATGTTCATGGAGGTTGTAGTTGCTCCTGCATATACAGAGAAGGCATTAGAGATTCTCTCTGCAAAGAAGAATATCCGTTTGTTGCAGTTAGATGACATTAAAGAGAAACAGCCAGCAGGTGCTCTTGATATGAAGAAGGTAAATGGTGGTATGGTTGTTCAGACAATCGATAGCGAGTTATACAACGAGGAAGATTTGAAGGTTGTAACTAAGAGACAGCCAACTGAAGCAGAGATGGAAGATCTTAAGTTTGCTTGGAAGGTTGTTAAGTATGTTAAATCGAATGGTATTGCTTATGCAAAGGATAAGCAGACAGTAGGTATCGGACCTGGACAGGTGAATCGTATCTGGGCTACAGAGCAGGGTATTGAGCATGCTAGAACTCAGATTGGTGAGGATGCTATTAAGGGTGCAGTAATGGCTTCTGATGCGTTCTTCCCATTTGATGACTGTGTAGAAGCAGCAGCAAAGGCTGGCATTACAGCAATTATTCAGCCAGGTGGAGCGATGAGAGACCAGTTGTCAATCGATAAGGCTGATGAGTACGGAATTGCAATGGTATTCACTGGAATGAGACACTTCCGTCACTAAGAAATGTAAGATTGCGAAACTCTTGTCTCGTGAATGAGAGTTATACGAATGAAACAAACCAACGCAGGCGCGCTTTCGCAGCCCTCGGCTCGTAGCGGTACTAAATTCGAAAGTACCTCGCTAAGTACCGACGGCCTCACAGCACCTGCTTATGTTATTTGTTTGATTCGCATAACTCAATATACAGTTTGATAAGTTTCGCAATCATTTAGAATAATTAATATTAGGGAGGTTATTATGAACGTTAAAATTCAACAGTGGATGAACTGGATATTATACGATGAGTTGATGGACGGCAAGATTAATGCACCTAAGCACATCCTTGGCAATCATGATTTTGGCGAAGGTCAGATGATTACTGCATATAAGCCACATTCTGTTAGCTGTAAGGTGGTTGCACCGACAGGTAAGACAGAATATGACATGGAAAAGGTGGATGATAGAGGATTTTATGCACTCTATCTTCCTAAGAAGAAGTTTGTTGGTACGAAGTATCGTTTGGTAACCACATATCAGGACGGCTCTATCGTAGTAGCCGCTGACCCATATAGTTTTGATGGACAGCTTGGAGAGTTGGATGTTCATTTATTTTCGGAAGGTAACCATTGGGATATTTATAAGAAGCTTGGAGCGCACCCGATGAAAATAGATGGTGTGTCGGGTACATATTTTGCAGTATGGGCACCACGTGCTAGACGTGTTTCTGTAGTCGGTGATTTTAATATGTGGGATGCGGCATTACATCCAATGCAGATTACTAGAACTGGTGGATTTTTCGAATTGTTTATTCCAGATGTCGGAGAAGATGCAGTTTATAAATTTAACATTTTGACTCGTTATGGCGAAGAGATTTTCAAATCCGACCCGTTTGGTAACTGTTCACAGTTTCGTCCGGATAATGCATCTGTGGTTAAGGATATTACAAAGTATCGATGGAAAGATGCAGATTGGATGGAGAACCGCAGAAAGACTAGTAGAAATGATGCTATGAGAAAGCCGATGGCAATCTATGAGATGCATCTAGGTTCTTGGAAGAAGCGTGTAGAGGATGATGATAACGGATTTTACACTTATAGAGAACTGGCTCCAATGGTAGCTGAATATGTGAAGGATATGGGATACACTCACATTGAGTTAATGGGTATTGCAGAGTATCCATTTGATGGTTCTTGGGGATATCAGGTAACCAACTATTATGCACCAACTAGAAGATATGGTGATCCAGAGGATTTCATGTATTTTGTGGATTATATGCATAAGAATGGTATCAGTGTGATTTTGGACTGGGTACCAGCACATTTTCCGAGAGATGCGCATGGTTTAGGAAAATTTGATGGAATGCCTCTTTTCGAGCATCCAGATAGCAGAAGAGGCGAGCACCCAGACTGGGGTACTTATATTTTCGATTTTGGTAGAACGGAAGTTTCTAACTTCTTGATTGCCAATGCATTGTTCTGGGCAAAGGAATACCACGTGGATGCACTCCGTGTGGATGCAGTTGCTTCTATGCTTTATCTTGATTATGGTAAGCAGGATGGTAACTGGTTGCCAAATGAAGACGGTGGTAATGAGAACTACGATGCAATTAAGCTTCTTATGAAATTGAATCAGACCATTGAAGAGCAGGAACCTGGCGTATTTGTTATCGCTGAGGAGTCTACCTCATGGGCAGGTGTAACCGCACCAACCTCCATGGATGGTTTAGGATTCTTGTTCAAATGGAACATGGGTTGGATGAATGACTTTATTGAGTATATGAAGCTTGACCCATATTTTAGACAGTTTAATCACAATCGTCTGACCTTTAGTTTGATGTATGCATATTCTGAGAACTTTATTTTGGTGATGTCCCATGATGAGGTAGTGCATTTGAAGTGCTCTATGCTTAATAAGATGCCGGGCTTGCATGACGATAAGTTTGCAAACCTTCGTACTGCATATGGATTTATGTACGGACATCCAGGTAAGAAGTTATTGTTTATGGGTCAGGAGTTTGCACAGCTTCGTGAGTGGAGCGAGGCAAGAAGTCTTGACTGGTTCTTGATGGATGGTGAGGATGCAGAGAGCCACAAGGGCATGCAGAATTACGTGAAGGCATTGAATAAGTTATATAACGAGAATGATGCGATGTATTACAACGATCAGGACCCAATGGGATTTGAGTGGATTAATTGTAATGACCCACAGAGCAGTATTGTATCATTTATTCGTAGAGGTTCTACTGCTAAGAAGCAGTTGTTGTTTGTAAGCAACTTTACACCGATGGATCGAGATGGATTTATTGTTGGTGTACCTTGTGCTGGTAAATACACAGAAGTGTTAAACTCTGATGCGGTAGAGTTTGGCGGAAAGGGTAGAGTGAATGCAACTCCAATTAAGGCCACAGATGAGCCTTGGGATGATAGAGCACATTCTATTGCAATTCATTTGCCACCGCTTTCAACCGTAGTGTTTGAGTACGATTATAAGGAGCCAGCGAAGAAAGCACCTGCAAAGAGTACAGCGAAGAAAACACCTGCGAAGAAGAGTACAGCAAAGAAGAATGAGAAGTAATATTTTTAGAATTGAGGGCACCTTGCTCAAAAGGTGTCCTTTTATAAAGTTCAAGTAAAGTTATATAAAGTGCAACGATTTGTTAATGGAGTTTGTTTTATGTTCAGATACAACATCGTCCGCGTGGAATGATGGAATGAACTGGATGAATATAAAATGAGATGGGGATGGATGATGGAACAATTAAAGAATAATAAATTTAAACTATTATGTCTCTTGCAGGTATGGGTTGTTATAGCGCTGGTTCGATACTGTATTGTATTAGGAGATCAAAGCGTATTATTTCAGGAAGTAAAGGAATTTTTACCGACTAATGCGACTTGCATCGAGTCTGATAGGAGATCTTATGGAACAGGAAGAAGACGACGTGTTAGCTATACCAATAAGTATCAATATACAGTAAATGAAGAAACGTATACTGTGACGTACTATGGTCAAAGGAGAAGAGGTAGGGATAAAATTCTGTATTACAATCCGACTGATCCGAATATAGTTTCAAATTATAGTAGTTATGGGGATGCTGCGGCTCGCAATGCCATATGGATTATTTTTGTAGTGCTTGGTCAAAGTGTGGTTATATTCTTTGCAGTGAAAGCAATTAGAGAGAATAAGGGATACAATTCGGAGCCTGCTACTACTGGAGTTGTGATTGAGGATGATTTTTCGTTTGATATGAGTGATAGAGATTATTCTTTCTCAAGCAGAACGCCGTCTACTCAGCAAGAGGAGTCGCAAGAGGTGGAAACCATAGCTTTTCCTGGATGGAATGCAGGGGAAACAGTGGAATCTATACCATTTTCTAGAAGAAACGAAAAGCAGGAAGAGAATGAGATAGAAACGATTGCATTTGCAAGAAAGGAACACAAACCTGCGGAGGATTTTGTGCTGTATACAGAGGATGAATACAAGCAGATGCAAAAAGAGAAATAACACAATGTGCAATATCACAAGAAAAGTGTAGAAATGCCATGAAATATCGGCATTTTTTCGCTTTTCTTTTTTCTTTGTTTTTGTTACACTATTACCCGTTGAAAACTAAGCAGAAGTATATCCTAAATGTAGGGAAAGTTTCTACAACGGGATTAGGAGGCAAATATGACAATTTCTAGAGATGATATTCGTAACGTAGCAATTATTGCCCATGTAGACCATGGTAAAACTACCTTGGTGGATGAGCTTTTGAAACAAAGTGGTGTATTTCGTGAAAATCAGGAAGTGGCAGAGCGTGTCATGGATTCCAACGACATTGAAAGAGAACGTGGAATCACGATTCTTTCGAAAAATACTGCAGTGGATTACAAGGGGACAAAGATTAATATTATAGACACCCCTGGACATGCGGACTTCGGTGGTGAAGTAGAGCGTGTACTTAAGATGGTAAATGGTGTAATTCTTGTGGTGGATGCATTTGAGGGTGCCATGCCACAGACTAAGTTTGTGTTGAAAAAGGCATTGGAGTTAAATCTTCATGTGATTGTGTGTGTCAACAAGATTGACCGTCCAGAAGCAAGAGTAGAAGAAGTAGAGGAAGAGGTATTAGAGCTTTTGCTTGACCTTGAGGCTACGGATGAGCAGCTTGATTGTCCGTTTGTTTATGCTTCTGCAAGAGAAGGTGTGGCAAAGAAGAATATGGAAGATGATGCAGTGGATATGGCACCACTTTTCGAGACTATTATTGATTACATTCCAGCTCCAACTGGTGACCCGGAAGCGGATACCCAGGTGCTCATTTCGACTATTGATTATAACGAGTATGTGGGACGTATCGGTGTAGGTAAGATTGACAACGGAACCGTGAAACTGAATCAGGATGTATTACTTGTAAATGCTCATGATGAGAGCAAGAGTAAGAAGGTTAAAATAGGAAAGCTTTACGAATTCGAGGGTCTTAACAAGGTAGAAGTGAAGGAAGCAGGAATTGGTTCTATCGTCGCAATTTCCGGTATCGCGGATATTTCCATTGGTGATACTCTTTGTTCACCAGAGAATCCACAGCCAATTCCATTCCAGAAGATTTCAGAGCCAACCATTTCTATGAATTTCATGGTAAATGATTCACCTCTTGCAGGTAAGGAAGGAAAGTTTGTAACCTCTAGACATTTGCGTGACCGTTTGTTTAAGGAGCTTAATACAGATGTATCCTTGCGTGTAGAAGAAACAGAGGAGACAGAATCTTATAAGGTATCTGGTCGTGGCGAGCTTCATTTATCTGTACTAATTGAGAATATGCGCCGTGAGGGATATGAGTTTGCTGTTAGTAAGGCAGAGGTTATCTATAAGCAGGATGAAAATGGAAAGAAGCTAGAGCCGATGGAGATTGCTTATGTGGATGTTCCAGAAGAGTTCTCTGGTACGGTTATCAGCATGTTAAATGAGCGTAAGGGTGAGCTTCAAGCAATGACACCAGCCCATGATGGAACGGTGCGATTGGAGTTCAACATTCCATCCCGTGGTCTCATTGGTTTTCGTGGTGATTTTATGACATCCACCAAGGGTACTGGAATTATTAATACCATTTTTGATGGCTATGGACCATACAAGGGTGACATGATGTACCGTAGTCAGGGTTCTCTCATTGCATTTGAGACAGGAACTTCCATTACTTATGGTTTGTTCAATGCACAGGACAGAGGAACCTTGTTCATTGGTGCTGGCGAGCAGGTATATGCTGGAATGGTTATTGGTCAGACGGGTAAGGCAGAGGATATTGAGATTAATGTGTGTAAGGCAAAACATTTGACCAACACTCGTGCGTCAGGTTCGGATGAAGCGTTAAAGCTTACACCACCAAGAATCTTAAGTTTGGAGCAGGCATTAGAGTTCATTGATACCGATGAGCTTTTGGAGATTACGCCAGAGAATATTCGTATCCGTAAGAAGATTTTAGATCCAACTCTTAGAAAGAGAGCAAGGATTAATCGATAGGATTATGAATGTTTCATAACGAAATACATGCAGTGCGAATTTCTAGATATAGATCAAGAATAAGTGATAAAGTAAGGGTTGCAACAAGTGAAGGTGTTGCACCCCTTCTTTTCATTTAGCACAAAGAATGTTATACTGTCATAGAAGTTTTTCTTAAGCGAGGAGAATTTATGATAAGAAATAAAGTATCAAAAATTGTTAGTTATTTGGCTACAGCTAGTCCCTTTATTACAATCATTGTGACTCTGTTTTCAGAACCAGAAATTGCAGAAGCCATTATCGGAGGAGGAATCATTGGTTGTGTCATAGGCAGCGTCTTAGGTATCATAGCATTGATATTGAATAGAGGAAGTAACAAGCTGGTAATGGTGTTATCGATTCTCCCAATGATACCAATTGGATTATTTTTGTTATTGAGTATTCCATTTTTATTTTACAAATAGAAGCATTATGGATGAATGAAGGAGGTTTTCAATATGAGTGCAAAGGTATTTTTTTCAAAAAACATCACACCGGAAATGGTGTTAGAACTATATAAAATGGTGGGCAAAGAATTAAGTGGCAATGTAGCAGTGAAGCTTCATTCTGGTGAAAAGGGCAATCAGAATTTCTTGAAACCAGATTTTTGGAAACCAATGATTCAGCATGTAAATGGTACCGTAGTGGAATGTAATACCGCCTATGAAGGTGAGCGCAATACCACAGAAAAGCACAGAAAGCTTATCTCTGCCCATGGTTGGGACCGATACTTCAAAGTGGACTTGTTGGATGCAGTAGGTCCAGATTTGAAACTGGACATTCCGAATGGGAAGGTCATTAAGGAAAACTATGTAGGTAAGAATATTGTCAATTATGATTCAATGCTAGTGTTATCTCATTTTAAGGGACACCCTATGGGAGGCTATGGTGGAGCGTTAAAGCAGTTATCTATCGGTGTGGCATCCTCTTATGGTAAAGCATACATTCATGGTGCCGGAGTGCCAGAGCACATATGGACAGCAGACCACGATTCTTTTTTGGAATCTATGGCAGATGCAGCGGGAAGTATTGTGGATTATTTTAAGGGTAATATCGTTTATATCAATGTGATGAAAAATATGAGTGTGGACTGTGACTGTTGTGCCGTTGCAGAGGATCCTTGCATTGCTGATATTGGTATCTTGGCGTCCACAGACCCAATTGCCATTGACCAGGCTTGTATCGATTTGGTCTATGCTTGTTCTGACCCGGGTAAGCCACATTTATTAGAGAGAATTGAGAGTCGCAACGGTGTGCATACCATTGAAGCAGCGGCGAAGCTAGGATATGGAACGAGAGAGTATGAGTTAGTTGAGGTGTAAGGATGCTTAATATAATTATGGTTGGTTTGGGCGGTTTTGTAGGAGCTGTTTGCAGATATTTGATTGGACTGATTCCGATAAATGAAGTGACTGTGTTTCCGATAAAAACATTTATGATTAATATTGTGGGATGCATTGTGATTGGGATAATTACTGTTGTAGCAACGAGGAATAATACCTTGAATCCACAATTGCTGTTGTTTTTGAAAGTCGGAGTTTGTGGTGGTTTTACTACATTTTCTACCTTTGCATTGGAAACAGCAGAACTTATTAAGAATGGAAATGCACTTGTAGCTTTGGCATATATGCTAGGAAGTGTACTTGTTGGTGTCGGAGTGATATTTGCAATTGAGTATTTTGCAGCTAAGTGGATGGGGTGATAGAGATGGAGCAGATTTTAACAGCTATACTTATATTTGGTCCCATAATATTAGGAGCTTTTCTTGGTGTATTGTTAGTGAAATATATAGAGAAAAAAAGACAAGAGAAACTTATGATGGGTGAATTGAAGTTTTATATTGGTCTTCCAATAGGAGTGCTTATGTTGATTTCAATCTGTATTATGTTGAATATGAAGTGAGTAGTGGCTGGTAGTAGAGGGATTGCACTATGAAACAAGATAAAATATTTATAGGAGCAGGAATTATCGTTGTGTTAATCGGATTGGTTCTTGTCGGACTTAGCATTTTTAATATGGCTACATATGACAAAGCAGAAGGAGTGCTAGATGTTCGTAAGACAGGAAGAAATAATAGGACAAAGGCATATGTTACCTATGAGTACAAGGATGTGCTATATGAAGATGTAGGACTATCTAGTTATAATGCATTTACGATGAAGGATGGGAAGAACTGTACAATCTATATCAATCCAGAGAAACCAGAGTGGCCAAAGGTAACCAATTATGGTTTTGGTATCTTTTTGGTGTTGTTTGGGATAGCGACTGTGACAGTTGGAAGAAGGGTGTCAACTTGAACATATAACTGCGAATGAAATAGAAGATTGGGAGATTACAAATGAATTGAAATGTTGAGGAGCAAAGCGAGAAATGAATCGGTGGTATTTTGTAATAGGCATACTGTTCGTATTGTTTTTATTAATAGTCGGAATGATGATATGCGTGATTTTACTAATTAAACATAAAATCAAAAGGCAGAGTAATAGAGGTGTTCTTGTTTCAATGAGCTGTAATATCATTTTGGCATTGGCAACAATTCTGTATTCATCGTCCCACGCAACATATTATAGATACAATGACTGGGCTATCTTACAAAGCAATATTTATATGATTCAGCAGAAGTATGGTGAGTTTGATTTGGGAGAAATAAGGGAAAATGAAAAAGGTAGAGTGGCATATTACATATATACGGATAATGGTCTCATTATGCCAGACCATTTAGAACATTATTACTATATGGAATATGATGAGAATGGTGTCATTTATAATGTATATGATGCAGTGGCACCAGGTGGTTGAGAAATACTCGAAGATTTTATTTTTTGAGAAGGAATAGATATGTGGATATATGAAAGTGTCACTAGACAAGAATTTGAATCAATAAAAGATAAAATTGAAAAGTACATTGTAATGCTTGGTGGTAAGAAATTATCTGTTGGCTTACCTTATACACAGAAAACGGTTTCTTATTCAGGCAGTGATATGGTGGAAAATACTTCTGTAAGACCAGCGTTTGAGTATGAGGGACTCTATTATAGAGTGGATGAAGTGTGCTTTTCGGACAAGCCATTTATCGTTATAGAGTGTGGAACGTATGATGAGTTGATGAAAAATATTATGGAGGATATAGATCCTTTTCCATATGACTTGACAGAGGATGAATTACTGAATGAGGTAAAGTATTCGTTAGGGATTAACAATGGAAGTTAGTTTTAAAAGGAAACTATATAAGAATATTGTTAGATTTGTAAAAAGGCAAAGCAGGTGTTTAGGGCTGTATTTGAAAATCTGGAGATGATAGTAGAGCATGGAACAAGGTAGGGCAGGTATCGATTTATGCAGGGGCGATAGGGAGGTTACAGCGTGAATAAAATACTTTTGAAAATTAAAGAGATAATGACTGATTGTGTGGAAAAGTACATTCCGGATGTTTCTTTTGATGAGTTGGAGGAACAAGGTGCCATATTTTATATGAATGGAAAAAATGGTACAGAGTTTGATTGGTATGTAAATGACAAAATATGTGATTTTATGATGTTCTATGATGACAAGGATAATATGGGTGCTGTTAAAACCACTCTTTACAATAATGGTGTATTGCTAATCTTTGTTTATGGAGAACAGGGAAAAAGTGTTGTTCAGGAGATAAACACATATATTGATGTAGAAGAGGAAGATATATTGCGCTTGGCTGTTTTGCTAAGAAATGAAGCGGATGATATGCGTATATGGGATGCAAATATTGAAAAAATAAACTCAGATTTTTCTCCTACCACGGATAAGATAAATGAATTTGTTTCAAATGCGCATTATTATGATGACATGAGAGAAAGAAAAAACTTAATGGGCAAGATGGCATATGTGTCAAAGAAGTTGATGGATGAAGGATGGAAAGTAGGATACATGTGTCGCGAGGAAGCTATAAATGAGGATGATAGTGGATGGTCATTTTTTGTGGGAAACGAAGATGATGAATATGTAGAAGATTATCGAAACATCCAGCTGATGAGCATTCATAATGTAATGCAGTATGACAGTGTGATTTGGAAATATATTACTAGTTCGATAGGAACAAATTTGATTCGTATATCGTCAGATGAGTTCGAAATTGATGAGAATGATAAAGAGATTTATATGGAGAAAAGGTAGCTAGGATAAAATTGGAGTGTGGAGCGAAAGAATATGGGCAATTATATTAAATTACAGCTAGGCCGCATAATCAAGGAAAGCCAGACAACTGCATCCGAATACTGTAATAAGAAATACGTTATCTATTATAATCCCAAGGAAACCAGACAGAAAGTACGCATAAATACGGATTATTTTCAAAACGATAATGTAATGATGCTGTGCAAATCTTATGACAGAGGATTGTGCGATACCATGGAGGAATATGAAAAGCTAGATTTAAAGTATATTGAAAGTCAGGCATATGGTTCGTGGATGGATGGTGCCAGATAAGATATAGAAGGGAAAGTAAGATGTCAATATATATGATTCGAAGCAAATCCAGAGGACAACAGAGAAAATTTAAAAAGCTGTTAAGCTGGATGGATAGAATAGAGCCATTTAAAAATACAAATGATTTACCTTTCAAAGATGTAGAAGATAAAGTTGAGCATTTTCACGTACCATGCGGACCATGGCTGTCAAAACCTAAAACCTCTGGTAAGATTAAGACTGCATTTTGTAAGAAATGGCTTGAAAAGACCGAGGAAATTATCGGTAACAAGCCGAAGGATTTACCATTTTGTAAGGTAGTAGCAGCTATAACCTATCCGGATGTACGGGAATCCCAGATTATTATTTTCTATGACGAGGAGTATTATAATTCCTTTTGGGACAGGAAAGGACCTTATCAGATATGGACGAGAGTGGATGATAAGCGTTCCTTTGCGAAAGAAAGAGGAATTGTGACAGAATTATCGGAGATAGGTTATATAGAAGAGCTTAATGATGAGGATTATTATGCGAAGTCGTACATCTGGTTTTATGGAGAGTGGATGTAATATGCAGATTTCAAAAACTGTTGTGAGGTATGTCAGATGAAGGATAATGAATGTAGAATCATTAAAATTGAAAAGGATGCGTTATATGAATTCATATATGAGAATTTTATAGCAAATCATGAGGAACTAATGGATTTAGATGCGGTTGGATGTATGAATACATTTGCTATCGACTGGGAAGCGGGAGAATTTATCTTCTGTGCACATAAGGACGAAAACGAACACGGGGATATTGTTTCGTTTCCGAAAGATATTGATGTGAATGAATTGTTAAAGGTGATTCCTGCAACGACAACTTCTGTTTTGGATTCCGATAAAAATTATAGGGATTATTCCTTTGATGAGTTGAGGGAATTGCAGAAAAAGTAGGTGATTATTTGAGTATTAAAGATTTCAAATATTATTGGAGATATAACGATGAAAAATATGCAGTATTTTCTAAACAGGAATTATCCACAATAAGTGTTATTCCTAAGGATGAAGTAAGGAAAAGCTGGATGCGAATTTGTGAAAAGGAAAAATTTCAAGAGAGTGCATACATAAACGATATAGTTCATCATAGTGCCCCAGTATTAATTAAAGATTGCCAGTGGGGAGAGAATGAAGATAGAACCAGAGAAACTTTTGAAGTATTTTTTAGCGGATTAAATGTGGACAAGATATCGATATATTACGATTGTGAAAATGGTTTACAATTGCCAATCAATGTTTTTTGCACAAGGTGGTCGGATTTTTGCTATCCATCTGATTTGATTTTGATTTTGTTGCCGTCGATGATGATTGTTTATTATGAGGATATAGCGTATGGACCATACAGAATATAATTTGAATACAGTAGATTTTAACTATTTTTTGGCAGAATTGAGAAAAGGCGAAATTATGAATGAAACATCCTTCTATTTTGTTGATGAAATAAGTGAATCAGAACACTATATAGGTTGTCTTCCACAGTACGATAAACCCTACTGGGCTGGATTGTGTGATATTCCTGATGGAACGGAATTTTTAACAGCAGATGAATTGGTGAATGCAACGATTTATAGAGGAAAATCATTAAAAGAAAGATGGGATGATGTACGAATTATCTGTATGGGTGGAATTCCGGTAGATGATTACATGAAATTGAGTGATTAGCGATAGAAACTTTAATGGTGTTATAAATCGTTTGAAACGGAGGTAAATACAATGAAGGACACAGCGCCTACAATAGAGGAAATGAGAGAGGTCATACATACATTTGAAATGTTATCATTTAAAGAATTACAGGCACAGGGTATATTTGATGACAAGCGAAAAATGATAATTACAAAGCCTATGACCTATATCCTTATGTCTCACGCAAACGACACCAATAAGGAAAAGGTATGGAAGTATTGTAAGAAAATCGCTTCTTTTAGTCATGCGCCAGTCAAATTAAAGGACTACCAGAGAATGTTACCTTTTTCAGAAGATGAGGATATCGTAGATGTGATTATGAAAGCACTGGAAGAAAATAGGTATCCCTTTTCTGATGGGAAGAATAAAGTGGAGCCGGTGGAAGGATATTATTATGCCATAGCGACTATATCACAATCCACATACCGAAGAGAGGAAATTCTTTCTTTGCTTCAAAGGATTACGGATTATTTTAAGAGTAATCTGTCGGATAAACTATCGCTGCTAAAAAGGAATATGGATGTGCTTAAGAAGGGCTATCCGGACCTTGGAGAGATTGTGTTTTAAAATTTGAACTGGAGAAAATACGTGGATAAAGGAGAAAATTATGCTTAAAGGTTTTGAAGATGCGTTTACTGATTTACAGTCGGAGTTTGTATCTTTGTGTATGGAGTATACAAACGAAAGTGTTGATAAAATATATATCTATATTTATCAGGATGAATCACAAAAAATGTTTAATGCCATTTTTGTAAAAGATAAGGATGTTATACCTGCGGGAAATTTTGCTGATGATGAAGCTTCTGACGAGTTTTTATCAATTGGAACAAAAGATATTAATAAGCTGGTTGAATTGTGTGATAGTTATCAACAAAAATGTCCCAATGAATATAAGCTGGAATTTGATGTTGCTACTCATAAATTTGATGCGTCCTATCGTTATGATGACTATACCAAGAGTGGAATATCACCTGTGTCAGAATTGATGAGTTGGTATGGAGAAATTAAAGGAAACATATAGATTACGACGCTTTGAGGCTGAGCATGAGAAAGGAAGTAAAAATGTGGGGAGAGTTTGTGTTTAATGAACCGTATGAAGGACAGGACATTTATCAAATTAATGAAATTGATTTGCCAATATCATATATAGAGTTTATGAAAAGACATAATGGAGGGGAAGGTGATATTGGTAATACATGGTTTCGCCTTTACAGATTGGAAGAATTACAAGAATTGAATGACAATTTAGAGATAGATAAATATTTACCAAAGCATATTATTATCGGTGGCTGTGATGGTGAACTGTATGGAATAAATGCTGATGGATATTATTTCAATGTTCCAGAGATTATTGAGGAAGAGTATTTGACTCTTTTAGGAAATGATATAGAGCAATTGTCTGTTCAGGTTAATAAACTATGGGACTGAAAGAAAAGCATAATATTGAAAGCTGGATTAGGAGAAATGGTTATGAATGGAGAACTTTATATTAAAAAATTGAAAGAAGCATATGAAAAACGTGGCTTGGCAGATAAATGGAATCATGTTTTCGACATAGCACATGGTATATCGAAAGAAGATAAGGAATTGCTGTTAAAGGAGTATCCTGAGTTTCCAAGCAGTTTGATGGAAATTTTGGAAATGATAGATGGAACCTATTGGAGACAATATAGGGATGAAGAAGTAACGCATTACTTCTTTGGTTCAGATGTGGATGATGGAGAGTACCCATATTATTTGTGTTCTGCCAAAGACATAATGGACAATAAGGATAGTGCGTCCAATTTTGGAGATTTGTTTTATTACTTTTTGGAAGAGTTCGATGAGGATTTTGGTCCATTTATTGACGATAAAATCCAGATGGATGCAGATAAGTTAAAATGGTTGAACTTTTCGGATTGTATGAATAATGGTGGAACATCTAGTCTGTTTGTTGACTTTACACCATCGGAAAAAGGAACGAAGGGGCAAATTGTCCGATATTTGCACGACCCCGATGAACTGAAGGTGATTGCTGACAGTTTTGATGAGTTTTTGGAAATGTTGATTGAGAATGATTTTAGATTTATTCATGAAGATGATTGATTTTACAAAGAAGATAAATGGAGCAGTGATATAAATTGGAATTGCAGTGGAATTACATTTGATTTAAATTGACAAGAGAATTCATAGGTGAAGAGGCGAATATTTATAAAATAGTTTTATAAAAGGAAGTCAGTATATATAATTGGCATTAAAAGTTAAGATGATAAAATTCGATTTGGAAAAGGAACAACTATTAGAAGCAATAAAATATTAGGTGTTTACAGAAAAGCGGTTTAATGTTATTATGATTGTATAAAAAGGTGCTACCGATAGACGGTTAGCCCTAAAATATAAGATTAGTAAAAATAACCGCCGAGTTTTCTAGGACAGGGCGGTTATTTTTGTGTCTTGCTACTCTTTCCAATTGAATAGCCAAGACTAAAGCAAGTAATACATAAGCTGATAACAGTCATTAAGCTTTCTATGGTCATCATAAGCAATATCCTCCGCAATAAATTTCTGCAAGCAGATATCTATGTAAACAGAGGTCACAGTCCTCCGTAGAAGACTAACCACCTACCGTGATATGGTAACACCTATGTTAATTATAACGCATAAACACAATGCGTGCAATACTGTTTGAGGTATTATGATTTCGAATAAAGATGGAGGAGTACTTATGACAATAACTAATATTTTTGATGCTACATTGTGTGGTGATTTGGAAAAGATAAAATATTATTATGATGGAAACATTAATTGTGTTAATGAATCTACGAAGCTTAATTTATTGCAAACAGTAATGTGTGGAAAAGAAAAATATAGAGAACGACTTGATATTATTTTGTTTTTGATACAAGAGGGAATTGAGGTTAATTCGCAGGAAGGTAAAAATAAACAAAATGCTTTGCATTTGTTGTACTCATCTTCAACGATAAAAGATGAAGAATTTATATTATCTGCCACAAAAATATTAGTTTCTGCGGGAATGGATGTTAATCAAAAAGATAAATTTGGAGCAATACCATTGTCTTATTTGATTGCAGGAAAACTGGAAAATAGCAAAATAAAGCCTATTTTAATATTTTTAATTGAATCTGGAACAAAATGTAATGAGAAAGATAATTATGGAAACTCATGTGTAGATTATGCGAAACAATTTTCTTGGCGAGAAGATATTTTGGAGATTATGAAATGTACACTGAACACAAAACAGCTTAACGTAGCACAGGAAGCAATGATTGAATGGTTAGCAGACTCACATGAGTTGGGCAAAAGACCGAATAAAATTGAATGTGCAGGGGAATTTGAGTTTAACAAAATGCGTTATTATATTTTTAAGTTTAAAACCGGCTTATTTGGAAAATGGCTTGTTGGTGTATGTGGAGGTTTTGAAGAGGATTGTTTGGAGCCTTGTGGGCATATATATAGTGACATGCAAGCTTATAATGAGGCTACCGCACAAAGTGAGTGTATTGCTATGGTAGAAAAAATTATGGCATACTGGATAGAACAAGCAAAAAAATTTGAAAACTAGGAATGTGAGAGTGCTTTATTTTGAGGTATTGAGCAATTTTAATGGAGGAATATTGAATGGATGATAAGAAGATTCAAAAGTATATGACAATGTATATGAGTCTTGGTATGTGTTTTGGCGTAGCTGGTGGGCTTATAATGGGGTTGCTTTTCTTTTCGGATAATATGGCAATGGGATCGTGCTATGGACTACCTATTGGTATGTGTTTAGGCATGGCGATTGGCTCAGCAAAGGATAAGAGACTTTCTGAAAATATGATGGAAGTATGTAGAATTGAGGATATAAAAGATTCTACAAATAAGTTCATTTATGCTATGGATAAAAGTGGCGTTGAAAAAGAGTATAAGGTAACGGAGCGTCAAATGAAAGACGAGAAATTTTCAGTGGGTGACAGGGTTGCCGAAGAGACCGATGGTAGTTTAGTGTCGTTAGAAAGTCGTTAGCTTGAAAGTGGAAGTAATGATACTAATAAAAGGAACCGAGTACCTCGATTGGCTAGATAAAAATCTGCGTACGGTAAAAATCGGTTCCCTTCGATTATTATAATGGATATAATAGAAAAAGCAAGGATGATAGCCTTTATTTTTGAATAAATATAATAAGGACAATAAAATGAAAAAAGAAAAGAAAAATGTAACATCAAAACAGAATATAGAACAGGCGAAGAACAAGGCAGATGAAAAAGTAGAAAAGAAAACAGACAAGAAAACTTTGCGAAAGGAACAGCTTGCTTGGGATAAGCTAGACAACACTGCCAATCTTTTCCCTGTGATTGCCAATGAGGATATGACAAATGTGTATCGTATCTCGGTAAATCTCACAGAGGAAATTGACCGTGTGTTGTTACAGGAAGCGTTAAATCGCATCTTGCCACAGTTTTCTATCTTTCGTATGCGTTTGCGCATGGGCTTTTTCTGGTACTATTTTGAGGAGAACATGAATCCTGCGCCTATTGTGAGAGAGGAGTATTCTCATCCCGGAGCATACATTGACAAGAGTAGGAATCATCATTATATGTTCCGCGTAACTTATCATAAATGTAGAATCAACCTAGAGGTGTTCCATGCACTCACTGACGGTGCAGGCGGATTGATTTTCTTGAAAGAGCTAGTGTATCAGTATCTGCGTCTTCGCCATCCAGAGATTTTGGAGCATGATAAGGATAGAATTTCCGCAGGTGTTTTCATGGATAAGGAAGACAGCTATGTGAAAAATTTCAAGAAGGGACATTCAAAGGTATATAAGTCAGAAAGAGCGTTGACGCTCAAGGGGGAGTGGGTGCCTAAGGGAGAAATGGGCGTGATGCATGGATATTTGCCTGTTGATCAGTTGAAACGAGCTAGCAAGTCTTATGGTGTGACTATCAATCAGTATTTGGTTGGAACCTTTGTCTATGCAATATATAAGAATTACTTAAAGTGCCAGCCTAGCAAATATCCGATTCGCTGTTGTGTACCAGTGAATTTACGACCTTATTATAACTCACACACCATGAAGAATTTCTTTGCCATGGTGTTTGCAACCTTTCAGCCAGAGAGAGATGATTATACATTTGAGGAAGTGTTAGAGATTGTGGCAAAGGATTTAAAGGAACAGGTTACGCCAGAGAATCTAGATAACATTATGTCCTACAATGTGTCTAACGAAAAGAAGTGGATTCTACGGGCAGTTCCGTTGGTGCTTAAGAACTTTGTGTTAAAGCAGGTATATGGTATGTCAGCGAAGGCGACGTCGGCAACTGTTACCAATATTGGTAATATCGAGCTCAAAGAACCGTACCAGCAGTATGTAGATCATTTCACCGCGATACTATCCATGTCCAAGGGTCAGAATATGAAGGGAACTGTTTGTTCCTATAACGGTGTGCTCACATTTACATTTAGTTCTATACTTATGGATACAGCAATTCAAAGAGGCTTTTTCCAGAAGCTTTCCGAGGATGGTGTCACAGTTTCAATAGAAAGTAATGGGGTAATGTATGAATAAATGCAGATATTGTAATGTAATTGTATATGATAACACAGAAGTGTGTCCGCTTTGTCATAGTGTGCTAGACGAAATGAGCGAGGCAGAACAGCAAGAAATATATACACGTATGCCAAAGGAGTCGCCTTATCCGGATGTGAGAAAACGTACCAAGAGACTTCATTTTGTCATGCGGTTGATTTTGTTTTTGTTTATACTAACAGGAATTGGTTTGGTAATAATCAATCATTATACAACACCACATTTCTGGTGGTCCGGTATTTGCATCGTTGCCATGATTTATACATATCTTTCTATGGTTTACTGGATTAACCATGATGCAGGATATGCAGCAAAGATTGGATTGCAGTTAATACTCACAATGTTATTACTACTGGGAATTGATTATTTTACAGGTATGAGTAAATGGTCCCTGAAATGGGCGATACCAGGTGTGATTCTGTTTGGTGACGCAATTGTGTTCTTTCTTATGATGTTGAACCGCCAACATTGGTATAGCTACACATTATTATTGCTGCTGATTGCACTTTGCAGTGTGGGGATTATAAGCCTGTATTTTGTAGGATATATTACAAATATTGTGTTGCCAGTAACCTGTGCTGGTGTGACCGGCATTTACTTGCTTGGAACCATTATATTCGGTGATAGAGAGTTGAAGCGTGAGTTAAAACGAAGGTTTCATGTGTGAGAAAACTTGCAACAATGAAGATAGATGCACTCATGTGAAAAGTGCGTGATATGAGTGTATATTGGATAGAGGATAATAACAATGGAAAACAAGGTCAGTGTTCGTGGTCGCATGGCGAGAAAAATGGTGGAGATAGCCAACCATTTATCACCTGTAGCAGACAATGGTTCGAAAAGTGAATTGAGAGATAAGCTATTTGCAAGGGATTGGAAATGTCCAGAACATCTACAGTTGATTGGGATAGAGATGGAGACCTTTCACATGGAGCTTCTAAGAGAGCGAATGTCGGTTGAAGAAAGAGACTGTTTTATTGAGCACAAGGAAACGGCTGAGCACCAGAAGAGTGTTGATGAGTGGAATGGTAAGAGTTTTGGGCAAACAGACATTCAAAATGATGAATCAATGGATAATGCATGGAGATATACCCCTAATCCGAAGGGTATCATCTTCCAACTTCACGGTGGTGGATATTATTTGGATATGAACAATTCCTACCGTGATGTGGCAGTACAGTATAGGGATGTCAGTGGTGGAATGGATGTATTAACCATTGATTACCGTGTTGCACCAGCTTTTCCGTACCCAGCAGCGCTAGAGGATGCGTTAGAAGCATACCAATGGATATTAGAACAGGGATATGAAGGTAGCGATATTGTAGTGGCAGGTGATTCCGCTGGTGGTGGATTGGGACTTGCCCTATGTCTTTATTTACGCGACAATGACATGCCATTACCAAAGAGCGTGATTACTATGTCTGCATGGACAGATTTGACATGCACCGGGGAATCATACGAGAAGAATTTTAATATTGACCCAGTGTTTGGTGGAACGAGGGATAGTGTAGTATTTCAGAATGAATATTATCGAAATGATAGTCCTGAAAATCCATATATATCACCAGTGTTTGGGAAGTATGATGGCTTTCCACCGATGCTAATGCAGGTTGGAGAGTGTGAGATGTTACTAAGTGATACCGTTACCGTAGCGGAGAAAGCGAAGGCGGCGGGAGTTAAGGTTAATATGCACATTTATCCTGGCATGTTTCATATCTTCCAAAAAGGGATGAGTATGTATCCAGAGTCAAAAATGGCTTGGGATGAAGTTGGGAGATTTTTAAGAGGGGAGAAATTATGAGTATTTTAAACGTTGAACATCTAACTCACGGTTTTGGTGACCGTGCGATTTTTGAGGATGTATCCTTTCGCTTGTTGAAGGGTGAGCATATTGGACTGATTGGAGCTAATGGTGAAGGTAAGTCTACATTTATGAATATTGTAACAGGAAAGCTGATGCCAGATGAGGGTAAGGTAGAATGGGCGAAAAATGTCCGAGTAGGCTATCTTGACCAGCACTCCACTTTAGAAAAGGGTATGACAGTGGAAAGCGTATTGAAGACTGCATTTAGCTGGCTATTTGAACAGGAAGAACGAATGAACCAAATCTGTGATGCGTTGGGTGAAGCGAATCCAGAGGATATGGATGCCATGATGGAAGAGCTTGCGGTAATTCAGGATAATCTGACCTTGCATGATTTTTATATGATAGATGCCAAGGTGGAGGAAGTGGCAAGAGCATTTGGGTTACTGGAACTTGGCTTAGATAAGGACGTTATGGATTTGAGCGGTGGTAACCGCATGAAGGTGCTGCTAGCAAAGCTTTTGCTAGAAAAGCCAGATATCCTCTTGTTGGATGAGCCGACCAACTACTTAGACGCAGAGCATATCACATGGTTAAAGAGATATCTGCAGGAATATGAGAACGCATTTATTTTGATATCCCATGATATTCCATTTTTAAATGAGGTTATTAATATCATATATCACATGGAAAACCAGCACCTTGACCGTTATGTAGGAGATTACAACAAGTTCCAAGAGGTATACGAGGTTAAAAAATCCCAGTTAGAAGCTGCATACCGCAAGCAACAGCAGGAGATTAGTGAATTAAAGGATTTCGTTGCCCGCAATAAGGCGAGAGTTGCTACAAGAAATATGGCAATGTCTCGTCAGAAGAAGTTAGACAAGATGGATGTCATTGAGCTTGCTGCAGAACGACCAAAGCCACAGTTTAACTTTAAGATAGGAAGAACTCCTGGCAAGTACATATTTGAGACAAAGGATTTGGTGATTGGATATGGAGAACCACTTTCCAAACCACTTAATATTTCTCTGGAGCGTGGTCAGAAGATTGCCATTGTGGGAGCCAATGGAATTGGTAAAACCACGTTATTAAAGAGTATTTTAGGGTTGATTCCGGCATTAGAGGGTAGCGTAGAGTTAGGAGAGAACTTAGAAATTGGATATTTTGAGCAGGAGATAAAAGGTGAAAACCGCAACAGTACCATCCAGGAAATATGGGAGGAGTTCCCTGCATTTACTCAGTATGAAGTGCGTTCTGCCTTGGCAAAATGCGGTCTTACTACAAAACACATTGAAAGTCAGTTCCGAGTACTAAGTGGTGGCGAACAGGCAAAGGTGAGATTATGCAAATTGATTAACAGAGAAACTAACGTCTTGTTATTGGACGAGCCAACCAATCATTTAGACGTAGATGCAAAGGATGAGTTGAAGCGGGCATTGAAGGAATACCGTGGTACCATCTTACTAATTTGTCATGAGCCAGAGTTTTATCAGGACATCGTGGGAGCGGTATGGGATTGTTCCAAGTGGACGACGAAGATGTAGCTTGGTTTTAGGAAAGAGAGGGATATTGCATATGAAATTAAAAGAGCACCCATGGTTAATATTTTTAATAATCGTTTGTTTGATAATGGGGAGTGGACTATTGATGGGCATGGTTTTCGATAATGATATTAGTGGTCAAATTCTTTCCCATGAATTATTACAGATTATGAAAATGCAGATTTTAGCGGACAGATTACAAAGATTGTGCGGACTCGGTCTGTTGTTTCTAATTCTAGCGATTGGAAATTATATTTATGCATTTCATAATGAGTTTAATGAGAATGCTATTAAAAAAATTTTGCTATGTACTATCTTCGGGATGGTCTTCTTCGGTGCTGTTCTCGTAAAGGCGGTTCCGTTGTTGGTACAGGATGCACAGGTGCGGATTGGAACTGTTTGCGATAAGGATTCAGATTATCGCAGGCAAAGCAGATTTTGCTATCTTATTTTTGAGGATGGGGAAAAACTGAATGTGCCAGATAGGATGTACGACCATACGGAAATAGGAGACAATTTCTACACTGTGTATTGTGGAAATGAATTGATTGAAGTTTTGAATATGGAGGATTACCAACTGCCTGTGGAATAAAAATAGAAGGGAAAAGGCGATGTTTAAAATTACACATTATTTAAAAGAATACAAAAAAGAAAGTATCATTGCACCATTATTCAAAATGCTAGAGGCAAGCTTTGAGCTCTTTGTGCCATTAGTTATGGCAGCTATTGTAGATACAGGTATTAAAAATCAAGATACAGGATACATTCTGAAAATGGGAGTGGTTCTTGTGGTGCTTGCAATTATCGGACTTACCTGTTCCATCACGGCACAGTATTTTGCTGCAAAGGCATCGGTTGGCGTTGGAAAGAGTGTGCGTCATGATTTGTTTGCGCATATCAATTCCCTTTCTTATGCAGAGATTGATAAGGCAGGAACCTCAACTCTTATTACCCGAATGACCAATGACATTAACCAGTTACAGTCTGGAGTGAATATGTTCCTCCGTCTGTTCCTGCGTTCGCCGTTTATTGTGTTTGGTGCCATGGCGATGGCATTTACAGTGGATGTGAAGGCAGCCTGGGTGTTTGTGGTGGCAATTCCGCTATTATCCATTGTAGTGTTTGGAATCATGCTGTATTCTATTCCGCTTTATCAGAAGGTGCAAAAGGCATTGGATAAAGTGCTTTTGATGACAAGGGAGAATCTAGTGGGAGCTAGAGTTGTCCGTGCATTTTGTCGCCAGGAAGATGAGGAGAAGGAGTATCGCGAAGGAAGTGATGCACTGATGCTCATGCAGACCTTTGTGGGTAAGATATCTGCGGTGATGAATCCGGTTACCTATATCATTGTAAATGCAGCCATTATCGCTATTATATGGATTGGTGGCGTGCAAGTTAATGTTGGAAACCTAACCCAGGGCGAGGTGATTGCACTGGTTAATTATATGTCCCAGATTTTGGTGGAACTTGTGAAACTTGCTAATCTGATTATTCTTCTTACCAAGGCATTTGCTTGCTCCAAGCGTGTAGGGGAGATTTTTGCAATGGAGCCATCTGTGGTGGAGCCAGTGAACAACACCCTGGAATGTGATGTTCAAAAGATTGCAGAAATACGAGCTACAGCATTACAGGGTGCAAATGCAGAAACAGGAACACCACAAAAGAAAGCACAGACAGACACAACAGGAAAGCAAAATAGAGAAAGCGGTGACAAAGTAGTATTCAAAAGTGTTACTTTCACTTATGAAGGTGCCAAGGAACCAGCCCTTAGTAATCTATCATTTACAGCGAAAAAGGGTCAGACCATCGGTATCATCGGAGGTACGGGCTGTGGTAAGTCCACATTGGTGAATTTGATACCAAGATTTTACGATGTAACAGAGGGTGAAATCCTTGTGGATGGAGTAAATGTAAAGGATTACACTTTTAATCAGCTCCGTGACAATATTGGTGTGGTGCCACAGAAAGCAGTACTTTTTAACGGAACCATTGCAGACAATATGCGTTGGGGCAAGGTGGATGCTACCAAGGAAGAGATGGACAAGGCAATTGCCATTGCGCAAGGAACCGATGTGGTTGCCAGCAAGAAGAATGGTTTGGAGGAAATGATATTACAGGGCGGTAAGAACTTGTCTGGTGGACAAAGGCAACGTCTTACCATTGCAAGAGCATTGGTGAAGGAACCAGAGATTTTGATATTAGATGATTCTGCATCAGCCCTTGATTTTGCAACCGATGCAAAGCTTCGTAAGGCGATTAAGGAAGAAACTAAGGATATGACAGTGTTTATTGTATCCCAGAGAGCTTCCTCTATTAAGCATGCAGATCAGATTATTGTATTAGAAGATGGTGAGATGGCAGGACTTGGAACCCATGAGGAATTGTTGCAAACTTGCGAGGTATACCAGGAGATTGTGAAGTCTCAGGACGATAGTCAGAACACAGAGCAGAAAGCGATGAGTCGGAAAAGCGATGCAATAACGGAAGTGAATACAGAAAAGGAGGGCAAATAAATGGCAGACAAGAAGACGGAAACCAAAGCAATGCAGAAAAATACTATCAAGCGAGTGTTGACATTTATTAAGCCATACCAGCATTATGTCTGGTTGTCCTTGTTGTTCGCGTTTATTACAGTAGTAACTACACTCTACGCGCCAATCGTAACTGGTGATGCGATTGACTACATTATTGCCAAGGGACAGGTTGATTTTGTGGGGTTAAAACCATTGCTTATGAAATTTTGTGTGGTTATCATAATGACAGCTTTATCCCAGTGGTTCATGAGCCTTTGTAATAACAAGATTACTTATTTGGTGGTAAAGAATATCCGTATTAGTGCATTTGAGCGTTTGAATCATTTGCCACTGCGTTATGTGGATAACAAGCAGTATGGAGAGATTGTGTCGAGAGTGATAAATGATGTAGACCAGTTTTCAGAAGGTTTACTCATGGGCTTTACTCAGTTGTTTACTGGTGTAATTACCATTTTAGGTACATTGGTTTTCATGCTTACCATTAATCTGAAGATCACCATCGTAGTTGTAATATTGACTCCGATTTCATTGGTTGTGGCAAGCTTTATTGCCAAGAAGACCTACAACATGTTTCGTCTGCAATCCGAGAGCAGAGGGCATATGACAGCTCTCGTGGATGAAATGGTGGGAAATCAGAAAATTGTGAAGGCGTTTCGTTATGAAGATGACGCTATGAAGCGTTTTGACAAGATTAATGAGGAGCTTTCCTCATATAGCTTGCGAGCAATTTTCTTTTCGTCTCTTACGAATCCATCTACCCGCTTTGTCAATAGTCTTGTGTATGCAGGAGTGGGAATTGTAGGAGCTTTTATCGCAGTTGGTGGTGGTATTACGGTAGGTCAGCTTTCCTGCTTCCTAAGCTATGCAAACCAGTATACAAAGCCATTTAACGAGATTTCTGGTGTGGTGACAGAGGTACAGAATGCCATTGCTTGTGCAGCAAGAGTGTTTGAATTGTTAGATGAACAGGTGGAGATACCAGATGCAGTAGATGCCAAGGTGCTTACAAGAGAAGAAGCGGAGCAGAAGAGTGATTTTTCTTTGGAGCATGTAGCATTTGCCTATGACCCTGCAAGACCGTTGATTAAAAATTTGAATTTGCAGGTAAAGAAGGGACAGCGTGTTGCTATTGTAGGTCCGACAGGATGTGGAAAGTCTACGCTTATTAATCTTTTGATGCGATTTTATGATATTGACAAGGGCGCAATTGCACTGAATGGTACTAGCATTTATAATATTACGAGAGATAGCTTGAGAGATAATTATGGCATGGTATTACAGGAAACATGGTTAAAATCTGGCACCATTGCAGAAAATATTGCTTATGGAAAACCTGATGCAACAATGGAAGAAATTGTGGAGGCGGCGAAGGCATGTCATGCCCACAGTTTTATAAAGCGAATGCCAAATGGATACGATACCATAATCGGCGAAGACGGTGGCAATCTTTCACAGGGACAGAAACAGTTGCTCTGTATCGCAAGGGTTATGCTGGAGCTTCCGCCGATGTTAATCTTGGATGAAGCGACGTCTTCTATTGATACCCGTACAGAGATTCGGGTACAGAACGCCTTTGCAAAATTAATGAAGGGTCGAACTAGCTTTGTGGTTGCCCATAGACTTTCTACCATCAAAGAAGCAGATGTGATTTTGGTAATGAAGGATGGCGATATTATTGAGCAGGGAAATCATGAGAACTTGCTTGCAAAGGGTGGATTCTATGCAGAGCTTTACAATAGCCAATATGCGATTTCATGACAATTACACATTGTAATGGTTATTATTTCTAGGCTGGATGCTAGAAAGTAGCTATTTATGGTGAATACTTACAATAATCTTAAAATATTGTGAATGGACTTGATTTTTTTGTGGAGAGTGCTATATTAGCAAAGGATTCAATTATCATTATAAGGATACAAATTATAGGATGCTATGTTGACTAATAGACCATATATTTAGAAGAGTAGAAGTAAGATGAAGAATTTTATGAATCGAATAAAAAATCAATTTCAAAAAGGGAAAGTCGCTTGTAAAAAGATAGGAAAGGTTTTAGTGACTCCATTTCAGAAGCTAGGGCAGACTAGAGTAATGCAAACTTTGGGAAGATGGATGCAACCGGTAATCAAGGTAGTCAAGATACCATTTGTTGGGTATTTGTTACTTGCCTGTGTTCTCAATCTGTTATTAGAGGTGTTGAGCAGACATTCATTAGTAAAGGCATTTGCTTTTATTGCAGAGTCGCCTACGGTGTTTTTCTATAATGCGTTTATTATTTTCGTGACCTTATCATTGGTTTTATTTGCAAAACGCAGAGTGTTTGCAACTGTGTTCGTGTGTGCGGTCTGGATTATTTCAGCATTTGCCAATTTCATTGTGCTTTGCTTCCGTACCACACCATTTTCAGCCATCGACATACTGATGATTCGTAATGTGATGACAATGTTGGATAAGTACATGACAGAGTGGCAAATGGTGCTGAGTGCCATTGGAATTGTGTTGGTGTTTGCCCTTTTGGTGTATTTGTATATCCGATTACCGAAGATAAAGAATAGAAGACATCCGCTTCGAGCGTCTGCCTATGTGATTATGGCTGGCTTTTTGATTTGGACATTGACAAAGGTTGCAGTGGAAACTCAGACGGTTTCCGACAAATTTGGTAATCTTGCTTATGCATATAATGATTACGGATTTGCATATTGTTTTTCCAATAGTATCATTGATGTGGGTATTGGAAAGCCGAAGAATTACAGTGAAGAATTAGTTGCAGATATTGTAGATGGTTTGGAGTATGATAAGAGTCCGGTTGTTTTTGAGACGGAAGAAGAAGCTCGTATTCGTGAGGAAGCCGAGCAGGTCTCCACCGTAGAAACGATTAGTGATACCACATATTCTTCAGAAGATATGGCAGACGTGGTGGATAACACGACGGAAGAGATGAAGGAAACAATCACCACTAAGCCAGATGGTGCGACTAGCAATACAGGAAATGCAACTACGGAGTCTGATTCTGATAACGTAGCAGAATCAGAAAATGCAGAGAGCGAAGATATTCAATACTATACTAACGAACCTGCAACAAAGGAAAATCCGAACATTATTGTGTTGCAGCTAGAGTCTGTATTTGATGTGAAGTATATGAAGGATTTTCATACATCGGAGGACCCAACTCCTACTTTGACAACGTTGAAGGAAAATTATTCTTCTGGTTTGTTTACTGTACCTGCAGTTGGTGCGGGAACAGCCAATACAGAATTTGAGGTACAGACAGGTATCAGTACTAGCTTTTTCGGAGCAGGGGAATATCCATTTAAGACGGTTATGACAGATACCACTTGTGGAAGTATGGGATATGATTTGAAACGTCAGGGCTATGCCACGGCAGGATTCCACAATAACGATGCAACATTTTATGAGAGATATAAGGATTATGCTAATCTTGGATTTGATTCCTTCTCTGGAATGGAGCATATGTATATGTTGAATTATACTCCTCGTGGTTGGGCGAAGGATGATGTGTTAGATGATATTATGTTAGAACGTATGGAACAGACCGAGGGAAGAGACTATATCACTACGATTTCTGTGCAACCACACGGAAGATATCCGAAGAAATATACCCACACATTGACGGATGTGAGCTGCCATTTTACGGGACAGTACGAAGGAGATTTGGAAAAGCGTGCAGCGTGGAAATATTACATTAACATGTGTAGAGAAACGGATAATATGTTAGCATCACTCCTCTATAAGTTAGAGCAGTTGGATGAGCCCACAGTTGTGTTTATGTACGGTGACCATTTGCCGAGTCTCAGTATTGAGGAAACGGATTTGGATGGAATTACTCTGTATGAAACAGAATGGATTATGTGGGATAATATCGGTTTGAAAAAGGAAGACAAGGACTTATATGCATATCAGGCAAGTACCTATATTTTTAACCGATTGAATTTAGAGGGAGGTTTGACTCAGAGCTTCCACAACAAATACATGGATATGGAAGATAGAGAACTCTATTTGGATATGTTGGAAACCCTTGCATATGATGTGTTATATGGAGAACATTATGCTTACGATGGTGTTAATCCATTTCCATCGGCAGATATGGGCATGGGAATCCGTGATATCACGGTTTCCGGATATGAGATACAAGAGGATAAGGTTCTCATATACGGAACTGCATTTAACGAATTTTCCGAGGTTTATGTGGATGGTAAGTCGGTAGAAACCGAATATGTAAATTACAAAACCTTAAGCATTGCCTTAGATGAGTTTTTGGATGGAACAGAACTTTATGTGGCGCAGGCCGGTGATGATCATGTTGTGTTATCCATAACAGAAATCATACGAATTGGGGATGCAGAAGGTACGACAGAGTCCACAGAAGACACCAGTCAAGAAACTACAACAGAGGAATAGATGAGACAGAACTCCATAATTAGTAAATGAGGAATTGTATGAAAAGTAGAGATAGAATCCGCCTGTTGTCCAGAATTGCATTTGTGATATATATGATTGTTCTGGTGTACTTCCTATTGTTGAGCGATGGGTTTGGAAGGACAGCGAGACACGAACAGTGGCAATATAATTTAATACCATTTTACGAGATAAATCGTTTCCTACAATATAGGGAAATAATTGGAACCTATAATGTATTGCTGAATTTGGTGGGTAATGTGGTGGCATTTATTCCCTTCGGTGCATTGATTCGGTGGGTGATTAACCAGCCGGTGCGCTGTATGCAGGTAGTCGGTTATACCTTTGCGTTCAGTCTTTGGGTGGAGCTATTACAGCTGATTGCCAAAGTAGGTTCCTTTGATGTAGACGACTTGTTGTTGAATACACTTGGTGGATTGTTGGGATACTGGGTGTACTGGATGTTAAAATGGATGAATAAAAGGAGAGAGAATCATGATAGCAAACAAGTATAGTGTGAAGGCTATAAGTACAGATGCAGTGATTTCTTGTGTGTTGGGCAGTATTTCTGTTTTATGCATGTTGGGTGGTATTGCAGCATCCTATCTATATGGTGGGAATGGTCCGGCCATAGTCGGTTTGTTAGGAATTGGAAGTCTCATTACATCCATGTGCGGAATAGGATTCAGTGTTGCGGCGTGGAAATCACAGGACGGTGGTTTTTTGATGAAGAGAGTTGCCATGTTCTTGAATGCGATTCCTTTGCTCCTATCTGTTATATTGTATATTGTGGGTTGGATTGTATAGAGAAGGGAAGATTGGAATGGATAAGCAGGAGCGTTTGCAAAAGCAACTAGAATTTACATTGGAACTAGATAAGTTAAAATACATTGAGCGTCAATCCTATGTGGCAGACGGAAGTCGTCATGAAAATGATTCTGAGCATTCGTGGCATTTAGCATTGATGGCGATGCTGTTTAGCGAGTATGCCAACGAGAAAGTGGATGTGCTTCGGGTGATAAAAATGGTGCTGATTCACGATGCGGTGGAGATTGATGCTGGAGATACCTATGCCTATGATACAGCAGGAAATGCTACAAAACGTGAACGAGAGGAGAAAGCAGCAGACCGCATTTTTAATATTTTGCCAAACGATCAGGCGAATGAAATGAGGGGGTTGTGGGAAGAGTTTGAAGCAGGAGAAACCCCTGAGGCAAGATTTGCAAATGCATTAGACCGTGTACAGCCGATTATGTTAAATGATATTACAGGTGGAAGAGCATGGAGAGAGCATGGTGTAGCAGCCACACAGGTGCTTACTCGCAATAAGAATACTCACTTGGGTTCAGAGACATTATGGAACCATGTGGAAGGTTTGGTAGAGAAGAACCAGCAACTGGGAAATTTGCAATAAGATTAGCAAAATAATAGAATAGATGGAAGCGAGGACCGATTTTGGAATATTGTGATTTGTTTCAGGAAGAGAATGATAGCGTAAGAGAAAGATATGAATTAGCAATAGAGCGTATTCGTATGTTTTTAAGTGGGGACACCAGTGTAGAAGAAACCTATCTTGAGTACTTTAAGAGAGTAGCAACATTTCTTATGGAAATGGATGCATTGAAAACCTATGTGGATTCTAAGGAGATGAAAGACGTGTCCTTTGAGAAAATGAAGTCTTATAATAAGGCTTTGTATCAGGATATAATTCCGGGAGAAGACGGTTATGATGTAAGCTATGCCAATCCTGTTTATGCAGTTGCAAAGCTTGGAGAGGGATATGGGCAGTTGCTTTCATTCCTTTATACGGAAATCCGAGGAAATATCATCTATGCTGTGGAGCAACGTTTGTTTGATATGACTATTCACGCAGAGTTGTTTGTGGAAATTCTTTGTATGTTTGAAGACGAAACGCCATCTGAGAAAGACTTAAAGAAGACAATCTATTATTTTGTCAGCGACTACGCTGACCAGACAATCGATTATAGAACAAGAGAACTTCTAGATCCGAAGTTATCCTTTGCCACTGACATTATTATGAAAAGTGATTTAAGTGATTTGCGATATCTGTTTTATTATGGAGAATACATTACAGACAATGAGATTCGCTTGGCATCGTTTTTAAATCAAATGTCGCAGGAAGACATTGAAGCCATGGCATATACCTACACCCACGGATACGAAGAGGGATTTCGGGTGGCAGGTATTGATTTGTCCAAAAAGAAAACGGTGAATATCCGATATGCTATCGGACAGGAGCGGATGGTCCGTGCAGCTATTCTTCAGTTTGAAAAAATGGGACTTGTTCCGGTTATCTATCGGGCACCGATTGCAAGAGTGAATCGTAGAAGTACCATGAAGCCAGGATATACTGCAACCAGTGCTAATAAGCAGTATGAGTATGACCACAGAGGAGACCATGCACTGTTTTTGGACAAGGCGTTTGTAGAAAGAAAGACGGCAGTTTTAAAAAATGCCTATGAAAGCAGAAAGCAGTTGGCAAAGGAATATGCAGGACCGGCAGTGATTGAGGTGTTCGGTGAGGTACCATTTGAGCCAAAGAATAAGAAAGAGAATCTGAAGCTTTCGGAACAGCAACAGCAGTTATCCGTATTGTCTGCTTCGGAGAGTTCTAAGATTGTCAATGAATACATTCCGCAAAGTGAATATAGCTTTACCATTATCGCATATCCGCTTCCTGAAATCGGAGAGCAGTTTGAAGAGATTTTTGCCCGCATTGTGGAGGTGAACACACTGGATAACGAAACCTATAAGGGAGTTCAACAGATTATTATTGACGAGTTGGATAAAGCGGTTTGCGTAAAGGTGAAGGGTGCAGGTTCTAATAAGACGGATATGACTGTGATGATGCATGAACTGGCAAATCCAGAAAAGGAAACCAATTTTGAAAATTGTACCGCAGATGTGAATATTCCGGTGGGAGAAGTATTTACCTCACCGAAGCTTACTGGAACCCATGGTGTATTGAATGTGTCAGAAGTGTATCTGAATGATTTAAAGTACAATAACATTATGTTAACCTTTGAAGATGGAAAAATTGTGGATTATATGTGCGATAATTTTTCGACAGAGGAAGAAAATCGCACCTATATTAAGGAAAATGTTATGTATAATCGAGATACATTACCGATTGGCGAGTTTGCGATTGGTACGAATACCACAGCTTATGTGATGGCGAATGCTTATGATATAGTATATAAGCTTCCGATTCTAATTGTGGAGAAAATGGGTCCGCATTTTGCGGTGGGAGATACCTGCTATAGCCATAGTGAGGAGGTTCGTCTGTATAATCCGGACGGAAAAGAAATTGTGGCAAAGGATAATGAGTGTTCTTTGCTTCGGGATACAGATGAAGATAAGGCATATTTTAATTGCCACACGGATATCACCATACCATATGATGAGATTGCGGCAATTACCAGTGTGCACGCAGATGGAACAGAAGTTTCGATTATAAAAAACGGAAGATTTGTTCTCAAGGGCTGTGATATGCTAAATGAGCCTTTTGAGAGAGGACAGCAGTAGGAGGAGAAATGTATGTACCTAGTCTTTGATGTTGGGGCAACGACAATTAAATATGCACTTATGACAGCACAGGGGGATATTAAGGAAAAGGGAAAGGTTCCAACACCGACTGCAACAGGGCAAGGGATTGATGATTTTGTGGCAGTGATAGGAGATATTTATGATAAGCATAATGCATTGTATGCCCAAGGAGCAAATGCTACGGATTCTATTCAAGGTATTGCCATGGGCATTCCAGGTCAGGTGGATGTTAAGCATGGTATTGTCTACAATGGCGGTGGGATTCGCTATATGCATGATGTTAAGCTACAGGAACTTTTAGAAGCTCGCTGTGATAATGTTTCGGTTGCAGTAGAAAATGACGGCAAGTGTGCAGCTTTGGCAGAGGTTTGGAAGGGTAATGCAAAGGATGTGGAAGATGCATGTGTATTAGTGTTTGGCACAGGAATTGGTGGTGCACTGATTAAGAACAAGAGAGTAATTCATGGGAAGCATTTATTGTCTGGTGAGATTTCATATATATTTGTTGAAATGACTAGAGAAGAGGCAGACCTTCTTCCAGAAGGAGAAGGTCTTATGGAAGCCAAAGCTACCATGGAAGCAGTGGAAGCATACCCATATACATGGGCTGCGAAGGCTGCTACGCTCAATGTCTGTCATCAGGTTGCAAAGATGAAAGGTTTGTCAGATAACGAGGTTACAGGAGAAAAATTATATCAATGGGCAGCAGCTGGCGATCAACAGGTTATTGATATGTTGGAGGATTGGTATTTTAGTATTGCAAAGCAATGTCTTAGTTTGTATGTCATATTTGACCCTGAAGTGATATTAATTGGCGGTGGCGTCAGTGCCGAGCCAGAGTTTTTAAAGGGGATTCAAAGATATGTGGACAAACTCAAAAAATTGTCCAATGTATATAGTCAGATTAAGTTGGATAGTTGCAAATTCTATAATGATTCCAATTTGCTAGGTGCACTGTATAACTTTATACAAAAGTATGGATTGAAAATGTAAGAATCATATCAGTATAGAGACAAAAGTACATAGTCATGGACAGAAAGGAGCAAACCGGTGAGTTTACGCAAGGATTTTTTATGGGGCGGTGCAGTGGCTGCCCATCAGATAGAAGGTGGCTGGCAGGAAGGTGGCAAAGGTATCAGTATTGCAGATGTTATGACAGCAGGTGACAATATAACCAAAACACCGAGAAGGATTACGGATGGTGTTCTAGAAGGAGAGAATTATCCCAATCATGAAGCTTCAGATTTTTATCATCATTACAAAGAAGATATTGCTCTGCTTGCACAGATGGGCTTTAAATGTTTCAGAACTTCGATTGCTTGGACTAGAATTTTTCCTAAGTGTGATGAGAGTGAGCCAAATGAAGAAGGTCTTAAGTTTTATGATGATTTGTTTGATGAATGTCACAAGTATGGTATAGAACCGATTGTTACATTGTCTCATTTTGAAATGCCTTACTACATGGCGAAGGAGTATGGTGGATTTACCAATAGAGCATGTATTGACTTTTTTGTGAAGTTTGCAACAACCTGTTTTGAGCGTTATAAGAATAAGGTAAAATATTGGATGACCTTCAATGAGATTAATAATCAGGCAGACCCGATTCCACATCACTTAGTTCAGGAGGGTGGAATTTTACCGTCCTATTGTGAGGGAAGGGACTTAGAAGAGATTATGTACCAGTCTGCCCACTATGAACTTGTGGCTAGTGCTTTGGCTGTAAAGGCAGGCCGTGCAATTAATCCTGATTTTATGATAGGTTGCATGATTGCGATGTGTCCGATATATCCAGCAACGTGCAAACCGGAGGATGTGCTAACTGCATCACGTTTTATGCAGGGAAAATATTGGTATACAGATGTTCATGTGAAAGGTAAGTATCCCAATTGGCTGTTTAAGAAGTTTGAGCGGAAAGGGTATTCATTGGATATAACGGAGAAAGATCTCGCAATTCTTGCAGAGGGTAAAGTGGATTACATTGCATTTTCTTACTATATGTCTTTTGCAGTAGAAGCGAAATCAGACAATCCATACTATGATTATAGAGAGAGCGATTTTGTGCGAAATACTTATCTGAAGGTGAGCGATTGGGGATGGCAAATCGATGCAACAGGACTTCGTTATGCCATGAATTGGTTTGCAGACCGCTTTGACGTACCTCTTATGATTGTAGAAAATGGATTTGGAGCTTATGATAAAATGGGTGAGGACGGAATAGTAGATGACAGCTATCGCATAGAATATCTTAGTAGCCACATTAAGGCTATGATGGATGCTGTGGAGTATGAGGGCATCGACCTTCTTGGTTACACCATGTGGGCTCCTATCGATATTGTGTCCGCTTCTACCGGAGAGATGGACAAACGATATGGTTTTATTTATGTTGACAAGAATAATAAGGGTGAGGGAACGCTTGCTAGAAGCAAGAAGAAATCCTTTTATTGGTACAAGGAAGTAATTGAAACCAATGGAGATTGTTTATAATATGTAATTGCATAACGGGAAAATGAATTAGAAGCTTAGAATTAAAAATTGATTGTTGTAAAAATAGGTAAGAAATACAATTATGAGAAATGTGATGAAGGGTTGTCCGATTTATAGGACAACCCTTTTTGTATAATAAAGAGCAACAAAGCTTTGAATGCATTCTAGTGACAAGAGGAAATGGAGGAGAGCATTATGAGAAAGAGGTTATATGAGATGTATCAGATTTACAAGAGGTATGTGATTTTAGCTATGTTCGTTCTATTGCTTTGGAGTGGAGCGCCAACTTGTATGGCGACACCTTCCGATTTGCCCAAAGGGGTTTTCATAGTAAAGAATGAGAAGTCTATGGTTAAGAGAATGGTAAAGGAATTGAATAATCACAACACAAGATTTGCATTCTATTATCCGGGTGTTGACAAAGCTATGAGGAGATATAAGAGAGCATCTCCGTCTTATCGTACTTTTTTTGAACAGATAGCTAAGAAAGATGGATATGCAATGGGGACGGTGTCGGGGTTCTGTATTACGATAACAGGAGATAGAACCAAGTATGTAGTCTTTCAGTTTTCGTATCTCACAACTAAGCGACAAGAGAAGAAGATTGACAAACAAGTAAAGCGAATTGTCAAGTATATTGGTAAAGGAAGTCGTTTTATAAAAGTAAAGAAAGCACATGATTATCTTATTCGTCATATGGCTTACGATGAAAGGTATTATAGTCCATATGATGCATTTGTGAAGAAAAGGGGACTCTGTATGTCCTATGCGCTAGCGTATCAGCGAATCATGCAGGAGATGGACATTCCGTGTATCTACATCAAAGGTGACAACCATGCGTGGAACATGGTAAAGCTTGGCGGATATTGGTACAACGTGGATGTGACGTGGGATGATGTGGGAAAGGGAAGCTATCAATACTTTCTAAAGTCAGATGCGGATTTTCCCGGTCATAAGCGGCCAATATCTCAGTGGTACACATCTCTTCGGAAAGCGCAATATTCTTATCCGGTTGATAATTTAGTGCGAAATTGAAACCAAGTTTGGCAAGTCTTGAATTTTGCAAATAGTTTGAAATGTGCGTTGGGTTATGCTACAATGGAGATTGTCCTTTGGACATCGCTTGTGCGCAAAGAGTTTGAATGCAAGCTCGTTGTATAATTAATATATTAGGAGGATGAATGTGTGATTAAGTTATATGAAGGCGGAGCCTATCTTTTGAATGGTACAGAAATCATTGAAGATGGTGCGAATCAGGCAGATATTTTGAAAAGTAAGATGGGAAGTGTTGTATCTAAGGAAGAGGCAGCTAAGAATACCATTGCATATGGTATTTTGCAGGCACATAATACTTCCGACAACATGGATAAGCTTCAACTTAAGTTTGATAAATTGACATCTCATGATATTACGTTTGTAGGAATTATCCAGACTGCTCGTGCGTCAGGATTAGAAAAGTTTCCAATTCCTTATGTGCTTACCAACTGTCACAATTCTTTATGTGCGGTAGGTGGAACAATCAACGAGGATGACCACATGTTTGGTCTTAGTTGCGCTAAGAAGTATGGAGGTGTGTATGTACCTCCTCATCAGGCCGTTATCCATCAGTATGCGAGAGAGATGCTTGCAGAGTGCGGTGCTATGATTCTTGGTTCTGATTCACACACTCGTTATGGTGCTTTGGGTACTATGGCAATCGGTGAAGGTGGTGGAGAACTTGTAAAGCAGTTACTTTGTCAGACTTATGATGTGAAGATGCCAGGAGTGGTTGGTATCTATTTGGATGGTAAGCCGGCACCGGGAGTAGGCCCTCAGGACGTTGCACTTGCTATTATCGGAGCTACCTTTGCCAACGGATATGTGAAGAATAAGGTCATGGAGTTTGTTGGCCCTGGTGTGGACAATTTAAGTGCGGATTACAGAATTGGTATTGATGTAATGACAACAGAGACAACCTGTCTTTCTTCTATCTGGAAGACAGACAGTGAGGTTAAGGATTTCTATGAAATTCATGGAAGAGGTGCTTCTTATAAGGAGTTGAATCCGGGAGCAGTTGCTTACTATGATGGTTTGGTTTATGTGGACTTAAGCAAGGTTAAGCCAATGATTGCCATGCCATTCCATCCAAGTAACACATATACCATCGAGGAGTTGAATGCAAATCTTATGGATATCCTTGAGGATTGTGAGAAGAGAGCATTGGTAAGCTTAGACGGAAAGGTAGATTTCACCTTGAAGGATAAGGTTCGTAATGGCAAGTTATATGTAGATCAGGGTATTATTGCTGGTTGTGCAGGTGGTGGATTTGAGAATATCTGTGCAGCGGCTGACATCTTAAAGGGAGCTAGTATTGGTGCGGATGAGTTTACATTGAGTGTGTATCCAGCATCTACTCCAATTTATATGGAATTGGCAAAGAATGGAAGATTGGCAGATTTGATGGCGACAGGTGCGATTGTTAAGACTGCATTCTGTGGACCATGTTTCGGTGCTGGTGATACACCTGCGAATAACGCGTTCTCTATTCGTCATTCAACGAGAAACTTCCCGAATCGTGAAGGTTCTAAGGTGCAGAATGGACAGATTTCATCCGTTGCATTGATGGATGCTCGTTCGATTGCGGCTACAGCAGCGAATAAGGGATATTTGACAGCAGCAACTGATGTGGATGCAAACTTCACAAATCCTAAGTATTTCTTTGATAAGACAATTTATGAGAATCGTATTTATGATGGTGTTGGAAATGCTGACCCATCTGTGGAGATTAAGTTTGGTCCGAACATTAAGGATTGGCCAGCCATGGTAGCTTTGACAGATAACTTGATTTTGAAGGTTGCATCTGTTATCAATGACCCTGTCACTACAACAGATGAGTTGATTCCATCTGGTGAGACCTCTTCTTACCGTTCTAATCCATTAGGACTTGCAGAGTTTACATTGTCTCGTAAGGATCCAGAATATGTTGGCAGAGCAAAGGCTGTTCAGGCTGTGGAGAAGGCTCGTGAAGAGGGCAACTGCATGTGTAAGTATGATGACAACTGGAAAGAAGTAATGGATACCATTAAGAGTCAGTTCCCAGATGTGACACATGAGAATGTGGGGGTTGGTTCTACTATTTTTGCGGTTAAGCCAGGTGATGGTTCTGCCCGTGAACAGGCAGCATCTTGTCAGAAGGTGCTTGGTGGTTGGGCGAATGTTGCAAAGGAATATGCAACGAAGAGATATCGTTCCAACTTGATTAACTGGGGTATGCTTCCATTTATCATGCCAGAGGATTATGCATTTGATATTAATGACTATATCTTCATTCCAGATATTGTGAAAGCAGTGAAGGAAAAGAATGATGACATTAAGGCTTATGTTGTGAACAAGGGAATGAAGGAATTGACATTCCACTTAGGGGACCTTACGGATGATGAGAGAGATATTATCTTGAAGGGTTGCTTAATTAATTACAATAGAAGATAGTCCCTAAGTTTAGGGAAATAGTCCGGTGTTTTGTATGACCATGCAAGTATTGTAAAGATATTAGTGTGTTGTTATACGAAAACATCGGATTTTTAAATTGCGAAAATATTTTGTCATGCCTAATGCCGTATGCTACGTTTTTGGTGATTACGAATGTGTCTTCAAAAATTGGAGAATGATTGTTGCAAATATCGTTGAAAATATAGTTTGGCTCATGTTACAATGCTTACAACGTACATAGGAGTTTTGCAAGTTCCTATTATGATATTGAGGAGTAGGGAGTGTAGTGTATAACGATTACATATTGTTAGTTGATATGCATGGGAAAGGATTTGCGAATGATAAAGAAAGTAATTGAAAATACAATGAAAATTACAATGAAAAAGAGTTTATATTTGTTGTTAGTGATGATTTGTCTGTTTTGTTCTGTGGAACAAGTTTCGGCAAAGAATAGTGAGGACAAACCGTATGTTGTTACTGTTTATAATGAACAGAATGGTCTACCGACAGGCGAGGCTAATACAGTACTTCAGACTTCAGATGGTTATCTTTGGATTGGTAGTTATGGCGGATTGATTCGCTATGACGGAACCACATTTCGTAATTACAGTATAGAACGTGCAATCAAATCCAGTTCCATTCGTTCTTTATTCGAGGATTCTAAGGGTAGATTATGGATTGGAACCAATGATGCTGGCGTGGTAATGATGGAAGCTGACGTGTTTACAGAGATTGCATCACCAGTAGATCGTTCTTTTGCCTGCATTCGTGACTTTGCAGAAGGGGCGGATGGAACTATCTATGTTGCATCTAACTCAGGCATGGGTAAGATTAGCGAAGGTGCAATTGTGCCTTATGCCATTGAGGAGATAGCAGGAAAGACTGTATATAACGTTGCTGTGGATGCGAAGGACCGAGTATGGGGAAGTATGAATGATGGAGATTGTGCCATTGTTTTTCAGGATGAATTAGTGGAGGTATTTTCATCGAATAGAGTGTTTGAACAAACGGACATCTACAGCTTGGATTCTGATTCTGAAGGGAGCATTGTGCTCGGTTCCGCTGATAACATGATAGCGAAGCTTCAATTTTGTGGAAGTGGTCTATCTAAGAAGGATTATCAAGTGGATTATTACGAAACGGGTGATGTGACAGTACATAATGCAATCAATATTACAGATAATGGATATATTTTGGTAAGTGGTATTGATGGTTTTGCAGTGATAGACTCCAAAGGGGATTTGACAGAATTTGGAGAAGAAGATAAGGCAATGTCTGTAAATGCGACCATTGTGGATTATGAAAATAATATTTGGTTAGCATCTAGTAGCTATGGACTTATCAAATATTCTCAAGGATGTTTTGCGTCGCCTAATGTGGGTGCAGATTTGACGGATATTAAAATTAACAGTGTAGTGCAACAAGGCGATAGATGGTATATTGCGCATGATACTGGTTTGATTGTACGCGATGAAATGTGGAAACCAGTGAAGAATGAGTTGACGAAACTGTTTGAAGATACTCGAATTCGTTGTGTTATGGCGGATAGTCAGGGAAGAATATGGATTGCTAGTTATTCTGAATATGCCTTGGTTTGTTATAATCCGTCTGATGAAGAAATTACTACTTACAGTACAAAGGAAGGACTGGTAGGGGATAAAGCACGAGTTGTGTTCGAAATGACAGATGGAAGAATTGTTGTGGGAACACAGACAGGTGTAAGTATATTAGAAAATGGCAAGATAACGGGGTCCTATGACCATCAGAAGGGATTGGATAATCCTTCCGTGCTTTGCTTTGCAGAGGGTAATGAAGGAGAGCTTTTAGTTGGTAGTGATGGAGATGGCATTTATGTGATTGAAGAGGATGGTGTTACGCATTATGGATTTGACCAAGGCTTAGGTGAAGGTGTTGTATTGCGAATGCTAAAGGATGAAGAGACTGATGCATGGTTCGTCAGTGCTGGTAGCAGTCTTTATTATTGGAACAATGGAGCGTTTGAAAACCTTACGAATTTTACTAAGGGTGCCGGTAGTATTTTTGATTTCTATGACAGGGATGGGATGTTGTGGATTTTACAAAATAACGGCATTATAGCAATGGACAAAGATCAGTTGTTAAGCGGAAATCCTACTGATACCATCCAATACGGTGCAAGTCATGGACTGACAGGCTCCTTGAATGCAAATACATGGCATTATCTTGGCGAGAATGGAATGCTCTATATGTCCACTCGTAATGGTATTAGTATATTTGGGTTTACTGGTGTAAAGAATGCACTTCCTAAGGTGACGATACATCAGGTTACTGTAGATGAAGAGGTATATGAGCATCCAAAGGATTTGCAGATAGACAGTGGAGTTAAGCGCATTACAATTGATTTTGCAGCACTTTCCTTTACAGATACCACAGAAATGCGTGTGGCATATCGATTGAAGGGTTTTGATACAGAAGAAGTTGTCATGACACAAAAGAGTGGAAGCATCAGTTATACAAACCTTGCTGGTGGAGATTATGTGTTTGAACTTCGTGTCTACAATCCCAATAATCCAGAAGAAATGGTGGAATACAAACTGCCAATTTCAAAACCAAAACAATTATCAGAGTATCCACTTTTTTGGATTGTAGTGGTTTTGTTGGCAACTCTTGTGATTTGTATTGCGATTCTTTTCTATGTGCGCCTAAAGATGAAGACACTTCATCGCAGACAACAGGAGTATCAAAGTATTGTAGACCAATCGTTGCGTACATTTGCAAATACCATTGATGCAAAGGACCCATATACGCAGGGGCATTCTATCCGTGTTGCGAGATATTCACGGGAATTAGCAAAAAGGATGGGGATGTCATCTGAGGAGCAAGAGAGGATTTATTATATTGCACTAATGCATGATATTGGTAAAATTGGTGTACCGGATTACATTTTGAATAAACCAAATAAGTTGACAGAGGAAGAAATGCGGACCATTCAAAAGCATGTCGATACCGGTGGGGAAATTTTGAAGGATTTCTCCGCACTCGTAGGTATTGCTCAAGGGGCAAAATATCACCATGAACGATACGATGGAAAGGGGTATACAGAAGGTCTTGTTGGAGAGGACATTCCTCAGGTTGCGAGAATTATAGGTGTAGCAGATTCTTATGACGCAATGGCTAGCGACAGATGCTATCGTAAAGCACTTTCTAATGATATTATTGTAGAAGAGTTGAACAAGCATAATGGAACACAATTTGATCCGAAAGTAGTGCCACATATGTTGGCAATGATAGAAGAGGGAATCGTTCCTATGCAGGAAGAAAATGAATAATAACGAAAACGGAAATCTCTTGTGTAGGTTTCCGTTTTTGCTTTTAATCAATGGAGAATTATGGTATACTGTTTTATAGTACTGGTTAATATTATATATATGCAATTTTCAAAAGAAGAATAGGGTGTTTTGAGTAGCAGTACCAAGAGTATGGATTTCGTGTTTCTTGGAAGAGAATAGATTAGATGAGTTTGATAGAATTATTTTGGAAATAGATTGAGATAGAAGTAGGTTGAGAATATGAGTAGTGGAAAAAAATTAGCTAAGAATTTTGCGATGCAGGCTACTATTTTGGCAATTGCTAGCGTTGTGTCAAAATTGATTGGCTTTGTATATGGTATTCCGCTTGCCAACATTATGAAGAATGAAGGTAGTGGATATTATGGTGCGGCACAGACAGTTTATGCATTTATTTTATTGATTGCTACATTTAGTATTCCGGCTGCCATTTCCAAGATTATGGCAGAGCGGATTGAGAAGGGTGAATTTCGAAATGTAAAGCGCATTTTTAATGGTGCTATGTGGTATGTGTTGGTGGTAGGTGCGATTGCCGCAATTATTACTTATGTGGGAGCACCTTATTTTGTAACAGAGAATTCAGTGTTGGCACTGCGGGTGTTGGCGCCAACTGTGTTTTTTTCAGGATTTTTAAGTGTATATCGTGGTTATTTTCAGGCATATAGCGATATGGTTCCAACCTCTGTTTCCCAGATTGTAGAGCAGATTGCCAATGCGATTTTTAGTATTGTGGTGGCACTGTTGTTTATGCAATGGGCAAGAGGGTTAGGTTATGATGAAGGCACACCCCAGTATTATGCTTACGGTGCTGCCGGGGGTACGGTTGGTACTGGTGTTGCAGTGTTAGCTGGCCTCGTTTATATGATGCTTCTATTTCGTAAAGAAAAGAAAGAATTGCATCAGAGGATGCAGGAGGATACCACGCAGCATATGTTGTCTTACAAAGAGGTGTTTAAGCTTTTGTTGATGGTGGCAACGCCGATTATTTTAAGTTCTGCAATTTATAACGCCAATGTGACCATTGATATGACCATTTTCCAAAAGATGATGGGATACATGGGCATGGGCGGAGATGTAATTGATGGTCAGTATGGTATGTATAGTAGAATGTATTTGCCGCTTGCCAATGTACCGATTGCCATGGCAGCAGCAGTGGCGTCTGCGGTGATTCCAAGCATATCCACTGCCTATACGGCAGGGAATAAGAAGGAGTGCAATCGCAAGATTACCCAGTCCATGCAGCTTACTATGGTGTTAACCATTCCGTGTGCAGTAGGTTTTGCAGTGCTTGGAAAACCGATTGTCAGTATGCTTTATAGACATCTGTCCGCAGCCGATAACCAAATGGTTGCCATATTCCTGTTGTTAGGCGGAATTTCCATTGTTCTATACGGGATTTCCAGTGTGTTGAATGGTGTGCTACAGGGTATGGGAAAGGTGAATGTACCGGTTATTAGTGCAGCCGTTGCGTTGGTGTTGCATGTGATTTTGTTGGTATGCATGCTTTGGTTTACAGATATCGGTGCATATGCGTTGATTTTAGCCACAGCATTTTATGCGGTTGTGGTGGTTGTTATGAATTACCACGTGGTGAAGAAGGAGTTGCAATATAAGATGGAGTGGAAGCAAACGGTATGGGTTCCGGTTGCATCCGCGACCATTATGGGAGTTGTGACGTTTCTCGTACATTGGGGATTAGAAATTGTGTTAACGAAAGTGATGGGTGCATATGGTAGTAATGTGGTGGCAACTATAGTAGCTGTGGGAGTTGCCGTGCTTGTCTACTTTGTTTCAATGGTTAAAATTGGCGACTATACCGAGGATATGCTATTGGCATTTCCGAAGGGACATTTGTTAGTGAAAATTGCAACAAAGTTGCATTTGATATAGGGGATATAGAAGGTATGCGCTTGTAATCCGAAGAAGGACGAAGCTGTTCAGGATTCGGGAACAAGCATGTAGAAAGGGGTGCATTGTTATGAAATTAACATTTATTGGAGCGGATCATGAGGTGACTGGAAGCTGTCACTGCTTACAGGCATGCGGAAAGAATATCTTAGTGGATTGTGGTATGGAGCAAGGACCTGATATTTATGAAAATCAGGAATTGCCGATGAGTCCATCCGATGTGGATTACATATTGTTAACCCATGCACATATTGACCATTCTGGATTGGTTCCACTGATGTATGCTAAGGGATTTAGGGGTCAGGTGTATACCACTAAGGCAACAACAGATTTGTGTAACATTATGCTTCGTGATAGTGCACACATACAGGAGTTTGAAGCAGAATGGCGTAATCGAAAGGCTCGTAGAGCCGGTGAACCAGAATTTATCCCACTGTATAGTATGGATGATGCTATTGGGGTGTTGGAGCTTTTTGTTCCTTGTGAATATGATAAGAAGATTCCTTTGGATGAGGGAATTGAGATACGTTTTGAGGATGTAGGACATTTGCTTGGTTCGGCGAGTATCGAAATATGGATGACAGAAGGGGATGTTACCAAGAAGATTGTATTCTCTGGAGATATCGGTAATATGAATCAGCCGATTTTGAAGGATCCAACTTATGTGAAGGAAGCGGACTATGTAGTTATGGAGTCTACTTATGGCGATAGAAGCCACGGAGGAACACCGGACTATGTGGCAGAGCTCAGTAAGATTATTAAGGAGACTTTCGACCGTGGTGGTAATGTGGTGATTCCATCCTTTGCAGTGGGTAGAACGCAGGAGTTGTTATACTTCATCCGTAAGATTAAGTATGATAATATGATTCCAGAGTATAGTGGATTTGAAGTGTATGTGGATAGTCCGTTGGCTGTGGAAGCGACTAATATTTTTAACAAGAATGTGGAGAACTGTTTTGATGATGAGGCAATGGAATTGATTCGACAGGGAATCAATCCAATTTCCTTCCCGGGACTTAAGACATCCGTTACTAGTAACGATTCGAAAGCGATTAATTTCGACAATAAGTCCAAGGTGATTATTTCTGCATCCGGTATGTGTGAGGCTGGTCGTATTCGCCATCATTTAAAGCACAATTTGTGGAGAGAAGACAGTACGATTCTCTTTGTAGGATACCAAGCCCATGGAACTCTTGGAAGAAGTATACTAGAAGGTGCCACTAGTGTAAAGTTGTTTGGTGAACAGATTGAGATTAAGGCGAAGATTATAAAGCTTGATGGTATTAGTGGTCATGCGGATCAAGAAGGGTTGCTTCGTTGGTTGCATGCATTTGAGCCAAAGCCAAAGGTGTTTGTTGTTCATGGCGAGGATTTGGTGTGCGAGCATTTTAAGAGCATGATACAGGATGAAGGATATGATGCAATGGCACCATTTTCCGGTGCAGAATATGACTTGGCTGAGGATATGTTAATGTTTCCTGGTATTTCTGCGAAGAAAGAAAAGGTTCGTGTTAGTCATAAGGCACATCGAGCACAGGCCATTTTTGACCGATTGGTTGCAGCGGGTAATCGGTTACTTACGGTTATTGCCCATAACAAGGGTGGAACCAATAAAGATTTAGTTAAGTTTACAAATCAGATTAACAGTCTTTGTGACAAATGGGATCGATAGATAAATTCAACTTGGATTGGTACATTTGATGTGCCAATCCAAGTTGAATAAGATGCAATAGTCTGATAAAAATTGGATGAGATTAAGAGGGTTTTATAATGAATACACGCAAGAGAATTGCTGTTTTGGTAGGACAGGCAGAGGAAAACTATCAACAATTATTCATAGAAGGATTTTTGAAACAGGCATTTGAGTTTAATTATGATGTCTGTGTATTTGCCATGTATCAAAAGTATCAGGAGACGACGGCACGAGAAGTGGGCGAATCTACCATTTTTTCGTTGATTAATTATGATAAGTTTGATGCATTTGTTGTATTGCTTGATACCTTACAAACTCCTCTTGTTGCAAAGAGTATTGAGGATAGCATTAAAGAGAATTTTTCTGGACCGGTATTGTGCATTGACAAAGAAAGTAAGTATTTTTCTACCATTATGACAGACCATTATACTCCAGTGAAGAAATTGATTTCACATTTGATTGAGCATCATGGTTATCAGGATATTGCATATTTGACAGGTAAGAAATGGCATATTCATTCAAAAGAACGATTGAAGGCATATGAGGATTGTATGAGGGAACACAATCTTCCAGTCAAAGAGAACCGTATTTTTTATGGTGATTTCTGGTACAGTAGTGGCGAAACGATGGTGGAGAAATTGCTAAAGGATAGAGAACATATGCCGAGAGCTATAGCGTGTGCCAATGATTGTATGGCTATTGGTGTAGCAAAAGCATTAGAGGCGAATGGATTTCATATACCGGAGAATGTGGCAGTGATTGGTTATGATTCCACGGAAGAAGGTAAGATGAGTCCTATTCCAATTACGTCTACACCAATTCCGGCAAAGGCTTGTGGAAAGCATACCGCAATTTGCGTGAATGCCATTTTTGAAGGGCGTCCAATGCCTGAATTTGAGGCAGAAGTAGATTTGTTTATCGGTAGTACCTGCGGTTGTCATAATGAAAGCATGGTGCCGAAGCTTCAATTGAGACAGCAGTGGGAAACAGATATATCTGTAACTGGTTTTTATTCTTGTTTCAATCATATGATGGAGGATTTGCTGTCTAAGTCTGATTTTAAGGATGTGATGAATACCATATTTTCTTATGTATATCAGATCCGTGAATTTGAGAGCTTTGATTTGTGTCTGAATTCCCAATGGGGAGATTCCTCTACCCTAGTGAGTAAGGATGCAAATTGGGATGGATATACAGAGCGTATGTTACATATTCTTCATTGTGGAAGAAAGGGAACAGGCAAGGATAGGCTTGCGTTTGATTCTTATTTTTCTCGTAATGAGTTGTTGCCAGATTTGGAAGAAGATAGGGATGTGCCAAGGGCATTTTTCTTCACACCAATGCATTTTGAAGAACGTTGTTTGGGATATGCGGTGATTAGCTATGGAAATGAGATTCGTACATACGATGACACTTATCGCTTATGGCTTCGAAGTGCAATGCAAGGCTTGGAGTGTTTTAGAAGAATTGAAGAATTACAGGTAAGCAATCAATTACTACAATCTAGTCAGATTCGAGACAGTTTAACAGGTCTGTATAATTATCAGGGGTTGTTGCAACAGGCGGAAGGCTATTTTAAAAATAATGCAACGCGTTATGTCAGTGCAATTGCAATTGATATTAAAGGGCTTTCTGCTATCAACGAACAGTATGGTAGAGAAAATGGTAATCTTGCAATACAGACAGTTGCAGAAGAGTTGAAGAAGTCCGTAGAAACGGGGTTGGTTTGTCGGCTTGGTAATGGGGAGTTTGTGGGAGTGATTGTTTCAGGACGTGCAGACAAAGAGGGTATTTTTGATATAAGGGATCATATTGTGGAGCATCTGGGTGCAGTGCATGATTTGACTTTTGATTTAGCGGTGTATTCTGGCTGTGACGTTCGAGAGGTTAGTACGAAGGAAGAATTTGAGAGAACCATTAATATGGCGGTTAGTCAAAAGAATGGTAATAAGATCAGTGAGCGTAAGATGCTGAATAGTGAAGTTCTTTCCGATGAGGAAAAGAAAGAAGCAGCTGTGGTTCAAGATATTTTGAATGAGAATCGTTTCTACTATCATTTCCAACCAATTGTCAGCGCCAAGACAGGAGATATTTTCTCATACGAGGCATTGATGCGAGCGGATGTGACACCATTTATGTCACCGCTTAAAATTTTAAAATATGCCGAGCATTTGGAACGTTTGTATGATGTGGAGCGGTTGACGTTTTTTAACGTGTTAGATTTTGTTCATGACAATCAGGACGTATTTCAGGAGAAAAAGGTATTTATCAATTCTATTCCAGGTAACCGATTGATTGGTGAGGATGAGAAACTTTTGGAAACTAAGATGTTAGCGCATTCCGGTAGTGTGGTTGTGGAACTTACAGAACAGACAGAGTTGGCGGATGATGAGTTGGCAGCAATGAAAGCTAGTTATGCCCGGATGGGTATTCAAACAGCGGTTGATGATTACGGTACGGGGTATTCGAATGTAACCAATTTGTTGCGCTACATGCCCAATTATGTAAAGATTGACCGCATGTTGCTTTCCGAAATTCAAGATAGTCCGCAGAAGCAGCATTTTGTGCGAGAGATTGTGGAGTTTGCCCATGACAATGACATATGGGCATTGGCAGAAGGTGTGGAAACCTCTCAGGAATTACAGATGGTAATTCACCTTGGTGTAGATTTGATTCAGGGTTATTATACGGCAAAGCCGTCGAAGGAAATTATTGCGGAGATTCCGTTTGAAATTAAGGAAGAGATTGTGCGTTACCATCAACAAGAGCTAGATGACAAACGTCGCAAGGTCTATGTTGCAGGTAAGGAGGGCAGAATTTCCCTTGCCAAACTAGTTGCTGACAAGTATGAAAGTATAGAGGTTGTATCTGGTGAGACGACATATCGTGATGTAACAATCTCGGGAGTTCCTGGAATGGAATCGGATATCTGGCTGAACATTAAAGATGGATATCAAGGAAGAATCGTACTTGATAACGTAAGTTTTCATGGTAAGAAACAGAATGCATGTGTTCAGATTGGTGAAGGCTGTGATGTGGTATTAGTCCTTGAAGGAGATAACCAATTTGAGGATGGTGGTATTCGCGTTCCGGAGACTTCTAGGTTAACCTTAGAAGGTGACGGAGATTTGACAATTCAGGTTACTAGTGATGATGGATTTGGAATTGGTAACGATTTGAATAGCACTCATGGTATATTGGAATTTGAACAGGATGGTTGCATTGCGATTCATGGTAGTGGTTACCAAGGTGTTGGTATTGGTTCTGGTAAAGGGGGAGAGATTTTAATACAACGAGGCAAATATGCAATTGATTTTATCGGCGAATCGGGTGTAGGTATTGGTGCGCATCACGGGGATGTGAATATTGTTGTCAATGCATGTAATATGAGTTTGAAAATGGGTACGACCAACAATGTAGGTATAGGTTCTATGACTGGTAATACAAAAGTGTCGATTAAGCATATTTTATTGCGTGCTATATCCGGCGGAACCGTTAGTGTAGGTATTGGAAGCTTGACTGGAGAGAATTCTGTAATTTCCATTGCCAATGCTAATTTGAATATGAATTTGCGTGCACAAAAGCTCTGTGCATTAGGACTTGGAGTACATTCCTCTATCCTTGAGGTTAAGGAGAGTGAAGTGGTGATTAAGGGTGAAGGTCGAGAGGCTATCGCTATGGGTAACTATGAAGGCACCGGTCAGTTGCAAATCATCAACACTGATGTGGACAGCCAGTTGAAGACAGGTATGTCTTATGATATTGGTGCTGCTGATTCTGATATTTGTATTTCCAATGGTCGTTGTCTGTTTATGCTGAATGGAGCGGAGATTGTGCGTGTGACACAAGAAGGAGAATTGTAATCTCCAGTTTGGCAGACGAAGTCTGTAATGTAAAAATGATATAGAAAGCGAAATAAGTGCCAGTGACAAAAATAATTGAGAGGAAGCCCCTTATCTGCAAGCTATTACTTGTAGATAAGGGGCTTCCTCTCTTTGTTTTGCCTCATAGAAAGTCTGTTGAAACGTTCATTAGACATGCATATGCGATTGATCTAAATGGTTGACCGGAAGATATACGGGCAAACCATCTTTGTAATTCACAGTTGGTTCGCCAATAATCAATGGTGCCATATAGTTATATAATTCTTGTGTGATGTCATTGCCAGCATTGTTAATCCATTCTCTAGGGATGGATTTCGCTTCGTTGGCAATTCCATCGATATCTGCGGTTCCGATTTCAATCGTGTAAGGTTGTTCTGAAACACGATTCAATGTGAGCATGCATTTGCTCTTGCCTGCTAATGCATATTCTACAGCGTGAGAACCAAGAGAAAAGGATTCGTTGATATCTGTAAGAGATGAAATGTGAGCGGCACATCGCTGTAATACATTCAACTCGATGGAACGAACCTTGACGCCGATGGAGTCCTTTACAAGCTGTTCTAAGCACTTTCCGGTACCACTAAGCTGGGAGTGACCGAACTGGTCGTTGGCAGCAGTTGTGGCACTGATATAGTTGCCCTCTTTATCTCGAATACCTTCAGAAACAGCAACGATAACATTGTTGCGCGTTTCTAACTGTATCTTCACATCTTCAATAAACTGTTCTGTGTCAAATGCCACCTCTGGGAAGTAGATTAAATGTGGTGCACTGTTGTAATCATTTCTGGCAAGTGCAGAAGCGGCAGTCAGCCAACCAGCATCTCGTCCCATAATTTCTACGATGGTTACACTCTTTACGCTGTAGATAAAGGTGTCATGTGCAACCTCAAGAATGGATGATGCAACATACTTAGCAGCGGAACCATATCCCGGTGTGTGGTCTGTAATGCACAAATCATTATCAATGGTTTTGGGAATACCGATAATGCGAACATCACTGCCAATCTGCTCTCCGTAATGGCTTAGTTTCAATACGGTGTCCATGGAATCATTTCCACCAATGTAGAAAAAGGCACCTACGTTATATTTTTCGAATTGTTTGAATATAAATGAATAGGTGTTTGCATCGGTCTCATAGCTAGGAAGCTTATAGCGACAGGAACCTAAGTACATTGCCGGACTGATTTTCAATGTATCGATAAAATTAGGATTAGTTGCAACCTGGTCACTTAAGTTCATCAGGTTATCCTCAAGGATACCAAGGATACCATAAATGGAGCCGTACACCGTTTCGTATGCATCATTCTTCACAGTAGCATCCACCACACCTGCAAGGCTTGCGTTGATGGCAACGGTTGGTCCACCAGACTGGGCTACAATAACATTTTTCTTTGACATGAATGTTCTCCTTTGTATGATTATTTCCTAAGATTTCATTCATTATGATACTTTATGCAGTATTAAATTTCAAGGAATATTTTCTTGTGTTTTATATACATGTGGTGTATAATTTATTTATATTTAACGTGAATATAATTTTACGTTAAAGCAAAAGATATAATTGTAGAACTTCTGGGGTGTGCGACAACTCTTGTTATTTTGAACCTACATTTATTTTTATGGGATACCGATATTTATGAGCGGATGTCAAGCCTGCTTTGACTGGAAGGCAGATTCTCATGTGAGGTCACCCACCTAGCTAGGCTAGGACTCAAAATGCAGGAACCGGCACTACTGGTTGTTCTACTATTGGAAAGATGAATGAAGCAGCATTAGATAACGGAGCATATAGGTTTCGTTGGAATGCTGCTTTCTTTAGTGATAGAGGAAAGGAGTACCGTTGTATAACGGCAAAGATATCATGAAGAAAAGGAGAAAGAGCTTGGTAGCATTTATCATACTATTGGTGCTTGTTCTATTTGGTGTGGTAGGTGGATTGCTCATTGAGAATGTGTTTTATGAAAAGGTTGGGCATGGCACTATGACCAACGAAGAGGCGAATCGCCTCATTAGTTATCTGGGAATCAATGATTATGAATACAGCGACAGGGTGGCTTCGGCATTTACTGTTGGAGATGCAAAGGATTTGCTAGATAGTGCAGGGGTTTCCTATGACAAGGTAGATATTCAGCTTGATTATGTTCCAGGATTTGTTCCTCTTACGAAGAAGCAGTTTGAAACTTTGTATTCGGCGATGATTGTGGAACTGGAGTTAGACCGATTGAGTAGTGTTAGCTTGTACATATACAATATCGACAGTGCCAACGAGCAGGAAATTGACGGTATCATTTATGAGGTGGTGAATACCAGTGCTGGCGATTATTACATGGAAAAAGAATATGGCATGGATCATGCTTATATTGGGAAAGTTGTAAAGCTGTATGTTTCCAATAATGAGATTATTCTCTGTCAAGGAGAGACCGAAGAGGAGGTTGTACTTCGCAATGCGTATGTTTCGAAACGCACTACCAATGACGAGGGCAGTGATGTCATGTTGGTTTATATAAGTGGAGCAGTATACGAGTTACCGGTGAATAAGGCGATGACTAGCGATGGTGAGCAGGAAGAATTTCTTTGTGATGTGACAATTACCAATGACGGAATTACGAAGCTTACTAGTCATACGAAGGAATTGGTTGAAACGAAGGTTACATCCTATTCTGACGGAATACTAACAGCGGATGGATTTGAAGGCGAATTGTATCTCTCGGATGCATTTAATGTGTATAGAGTAAGTGGTGTCATGAAAGCAACTCAGTCGGCAGGCACGTTGATAGGATATGAAAAAGTATCGTTATATGTGAAGGATGATATCGTGGAAGCGGCGCTTGTAACGGAGGATATTTATGCAAAGAATATCCGGGTGCTCCTCAACAATTCAGACTATACTGATTATTATCACAGTGAGGTAACCGTGACTTCGGATACCGATTTTACAGTGTCCTTTGGGGAAACAGTGAATGAATATAAGGCAGGAGATTCGGTGCAGTTCCGCAACGGAAGTGAAGAATTGAAGAATGGAAAGGCAATCATTCAGTCAAAGGTACAGGATGGCAAGATGCAGCTTACATCCCTTTCTAGACAAGGTGGAAAGCCGGCGTACCGAGGCAAATTGGAGTTGTCCAGAGATGATAAAGGTGTTATGGTAATCAATGAATTGTCGGTGGAGGAGTATCTCTATGCAGTGGTGCCGAGTGAAATGCCAGTTACTTATGAGATGGAAGCGTTGAAGGCACAGGCAATTTGTGCCAGAGCTTACGCTTACCGCCAGATGGAGGATGGGAAACTGTCCAGTTATGGAGCACATTTGGATGACAGTGTTTCCAGCCAGGTGTATAACAATGTAGGGGAAGATGAGAGAGGCAATTATGCAGTGGATGACACTTACGGTGTGGTTCCATGCTATGACAATGAAGTAATAGAAGCATTTTTCTTCTCTACCTCTTGTGGAACTACCAGTAGCAACAGCTCTGTGTGGGGTGGTTACCAGAAACCGTATTTGTTAGATGCTATGCAGACAGAGTTGAATGACTTGGCAAATATGCAGTCGGAAGAGAATTTCCGTATGTTTATTGATGGAGAGTTAGGAACCGGTTTCTTAGAGGAAGAGGAACCATTTTTCCGTTGGACAGTAGAGTTTACAGCAGAACAGTTGACAGAAGCGGTGAATGCGAACCTTTACAATCGGATACAGGCAATGCCAGAATATGTGAAGGTGTTAGATGCCAAGGGTGATTATGTGAAAAAGGATATTGCAACTATTGGTGATGTTGTGAACATTGAAGTGACAAAGCGTGGTGATAGTGGAATCATTGAGGAAATGATTATCACTGGTTCAGAGGAAACCATCTGGGTAAAAGGACAGACCAATGCAAGGGCATTACTTAGTCCTGCGAATACGGTGATTCGCAAGCAGGATGGTTCCACTGTAAGTGGATGGCAAAGTCTTCCAAGTGCGTATTACTATGTGGATTGTATTGCAGGTGATGGCGAGGTGTTCGGAAGCTTTGTGATATATGGTGGAGGCTTTGGACATGGTGTAGGCATGAGTCAAAATGGTGCCAACAATATGGCGAAGTTGGGTTACACGGCAAAAGATATTATTGGTCACTATTACACCGCAGTAGAATTAAAGGATATGTATGAGTTGATGGGAAAATAGGGAGAATATATGTATCTGCTTATGATGGTTGTTTTATCGACATAAGCTTGCCTATGGAATAGAATGAGAATTGGTTGGTATGGAGAATATGAAAAAGCCTGAGAAAATGGATACCATGGACAAATTCAAACTGTTGATACATTACGGACAGCGATTTGCAGAAAAGGTGGGAGATAGGTATACGGCTGCATGTGCAGCAAGAGCAGCATTTTTTATCATGCTTTCTGTTGTTCCTATCATTACCTTGATTCTGGCAGCTGCCACTTACTTGCCCTTTACGCAACAGGATGTAATGGATTTGCTGATGAGCTTTATTCCTGGTGAGTTCGGGGTATATGTAGAGGATATTATCAGCGATGTGTATCGTGGTGCAGGTAGTACTGTTATCTCTGTTTCCATTATCGCAACTATATGGTCATCTTCCAAGGGTGTTGTGGCATTGATTGACGGTTTTAACAGCATGTATCGTGTTCAACAGGAGAGCGGAATTATTAAGTCGAGAGCGAGAGCGGTGTTTTATACGGTGGCATTTATTGTAATATTGACTGTTATTCTGTCAGTTTACGTTACGGTAAGTCATTATTATGGACGATATCTGCGTGGAGTGTTTGAGTTAGGCTCTGTTGTGGAACGATTGTTATGGTTTGTGAGATATGTGTTTGGGTGGTTGTTATTCTATGCTTTTATATTGATGCTTTATGTGGTGTTGCCGGAAGGCTTTGGATTGCCTGCGGATAGGGAAGAACATATGAATTTCGGTAAACGTGTGAAGTCTCAGGCACCGGGAGCTGCTTTCTGTTCTGTGGCGTGGTTGGTAATCTCAAGATTGGTAGTGCTGTATATGCAGCATTTTTCTAACTTCTCTGTGATGTATGGTTCTCTTGCAGGCATTGTGATTTTGATGCTGTGGCTATATTTTTGTATGTATTCCCTGTTTATTGGGGCAGTAATTAACTATTTATTGTCAAAAGGATACTTGACACGGGTTAAAAAAATGTTACAATAGATTTTGTGTAATCGAAATGTGATTTTATATGATGGTTATTGCATTTTGCAGTTTTGATTACACCTAATAGAAGAGGAATAAGGCGATGATGGTGCAAAAGAACGATACGTTCTGTCAGAGAGAGGGAGTCACTGGCTGAAAGCTTCCTTCAGTTCACATAGCGTTCGAATTTCACACCGGAGTTTCGAGATTGAAGTTTTGAGGATGTGTTTCTACATGTTTTGTGTTGAATACATACTTAAGTGGTAGATTTTGACGGGTCATGAACGTTAACACATGATGAGAGCTAGGATGATGTAAGGAATAGTGATAGGATTATCAATTGACATCATATTAGAATTAGGGTGGTATCGCGAGCAAGTCGTCCCTTTTGTCGGGGCGACTTTTTTGTGTTATAAAACTTGTCAAGCGCATGCATTTGACAAGTCAAGCGATTGTACGACGAGCAAGCTATTTATAATCAAGAAAACAAAATAAAGGAGATAAATTATGAAAGAAAAGTTAGAAGCGATTAAAGCGGAAGCACTTGCGAAAATTGAAAGTGCCAATGACCTTGACGCCTTAAATGATATCAAGGTAGCAGTGCTTGGTAAGAAGGGCGAGTTAACAGCAGTGTTAAAGTCCATGAAGGATGTTCCTGCTGAGGAGAGACCGATGGTAGGTCAGATGGTAAATGATGCCAGAACCGCTATCGAGGAGAAGTTAGAGGAGAAGAAGACAAGTATTGCAAGACTTCTTCGTACAGAGAAGATGAAGAGAGAGACCATTGATGTGACACTTCCTGGTAAGAAGAATCTTCGTGGTCACAGACATCCAAACCAGATTGCGTTAGAGGATTTGGAACGTGTATTTATTGGTATGGGCTATGAGGTTGTAGAAGGACCAGAGGTAGAGTATGACCGTTACAACTTTGAGTTGCTTAACATTCCAGCAAATCATCCAGCAAAGGACGAGCAGGATACATTCTATATCAACAAGGAGATTTTGCTTCGTACACAGACTTCACCGGTACAGGCAAGAATTATGGAAAAGGGTAATCTTCCAATCCGTATTCTTTCTGCTGGTAGAGTATTCCGTTCGGACGAAGTAGATGCGACACATTCACCATCCTTCCATCAGGTAGAGGGATTGGTTGTAGATAAGAACATTACATTTGCAGACCTTAAGGGAACTTTAGAGCAGTTTGCCAAGGAGTTCTTTGGTGAGAAGACAAAGGTTAAGTTCCGTCCGCATCACTTCCCATTCACAGAGCCATCGGCAGAAGTGGACATCACATGCTTTAAGTGTGGCGGAAAAGGATGTCGTATGTGTAAGGGAAGTGGATGGATTGAGATTCTTGGTTGTGGCATGGTACATCCAAATGTATTGGAGATGTGCGGTATTGATTCTAAGGAATATCAGGGCTTCGCATTTGGTATCGGTTTGGAACGTGTCACCTTACTTAAGTATGAGATTGATGACATGAGACTTCTCTATGAGAATGATGTAAGATTTTTGAATCAGTTTTAGCGAAGTAGAGCAACGAACAGAATGGTTGATAACAACCTCGTAAGCTTGCTTACAAGAGGTTCAGAGTTTAGCGTTGCGAAGGAGGTTACTATGGTAGGTATTATATTCTTAGTTATAACTATTGGAGTTTTGGCATTCCTTTCTCTTTCAGTTTTCTTTATTATTTTTGGTATCATGAAGAAAATGAAAGGATTTGTGATTGCTGGTGCAGCATTACTTATATTGTTTATAGCATGTTTTGTTATGATGTTTATGATGAATTTCGCCATTAGGTAAAAAGAAAGGAAAGAAAGATATGAATACACCAATTTCATGGATTAAAGCGTATGTCCCAGATTTGGATGTGGATATACAGGAATTTGTAGATAAAATGACTTTGTCTGGTTCTCATGTAGAAAACTATGAGAAGAAGGATAAGAACTTAGAGAAAATTGTAGTCGGTAAGATTGAGACTATGGAGCAGCATCCAGATGCAGACAAGCTTGTGGTTTGTCAGGTAAATGTAGGTTCTGAGAACTTACAGATTGTAACTGGTGCTAAGAACGTTAAGGTTGGAGATATGATTCCACTTGTATTAGACGGTGGTAAGGTAGCTGCAGCTCATGGTGATGATACAGAGTATCCAGAGGGAATCAAGATTAAGAAGGGTAAGCTTCGCGGTATCGAGAGTAATGGTATGATGTGTGGTATCGAGGAGTTAGGCTCATCAAGAGATTTTTATCCGGAAGCACCAGAAGATGGCGTATATGTATTTCCTGCAGATGCCAATGTGAAGCCAGGTGATGATGCAGTTAAAGCGTTAGGTTTGGATGATACAGTGGTAGAGTACGAGATTACATCAAACCGTGTAGATTGCTTCTCTATGATTGGCATGGCAAGAGAAGTGGCAGCAACATTTAATAAGCCATTCTACCCACCAGTTGTTGAGGTAAAGGCAAATGATAAGGATGTAAATGATTTCATCAAGGTTACAGTAGAGGATACAGACCTTTGTACCCGTTACTGTGCAAGAGTAGTTGAGAATATTAAGATTGGTCCTTCACCAAAATGGATGCAAGACCGATTGAAAGCAATGGGAATCCGTTCCATCAATAATCTTGTAGATATTACCAACTATATTATGGAAGAGTATGGTCAGCCAATGCATGCCTTTGATTTGGATACCATTGCAAATCGTGAGATTATTGTAAAGCGTGCAAAGGATGGAGAGACATTTACTACATTAGACGGCCAGGAGAGAAAGCTTGACTCTGGTGTACTTATGATTTGTGACGGCGAGAAGGAAGTTGCCATTGCTGGTATCATGGGTGGCGAGAATTCCATGATTACAGATAATGTAAAGACAGTATTGTTCGAGGCGGCTTGTTTCGACGGAACGAACACACGTCTTGCGTCAAAGAGAATTGGTTTGCAGACAGATTCGTCATTTAAGTTTACAAAGGGATTAGACCCTAACAATGCCATTGAGGCAATTAACAGAGCTTGTCAGCTCGTAGAGGAAATGGGATGTGGTGATGTTGTCGGTGGTGTTGTGGATGTATATCCAAATCCAGTTGCACCGAAGGTGTTACCGTTTGAGCCAGAGCGTTACAACGCATTGCTTGGAACCGATATCTCTAAGGAGGCTATGTTAGACTACTTCAAGAGATTGGATTTAGTATATAACGAGGCAGACAATACATTAACTATTCCAACCTTCCGTCAGGATTTGGGCTGTATGGCTGACCTTGCAGAGGAAGTTGCAAGATTCTATGGTTATGACAATATCCCAGTTTCTTTGCCAAAGGGTGAAGCAACTGTAGGTAAGAAGCCATTTAACCAGAGAGTGGAGGACATTGCAAGAGAGATTTGTGAGCGCAATGGTTTCTCAGGTGGTATGTCCTATTCCTTTGAAAGCCCTAAGGTATTTGATAAATTATTGTTGCCGGAGGATGCAAAGGAGCGCGAGGCAATCGTAATTTCCAACCCACTTGGAGAGGACTTCTCTATTATGAGAACGGTTTCCTTGAATGGTGTATTGACCTCTCTTGCAACCAACTATAACAGAAGAAACAAGGTTGCCAGACTTTACGAGTTCGGTAACATTTATTTGCCAAAAGCTTTGCCTCTTACAGAGTTACCAGAAGAGAAAATGAGACTTACCATGGGTATGTATGGCGATGGCGATTTCTTCACCATGAAGGGTGTTGTAGAAGAATTATTTGACAAGCTTGGTGTTGTTGGTATCGAGTGTGAGCCAACTGGCGAAATTCCATATTTGCATCCTGGTCGTCAGGCATACCTTAAGAAGGGAAAGCTAGACATCGGTGTGATTGGACAGATTCATCCAGAGGTTGGTGATAACTATAATTTGAAGGCTGAGGCTTATGTGGCAGTGCTTAACATGGAAGTGCTTACCATGTTAGCATCCTTCGACCGCAAGTACGAAGGAATTGCCAAGTTCCCAGCAAGTACCCGTGACCTTAGTATGGTGATGGATAAGAGTATGTTCGTAGGTCAGATTGCTCATGTAATTCAGAAGAATGCAGGTAAGATTTTAGAAAGCTGTGAATTATTTGACGTATACGAAGGTGAGCAAGTAGGCGAAGGTAAGAAGTCGGTTGCATTCTCATTAATCTTCCGTGCAAAGGATAGAAACTTGGAGTCTGCTGAGGTAGACAAAGCAGTGGAGAAGGTTCTTGCAGCTTTGAAGGAAATGGGAATCGAGCTTAGAGCTTAAATACTATTTGTATAAAGATTATAGAGAACAAGAAATGGAGAACACTTTCTGTCATGGATGGAAGGTGTTCTTTTTTAATTTTCCCACCCTATATCCCACCCCGAATTACAAAAAATATGGGGATTGGAAGAAAAAGTGTAGAGAAAATGTTTGGATTTTATGTATAATAGGTGTATACTTTTGTGAGAAGAAGTATGGGAGGAAGGAATATGAATTTACAAAGGAACATTATGAGAAGAAAAACAATTGCTATTATAATGCTCATAATTACTAATCTTTTCCTGTTTGGATGTGATGGCTTGGATTCAAAATCAACCAGCTTGTCTATTATATATGGAGTCATGGCAGTGAGCGCGTTGCTGTTGTTAGTGGCATATGGTTCGCTGGTGCACAAGAAAGAATTATGGTTTTTGCTTTTGTTTTCTAGTGTGTTTATTGTTAATACTGGATATTTTGCGCTTTCCATTTCTAAGAATTTGGAAGAAGCATTGTTGGCAAATCGAATCGCATATCTAGGCTCCGTTTTTTTGCCTATGTCTATGTTTATGATTATTATGAATGTTTGTGGACTACGGTACAAAAGATTACTTCCAGGTTGCTTACTTGTAATAAGTGTAATTGTTTTTTTGGTGGCTGCAAGCCCGGGGTATCTAGATATCTACTATAAAGAGGTTTCGTTTCGCCTTGTAGATGGCGTGGGAATGCTTGACAAGACATATGGTGAATGGCATTGTTTGTACCTATTCTATCTGGTTACCTATTTTGGCATAATGGTGATTACAATCCTACATGCTTCTGTTAAAAGGAGAATGAAATCAAAAATATATGCAGTAATGCTAGCTGGAGCAGTGTTGGTTAACATTGGAGTGTGGATGTTGGAACAGTTAGTAGATATTGAATTTGAGTTTTTGGCGGTTTCATATATTATCAGTGAATTTTTTATGTTGAGTTTATGTTTGATTAGGCAAGAGCAAGCTGTTCGGTCTGAGAAAATGTTGGAAGATATACAAGTGACAGATGAGAAACAGCGTCAAAAGCAGTCAGGAGAACAGCAAAGTAAATTAACATTAAGTGGTGCTGAGGAGTCAGAAGATTTAACAGTAAAATCCGAAATGATAGAGAATAGTGAGCAGATACAGCTATTCTTAGAAGGAGTTGACAATCTGACCCCAGCAGAAACGAAAATCTATCACTGCTATATTGCTGGTAAATCTACCAAAGAAATATTGAGGGAATTAAGTATCACAGAGAATACCCTTAAGTACCACAACAAGAATATATACGGAAAGCTGGGAGTATCTTCTAGAAAACAACTAAAAGAGATTGCAAAGCAATTGTAATGTTGTTAATATATGCTACACATCATGTGATGGTTTGATAAAACAACACCAATCCCCACACTTTTATTTCATAGAAGTGTGGGGATTTTTTTATGTATATTTGTATAATTATTTTATGGGTGTTTTGTGATAAATTTGTAGAAATTGTATGAGCTATCGAGAAATACATATACGTGTTTATCACAGAACAGATTCAAAGATTATAGAAATGGGAGGATACCATATGAAGAGAAGAGTATTAAGTATGATTTTAACAATTGTTATGGTGTGTAGTTTATTACCAGCTACAGCTTATGCAGCAACAACAATTTCTACAGTTGCCATAACAGGTGTAGATGTGCCAGTAGCAGGAGCTAAACCGGATTACACAGCTATTACAGGGATTGGATACAACCCAACGAATAAGTTTGATGAAGCAGGAAAGAAAGTGTCTGGTGTATCTTGGTACAATGTAACAGATGGTGACACACTAATGTCAACAAACGATACATTCATTAAAGGCAAAGAATATAAAGTTGCAATTGCATTACAGGTGGCAGATGGGTATGAGTTTTCTGCCGATGATAATTATACACCCAAAACGAGCGCAACGGTGAACGGAAACAGTGCAGGTAAGGGAATCCTTATTAGTGGTTATAGTGCGAAAAATATTATTACAGTGAATTACACATTTGGGAAGTGTGATTATGCGAGAATAGATGAAGTGGCTGTTACAGGTATGGATGTGCCAGTAGTTGGGGAAACGCCGGATAAAGAGGTTCAAGTGGATGATGATGCGAAATATTCTGTTGACGAAGTATTGTGGTATGACGTGACAGAAGGAGAAACTATGTTAACGGGCGCTGCTGTTTTTGAGGCAAATCGTCAATATAAGGTGCAAGTTATGCTTGAGGTGGAGGACGAAGATATATATAGATTTAAAACAGATACTGGTGATGAAGAGGGTTCTCCTGAGGTTACTGGTAAGATTAATGGTCTTGATGCAATGACCGTGTCTACACAAGGGGATACTGTTGTAACCATTGAATATGAATTTAGCTGTAATGGAGCAGAAATTGCAACAATATCGGTAGGTGGAATCGATGAACCGATAGAGGGAGCATTTCCTGATTTCACCCCATCTTATGGTGCTGGCGGATATACCTATTATGAGGGATACGAAAATGGAATTGAGTGGATTGAAGATGATGACCAGACTATGGAAGCAGGAGTAGACAAATTTCGTGGTGGGCATAAATACAAAGTATATGTAAGAATAGTTGCAAAAGAAGGATATAGCTTCAATGTGGATTCAGGAACCTTGAACGGAGAAAATGTATCAGTTTCATATACCACTGTAAATGGGACGAGAATAGCACTTCTTATTAAGGAGTTTACCTGTATAGGAAATATTTCAAGTGTGGATTTAACCATCCCACAACCAGTGGATGGTAATGCGCCTTACACTACGCAGATTGTAGAGGAAAAATATTGCAGTCTTGGAACCAATGGAACTACATTTAAGAATGGATTTAAGTGGCATGATGACAATGCAGATCAATATATGGATTTGACTGGTACAAGCACCTTCAAAGAGGGGAATAAATATACAGTAACGATCACATTGAACAAAAATGAAGGATTCAAGTTTTTAGAGAGTACTACAGCCAAAGTAAACGGAAAAAGTGCAAAATGCACATATGCTAGTTCCTCGAACATAACAGTCCAATATACCTTTACAGCATCACATAAATGTAACTCAGTTTTGGTAGAAAAGGTAGATGCAACCTGTACCACCGACGGTAAACAGGCATACTATCACTGTGAGAAATGTAGTAAGAATTATGAAGATGAAGCAGGAACAAAGGAAATTGCAGATATCACTACTTGGGGAATTATCAAAGCAACAGGTCACACCATTGAGATTCAGAATAAGAAGGATGCAACGGAGACAGAAGCTGGATATACAGGAGATGAGTATTGTACTGTCTGTAAGCAGGTTATTACCAAAGGTAGCGAAATACCGAAGGTAGAGCCAACTACACCAGAACCTGCTACAAAGGGAACAACACTCACTGATAAAGAAACCAATGAAAAGTATGTAGTGACAAAGTCGGATGTAACCAATGGTACGGTAGCATTTTCTAAACCACAGAATAAAAAGGTAAAGAGCGTTAAGATTCCGGATGCAGTAACCATTGATGGCGTTACTTATAAGGTTACAAGTATTCAGAAAAATGCATTTAGCGGTTGTACCAAACTAACTTCTGCAACAATAGGAAAGAATGTAACCACTATAGGAGATAAAGCTTTTTATAATTGTAAGTCATTGAAGTCCATTACCATTCCAGCAACAGTGAACAAAATTGGCACGTCAGCATTTGAGGGATGTAAGAAGTTGAAAACGATTAAAATTAAGACTACGAAGTTGACTAGTAAAAAGGTTGGTAACAAGGCATTTAAAGGAACACCAGCAAATGCAAAGGTGACAGTTCCTAAGAAATCGTTAAAGAGTTATAAGAAGTTTCTTTATAAGAAAGGACTGAATAAGAAAGCTAAGATTAAGAAATAACGAAGGTAAATCATTAACAGGGCGGTTCTTGTGAACCGCTCTTGTTTTGTTTATGAGAAAAGGGTATAATGCAGAAGGTGTATAGTCCTAGCGTATTGTTTAATATAAAGGAATTTGGAGTGAGTTTGAGTGAAGAAAGGAAAAGCAACTTTGTTGACCAATATATTTCTGGTAATCGGAATATTGTGTTTATTATATTTTTTAATGTACGCAATATTTGTAGACTTGACCAATGTATTTACTTATTTTTGGTTGATTGTAGGATTAGTGTTTGTGCTCGTAAAACCAATATTAAAGTATATGATAGCAAAGCAGATTGTGATACCAGTAGGAGTGAGGTGGACTGGCGGCATTTTAATTGCCATTCTACTCCTAATATTCATAGTGACAGAATGTGTCATTGTCAGTTATGGTAGTAAAACCCCGCAGCGGGATGCAGATTATGTATTAGTTCTTGGTGCTCAGGTGAAGGGGAGGAATCTTACCTATGCGCTACAGGCGCGGCTAGATACTGCTTATGAGTATGCTGTAGATAATCCAGATTCTATAGTAATTGTTTCTGGCGGACAAGGACCTGGCGAGGATGTAACGGAAGCCTATGCCATGGCGGAGTATTTGAAGTTAAAGGGTTTGGACGATAGCCGTCTGATATTAGAAGACCAATCTACCAATACCCATGAGAATATTGAATTTAGTAAAAGGTTAATGGATAGCACAGATACCAAGGTGGTTTTGGTGACAAATCATTTTCACGTTTACCGGGGAGTTGGTGTGGCAAAGAAACAGGGACTTGCCAATGTAGAGGGTTTAGGTGCACCGACAAAATGGTACACCATACCCAACCAGTATGTGAGGGAAGCTTTTGCGGTAGTTAAGTACAAGCTATTTGGACAAATATAAGGTTTTAAAGAATATTGTAGTAAATGTAGGTAAAAAGATGAAGACCACCTACTTTTACTTAAATGGTGATAAAGATAGCAATAAGAATAGGACGGATGAAATTATGAAATTGAGTGATTTTTACTATGATTTACCAGAAGAATTGATTGCACAGGACCCATTGGAGCAGAGGAGTGATTCCAAGCTCATGGTAATTGGAAGGGAAGATGGAAGCATCGAACATAAGTATTTTTATGATATTTTAGATTATGTAAACCCAGGGGATTGCCTGGTAATCAATGATACTAAAGTAATTCCAGCTCGTTTGATGGGTGTGAAGGAAGATACAGGGGCATCTATTGAAGTGCTTTTGTTAAAACGCAAGGAAGAAAAGGTTTGGGAAACCCTTGTAAAGCCCGGTAAAAAAATGAAACCTGGCGCAAGAGTATCCTTTGGCGAGGGCTTGATTGTAGGAGAGGTCATTGACGTAGTAGAGGAAGGTAATCGTTTGATTCGTTTCGAGTACGAAGGAATTTGGGAAGAGTTGCTAGATCAGCTCGGTCAGATGCCATTGCCACCATACATTACACATCAGTTGAAGGATAGAAATCGTTATCAAACTGTGTATGCAAAGCATGATGGTTCGGCGGCAGCTCCAACGGCAGGCTTGCACTTTACAAAGGAGCTATTGCAGAAGCTAGAGGACAAGGGTGTGGAGATTGCCCATGTATGCCTCCATGTGGGACTTGGAACTTTCCGTCCGGTTAAGGTGGATAACATTCTTGAACATCATATGCATTCAGAGTTTTATATGGTGGAAGAGGAGGAAGCTGCTAAAATCAATGCAGCAAAGGCAAGAGGTAATCAGGTAATATCTGTGGGAACCACCAGTACGAGAACCTTGGAGTCTGTTGCAGATGACAATGGAGTGGTTCATGCCGGAAGTGGCTGGACCGAGATTTTTATTTATCCAGGATATGAATTTAAGGTGGTGGATTCATTGATTACGAATTTTCATTTGCCAGAGTCCACATTGCTTATGTTGGTGTCTGCATTTTCTACCAGAGAGAAAATGTTACATGCTTATGAGGTGGCTGTGAAGGAGAGATATCGTTTTTTTTCTTTTGGGGATGCTATGATTATTAAGAAAAGAAGTTGACATAATCTTGGTGGTTAAAAGCTGTATATAGAAAGATTGTAAAAAGTTTAGATGGAATAATATAACAAAAAGCTAGTGAAATCAAGGCTTGCAACTGTTGGTTGACAAATTTCAAGGTAGACTTGGTGGAAGAAAATGGAGGTGAAACTGTAGTATGGGAAAAAAACAAAAGGAGATGTTAAACATGAAGTTAGCAGAAAAGATTTACCAAGAGAGAAGAAAGTTAGGTTTATCCCAGGAGCAGTTTGCTGAGAGAATGGACATCAGCCGGCAGGCAGTTTCCAAGTGGGAGTCAGGACAGTCTATGCCGGATTTAGATAAGATTGTGGCTATGAGCCAGATTTTTGGTGTCTCTACAGATTATTTGTTAAAGGAAGATGAAAGTGTTTCAGAAGAAGTTGCAGGTGATGTGGAATCGGATATATATCAAGAAGTAGATGAAGAAGTAGCAATGAAATATGAAGAAAAGCCAGAAATGTTACAGGAACTTAGTGTGGATGAAATCAATTCATATAAGAAGACATATATATCATCCACGAAACATATTGCATTAGGTGTTTTTCTGTGCATTTTAGGTGCAGCATTCGTGGAATTAACAGAAGTATTATCCGTGTCGTTATTCTCAGTAAATGGAGAGACATTGGCAAGTTTTCCTATGTTAATCTGTGTAACCATTGCTGTTGCACTTTTTGTACCATCAGGTATGGTACTTAGCAAATATGAATATTTACAGAAGGTTCCATTTGTGTTACCACAAGGTGAAAAACAGAGGATAGAAGAGGAAATGGACAGTTTTCAACGTAAATTTGCAGTGGGAATTACAGTAGGAATTGTGTTAATCCTATTCGGTGTTTTATCTGGTGTAGGTATGGAATATGCTACAGAAGTAACGGGAAATGAAATCTGGGATGATTCTGTTTCTGGGATTATTTTATTGTTTTTTGTAGCTGTCGGAGTATATCTGTTTGTTCGCTGTGGAATGAAAATGGGAATGTACAATGTGTTGCTACAGAGAGAAGAATATAGCGTTTCAAGAAAGAAAAATGTAGATAAAAAGGATACCCTGATGGGATTGGTGGCAGGCGTATATTGGTGTTTAATCACTGCGCTATTCCTTGCGTATAGTTTTATTACACGTGACTGGGGAAGAAGCTGGATTATTTGGCCAGTAGCTGGTTGTGTTTTTGGTGCTATAGCAACATTTATTGCATTGTCCGAAAAGAAGGATAAGGAGTAAATGTTGAGCAACCTGAAAAACTTGCTCAAGTGCCAAATGATTTTTACAAAATTTTATGATGAGAAGTGATTATCCGTCAGTGTTTGGTGATTGTGGAGGTAAATTCAATGAAAAAGAAAACTAAGATAATCATAATTACAATAATCTGCATTGTTTTAGTAGGGTTTTTTGTTTTTATCGGAATGTATGTGACTGGAATGCGTATGTCTGGGGATTCTCCTTCGTCCGAGTTGTTAGAAAGTGAAACAACAGAAGATACAACGACGCTTTTAGAAGGCACTTATTACATGAGCTTGTCCGGCGAAGATTCTGCTATGTTAGCACCATGCCTGACAATTGATAAACATAAGCAATTTACATTTACATATGATTATTCTAGTTCTTATTTGAGTATGGGATTTTATTCTATTAAGGATGGTATTATGACAGCTAGAACCAGTGATGGTTTGTATGAATACCGATTTGAAGTTCGAGAGGATGGAACCTTGGCGTTCATACAAGAAGGTTCAGCAGATATTTCATATTATGACCATAAGGTGATGAGTGGCGTACAGGATGGTTCTGTCTTTATGAGAAAGAATAAATGATATATACAAAAAGCATTACATTTTTACATAGACGATTGCGAAACTCATGAAAACCTATATTGAATTGTACGAGTTTAACAAATACCATAAGCAGGTACGTCGGGGTCCGTCAGCACTTAGCGAGACTTCGTCGAGCTTAGTACTGCTACGCACTCAGCCGTAGTGCGAACGTGCCTGCGTTGGTTTGTTAAACTTGTACAATGTTCACAATCTAAATTGGAGTTTCGCAATCGTCAATTTGTTTCATTGTGAAAATTATTTTATCTCATCAGCATATCCAAATCCGAATAGAAGGTTGGATAGGAGATATTCACACATTCCGCACCAAGGATTTCGGTGTTTCCATCCGCTAATCCGCCGGCAATGGCAAAGCTCATGGCGATGCGATGATCAAGTTTAGAATCAATGGTGGCACCGTGAAGGGTTTTGCCACCACGAATAATCATGCCATCTTCCGTTCCTTCGATATCTACGCCCATGGCTGACAAGTTGTTCACCATGACATCAATTCGGTTAGATTCCTTTACCTTCAATTCCTGAGCATCCTTAATTATGGTTGTTCCATTGGCAAACGCTGCCATAATAGCAATCACAGGAATTTCATCAATCAGTTTTGGAATAATATCGCCTTCTATGGTACATCCATGTAAGGAACTGGTACGGACTGTAATGTCTGCAACCGGTTCACCGATGTCGTCTTTTACATTGGAAAGCGTAATATCAGCTCCCATGTTCTTGCAAACAGTGAGAATACCATCTCTGGTTGGGTTGATGCCAACATTCTTAATTGTAATTTCTGAGTTTGGAGTAATTAGTCCGGCTACAATAAAGTATGCTGCGGAGGAAATGTCCCCCGGCACTTCAATTCTCTGAGCAATCAATTCCTTTGCGGGAGTAACCGTAGCAGTGGTTCCCACTGATTGGATATCCACACCAAAGGATTCAAACATCAATTCTGTATGATTTCTAGATAGTGCAGGTTCGGTCACGCTAGTCTGTCCTTCTGCATAAAGACCTGCAAGTAAAATTGCGGATTTCACCTGAGCGGATGCAACGGGAGATTCATAGTGGATTCCCTGTAGATTGCCACCACTTATCTTAAATGGTGCACAATTATCCGTTTCTAGACTTTCAAACTTAGCTCCCATCATGGAAAGAGGAGTCATAATGCGTCCCATGGGACGTTTTCGGATAGAAGAATCTCCGTCTACAATAGAAGTAAATGGTTGCGCTGCCAGAATACCGGACAGGAGTCGTGTGGTAGTTCCGCTGTTCCCAACATCTAAGATAGCTGTGGGTGCGGATAGCCCTCGCAAGCCGTTTCCGCGTATATGTACAGTATTGGTTGTTTTATCATTTTCAATTTCTATGCCCATTTTCTGAAAACAGGAGATAGAAGACAAGCAGTCAGCACCCTGTAAGAATCCCGTTACTTCTGTGGTTCCCTTGGCAAGGGAACCTAGCATAATACTTCTGTGAGATATGGATTTGTCGCCGGGTACAGTGACTTCACCCTTCAATTTGTCAAAATGTTTCATTATCATAATTTCATGAATCCTTTCCATATTTGTTATGATGTATAGCCTATATCATCCCTGTGTGATAGGTTGAAAAACTTGGTTGTTGTAAGGTGCATATTATCGCTCGTACACCTGATAATTCTTCTCACGAAGTAATGCAGCAGCGGCTACGGCAGATTCGTTATCGTAGAAGGAAAGACGAAGTACACCTTCGTTGTCCTCTCTATTGTGTGTGATACCGATATTCTTTAAGTTGATGCCGGCTTCACCTACATGAGAAATTGCCTTTGCTAGTGCATTTGCCTCGTCTGGAATATCTACATACACCTCGTAATTCATTCGGATAACGCCAGTTGCGTGCTCCGGGATAGAGTTGCGGTAATTCTTGGCACTGTCAAAAAAGGAATAGATTTCGCGCGCATTATCGGATTCGATAGCGTTAATCATGTTTTCTAATTGTTTAATAAAGACTTTGAGTCCGGCGGTTACATGCTCTGGATTACTCAGTAAAATGTGTTCCCAAACCACAGGATTCGAGGATGCAATTCTTGTGATATCCTTAAAACCGCCCGCGGCTAATTGTTTCAACATGCCATTGTCATCTTCCTTAGATGCAACAAGGTTCACAAGGGAAGATGCAATCACGTGTGGGATATGGCTGATATAAGCCGTAATCTCATCGTGTCTTTCAGGGCTATATACAATAGGGATAGCTCCCAAATCTTCTAAAAATGTTTTGAATTCTTCTATTTTGCAGTTATCTACGGTTGCAGATGGAGTAACAAAATAATAAGCATTTTCAATTAAACGATCATTTGCAGCGTCATAGCCACTACGCTCAGAACCAACCATTGGATGTCCACCGATGAAGTAATCTGTTAAATGGTTATCTGCAATGGCGCGATAAATGTCGCTTTTTACACTTCCCACATCTGTAAGAACACAAGATGGTTTCATAATCCGTTTCAAAATGGGAAGATAAGCGATATTGTAATGCACTGGCGCGCATAAGAAAATGTAATCGCAGTCTCCCATAGCTTCAATGGAAGTAACCGTTGTGGTTAATGTGCCATCTGTTAGTGCAGATGTTAATGCATTCTGGTCTACATCAAATCCTAATATTTCAGAATCTGGAAATATTCGTCTAATTGATTTTGCAATGGAACCACCGATTAAGCCTAAACCGATGAAACCGATGCGAAAGGTTGTTGTTTCATTCATAAAATATGTACCTCGATATCCTTACGTCTTGTTCTATTTTAGTATGTGAATTAAAATGTGTCAACACTTTAAATTGCTAAAGCGTCGTGTGGACATGTTATCGTGCGATGAAGGGTTGAATTGTGAGGGGCTTATAGATTATACACAAGTCTGTAATGCATGTAACTCCTCTTGTGTCAAGGCACGATGTTCACCTAATGCTAAGTCATCTGGCAAAGTAATTGGACCAAATGCGATTCGTTGTAGGTAAGTAATCTGCTTACCTACAGCTTGAAACATTCGTTTTACCTGATGAAATTTTCCTTCCTGAATGGTTATATGAACTCGTGAATAATTGGAGTGGTTGTCAGTTTCGAGAATTGTCAGTGTAGCAGGTAAGGCAACATTTAAGTCTTCATCCCCAATTTCTAATCCATTTTTAAAGGCAACAATGTCTTCAGTGGTCACGATTCCTTCCACCACAGCGTAATAGGTTTTATCCACATGTCGTTTTGGTGATAGAAGTCGATGAGATAGAGAACCGTCATTGGTAATTAAGAGAAGTCCTTCTGTGTCCTTGTCTAATCTGCCTACTGGGAACAAATCCTTTCGGTTGCTTTCAATAAGCGTCAGTACAGTAGGTGCTGTATTGTCCTTGGTTGCACTGACATAACCGGCAGGCTTATTCAAAATGTAATATTCAAAATCATTGAGAATCACTGGTTCTCCATGGAAGGTAATCTGGTCTGTTTCTGTGGATACCTTAATGTCTGGTTTTGTGGCAAGGGTTCCATTGACGCAGATAAATCCCTTTTTGATATATGCTTTTACCTCGGAACGAGTACCAATTCCGGCATCTGCTAGTAATTTATCTAACCGTAATAAACTCATATAAATACTCCTGTTTCTTCTATAATATAGTGTAAAATGTATAATTGTTATGTTTGTTTTGTGCTTTTTATACAAATGTAAAGATATCTTAACATATTTATGTCGGAAATGATACGCTATTTCATGTAAAAAAGTCGAAAAAAACCAACAAAGTGTGCAATTTGTAGGGGTTGACAATTATATTGTTAAATGTTATATTACACATGTAACAAGTTTGTAACATTTTGGTCCAAAGGATAATTCGGAGGATAATTGTATGAGACATAGCAGAAGGGCTGTAATGGCAGAACGCTATAAGTTATATGCAAAGAAGAACATTTTTAATAGTAGATATTTTGTACGTAATATGCAGATTGGATTGATTGCAGTTGTCTTAATGGCAATGATAGTCGGTGCAGTTGTTTTGGTTTCTTCAGAGTCTAAGGAAGAAGCTAAGGTTGCAGAGGTTGAGGTAAGTGTTAAGGATGCATTGTTTAGCAATAGCGAAGAAACAAAGAGTTCTAAGAAAGTTACCACAACAGAGAAAGCAACAGAAAGAGCTACGGAATCCACACAGGTTGTAGAGTCAACAGAGGTTAAGGAAGCAATTCTTGCAGAGAAAGTTCAGACCGAATTGACAAGTACAGTGACAGAAGTTGTAAGCAATGTGGCCGTGCCAGAAGTTGAGATGGAGATTTTGGTGCAGGAAGAGGATGCATTTGGTAACAGATGTATTGCTAAGGTGGAAGAAACCTTGAATATCAGAAGCAATCCAAGTGCAGATGCAGAGTTTGTAGGACAGATGAATAACGGAGCAATCGCAAAGGTTGTTGGTGTAGAAGGTGACTGGGTTAAGATTAAGTCTGGTGATGTAGAAGGTTACGTTATGAGTGAATATGTGTTGACCGGTGAGGAGGCAGCACAGTTTGCAAAGGATTATGTAACACTTCGAGGTACTGTTTTAGAGGATGGCGTGAATGTTCGTGCCGAGATGTCAACCGATTCTGAGATTCTTGTTGTGAAGGATAAGGATGATACTATTACTGTATTAGAGAATCCGGAAGATGAGGAAGAAGATGTTGAGATATCAGATGCTGAATCTGCGTTGAAGGTAGCAGATGTTCCGAACGAAAAGACAACGGAAGTTGCTACTGAGATTGTGGTGAATGCTACAACAGAGACAACAACAGAACTTGCAGATGCGAATGTAGCAAAGACTGAGAAAGCAACAGTAGAGATTGAATGGTTGCCAGTTATGTTGGAAGATGGTAAGACAGGTTATGTTTCCGCAGAATTGGTACATGTTGAAGAGTTATATGAAATCGCAGTATCAGCAGAGGAATTGCAGAGACGTGCGGAAGAGGAAGCGGCTAGAAAGGCAGCGGAGGAAGCAGCGGCGGCGGCAGCGGCAGCAGAAGCTCAGAGAAGAGAAGAGGAGAGCCAGTCTTATGAAGGTGCGACTACAACTCCAGTTACAGCAACAGAGTCCGGCGATTTAATTGGAACGTTTACAATTACAGCGTATTGTGGTTGTAAGAAGTGTAGCGGTGGTAGTAATAGAACAGCAAGTGGTACAGTTCCTACTGAGGGAAGAACGATTGCAGCAGACACAAGCATTTTACCATTTGGTACCCAGGTAGTGATTGGTGGTGTCGTTTATACTGTAGAGGATTGTGGTAGCGGTGTTAGAGGTAATCACATTGATATTTTCTTTGCAACACATGCAAAGGCATTGCAGTTTGGTAGAAGAACTATGAAGGTTTACAGATACTAATGGACAAGCGGTTTGTTGGAATGTGAATCGCAATATAAGAGAAGAATAGCAAGGTTGGATATTACGGAGTGTAATACCCAACCTTTACTTTTTGTGAGGGATTCGTTACAATAAGAAGAGTATTATGATGACATTGAAACTGGTGTTGAGAATTGAATTGTTTGACATACATATGTTATATATTGAAATTTATGATGTGGGTGGAGTAGAGAATGGAACATAAGATTTTGTTGGTAGAAGATGACTTTGCATTGGCAATGGGAACCGAATATGCATTGCAGGCAGAAGGGTATGATGTAGTTCATGTTAGTAATTTGGAAAGTGCAAGAAATGCACTTACACAGTCTTTTGATTTGATTTTGTTAGATGTAATGTTACCAGATGGAACTGGTTATGATTTGTGCAAGGAGATTCGTCAGAAAAGCATTTTTATTCCGATTATATTTCTGACTGCAGTAGCAGAGGAAGTAAATGTTGTACAGGGGTTGGAATTAGGGGCAGATGATTATGTGGCAAAACCATACAGAGTCAAGGAATTGTTATCCCGGATTGCAGCGAATATCAGAAGATATCAAATACAACACGGTAGCAGACCAGAAATGTCTCATCAATTTGGTGAACATCTATTTTTGTTAGAGGAGTTCCGGTTGCAATGTAAGGGTGAATATGTAGATTGTACCCCAAGTGAGTTGCGTTTGTTAAAGGAATTGATTTTGCATGAAGGACAAGTGTTAACCAGAAATCAGTTGTTAGAGCGTTTGTATGACGCAGAAGAGAATTATATTGATGATAACACATTGTCTGTTTATATGAAGCGTTTGCGTGACCGATTAGGCAAGGATGCAGAATGGATTGAGACAGTCAGAGGTGTTGGATATCGGTTTAAGAAACGCGGTTAAGAAACGATTTTACTTCTCGTTGGAGAACAGAATTGGTATCATATATGGGAGAAGAAAATGAAGAGTAACTATGAACGCAATCAATTTACAATCAAATATAGTTTGGTTTCCATAATATGTCTGTTAGTGTGTGTCGGATTTGTTTGGTGGCAGCATGGGGAATTGACGTGGAAGGATGGCAGTGTTGTATTGCTGTTTGCAATCTGTTTGATTGTAATATATATCATTACATATCGACGATTGAACCATGTGTATACGGAGGTAGAAACCATCTCTGAAATGATGTCAGAAATGATGGAGGGAAAAGAAGAACTTCCAGAAGAACAGTACAAAGAAGGTGCTGTGGGAGTGTTATACACCAACTTTTACAAGGTGGTGGGAATTCTTCAGGAGAATCGCAATCGGGAATTGAACGAGAAGATATTTTTAAGAGATATCATTTCGGATATTTCTCATCAATTAAAGACTCCGTTGGCATCATTGAATGTATTTGTAGATTTGTTGTTAGAGGATAAGATTGCGGATGAAGCAAAGCGGAAACAGATATTGAGCGAAGCAGCGAATCAGCTAAGTCGTATGGAATGGATGGTGTTATCTATGCTAAAGCTTGCCCGAATCGAGGCGGGAGCCATTCAGTTTGATAAGAAGAAAGTATCACTAAAGCCGATTCTTATGCAGGCAGCAGAGGGAGTACAGTTTCTTGTTCAGAAAAGAAATCAGACCTTGTTGGTGGATTGTGATGAGGATGTTATGATGCTTTGTGATGGAGAGTGGTTGACAGAAGCATTAATTAATCTCCTTAAAAATGCCTCAGATTATTCCGGAGAAGGAAAAAGAATCTGGATTGGGGTGGAACACACCAATGTTTACACTAGGATTTATGTGAAGGATGAGGGCGTTGGAATTGCAGAAAGTGAGTTGCCTAACATTTTCAAGCGCTTTTACCGTGTTCATCAGGAGGTCAATCCCAACAGTGTGGGAATTGGATTGTCGCTCACCAAGTCCATTATTGAGGGGATGGACGGCATGATTCGTGTACAGAGTGAAGAGGGAGCGTATACTTGGTTTGTATTAACTTTTGTGAAGTAAAGTGATTATCTTACAAAACTGTAAGATAGCCTGTCATGATAATGTAATATTGGTATTTTATAATGAGTATAGTTTGAATCAACTATACTCATTTTTGTTAACTAAATCTAGGAGAAATCAGCCTAGTCGATTGTTATAGTGAAGTATTTAATTTTGAAGGGGAGAGAAAATGGGAAATTACAAAGCACTTGCGATTCAGTACCTAAAACTGAATAAGCGAAGAACAATCTTAACCATATTAGGAACATCGATGACAGTACTAATATTGTATGTTCTGTTGAATATGCTTTTTAGCTATATGGACAATATGAAAGAAGAGTACATTAATCTTTATGGCGATTATGAGATGATTCTGTACACAGAGACTGCGGAGCAGATTGCACAGATTAAGGAAGATCCGATTGTAGAGAAAGCCTATATCGGTGAGTGGTTTCTGTCTAGTGAGAAAAGTTATGAAAACGCAATGTTTATTAAGGGAGACAGCCCATATCGCATTGATAAGAACTTTGAATATCTGACATCTACCTATGAGGTAGAGGGTGAGATTGACCAGTTTATTGCAGCGTTTTCGTTCCAAGGAAGTGACTCCAGCATCATATACATATTGATAATATTTTCTTTGTTGGTAGCATATATATTTGCAATTTTCGGTGTGGGAGTTATCCGTAATTCCATTCAGCTTTCCTTATTTGAGCAGATTAAGGATTATGGAAATCTACGCTGTATTGGAGCATCCAAGAGTCAGCTACGGGCAATCATTTATACGCAGGGTGCTATTATGGAGAGTTTTGGTGTTGTAATCGGTGTTGTGGTCGGACAACTTGGAATGTCGTTAGTTGGTCTTCTCATCAACTTTGAGCTTACTGTGCATGCCATACCAATTGTGTTGATTTTAATTGCGTACTTTGGCGATTTGTACTTTGCTATGGAGGAGAATTGCAAGCTAGTAACGGGAATGTCTCCGGTGAGTGCTCTAAAGGGAGAGTTTCGAATCCGCAAGGAAAAGATTAAGTTAAGAAAGAAAAGCATCTATGGAAGGATATTTGGCATCGAAGGCGATTATGCATATAAGAGCTTGATGCGAAGTCCGGGTAAGTTTTACAAGAGTGTAGGTGCTATGTTCATTGGTATTACCGCCGTGATTGCTTGCTTTGGGTCAGTGAAATTGTTTGATGTCTATATGGATGATATGGAGGATATGAGTGGCTATTATCAGATAGATTATACTTCAGGAATAGAGATTGATGACTCCATAGAATCAGCTCAGAAACTGATGCCAGATACAGAGTTTTTGAAGCGGATAGCGGAGCATGAAAATGTCACAGCAGTTCGAAAAATGTATGAAGCACAGGCAATGCTGGTGGATGATAATGCAATCAAGGATCATTTGGTGGATACCTACTCGGATAATCCAACGTTGGGAAGCATCTATCAGGAGCATGAGGACAGAGATGAGTGGATACAGCTTTTTTACAAAAACCTCCGAAGCACACTTATGATTTATGGATATAACGAAGAGGATTATGCTAGATATGAGGAGCATTTGATAGATGGAACCTTGGATGTCAGTGAGAATGGAATTGTGGTGGTCAATGGAACTAAGACAATGGTGGAAATGACAGATGACCAAGGAGACACGATGTATACAAGTGCTATGATGGAAACGGCAATCACAGACTATCAGGTGGGCGATACCATCGAGATTGTTAACGTGAAAAAGCTAAATTCCATGTTGGTAGAAGAGATGGAGGGCAAGCAGGAACAAGCAGAAAAAAATGGCGGTGAAATTGATGGCGAATCCTTCATGGAATATCGAGCTAAGAAAGTAGAGGAATGCAGACAAGCTTTAATTGAGCAAGGAGAATACGAGACCTATGTAATTGAGGGTATTGTGGATAGAGATGTGAACATTAACAATCCAGAGTTTTCCATTGTTCTGCCACTTGAACGATACTTTGCTATGACTGGACTAGATGAAAATGCTGTAGTTGGAATGGCGTATCATATTGAGGGGGATTTATCCATGGAGGAGTGTTATAACTTTAACTACTATAATGAAGAAAAGAGTGTTGATTATTATGCAGACTATCTTATATTTCTAGAAGTTATCGCAGGAATGAAGAATGCTACCATGTATGTACTGGTATTTATGCTATTCATTGCAACGGTGAGTAGTGTGAATATCATCAATACAACAGCAAGTAACATTCATATGAGAAGAAAAGAATTTGCACAGCTTCGAGTGATTGGTGTATCCAAGGAAGGTTTAATTAAAATGGTAATGCTAGAGGGTGTGATTACGACAATTGCAGCGAATGTAATAGGAATTATAATTGGCAATCTGTTTAGCTATGGTGTGTATTATTACATGAAAATGCTTTGGGATGTACATTACACAATACCGTGGTTCGGAATGCTCTTAGGTTTGGTATTGTCAGTTGCTGTGCTGTGCGGTTCGGTGTATGTACCACTTATCAATATGAAGCAGAGTATGGCGGAAGATTTAGCAGTTAGTGGAGAGTAATAAAACAATATAATCAAAGTATTATGTGAAAGGATGGTAAAGAATATGGATATCGTAACATTAGAAAACGTAACAAAGGTATATGGTGAGGGTGATACCCGTGTGTGGGGCTTACATGATGTGAGCATGACAGTGAAACAGGGAGAAGTGGTAGCAGTTGTTGGTGCTTCCGGTTCTGGTAAGTCCACTCTCTTAAATGTGATTGGTGGTGTAGATACCCCAAATAGTGGAAAAATTGTGGTAGATGGTAAGGATATTACAAAGCTAAATGATGAGCAGATGTCAGTGTTCCGCAGGAGAAAAATCGGATTTGTATTTCAGGCATATCATTTGATTCCAGTATTATCGGTGGAAGAAAATATTATGATGCCGATTTTATTAGACCACAGAAAGCCAGATAAGGAGTATGTGGATTACATAATGGAAATGTTGGGCTTGCAGGATAGAAAAACACATTTACCAAATCAGTTATCTGGTGGACAACAACAGCGTGCGGCTATTGCAAGAGCTTTGGCAAACCGTCCAGCCCTTATATTGGCAGATGAACCAACTGGTGCGTTGGATTCAAAAAATGGTACCGAGGTTATAACTCTGTTACAGGATTCTGTGAAGAAATTAAACCAGACGTTGATTCTGATTACACATAACATAGATATTGCAAGAGAAGCAGATAGAATTATCCGTATTGCGGATGGTGAGATTGTAGAAGGTGTGTAAGATATAAGAAAAGGCAGATGTTCGGTTAATCTGCGTAAATCCATCAAGGTGGTTCATGAATAAGTGTTGATTATTTTGCTAGGTAAGATGTAGAAAGAAAGGTTGAGAAGAAAATGAGAAGAATAAAGAGAATGAAGAATATATGGTTTTGTGTTCTTGGCATGATGGCGATATTTTTCGGTATTGTAAGTGTACCATCAAAGGTAGAGGCTGCAACACCAAGATTGATGGTTTCTAATTATGAGATTGTGGGTGGTTCTGTTGTTGGAGGTAAGAATTTTAACTTAAAGCTTACCTTGAAGAACACGGCTGCAAAGACAACGGTTAAGAATATTAAGGTGACTGTTGCTACAGAAAATGGTGAATTTCTTCCGGTGGATGGTGCAGGAACTGCTTATGTGGAGTCTATGGATGCCAATGCAGAGGAAACCTTATCTTTTAAACTGAAAGCGGTAAAAGGATTACAGGAGAAGTCTTACAAGGTTACCATTAAGACAGAATATGAGAGCAGTAATGGTATGGAATATACAGTAGATGAGTCGATTTTCTTGCCTGTGACTATGGAGCAGAGAATGACAGTGACAGACCTTTTTGTGGAAGGTGGAGACATACATATTGGTGATAGCGTGGAGGTTACAGCAAAGATTAACAATTTGGGAGAGGGTTCGCTATATAACGTAATCGCAACGCTCAAGGGTGACGGTGTGGACGAAATGTCAAGCTTTGTGGGCAATGTGGAGCCGGGAAAAAGTGGTAGTGTGGATATTATCACATTGGCATCAGAAGTGACCTATGAACATAGCAAGGCATATCTCTATATTACCTATGAGGATATTGAAGGAAATAAGCAGGAACAAAAGGAAGAATTGAAATTTAAAGTTTCTAGTCCGATATATGATGACTTGGAAATGATAAAGGGTGAAGAGAAGAAGACAACAGACTGGACATTGGTGAAGTGGATTATCGGAACCATTGTGGTAGTTGCAATTGTAGCAGTTGTGATTGTTAGACGAGTAAAGAGAAAGAAGAAAATCTTAGAGGAGTTTTAAGTATGGCATGGATTTGGCGTTTGTGCATTACGAATATGAAAAAAAGGGGAATTCGGACATTTCTTACAATCCTTGGAGTTGTGATTGGTGTCATATCCATTGTGTCACTCATTTCCGTTGGTATTGGCGCAAAGGAGCTGATTATGAAGGATTTTGGCGGTGATACACTGCGAAGAATCGAAGTAAGCAGTATGGAACAATCCAATCGCAAGGACAAAATGCTTACGGATGATTCCATTGCAATGATTGGTGAATTAGACCATGTGGAAGTGGTGTATCCGGTGCTTACCATGTATGGATATGCGTATGTGGATAAGTATGAAGGATATGCAGAAATATTAGGTGTACCACAGTCATATTTGCAAACTCTTACATTGGCAGAAGGCGAGTTACCTAGTGGACAGGGATTAAAACCCGAGCTTGTTATGGGATATGCGGCAAGCAGTTGGTTTTATGAAAGCTCCTCCGGTGTGTTTCTTGGAGAATTAGAGGAGGAGGATAGACCTTCCTTCGTCGGAGAACGTTTGGAAGTAGAATTGAACTCCTGGGGTGAAAATCCGACAAAACATCGTTTGGCTGTAACAGGTATGACAGCTAATGCATATGACATGGGTATTTATTGCGAAATGAACACCCTAAAGGCATTCTTAAAAAGAGTGAGTGAAGGCACTATTATCGGTCAGCCAGTCAACCAGGATGGAGAGAACTATAAGGATTGGGTATACAGTAAGGCTTATGTAATCGTAGAGGATGCGGAATATGTAGAAGAGGTTATGGATAAGATTAGTGAACGTGGTTTTCAAGCGTACAGCGAGAAGGAATACGCGGATTCCATGAACCGAATGCTTAAGATTGCACAGGTTGTGTTGGCAGGAATTGGTATGATTGCACTGTTGGTTGCGGTAATCGGTATCAGCAATACCATGATGACGGCAGTTTATGACAGAATCAAAGAAATCGGAATCCTTAAGGTGTTGGGCTGTGACCCGGACGAGCTTCTCTATTTGTTTTTGTTAGAGTCAGGAATTCTAGGTGCTATTGGCGGTGTGATTGGAGTGGCTGTTTCCTATTTGATTACAGGACTAGGAGTGAATAAAATTGCTACAAAGGTGATGGAGCTAGAAGCAGGGGAGCAGCTTGCAGTGATTCCTTGGTGGTTAGCGGTGGTAGCTATTTTATTTGCAATCTGCCTTGGAGTCATTGCAGGATATTTCCCTGCACGGTGGGCAGCAAAGCTCCGACCAATTGAGGCAGTGAATAAGCAATAAATGATACGGAAAGCATTGGGAAGAAAAGATAGAGTTAAGCGGTATATGAGATACTGAAAAATAATGCAAATAACATGAAAAAAGGATAGGTGTGGAGATGGAAAATTACAAATCAATAGCACTTCGATATCTCAAATTGAATAAAAGAAGAAGTATGATAACTGTCCTTGGAGTAGCATTTACGGTTCTTGTTTTGTATATCCTTTTAAATGCAGGATTTAGTTATCTAGATGTGGAAAAAGAGAATGTTCTGAAAGAAAGTAACTATGAAATGGTTTTCTATACTGAAACCATGGAACAGATTAAGAGCATCAGCAATGATTCGGTGGTAAAAACAGCCTCTGTGGGTGGTTGGTATGTAGATAATCAGGAAAAGAGTTATGAACAGGCTTTGTTTGTGGTGGGGGACAGTCCGTACCACATGGACAAGAATTTTCAATATATAAGGGATACCTATGGAGTGGATGGCCAATTGAATCAGGATTTAGCGGCATTTTATCTACAAGGATATGAGGGCAATGACACATATGTATTGATTTTGGTGTTGCTGATGGTTTCCTTTCTTTTTGCTATATTTGGAGTGGGGGTCATCCGTAATTCCATACAGTTGTCCTTGTTTGAACAGATTAAGGATTACGGAAATTTGCGGTGTATCGGTGCAACCTGTGGACAGCTAAAAGCAGTTATCTATTTGCAAGGTGTTGTGTTAGAGGTGTTGGGCGTTCTTGTAGGGATTGGAATTGGACAATTAGGCATGTGGTTGGTTGGATTGTTCATTTCCTTTGAGATGAATTTTCATATACTTCCTGTATTTTTGATAATAATTGCTTATCTTGTAGACTTGTATTTTGCTATGGAAGAAAATTGTAAGCTAGTAACAGGAATGTCTCCGGTTAGTGCTCTTAAGGGTGAGTTTCGAATCCGTAAGGAGAAGATTAAACGAAGAAAAAGGAGCTTATATGGTAAGCTGTTTGGCTTAGAAGGGGATTATGCTTACAAAAATCTGATGCGTAGTCCGGGAAGATTTTACAAGAATGTGGGAGCTATGTTTTTGGGAATCGCAGCGTTGATTGCTTTTTTAGGAGTATCAAATTCGGTTGGGAAGTACTATGACTTGATGGACCAAATGTATAAGTATTATCAAGTCTATTATTGTAACCCGCTTAGCCTTAATGAGACCATTGATGATGTACAAAAATCCATTCCGACTGTGGAATATTTTGAAAAAATTGGAGAGGTTAACGCTGTTCAATCGGCAAAGAAAATGTATCAGGCAGATGTTTTGGTGGCGGATACAGTGGATTTGCTCAGCCATTATACAGATGAAAACTGGTTTTATGAAGATTCAAAGGATTATGAAAAACGACAGGAGGAGTATAAGCGAGCATCTCAATATCATCTGTCTGTTCTTAGGTGTTATGGCTATGATGAAGAGGATTATGCAAGGTATGAAACACAACTGATAGACGGAACATTAGAGGTAAGTGAGAATGGAATTGTATTAGTCAATGGAACGACAGGTATGGTGGAAGACGAAGAGACTCTCGGTTATATATGGAAAGATTTTGCATATAGTGATTACAAGGTTGGTGACACTATCGATATTGTGGATACTGGAAAGATGCGAAGCTTACTGATAGAACGTTTAGAGGAGGTTCCAGAAGGGGAGCAGTATATCTACCCTCAAATATTTGCAGAGTGCAAGGAGGAATTGTTGAAACAGGGGGCCTATAAAACCTATGTGGTAGAAGGGATTGTGAAAGATGACAGCAATATCATGACTTATGAAATGACGATATCTATTGTGCTTCCTCTTGAAAGATTCTATGCCTTTACGGATACGGACGAGAGCTGTGTAACAGGAATGCAATACCACATTGATGGTGATTTGTCAGAAAATGACATTTTACAGATGCAAAATGTGGACAGTATGAAGAGCTATGATGAATCGGATTATACATATATGGTTGAAGGTGTTGGCGGGTTAAGACAAATGCTAAAGTATTTCTTCATTTTCGCAGCATTTCTAGTGATTGTGACTACTGCAAACATTATCAATACCACTGCTAGCAATATTCATATGAGGCGCAAGGAGTTTGCGCAGCTAAGGGTGATTGGAGTATCAGAGAACCGGTTGATGAAAATGGTGATTCTAGAGGGTGTTATTACCACAATAGTTGCAAATTTCTGGGGAATCTTGATTGGAAATTTGGTTAGTTATGTAGTCTTTTTATTTGTCAATATGGTTACTGGAATTGAGTATTCCGTTCCTTGGGCTGGAATGATAATCGGTTTGGCATTTTCCGTTGCAGTATTTTGTGGTTCTGTATATGTGGGAATGAAGACAATGAAACAGAATATGGCAAGCGATTTGGCTGCCAGTGGGGAGTAAGATTAAGAAGGACTGAGAGTAATCTTGGTCCTTCTTGACATTTTTGACATGTGTTGTCAAAATAGAGAGATGTATTGTGATTAAACATGCGATTGCTCAGTGTTATGTAAACTAGAGGCTGATAAGGGAAGAGAGGATTACAAATGATACGTATTGCTATTTGTGATGATGAAAATCAATATGTAGAAAATCATACAAAAGTAGTGGAACAGGTATTACAGCAATGTGGTAGCGTTGGAGAGATATCCCAATATACGCACAGTGATAATCTGTTATATGATATTACAGAGGATCAATTTTTCTATGACCTTATATTGCTGGATGTGGAAATGCCGGAATACAGTGGAATGGAACTGGCGGAAAAAATCAAACCACATTTACCAAATGTGAAAATTATATTTATCACATCTCATATTGAATATGCCATTGATGCATTTGAATTATCAATTTTTCGATATGTGCCAAAAAATGATATGAAAAAGCGTTTGCCTGCGGCAATTCGCGATGCAGTTAAACTCATTGAATTGGAGAGTGGTAAGGTCTATACCATTCAGACCAATACGAGGTTGGAAAAGATACCATATAAAGAAATATATTACATCGAGAGAGATGGAAAGAATGCAAGGCTCATAACGGAATTAGGTGAATCCAAGGTTCGCAAGAGTTTACAGCAGGTTTTTGAGGAACTGGATTCTGAAGAATTCATTTTTGTGGAACGTGGATGTATTGTGAATATGATTCATATTGTGCAGATTAAGGAAGGAATGGCAGTATTAAAAAATGGAGAAAGCTGTGTGATAAGTCGTTCTCATTTACAGCCTGTAAAAGAGCAGATTAATGCATATTGGGGGGCACATATATGACAGAGTATATCGTTTTTGCATCTATATTATTATCAAGTATCGTACATGTGTTACTCGGCATGTTAGTGCTAGCCCGTTTTTACCGAACAGGGCAACTTTCCAATAAGAAGATGGCAGTTGCCAGTATTTGCGGAGGTTTGGTAGCAGTTGTTATATATATATGTCCATTATCCCAATTGCAGATGGTATATCTAGAAATTCTATTGTTGATGATTTTGGCAAAGGTACTTTTGCGGATTGAAATGCGGAACAGTCTCTTGGTTGTTATGTTATATGAGATTGCTATTTGGCTGGGTGTATTTATCGTAAGTGCAGCGAGTAGTGTGTGGTGGAAATCCGAATCATTTATGAATACAGCACATTTGTATGGGCAGCTACCGATTTGGATTGTACATATATTGTGTGTAATTATTTTAACATATGTGATAAAAAATGAGGATATAGGCGCCAAAGAAGTATTTCGAATTACCTCAGTGATAGCAATCATTGAAATGTTTGCCGCAGTTACAATCTCCGGTATGGAGATTTCGTATATCCCCACAGATACCGTTTATATGTGGTTGATATTTTCTATGGTCCTATTGATGAATGTTCTGTTTTTGTATATTCTTCACCAGAGAAGGATGGAACAGGAAGTAGTAAAACTGAAACAGGAACAAGCCGAGCTTCTAGAAAAAGATTACAAGACACTGAATCAGGCTTATGAAATCAATGCCAAGCTGTTTCACGATTTCCATAATCATATTGGTGCCTTGCAACAAATGCTTGCCCATGAAAAATATGTGGAAGCTGCCGATTATCTGGATGCACTGCAAGAGCCAGTAAAGGAAATGACGGATACGGTATGGACTGGGGATGATACGGTGGATTATCTGATTAACAGCAAGATGACAGCTGCATCTGCGTGTGGTATTACATTCCATGTGGAGGTGGAATTTCCACGGAATACCAATATTCAAGGAGTAGATATATGTGCCATTATTGGCAACTTGATTGATAATGCATTAGATGCTACAAAGCAAAATGAAAATCAAGAGGATAGGAAAATTTCATTGACAATACGCCGCATTCATCAAATGCTTGTAATCAAAGTGGAAAATCCCTATACAGTCCCAGTAGAACAAAAGGAAACCGGAGAGCTACAGACGACGAAAAAGCAAGACGGTTTGCATGGCTGGGGGCTTAAGAGTGCGCAGACGGCTGCCGAGAAGTATGATGGAATGGTACGAACGACTTGTGAAGACAATATATTTCGAGCGGTTGCAACATTATCCTACGAAGGCGTTTACAGAGAATAGAATATGGTGATGAAAAAGAACATACCTGATGTTGGGTTACATAAGTTGGGTGTGTTCTTTTATTGTTATAGAAAATTCTGCTGGGGTGGGAAAGCGACGCAAGTGACTCTTTGTTCTCGTATCAACAATTCGCGGACAAAAGATGACCATTTACGGACATTTCATGAAATATAGGAAAAATGCAGTATGATACATACATAGCAAACAAGAAAGTATACAGATTCGTGGTGTCTTATGTCGGCATGGTTTACACGAACCTGGTAAGAAGACTTGTAACAAGTCATAAAAAGGATTAGGAGGAATGTGTTATGTATCGCATGTATTTACGTTTAGTATTAGGTTTGATTTGGATGGGAGTAGCAATTATTGGACTTGTATCCGGTAATATGGGAATGGCTGGTTTATTTGTGGTTGTTGGTATTGCCTATCTTTCATCTGGCGTTTCTATGTGGAAGAAAACAAAAGAAAATTAAGCAAGGAGAACTGAGAGAGTGGAACATACATTATTATCGGTACAGCATTTGAATGCGTGGTATCAAAAAGATAAAAGGATATTAAAGGATTTATCCTTTGGCTTACAGGAGCATGAGGTGGTAGGGCTGATTGGTCTAAATGGCGCTGGAAAGACAACGCTTTTAAAATGGCTGTCAGGTTTGCTGGATAGCTATGAAGTGGAGGCTATTTCTTTACAAGGATGCGCAGTTGGTTTAAAAAAGAATGCTTTTAAGAAAGAGCGTTATACTGTGTTTTCGGATGATCAAGCATTTGGGTACTTTACCTTTGAAGAATATCTATCTTATGTCTTTGATTCTTACGGAAAGAAAAAGGTGGATGTGGAGTCTTTGGTACAGGGATTTCATTTTGAAGAATACAGAAATGTATTGATTAAGGATTTGTCCTTGGGAAATAAAAAGAAAGTCTTTTTAATAACAGCCTTTGCATTAAAACCAGAATTACTATTATTAGATGAGCCAGTGAATGGATTGGATTTTCAGAGCACGGAATTTTTGTATCAGTTGATTTCAGAGTATAGAGCATACGGAACGGTATTGTTTTCGTCTCATATTCTAGAAAGCATTACGCTGACATCGGACAGGGTGCTTGTTTTGCAGGAAGGAAGCATTAGCAAGACCTTTGAACAGGATGAGATAGATGCAGTGAAGATTAGGGAGGTATTGAAGGTTGAGGAGCTTCATGAGAGTGTTCAGTAAAAAAATGCTTGGAGCAAACTACGAAAAGGCGAGAAAGAATATACTTGTTTGTCTGTTCGTGTTTTGTAGTTTGAAAATGGCAGAATTTCATATTGTGATTGCGCCATTTGTGTTATATCTCATGTCATCTATGGTGACAGCGGGTGCAGCTTGGCAGGCATTTTCATCTACGAGCAACATGGAGGAAATGAGACATGTGTTGATGTTACCTACTTGTAATAGGAAGCTTTCCTTAAGTTATATAGTGTCGGTTGGAATCTATGCCATTGTAACAGTCAGTGGTCCTTTATTAGCTGTGGTATTTGCTGTTGCCGATTGTAGAGGGATGGAAATTGTGACGAGTCTGTTCTGTGTTATCAATGCGGTGTTTATGAGTGCGTGCATTTACGTCTATAGAAAGTACAGGTGGCTTGGCGTTCTATGGATTGGTCTGTTGCTTATAGTTATCTATATTGGAAACCAATGGAATATGTTTTGGTTGGTTGTCTTGGTCAATGCTGTGGTATCTGTAGGTTTGTTGTTCGTTGTAAATGCCTATGATTTCATAGAAAAAGGGAACGAAAAAAGTGGTGTTCGTCATGGTGGAAATCGCCACTCTGTTTGTCGATATATTTTGCGTTATCTGACGTCACATAAAAACTATATAGCGAACACCTTTGCTATGTGGGGAGTGGCAGTGTTATTGCCAATGCTTTTAGGTGAATTGGGTAGTACCTTTGTATTGCCAATCGGATTTGCAATTTTAACACTGAATACACCGATATGTATTTTACTTTCCTGTGATCCTTCTCTGGAACAGGCTGTGCGCAGTATGCCGGGACAAATGAGAAGATTTATTTTTCCATACGGTTTCTTTATATTTATCTGTAACAGTATAGCAGATTTGTTTTTTTTAATAAGCTGGCGCGTGCAGATTGGTGATGTGTCACCGTTACTTGCGGGAATTGCATTTGGTTTTGCTCTGCTTAGTGCCATTGGCTCTGTGTTGTTAGAGTGGTTTTGTCCGCTTAGAAATTGGAAAATTGAAAGTGATTTGTGGCATCATCCAAGAAAATATGTGGTGCCAGGAATTATGATGCTATTAGCAGGTGTTGTGGGAGTGTTGCTTTGTTAAGCAGCACTCCTTTTTTCTTGACAGTTTTTGTGAAAGTTGTCACAATAAAGTGGCATTGGTAATTATTCCAATGTTGCTATTTTTGCTTAGTGGAAGTACATTAAGACATATGCTGTTAATTATAATAGCGATTATTTTCGGGGTAGGACATATCTATGTAACCTATGTAAATGCAAAATTGAGTGAAGAGTAATGATTGATTTAAGGTTCGATACAGATGAAAGGGAGAGAAACGTATGAAGACAAGAGTGGAAGAAACGATAACAAGACACAGCAAGGGTTATAATTGCGCTCAGGCGGTTGCCTGTACATATTGTGACTTGGTGGGAGTAGATGAGGAAACTATGTTTAAAATGACAGAAGCCTTGGGTTTAGGTATGGGCGGTATGCAGGGAACCTGTGGTGCTGTGACGGGAGCCTGTGTGTTAGCTGGAATGAAGGCGAGCACTGGTAATTTGGAGCAACCGAATAGCAAGATGAAGTCTTATCAATTGGCACGCGAGATTACCAATCAGTTTCAGGAACAGAATGGTTCTTTGATTTGCAAGGAATTGAAAGGTGTAGATACAGGAAAGGTATTGCGTCCATGTCAAGAATGTATTAGAGATGCAGCGGGACTTGTGGAGCAAGTCTTGTTTGCTGAAGAATAGTCAGGCAAGAATTTGGGACAAACAAAACCACAAATGGACAAGAAGATCATGATTGAATCCACTATACTCATGTCATGAGGAAGGAGGAACGAAGATGGAATGGACAGAGAGCTTAAGAAGTGCAATTGATTACATGGAAAAGAATTTGCTAGAGGATATTCGCGCAGAGGATGTGGCGGAACAGGTGCACATTTCGTCCTTTTATCTGCAAAAGGTGTTTCGTATTATGACGGGATATTCCATTGGTGAATATATTAGGTTCCGTAGGTTGTATTTGGCTGCTTTAGAAGTGGTACAGGATGATGAGAAAATTATCGACATTGCATACAAGTATGGATACGAGACACCGGAAAGCTTTACGAAAGCATTTTCTCGCTTTCATGGCGTAAGTCCTGCACAGATTAAGAAGAAACCAGACCATATCAAAATGTTCCTGCCTCTGAAAATTCGTATTGAAGTCAAAGGAGGAAATGATATGGATGTAGTAGTGGAGAAAATGAATGGTTTCAAGGTGATTGGTTTTGATAAAGTATTTGAAACAGAGACGGCACAGGAAGAAATTCCAAAGTATTGGACAAAGTTTCAGCACCAATATATTATCCCATTGTTTTGGAAGGGAAAGAAACCAAAGAATGCTGTTGAGGAGGCAGTTCTTCGCTGTGCAGTTGCGGAGTTCGGTATCTGTATTGACGATATGGAAGAAAAGGGTAAGTTCCATTATATGATTGCTGGCCGTTATGATGGCGGTGAGGTGCCGGAAGGAATGAAGGTCTATGAGTTTCAGGATATGGAATGGGCTAAGTTTACCTGTGTGGGTCCGATGCCTGGAGCATTACATGCTTTGAATAATCAGATTTTTAAGGAATGGTTACCGGGAAATCCGGATTATGAAGTGGCACAATATGTGAATATTGAATGGTACACAGAAGGTGATATGAGTGCTACAAATTATGAAAGCGGTGTGTGGATTCCAGTAAAGAGAAAATAATATCGTTGTCAAATAAAAAAGCAAGTATCTTGAAATGAAGATTCTTGCTTTTTTACGTAAAATTTATATTCATTTTACTTGCTGATATACAGTAGAATTGGTATTATAAGAAAAGGTAATGAAGTATTATATACAAGGGGATGAAAACATGGAATACAGAACACAGATTGTATCATTGGCAGTAGTGCTTACTATTATATTCAATTTCTTTCGAAACAAGAGAATGCCATTTTTATCGACAAAACTGTTTGCAGCATTTTTGGCTAGCGCGGGGCTTAATATTGTATTTGAACTATGGTCCCTTTATACCCTGATTCATACGGACGAGGTGTTACCATGGCTGAATCGTCTTGCACACCAGTTTTTTATTGGAACCTTGGATTTAACTATTTTCTTTCTTTATCTTTATGTGGATGTGAAAGAACGAGAACAAAGACGTTATACAGGGAAAGAATTATTCCTTCGCATGATTCCGCTATTAATAGCTTTTGTTATGGTTTTGTTTGGTGGGATTCATTACTATGTTGGAGAAGATGGCGTGTATTCTTATGGAACAATGGCACTGACGATTTATATATCGGTTGCAGTCTATATGTGTATGATCTTGGCTCGGTTGTTCCGCAAGAAGGCTTGCTTTGTACCACATGAGAGAAGTACCATTACAATAGGTATTGCAGTGTGGTTAGGTATTGCAGTGTTACAGTTTCTGTATCCTCATTTATTGTTGTCTTCTATGGCGTTAGCGTTGATGACATTGTTTGTCTATATCTCCATGGAGAATCCAAGAGAATATATGGACTGCGATATGGAGAGTGTGTTTAGTCAGAAAGCGTATGGTCTTGTGGTGACAGAAAAACTGGAATCGAAACAGAAGTTTTGGATTGTAAATGTTGCACTTATGAATGAACGTCTAGTGCGTACGACCTATGGTAATTCAGAGCTTGCACACATTTTGGAGCATATTGCCCGGGCGATGTCTGCATATACAGGAGAGGATGCATATCACAGTCATCGACAGATGGTTGCGGTGATATTAAATGACAAAAAAGAGTGTGAACAGCTTCTGTTAGATGGTTTGGTTGAAGCAATTCAGAAGGAATTAGTTGTTGACCATGAAATGGCAGATTTACGTTTGACGGTTTTGGAGTGTCCAACCTACGCCACCACTTATTTGGAGGTGGAGAATGTCTTTGATTTTGTTAATGGCAACCAGTTTGATGCCAACGGTAGAGTGCAGTTTGTCATCAACCAGGATATGGTTGAGAAATATCAATATTATGCAACGGTGGAACAGCTAGTGCAAAAGGCAATCAAAGAAGACGGATTAGAGGTGTTTTATCAACCAATCTACTCTACGCAGAAGAAGCGATTTGTGTCTGCCGAAGCGTTAGTTCGATTGAAGGACAAGGAAACCGTGGGGTTTGTGTCACCAGAGTTGTTCATTCCAATTGCGGAGCGCAGGGGATATATCAATGAATTAGGACAAATTATTTTTGAAAAGGTTTGTAAGTTTTATAAAGAGAATAATTTGCAGAGTATGGGAATTGAGTACATTGAAGTTAACTTGTCTGGTAAGCAGATTGTGGATAAACATTTGCCGGAACAGCTTCTCGAATGTATGGAGAAATATGAACTTTCTTCATCCTGCATCAATTTAGAGATTACGGAAACGGCAGCAGTGAATGCAGAAGATATTCTTGCTCAGAATATGGAATGCTTGCAAGGAGCAGGCTTTGGATTTTCTATGGACGATTTTGGGACAGGATACTCCAATCTTTCTAAGATGGCAGATGTAGGCTTTGACTTAATTAAGCTAGATAAGAGTCTGATCTGGCCTTGCTTTGATGCTAATAGTGAAGGGGCTAAGGTAATCCTGAATTCTTGTATAGATATGATTCATCGTTTGGGGCGCCATATCGTTGCAGAAGGTGTGGAAACGGAAGAGCAGGTGAATATGTTGACAGATAAGGGCGTTAGTTATCTACAAGGCTACTATTTTTCAAGACCGTTGCCAGAGGAGCAGTATCTGGAGTTTATGGAAAAAGCGGTAAAATAATATCAGAATTAATAATTACCATTAAAAGTATTCTACACATAAGTCGGTATCTTATGTGTAGAATATTTCTTTCAAGAATTAAGTGTAAGAAAGTAAAATGAACCCAATTATCGTTGTTTATGAGTAAAACTAGTAAAAAGGAAAACACTATGAATAAGATGAGGTGGTGATTCTTTGAAGCTTTCTATAACACAAATTAGATGTGCAAATCGATTACTGTTGTTAAATTCCTTAAAAATCATCCTCGCAGCAATAGGAGGAATCGCTTTAGCGGAGTTTTTACATTTGCAGCATTCGATATCTGCTGGAATTGTTGCAATCCTTACCATTCAACCGACTAAGAAGGAAACATTGGAAACTGCCCTCACAAGGTTTTACGCATTTGTTGTATCATTGATATTGGCATATGTTTGTTTTCAACTGTTCGGTTTTTCTATATCGGGTTTTCTGATATATTTTTCAATCTATATTGTTTTGTGTCATGTCTTGCATTGGTTCTATGCTATGACGATTAATGCAGTGCTCATCTCACATTTTGTTGCTTATGGAGTGATGAATGGACAAACCATTATGAATGAGGTACTGATATTTGTAATTGGTGTTGGCATTGGTATCATTGCTAATCTGCACTTAAGAAAAAATGTGGACGCTATCGAGAATCTGAAAGAAGAAGCTGACACGCAGATTGTGGAGATTTTGAATCGAATGTCTGAGCGGATTGTAAACGTCGATATGACAGACTATAACGCAGAAAGCTTTATTGAGCTACGAAAAATGATTCGAAAAGCGAAGAATTTGGCAGAGGAAAATTATCTAAACCAGTTTAATAAGGATGACCGTTATGACATCGAATATATTCTGATGCGGGACCGCCAATGTCAGGTTTTATATGAGATGTACAAAAATGTGCGAAAGCTTAACAGCACGCCAGAGACAGCAAGGGAAATCTCTCATTTTCTCAAAATGATGGCGATGAAGTTTCACAGGGATAATGATGGACATGAGATGATGAAATATTTTCGGGAGATGGATGTGTATATGAAGCAACGACCACTTCCTGTGGAGCGGCTGGAATTTGAAAATCGGGCAAGACTCTTTGTAGTGATGAGAAATATAGAAGAATTCATTCAGATTAAGGCGGATTTTTCAAGAAAACAATCGGAATGTTGAAATAATTATACAGTTTGCTACAATACGTGAAAAGGCTTGTATAGGCAAACAAATACGGATATATTAGAATAAGTAGAAATGATATGGTAAAGGAGAATGACAATGAAAAAGAGATTAATACTAATTACAATGACTTGCATGATGTTATCCTTGGTAGGATGTGGCAACCAGGAGAATGCGAATGATATGGGAAATGATAGTGCAGAAGTGGGAACAGAATCAGTAGCAGGTGATGATGCGAAACCAGAGGGTGATACACCAGAAAATGAAGTGGTAATTGGAGATGCTTTGGAAATCCTCACAACTGTCTGGGGCACTTACGAAGAAGCGGACAAGTTCCCGGTAGCAGGTGGAGATTCCGCAAACCAGAACTTTGAGGGACCGGCAGTATTTGATGCGACAAATGCAGAAGAGTTAGATGTTACTTTGGGCTTCCCAACAGCACAAGTGGAGAATATTGATGATGCCGCTTCTATGATGAACGCCATGATGGCAAATAATTTCACAGCAGGTGTGTATCATGTGAAAGCGGAGAGTAAAGAAGATGTAGAAGTAGTGGCTACAGCGATAAAAGACAATATTATGGCAAAGCAGTGGATGTGTGGTATGCCAGAGAAGATGGTAATTATCGTAATCGATGATTATGTGGTTTCTGCATTTGGTTTGGGGGATACGATTGATGTGTTTAAAACGAAAGTGACAGAAGCATATGGTAATGCTTATGTATTGTATGAAGAGGTGATTGCACAATAAGATACGAGTGTTATCGATGTTGTGTGGGAGCGATACTACTTTTGAAATGAGAATGTGATGTATGGAAAAGTCCTATGGTTCATTAGGACTTTTTCCGTATTTGCATATAAATGATATGTTTTGTGGATTTAATTAGGAGGAGTGCATTCGGGCAATGATATTTAGTAGCATTACATTTTTGTACTATTTTTTACCTGTTGTACTTGGCTTGTACTACCTTGCACCGGCAAAGGGAAAGAATCTGGTATTATTTCTTTCAAGCCTTGTATTCTACGCATGGGGAGAACCGAAATATGTATTCTTAATGCTTGGTTCTATTTTAATTGGCTATGCAGCGGGAATACTTATGGATAAGCTTCCGAAGAAACTGGTGATGACAGTTTCTGTGGGGGGTTGTTTGCTTGCGCTTATCTATTTCAAATATGCAGATTTTTTGGTGAGTAATATCAATGTGGCATTGAAAACAGAAATACCACTTTTGGAGGTGGCGTTGCCAATCGGTATTAGCTTTTATACCTTTCAGATTATCAGTTATATTGTGGATGTGTATCGTGGAACGGTGGAGAAACAAACCAGTTTTTTGAAGCTAGCCACCTATGTGTCAATGTTTCCGCAGTTGATTGCTGGACCGATAGTTCGATATAAGGATATCAATGAGCAGCTAGAAATGAGAATGCTAGAGTCAAGATGTATCGCAGATGGTATTAGACGTTTCGCAATTGGTTTAGGAAAAAAGGTGTTGATTGCAAACCAGCTTGGAGAATTGTGTCAGGTGTTCCGAGTGTCCGATGAGAAAACCTTGGCGTTTTACTGGTTATATGCGGTGGCTGTTTCTTTACAGATATATTTTGACTTCAGTGGCTACAGTGATATGGCAATCGGACTTGGTAAACTACTGGGATTTGAGTTCTCGGAAAACTTCAACTATCCGTTTGTGAGTAAGAGTGTGACAGAATTCTGGCGCAGATGGCATATTTCTTTGGGAAGCTGGTTCCGTGATTATGTGTACATTCCTCTTGGAGGCAACCGAAAGGGACTTGCCAAACAGATGGTTAATATCTTGGTGGTATGGATGCTTACAGGTTTCTGGCATGGAGCACAGTGGAACTTTGTACTATGGGGATTATTCTTTGCGATTCTTTTGGTGCTAGAGAAAATGTGGATTTATAATTGGTTGCAAGCAAGTAGAATCTGGAGTCGCATTTATATGTTTCTTGTGGTGACGGTGAGCTTTGTTATTTTCAGTGCTGGCAATATGAGTGAACTATGTACAGATGTGGGAAGTCTGTTCTTTATAGGAGATGTATCGCATAAGGAAATCGTGGGAATGCAGTGTACTTATTACCTTAGAAGCTATGGTGGTATTTTATTGATAGCGATAATAGGTGCAACGAATGTTCCCAAAATGTGTTATGAAACCTTGCGTAAAAAGATAGGCAATACTTGTGTAGTAGCTGTTTTAGAAGCGCTGTTCGTAGTGGCGATGTTATTTTTATCAACCGCTTATCTGATTGACGGTTCCTTTAACCCATTTTTGTATTTTAGATTTTAGGAGTATGTATGGAAGAACAAAGAGAAAAAAACTCAAACCTGCAATTTCATATATTTATCGGTTTCGTGGGTGTTATTTTTGTACTGCTTTGTGTTTTTGTATGGATAAAGCCGGATGAAAAGTATTCTGTTTCGGAACGAAGATTGTTAAAACAAATGCCGGAATTTTCCAAGGAAACTGTGCTAAGCGGACGATTCATGTCTTCATTTGAGGAATACAGTCTAGACCAGTTTCCAGCTCGTGATACATTTCGTAGTATGAAAGCAATGACATCTTTAACCCTGGACAACAATGGAATCTACGTGGTGGAAGATGAGATTGACGGAGAAACCTGCAAAGTAATATGTGATATGGAGTATCCGCTAAATGAAGATAGCCTACAGTATGCTAGCAAGCGTTTCCAAAATGTGTATGATATGTATCTGAAGGATAACAATTGTCAGGTGTATCTGTCCATTGTTCCGGATAAGAATTATTTTTATGGAACAGAGAATGGATATCTTTCGATGGATTACGGGAATGCGGTTGACATAATGTTAGAAGGGAATTCCAATATGACCTACATTGACATCCTTCTGTATTTATCTGGTGAGGATTATTATCGGACCGATATCCATTGGCGACAGGAAAAGCTTGCTGATGTGGCAGATGTACTTTTGGGTGGAATGAGACAAGGGATTGGCAACTTGGAAACGGAAGTACAGGGTACAGAGGAAGTGGAGCAAGTGACATCGGAAGAAAATGTTATGATTCAAACTCGATATCGCACCATGACAGTGGAAGGAGACTTCTATGGAGTCTATCACGGTCAGGCAGCTATGCCAATCGCACCGGATAGCTTGCAATATTTTACCAATGATATGATTGGACAGATGAGGGTATATGATTATCAGAATAATAAGGAAATCCCTGTGTATGATAAGGGAAAGATAGAAGGTGATGACCCATACGAACTGTATGTGGGAGGTCCGATTTCTCTGGCAACCATTGAAAATCCACTGTGTGATAACGGAAAGCATCTTATCATCTTTCGGGATTCCTTTGGAAGCAGTATTGCACCATTGTTGGCACAAGGGTATGAAAAGACAACATTGATTGATATTCGATATATATTGCCGTCTGTGCTGGGACAATATGTAGATTTTCAAGATGCGGATGTGTTGTTCTTATATAGTACATCGGTATTGAATCATAGTGATGTGTTGAAGTGAAAATGACGAATTTGCAGAAAAATAGCAAAATTAACACGACGAATTTACGAAAAAGAAGGTACATACAAGCTATAATGTTTGTAATGTACCTTCTTTTTATTTGAATGTTTTGCAATATCTTCTAATCCATTCATAAAGTCGGATAAGGAAATTTGTAATCCGGTTGTTATCTTATATAGAGTTTCAATGGAAGGTGTTTTCTCGCCACGTTCTAATTGTCCAATGTATGAAGGGTGCAAATCACTGTATTCTGCCAACTGTTCATGGCTAAACCCGAGTTCATTTCTTCTGTGTCGAATACGGTTTCCAATTTCGGTTGTTATGTTCAAGATGTAGTGAATGATGTAAAGTTGGATATTGACAAGAAGAACCATAAATGATACTATAAATGTATCACTTATGGTTCTTTTTGTGGGTTTGTATTGATTATACTAATTCTTGTAGAAAGAATGGCATAGACAAATGATATGATATTTAAAAATCAGTTGCTTATAAACGGTCTTCTGTGTATAATGATAGAGATGAGAAATCATTAGGTGAGTCCTACCGTTAAGTGGAATCGATATGAGAGTTTTCCGTTGCGACGGATACTACCAAGAGGCTGTGCATGTGCATGGCCTCTTGTGTTGTGGAGGAATAATGGGTAAAAGATTCAAACTATACAATGTTAATAAAAAATATATCCGTAATCTACATAATATTGATGACAATGTACCTTCTGTATCTCCTCAGATTGGAAAGTAATTGTAAGATGGTAAAGTTGTATGTTGACAAGAAGGAATCATAAGTGATACTATGAATGTATCGTTTGTGGTTCCTTTTGAGGGCTTGTATTAATTGTACTAATCTTTACAGAAAGAATGGCATAGACAAGTGTTATGAGTAGACAATAATATTTTAACTAAAACAAGTTGCATAGTGTGATTTTCTTGTGTATACTATAATTAATAGATAGGCTATATGCCTATCATGTGGACTGACACATTCAATCCGACATTCTTTTCAGACTATGGGTGCTGAACAGTTGACTGGCAACGGAAAAACCAGAGTACTTGTCAGACTATGGGTGCTGACCGGTTGGCGGACAACGGTAAAATCAGTCATAAGAGGAAGGTGACACAAGCTGCGGCGAGTGTACCTTCCTTTTTCTGTTAAAGGAGAAGCTTATTATATGAGGTGAATATGACAAAAGAGAAAGCGATTGCAATCATACATCAAAGTGCACAAGAGTTTGAAAGGAATCTTTGTGGTAAACAAATTATGTTTATATTCAGAGATGGTAATAATCATGTGGATTATATAGAAGTGCGTTTTCGTTCACAGAATTTTCTGCATTTTACAGGAGTTAAGACAGCAAGAGGGCTGTCAGCTAATGATTTCTATCGTTCTGTGCTACGACATAGATTGGCTTTGACGGATTTTACATTTAGTGATCAACATACTACAGATATGAAATTAAGCGTGTTATCATCTATAATGAATATTGATAAGACGGCACGAATGGTTGGGAATTATATTGGTGGTCATACAGATTTGTATACAGAAAAAGTAACGGGTACTACTACTGCAAGTCTTGGTCTTATACAAAAGAATGATTATTATTTACCCAATAGTGTATTGAAAGAGGATATTCGTGACATTGTAGCAAGGCCACCTGGTAAGATATTTTTAATATGCAAGAAGAATATTAATGATACATTGTATACACAGGTTACTTATAAAAGTAAGAATATGAAGATTACACCGAAATGTTTGAATCAAGATATTCTGACAAAGATAGATAGTGATATATTATGATACATAACATGAAGAGTGCCACTTGGTGACAGATTATCACCCACTGAAAATAACCTAGAAAAGGAGTACCCACATGGAACCAAGAATTGAGATGGATTACATTTATGATAATAATGGAGAGAAGATATTGATTGAGCAGGAGCAATCTCGTGCCAAAGAAGAAGTGATAGAGCAATTCATTCGCTATCGTAAGAGCAAGAAGATGACACAGGAAGACCTTGCCAAGAAAGTAGGTGTTCCACGAACCAATATTACAAGATTTGAGAGCGGAAGATATAATCCAAGTCTTGAGATGATGGTTAAGGTGGCTACAGCACTAGGAATGAAGTTAAGTATCACATTGGAAGAACAGTAGAACAAAGAATGTACTGAATAGGTTTAGTAGAGGGAGATTATATAGTGCGAAATCCCTAGATTTCTTGACAAAATATCCCTGTGTGGTTACAATGTATAGGTTAAAGATTGTGTTGCGAGATGTATCTAGAATGTCAGTAGTACAATATGATTTTTGACAAATAATAAATGATGTACAAAATGCGGGCAATGCCCAATGATAATAGGAGGAGAAACAATGGCAACAGCATATAATCACAAGCTGATTGAAGGCAAATGGCGTAAGAATTGGGAAGCAAACCCAATCAATGTAGAAGATGGTAAGAAACCAAAGTATTATTGTTTGGATATGTTCCCATATCCATCAGGTAATGGACTTCATGTAGGACACTGGAGAGGATATGTAATCTCTGATGTGTGGAGCCGTTACAAGATGATGCAGGGATATTATTTGATTCACCCAATGGGATGGGATGCGTTTGGTCTTCCGGCTGAGAATTATGCGATTCAGAATGGAGTACATCCAAGTGTAGCAGTTGAGCGTAATGTTGCAAACTTCAAGCGTCAGATGAATGAGATTGCTGCAATCTATGACTGGGATAGAGAAGTAAATACCACAGATCCAGAATACTATAAGTGGACACAGTGGATTTTTGTAAAAATGTTCAAGGAAGGTCTTGCCTATGAGAAGGAGATGCCAATTAACTGGTGTCCGTCTTGTAAGACAGGTCTTGCAAATGAAGAGGTTGTGGATGGTAAGTGTGAGCGTTGTCATAGCGAAGTAACCAAGAAGAATCTTCGTCAGTGGATGTTGAAGATTACAGCTTATGCAGACCGTTTGTTATCTGACCTTGATAAGCTTGACTGGCCAGAGAAGGTTAAGAAGATGCAGTCTGACTGGATTGGCAAGTCTTATGGTGCAGAGGTTGACTTTAAGGTGGATGGTATGGATGAGAGCATTACTGTCTATACTACACGTCCAGATACATTGTGGGGTGCAACATTTATGGTACTTGCACCAGAGCATGCATTAGCAGCAAAGCTTGCTACAGATGAGACAAGGCAAGCAGTTGAAAAGTACATTTTCGATTCTTCTATGAAGTCTAACGTAGACCGTATGCAGGATAAGGAAAAGACTGGTGTATTCACAGGTTCTTACGCAATCAATCCATTGAATGGTAAGAAGACACCAATCTGGTTAGCGGATTATGTATTAGCAGATTATGGTACAGGTGCAATCATGTGTGTACCTGCTCATGATGATAGGGACTTTGAGTTTGCAAAGAAGTTTGATTTACCAATTATTCAGGTTATCGCAAAAGATGGCGTAGAAATTGAGAATATGGAAGAAGCTTACACAGAGGCTGTTGGTACCATGATTAATTCTGGTGATTGGAATGGTATGGAATCTTCTGTATTGAAGGTGGAAGCACCAGCTATGATCGAGAAGATGGGCTATGGTAAGAAGACCACCAATTACAAGTTGCGTGACTGGGTATTCTCTCGTCAGCGTTATTGGGGTGAGCCAATTCCTATTATTCATTGTCCAGATTGTGGAGCAGTTGCAGTACCTGAAGAACAGTTGCCGGTATTGCTTCCAGATGTAGAGAAATATGAGCCAACTGGAACAGGAGAATCACCACTTGCAGCCATTGACTCATGGGTGAATACCACATGTCCATGCTGTGGTAAGCCTGCAAAACGTGAGACAAACACAATGCCACAGTGGGCTGGTTCTTCATGGTATTTCTTACGTTATGTGGATAACAAGAATCCGAATGAATTAGTGAACAAGGAAAAGGCTGACAAGTATTTGCCGGTTGATATGTATATCGGTGGTGTAGAGCATGCAGTATTGCATTTGTTGTATGCACGTTTCTATACCAAGTTCTTAAATGATATTGGAGTAGTAGACTTTGATGAGCCATTTACCAAGTTATTTAACCAGGGTATGGTTTGTGGTCGTGATAAGGTAACAGGTGCAGCTACGAAGATGAGTAAGTCACTTGGTAACATCGTTTCTCCGGATGATATGGTAAACGATTATGGTTGTGACTCTTTAAGACTTTACGAGTTGTTCATCGGACCACCAGAGTTAGACTCTATCTGGGATGACAGAGGAATTGATGGTGTATACCGTTTCCTTACACGTCTCTATACGATGGCAGTTAAGAATATTGAGAATCCTGGCGCAGAGACACCAGAGCTTATCAAGCTTCGTAACCGTATGGTTTATGATATTACAACCCGTTTGGAGAGCTTCTCTTTGAATACAGTTATTTCTGGTTTCATGGAGTACAACAATAAGTTGGTTGATCTTACAAAGAATGGTGGGGTAGACAGAGAGACCATTAAGACATTGGTTCAGTTGATTGCACCATTTGCACCTCACATGGGTGAAGAACTTTGGGAGATGTTAGGTGAGAGTGGTTCTGTCTTCCACACAACATGGCCAACTTTTGATAAGGCAGCGATGGAGGATGATGTCATTACCATTCCTGTTCAGATTAATGGTAAGACAAAGGGAACCATTGATATCGCTAAAGATGCTGTTAAGGATGATGTGATTGCCAAGGGTAAGGAAGCAATTGCTGACAAGCTTGAAGGCTTGAATGTTATCAAGGAGATTTATGTTCCTGGCAAGATTGTGAATATTGTTGCGAAGTAAATGAAGTTAATATTAGGAAAAATTTAAGGGGGCAAACCTCATCATGCACTTTTTGTCATTTTGAACGATAATTATGATTTTGCGACCTGCGAAGAACATATAGTTTTTCTTAGTGTTTTATTTGGCAAACAGTGATTTTCCAACAGGACGTTGGAAAAAGGCTTAGTTGAGCCCATGGATGGCGAATCTAAGCCGGTCACGTTATGTGTTAATGCTTTCTGCAAAACACTTAGAAAACCTTATGTTTGTAGACTTGAGCAAAACATAATTATGTTAAAAAATGACACCTGCATGATGCGTTTGCTCCTTCATTTTTAGGAGAGAAATCATGGCAGATTTAAAGAAAGAGATTGAAAAGAGAAGAACCTTTGCGATTATTTCCCATCCGGATGCGGGTAAAACCACTTTAACAGAGAAATTCTTGTTATTTGGCGGTGCAATTAATACTGCGGGTTCCGTTAAGGGAAAAGCAAATTCCAAGTATGCAGTTTCAGATTGGATGGATATTGAAAAGGAAAGAGGTATTTCTGTAACATCTTCTGTACTTCAGTTTGAGTATGATGGGTATTGCATCAACATTTTGGATACTCCGGGACATCAGGATTTCTCGGAGGATACCTATCGAACCCTTATGGCGGCTGATTCTGCGGTAATGGTAATAGATGCTTCTAAGGGTGTTGAGGCACAGACTATCAAATTATTCAAGGTTTGTGTCATGCGTCATATTCCGATTTTTACATTTATCAATAAGATGGACCGAGATGCAAAGGATACCTTTGAATTGTTAGATGATATTGAGACGGTATTGGGTATTCAGACTTGTCCGGTGAACTGGCCAATTGGTTCGGGTAAGGAATTTAAGGGTGTATATGACAGAGAAACACGTGTGGTTTCTAAGTTCCAGGCAGTTTCTACTGGTGGAGCAAAGAAGGCTGCTGAAACAGATTATTCTATAGATGACGCAGATTTACAAAATGATATCGGTGAGATTCTATACAATCAGTTGATGGAAGAAGTAGAGCTTTTGGATGGAGCAAGTGAGCCATTAGATTTAGAGAAGGTGAACCGTGGTGAATTGTCACCTGTATTCTTTGGTTCGGCACTTAACACATTTGGTATCGAAACCTTTTTGAATCATTTCCTGGCCATGACAAGTTCACCACTTCCAAGAATGTCCAATGAAGGTGAAATTGATCCTATGTCAGAGGATTTCTCTGCATTTGTATTTAAGATTCAGGCAAATATGAACAAGGCACACCGCGATAGAATTGCATTTATGAGAGTTTGCTCCGGTAAGTTTGACGCGAGTAAGGACGTGTACCATGTACAAAGTAAACGTAAGCTGAAATTGTCTCAGCCACAGCAGCTTATGGCACAGGATAGAAAGATTGTGGATGAGGCCTATGCAGGTGATGTGATAGGTGTTCATGATGCTGGTTTGTTCTCTATTGGAGACACTGTATGTCAGCCTGGTAGGAAGTTTGAGTATGAAGGTATTCCTACCTTTGCACCGGAACATTTCTGCCGTGTTGTGCAGATGAATACCATGAAGCGTAAGCAGTTCGTACAAGGTGTTACCCAGATTGCCCAGGAAGGTGCGATTCAGATTTTCCAGGAGTACACAGCGGGAATGTCTGAGATTATCGTGGGAGTAGTAGGTGTACTTCAGTTTGAGGTATTGAAATATCGTTTGGAGAATGAGTACGGTTGTGAGATTAAGCTTGAACCATTGCCATATAACTTTATTCGCTGGATTAAGGATCCATCTACGGATGTGAATTCCTTGAAACGTGTAAATGAAGTTAAGAAGGTAAAGGATATGAAGGGCAATCCGCTTCTGTTGTTTACCAACCAATGGACGATTAATACGGTATTGGAGCACAACGAAGGATTGGAGCTTCTTGAATTTAGAAAAAATTAACGTTGGAAACAAGTTAAGAATACGAACGCAGATAGAATCCGGCAAGCCGAATTCTATCTGTGATTAGGGGAACAAAATAGTGAGAACTAAGGTAAGAATGGTGTTGTTACTTTTGATGTTATTGGTGCCGTGTAAGATTTCATTTGCTGTAACTGATTTGACTGTTGAGACGACAAAGCAACCGAAGGATCGGGTTGAGGTTGCTTGGAATGTAGTGGATGGAGCAACACAGTATCAGGTATTGATGTCAGAGGGAAACAAAGACAATTACAAAGTGAAAGCGACCTTATCTTCTGAGAATGTGGGCGCAAATGCATATGCAGAAGAAATTGCCATGGAACGACTTTCAGCCACTATCGGAAGTATATCTAAGAAAAAGCAATATTATTTTTTGGTGCAGGCACTGAGTGCAGATGGTGCTGTCATTGCACAGGATACAACAGATTTGTATAATGGTGATATTGTATCTACCACAAAGCAGAAATATTCTTACGCTGATATGAAAAAGGATATTAAGCAGTTGGAAAAAAAGTACGCTGATTATATTGAGGTGAATATCATTGGAACTACCGTTGACAAGCGTAATATCTATGATGTGATATTGGGAAATCCTAATGCGGAAAAATGTGTGGTATTTCAAGCTAGTATTCATGCAAGAGAATATATGACATCACAGCTTGTAATGGAGCAGATGGAGTATTATCTTGATAATTACAACAAAAAATACGATGGAAAAACCTACAAAAAGATATTTGATGAGGTTTGTGTTCATGTAGTTGCTATGTCTAATCCGGATGGTGTCACTATTTCTCAACAGGGATTTGGCGGAATACGGAGTACAGTTCTCCGTAAGAAATTGAAAAAAATGCGTGGTGCGAATAACACGACTGTCTGGAAGGCAAATGCCAGAGGTGTAGATTTGAACCGGCAATTTAATTATCGCTTTAAATATGTGAAGAAGTGGAAGAAGGGTTCTTATGCTATGTATGGTGGCAGGAATCCGGTTTCTGAAAATGAATCTAAATCCTTGGTGAAGCTAGTAAATGATGTGAATCCGAAAGCAGTGGTGAACTATCATGCCATGGGTAATGTGATATATTGTAATTATGGGGCATCGAAGAAGATGCAGAAAAAGGTGTATCAGTTATCTGGTGAAATTCGAAGTCTCACAGGCTATTCTTATATGGGCTTAGACCAGACGCCGGGGTTTGCCAATTGGCTTGTTTGTAAGAAAGGAATACCGTCTTGTACGGTGGAAATTGGAATGCATACAACGCCAGTTCCAATCAGTCAGTTTAAGACAGTTTGGAAGCAGAATAAGAACGTTATGGTAGCAGTTGCTAAGATGTATGATTAAGAACGAGTCGCATGGCGACTCGTTCTTTCTGTTAGCGGAAAAATCCCATGAGCATATCAACCTTTTGTTGTTCTTCAGGGGTCATTCCTTGTTTCATAATGCGAATCAGCAACGCAGTTTCTTCTTTTGTAAAATTCAACTTCCTTTTGGAAAGTTCTTTGTTAACTGTCATAATCCTTGGTAGCATAGATTCAGGTGTAGTGCTCTCACCATTTAAGGCAAGCTCCTTAATGACCTGTTGTTTCACCGGATGTAATTTTCTAAACTCCGGTGTGGTGAAAAAATCTTCTGGATTCATAAATTAACCTCCATTTTCATAATTTGATGATATAAGTGTCAAAAGTACAAAAAGCGATTTTGCTTGCAGAAGGAGCTTTTTGATTTTAGTTGACTTATATTAAGAGTAATAGTTTGAGTCTTCTGGATAATGCGAATGATTTTCACAGTAATGCGGTGAATACGGATATTCATCGTGGCTTTTCTGTTGTGCATCGTATTCCGCAAGAATTTGAGCGATGTTTTGCTGGAAGGTGTCTTGCGTTGTTTCGTGAGAAGTATCGTGGTGGTAATCATGCTCGTTTTCGTGTGAAGTGTTGCCAAAAGAATTGAATTCATTAAAGTTAGAAGCTGAGTAATTTGATGATTTGTTATCGGAATAGTTTGCATCAGGGGAATTTCCGAAATTCATGCCGGAAAAATCCATCTTGGAAAAATCTATGCCGGAAAACCCGGCTAAGTTGCTTAGAATATCCGGGGACATTCCACCACTGCCTTCGTTCATCATGGAAAACATCATTTTTAACATCTCTGGTGCCATGCCAGTGAGATGTGCAATCATATCTAGGGGATCATTTGTTGCATTATGTAAACCTAGACGAATTAGATTATCTCTACTTTGAAAACAGTTTATAATAAGACGGATTTCGCTGAATTTAATAAAAAGTGCTAGAGGAAGCTTCATTGAAAAGTCCACAAATGGGATGAGGGACTCTAACATGGAGAGCTGTTCATAACCTTGTATTGCATTGAATGGGTGACAATTTCTTGGGTCCATGTAAATGCCCCTAATCTTTTCTATTCATTATATGCAGAAAGCAAATGGATATGAATCCTTTCAAGTTGACGATTTTGGAAGATTTTTTTATAATGACTAAGATATATTGAATGCAATGAATGGATATCACTGACAACTAGTTCAGTTGTTTCATCGTAAAATAATAAAAAGAAAGATAGGAACACAGATGGACTTACAGAATTATTACAATGGAAATGAATGGTTTGCATACCGATATTTTGGAGCGCACTTAGAAGAAGAGGGAGTGCGCTTTACCGTCTATGCTCCGAAGGCAAAGAAGGTTACATTGATTGGCGAGTTTAGTAATTGGCATGATTTGGATATGCGCAATACAGGTCGCGGTGGTGTCTATAGCATTGTTGTGAAAGAAGCGAAGTTAAATCAGATGTATAAGTATCGTGTTTATCATCACGATGGTACAGTTACTGATAAGGCGGACCCTTATGGATTTGGAATGGAGTTACGTCCATGTTCTGCATCCATTATTCGTGATATGGGTACCTTTCATTTTACAGATGATGTATGGATGGGGCAACGAGAGAAGAATTATAATAAACCAATGCATATCTATGAGTTACATTTTGGTACTTGGAAAGCGAATGGTGATAAATGGTACCGATATGAGGAGTTGGCGGAGGAATTGATTCCATATTTAAAAGAAATGGGATACACCCATGTAGAGTTGATGCCGTTATCGGAATATCCGCTAGATGAGTCCTGGGGATATCAGAGCACTGGATTTTTTGCACCGACAGCGCGATATGGTGATTGCGATGGTTTGAAGGAGTTTGTAAATCAGTGCCATCAGGCAGGGATTGGTGTATTACTTGATTTTGTAATGGTTCATTTCGCAGTGGATGATTATGGATTGGAATCTTTTGACGGTTCTCCGCTATATGAGTTGCCTTTTGAGGATGCTGAGCGGAGCGAATGGGGTTCCTATCAGTTTGCCCACGGCAAAGGAGAGGTGGCAAGCTTCCTAAAGTCCTGTGCTAATTACTGGCTTGCGGAGTATCATTTTGACGGACTTCGCATGGATGCCATTTCTAATATGATATATTGGCGAGGACAACAACAGTGTGGTGTCAACGAGGAGGCGTTGCATTTTGTACAGTCCTTAAATGAAGGTTTACATAATCTTCATCCGACTGCAATGCTTGTGGCAGAGGATTCCACTAGCTATTTGAAGGTGACGGCTCCTGTGTCATATGAAGGTCTCGGTTTTGACTATAAGTGGGATTTGGGCTGGATGCATGACACCTTAGAGTTTTTCCGTCTTTCGCTAGAAGAGCGCAAGAATCATTATCAGGACATCCTGTTTTCTATGCATTATTTCTATAATGAATTGTATTTGCTGGCGTTGTCCCATGATGAGGTGGTGCATGGCAAGAAGACCATATTGGATAAGATGCATGGAACCTATGAGGAGAAGTTTTCCCAGTGTAGAGCATTGTTTCTATATATGATGACCCATCCGGGCAAGAAATTGAATTTCATGGGAAATGAAATGGGACAGTTTCGTGAATGGGCGGAATATCGTCCACAGGATTTTGATATATTAGAGCAGTTTCCAATGCATACAATGTTTAAACGGTTTATAAGGGATATTAACCATGTGTATCTGTCGCATCCTGCATTGTATAACGAGGAGTATAACAGGGCTTGCTTTGACTATGTAATTGCAGATAAGCCACAGGATTTGGTCTATGCCTACACAAGAAATGCAGGTGGAGAACAGATGCTTGCAGTGTTTAATTTTAGTGATAAAATGTATATGGGATATGAAGTGAGATTGTCCGGCAATCATATGTTGAAGGAGCTTGTGAATAGTGCAAGTAAGATATATGGTGGAAAAGTTCGGCAGGAATCCATTGCAAATGGAATGGAAATTCCAATGAGGAATGGACAGTGTCGAATGGATTTGGAACCGTATTCTGGAAGATTGTTTCAAGTGGTGTGATTGGAGTTATGTAAACCAGTTTTGACGTTGTGGTTTGAATGTTATGTAAACTGCTGACGGTGATAGATCGTGAATATATAAGATGTTATGAGAAAAGAGGAAGTATTATGTTGAGTGATTGGATTACAAAAACGGACTTGAATGTGTTGAACTGGATTCAAGAGAATTTGAGAAGTGATGCACTGGATACAATTATGCCAGCAATCACATTTCTTGGTGATAAAGGTTGGCTGTTTATTGTCATTGCGGTGATTCTTGTTTTACTTCCAAAGACGAGACTTTGGGGAGCGAAGCTTAGCACTAGCTTAATCTTGGGACTTGTGTTTGGCAATATGCTATTAAAAAATGTGGTGGCGAGAATTCGTCCCTATGATGTGGTGGAGAATGTGACATTGTTGGTAGATAAGCTTAGTGATTATTCCTTTCCATCTGGACATACCATGGCATCCTTTGAATTCTTTACCGTGGTGTGTTTTATGCCAATTAAGAAGAGATACAAGGTGTTGGCGGGAATCTTAGCATTTACTATTGCATTTTCAAGACTTTATCTGTATGTCCACTATCCATCCGATGTGCTAGGTGGAATGTTTTTTGGAACTCTTTTTGGAATTATGGGTATACGAATTGTGGATATGATAGTTGAGGAGCGAAAGGCGAAGAAAGAAATGGAGGGGTGATAATGGTACTTGATAATAGGTTGGGGCTGAAAGATAGTGCGGAGTTTGCTCCGGTGATGTATTTAGAGGCTGCCCTATGGCTTGACTTAATTCTTAAGAAAGAACTTCATAAGGTTGTGGATTGGAGTAAATTGGACAAAGAAGATTATCTGCTTGCTATGGAACGAAGTCCAATCAGAAATATTGAAATTAAGCATGTTTTATACGAAGTTTTGACGGATGAGATTGATAGCCGAGAGGTTTATATGAAAGGTATTGACCATAGCTATTACTATGAAGGGTATAACATTTTTAAGGCAGAGGATTTATAAGAAAACCAAGGACTTGATTCATGTTGAATCAAGTCCTATTTTCTTACTGTTTGTAATGCTCTAAGAAATCGCTTAACCGGTTGGTTGCAACCTTCAAATCTTCAATTCTAGGAAGATACACAATTCGGAAATGGTCTGGCTCGTGCCAGTTAAAACCGCTACCCTGTACAATCAGTACATGCTTTTCACGCAAGAAGTCCAAGGCAAATTTCTCATCATTTACGATATTGAATTTTTTCACATCCAGTTTAGGGAAAATGTAAAATGCAGCCTCTGGCTTCACTGCACTAACTCCTGGGATATCATTTAACGCGTTGTATATGTATTCGCGCTGTTCGTAGATTCTTCCACCTGGTAACAAGAGCTCATCTGCACTCTGGATTCCGCCTAAGGCAGTCTGGATAATGGACTGGGCTGGTACGTTGGAGCAAAGTCGCATAGAGGACAACATGTTAAGTCCTTCAATGTATCCCTTGCAGCGAGATTTGTCACCGCTTAAGCTCATCCAGCCACTGCGGAAACCTGCGATGCGGTGAGACTTGGAAAGTCCGTTAAATGTTACACACATTAGGTCTGGTGCAAGAGAAGCAATGGAGATGTGTTTCTTGCCATCCATAACCAGACGGTCATATATTTCATCCGAAAAGATAATTAATTCGTATTTTCTTGCGAGCTCAACAATCTCTTCTAATACCTCCTTTGGATAGAGAGCACCAGTTGGATTGTTTGGGTTGATAATTACAATACCCTTGGTGCGGTCTGTAATCTTGCTTTCCATATCCTTGATATCTGGATACCAGTTTGCTTGCTCGTCGCAGATATAATGTACTGGTTTACCGCCTGCAAGATTCGCAGCAGCTGTCCACAATGGATAATCTGGTGCAGGAACTAGAATTTCGTCGCCGTCGTCTAACAAGCCTTGCATACTCATAGTAATCAATTCCGAGGCACCATTACCAGTGTAGATATCGTTGATTCCAACATTTGGGATGTTCTTAAGCTGGCAGTACTGCATGATTGCCTTACGGGCACCAAAGATTCCCTTAGAATCGGAATATCCTTGGGATTCTAATAGATTGTATTGGATATCCTGAATGATTTCATTTGGTGCATTGAATCCAAATGGATAAGGATTACCAATGTTTAACTTTAATATATCAATATTATTCTCGCTCATGCGGTTGGCTTCTTCTACAACCGGTCCACGAACGTCATAACATACATTATCTAATTTGTGGGATTTTTCAAACTGTCTCATGTTGTTCACTCCTCTTTATTTGAAATAATCGTAACGGTTCAGAGTTTCATTCAAAACTCTTGGTTTTGAACAGTTACAAACAACCAAAAGTATTATAGTCCTTTTTTCTTGATTTGTATATGGTGTAATTTCCTTTTTTTGGGAAAGTGTATTTTATTATATGTAAGTGATAAAAGTAAGATGTAAATTTGTATTCTAGGGTTGACAGGAAGAGGTATGAATGTTATAACTGTATCATAACGAGTGGTACAGTTAATACAGTGAAAGGAGGGGTTGCATGGTACAGTTGGATTATAAAAGTAGTAAACCTATTTATGAACAGATTGTAGAGCAAGTCAAGTTGAACGTAATGAAGCAGTACTTAAAGTCGGGAGACGCTATTCCGTCAGTACGCAAGCTTGCGTTGGAGTTGTCCATTACACCGGGAACGGTGGCGAAGGCATACCAAGAATTGGAACGACAGCAGATCATTGAAACTATTCGGGGAAAGGGAACATTTATTGCAGGGGAGATTGAGTTAAAACCGGATGAAAAGAAGGTGTTAGAGATTAAGAAATGCCTGCAAACAGAATTGATGGAACTGAAGATGATGGGTTACGATTTGAAAAAGGTGCTCAAGATGGTTGAGGAAATATATGAGGAGATGAGTGTATGTTAGAGATTAAGAATGTATGCAAAAGCTATAACAAAACAATGGCGGTACAGGATGTTAGTCTCACTGTTATGCCGGGTGAGATTCATGGATTAATTGGCGAGAATAGTGCCGGAAAGACAACGTTAATCAAATGTACAGTTGGAATTTTTAGGGCAGATAAAGGCGAAATTCTATATGATGGGAAGCCGGTGTATGACAATCCAGAGGTAAAGGAAAAGATTGGTTATGTAGCGGATTACAATGAATACATCAAGTATTACACGGTATCCCAGATGGTGTACATGTATGAAAAGTTCTATCCAGCCTTTAACAAGGAGAAGTTCAATGATTTTAATCAGGTGTTTCAGTTGCCGGTGAATAAGAGGATTATGAGTTTTTCTAAAGGACAGAAGATGCGTCTCGCATTTATGCTAGAGGTTTCAAAAGAACCGGATTATCTCATATTGGATGAGCCTACTTCTGGACTTGACCCGGTGGCAAAAGCGAAGTTTTTTGAATTGTTAATCAATGAAGTGGAACAGAGAGAAATTGGTGTACTCATTAGTTCCCATAACCTAGATGGCTTGGAGAAGATTTGTGATTCGGTAACCATGATGCATGGAAGTCGGGTGGAGCGTCAGATGTCCATGGAGGATATGAAGAGCGAGCTTTGTAAGCTGAATGTGGTATTTGAAGGTGGGGCAGGCAAGAAGGTATATGATTTGCCACAGGTTCTCCGTATCAGCAATGTGGGTAGCATTTATACCATGATTGTGAAGGATTATGATGAGGATTTTGCGAAACAGTTAAAAGAGCATGGCGCAAGCCTTGTGGAACCAGTGGATATTTCCTTGGAGGAATTGTTTGTGGTATTAGAGGAATCGAAGGGGCGAAGCAAGATGGATTCTGACAAGAAGGATGTGTCGGCAATCAAGGAGAGATAGGAGGGGTGACAATGAAAGATTGTAAGAAATTATGGAATGTGTCCCGGTATTTTTATCTTGGTGTCTTGTTGCTTGCAACGTTGGTTGTATTGTTGGATTGCGTGTTTATATGCCATGATAAGGATATACATATTACACGGAGCGGTATGGAACGCTATGTTGTGGAGCAGCAGAGCCTAGGGTATCTGACACCAATTTTTTCCGATTTAGAAGAATTACCATTAGATAAGGGGTCGAATTATGACTTGAATGGTATGTTTGTCAGTGTGTGTGGTATTGTGTTGATTCTCTTTGCAAAGGAGCTTTGCTATTCGGATTCTAGAACAAGAGAATTTCGTCGTGTTTGGCCAGTGAGGAATTGGGTGCGGGAGCTATACGATTACATCATGGTACTAGCAATTATTGTATATAGTAATGTATTACAGTTTGTAGTATTGTTGCTGTGTCAGAATCGTAGTAATAGTCTATTGCTTTCTGTTGTAACGGGGCAAGGAGTGACAATAACCGGTGAACAGGCAATATGGGCGCAGGCAAATGAAGCATTTGCATGTAACATGTTATTTTATATGATGGCAATGATTATAAATTATACATGGATTTATCTTGGAATGAGTGTGACAAAGAATCCGCTACTTGGTGCAGGTTTGGCTATTGTCGTAAAATCATGTGTTTGGTGGATTGGAGAGACATTATTTTATTCCTTGTCCATGAAAGAGCTATTAGATTATTTCTTGCCGAATATGTACACCTTTTTGAATTTTAACTATCAGAGGAAGTATGGTATGACGGAAATCTATATGGGAGAACAATTTTATACTGTATCTTGGTCACAGTGGTTTGCGATTACGATAGGTATTCTAGCGGTTGCAGTTATTATGATTATTGTCTTTGCAAAGTACAAGGATATGGCAAAGGGAAAGATTTTCTATTTTGTGGGACTTGATATATTGTTTGCATTTGTGGTTGGACTCGGTTTCTTTGCCTTTTGGTTAGAATGGTTCGATTTTTTGTATTATGAATTAGTGAGTCTAATACTTAGCTTAGTTGTAGTGGTGGTGGTATCTTGTTTAACACATGCATTTTCCGCGTCAAAACGGTTGAAACTGGAGGTGAAATGATATGAAGAAGCTATGGAGACAGGAATGGAAATATCATTTGTTCTTTGTGCTGTTTGCAATGTTAGCCGTGATATTTGGTATTATTTATGAAGGTGGTGGGAATGCATATACTTCAGAGACGAGAGTAGAGGTGTTTACCTTGGAGGCGCTGTGGGGAATGGATGTTTTCTTGGGGAATGCGTTATATATCCTTTTTAAAAATGTACCAGTAATTATCCTAATCGTACTTTTGCTAAAGAAAGCGTTTATCTATTGGTTGGAAAAAGAACGTTGTGGAAGAGAGTTCTTTCAGAGCTTACCAGTGACAAGGGCGGAGCGTGTGTGGTTTCATTTTGCGGTGGATGTGTTGACCATAGTCTTTGCCGTGGCAATCGGTGCGGTGACAAGTATAGAACAGGTAAAAGAACAATTGGCTGGGTTGTCTGATATTTTTACAGTAGAAATTCCATGGCTTGTCAAGGCTTATGCGGGAATTGGAATTACGGTGGTTGCATACTGTGTTATGGTACTTTGCCTGTTGTATCTAATGGAGCAAATTTTTGTAAATGGCTGCTTGAAAGTGGTAGGTTTCCTAGGATGTATCCTTATGGTGGCGATTGTGTTGACAAAGCTTTGGCATACTTACTATGATATTTCTTGGGTTTCCGCTTTGTACGGATTCTTTGCCTTGGAGGCTGTAGGTGGGAATTATATGATGCCGACGTATGGATCTTCCCTTGATTCCTATATATGGGTACATAACAGCAACAATCCGCCGTTCCTGATTAATGGAGAGACTGTAGATTGCAGTAGAGTAGGATATACGGAGATTCTAGACGGGGAATATTCAGATATAATGAATGTTTTTAGCCGGTTCTATGATTTTACAAAACTGGGAAATTACATGGGACAGGTTGCGATTTGTCTTGGTATTGGAATCATTTTGTTTGTCATAGCCTTACATCTGGCGAAGAAGAAGGATTTGTCTAGGGAGGGGCTATATTTTGACAAGACCAAATATCCGATTGCTTTGGCATTGGCAATGACCATGTATGTAATGTTACTAGATAAGTACCTTTTTTGGTATCAGCATTTGTTGAATATCTTGACGGCGGTAATTGTGTTTGTATTTCTTTGTTATATGTTAAGTTCTAACAGAAGACCGGTATTTGCGAAGAAGGATAGAAATTCGTAATTATCTAATAAATGAAATAAAAGGATAGTCTAACTAAATGTAGTCAAAATGGAAGAATTGTGGTAAAATGGACGGGCGTAGCATGTGCTACGTCTGTTTTCGTTTTGCAATTGAGGTGAATGATTGTGAGATGTGGAAACTGTTTCGAATGGTGTAAAATTGATTCGAAGAGAATATGAGAATACAGATAAGGAGAAAGGGCCCGTGAGAAATCTAGAGACCAATGTGAAACGATTAAGAAGACAAGTATTTACTGAGGTTGCCAATGTGGCGTACAATTCGGATAATATCATTGATGATATTGAGGCGATTCCATATAAGATTACGCCGGGAGATACACCACAGTATCGTGAGAGTATATATCGTGAGCGTGCTATTGCAAGAGAGCGAATCCGTCTTGCGATGGGTATGTCGTTGCGTCCTGAGGATAAACCAGTTCATTTGACTCAGGGGATTGAGGAGAGTAATATCGATGAGAAATATTACGAACCCCCACTTATGCAGGTGATTCCGGCTGCATGTAATGCCTGTGAGCACAATGTGTATGAAGTGAGTAACCAGTGTAAAGGCTGTGTGGCACATCCGTGTATGGAGGTTTGTCCGGTAGGGGCAATCCACATGGAGAATGGCAAGTCTGTTATTGATAAGAGTGTTTGTATCAAGTGTGGAAAATGTAAGAATAATTGTCCTTATGATGCCATTTCTCATAAACGTCGTCCATGTGCAGATGCCTGCGGTGCCAATGCAATTATTAGTGATGATTTGGGGCGTGCTAAGATTGATCAGAACAAATGTGTATCCTGTGGTCAGTGTATGGTAAGTTGTCCCTTCGGTGCCATTGCAGATAAATCTCAGATTTTTCAATTGATTCGTGCACTTCGTTCTGGCAGGGAAATCTACGCGGAGATTGCACCGGCATTCGTGGGTCAATTTGGTGACCATGCCACACCAGATAAGGTGAAGGCAGCACTTCTTAAACTTGGTTTTAAGGATGTTGTAGAGGTTGCAGTTGGTGCAGATATGGGATGCGTAGAGGAAGCAAAGCATTATGTAGAAGAGGTTGCAACAGGTAAGGTTCCATTTTTACTTACCTCATGTTGTCCATCATGGGCAATGCTCTCCAAGAAGCATTTTCCAGAGACTATTGATAAGATTTCTAATGCGTTGACACCGATGGTAGCTACCGCTAGATTGATTAAAAAAGAGCATCCGAATGCATCGGTAGTGTTCATAGGTCCTTGTGCAGCTAAGAAGCTAGAGGCTATGCGGCGCACGGTGCGAAGTGATGTGGACTTTGTAATTACTTTTGAGGAATTAGATGCTATGTTTGTGGCAAGGGATATTGAATTTGATGATTTTCGCGTGGGAGTACCGATGGAGGATGCCACCGGAGCAGGTCGTGGCTATGCGGTTGCCGGTGGCGTTGCTAAAGCGGTGGAAGCGTGCATTAATGAATATCATCCGGGCACGGAAGTACATATTGAGCATGCAGAAGGCTTGGATGAGTGTCGTAAGATGTTGATGCTTGCTAAAGCGGGCAAGAAGAATGGTTGCTTGATTGAGGGTATGGCTTGTCCGGGTGGCTGTATCGCCGGAGCAGGTACCAATATTCCGGTTAATAAGGCTACGGTGCAGGTTCGCAATTTTGTAAATTCTACAAAGAGGACCTTGCCGGAGCAGGATGTGTTAAAAGATTATCATCCAGAGGAGTAGGTATAAAGAAATGGAGAGATGTATATGTATAATACAATGCTTGCGTTAGCGCAGACGGGAGATAATTCAAAACCTTGGTTGATTGCAATCTGTATGATTGTATCTATCGTTGTTGTGGTTGCCCTTTTTATCATTGGACAAAAGGACAAAAATGCAGAGGATGACAGCGAGGATTTTGAGGAGTAAAATGTTATGGAGAGTTTTATATATAGCTTGAACGCTACAATGCCTGTGTTTCTTGTGATGGTGTTTGGTTGGTGGCTTAAGAAGATAAAATTTATATCAGATGAATTCGTGTCTGTGGCAGATAAGTTTGTCTTCAAAATTGCATTGCCAGTGTATGTGTTCTGTGATATTGCCAAAGCCGATTTGAGCAGTGATTTCGATTTGCGGTTTGTGTTGTTTTGTTCTTTGGGAACCTGTGCTTTTTTTGGTGTGACATGGCTGTTGTCCGAGATTTTTATTAAGGATAAATCTATGATTGGTAGCTTCGTACAGGGGTGTTTCAGAGGAAGTGCGGCGATTCTTGGAATTGCATTTGCGCAAAACATCTATGGAGATACAGGTTTGGTTCCTATGATGATTGTAGCGTCCATACCATTGTTTAACATTTTTTCGGTGATTGTGTTAATCCGAAGCAATCACAGTGCAGAACTGAATAAGAGAGCACTAATTAAGAAGACCTTGAAAGGAATTGTAACCAATCCTATTATTATAGGCATTTTTGCAGGAGTTCCGTTTGCAATATGGCAGATTGAGTTTCCGGTTATTGTACAGAAGGTGCTAGGCAGTGTGGGAAGTCTTTCTACCCCACTTGCGCTGATTGCGATTGGAGGAAGTTTTTCTATGGGTGCTGCTTTGGATAAGTGGAAACCTACCTTGATTGCTTCTGTTGTAAAACTGTTAGTGATACCGGGCGTATTTTTGCCATTGGCAATTTGGATGGGCTTTTCTGGAGAAGCGTTGGTGGCGGTATTGATTTTAACCGGAGCTCCGACGACAGTAAGTGCATATATTATGGCAAAGAATATGGGGAATGACGCTACGTTGGCATCTGGTATTGTGGTGATGACCACGTTGCTGTCTTCTGTCACTTTGACAGGAATTATCTTTATATTGAAGAGTTTGACATATATATAAGCGGTGCAGCTAGTTTGCATTTTCGATGGTGTTATGCCATGAAAACAAAAAGTGATTATAGTATGATATGAATTTGAATATGGTATGTAATGCGAAGGGTGTACTTAAGATAATTAAGTGCACCTTTTGAGGCTAAAATGAAAGGAAAAGTGCTCTTTAATAAATGATGTATTTTGGGATAACACGGTGATGACGAAATAATAAGAAGAATATAACGATAAAAAATAATATAATAAAGAGAGATGGAAGGTAAACTTTATTGAATAAAGAAAACAGGTGTGAAGGTTAATATAATTATGGAAAAACAAGATTGAACTTTCGTAAGTATTTAGTTTGAGATTCAAAAGTAAAGTTCAAATAGATTTTTTGTTTGACACGAACTACAAATTCCCATAAAATAAGCGTTACGAAAGAGAGGTAAAAATGGAAAATCGATTAGTTATTAACAATGAAAAGACAAATTTATTAGAATTAGAGGAGCATATGTATCATTTGGTAGATGTGGATAAGCCGAATGTGTTTCGCAATCTGTTTCCTTATGATGAGGTTCCTAAAATTGCGTTTAATGAGAGAATTGTTCCCCATAACATGCCAAAGGACATCTGGATTACAGATACTACCTTCCGTGATGGTCAGCAGTCGAGAGAACCATATACAACAGAGCAGATTGTTACCATTTATGATTATTTACATAGACTCGGAGGACCCAATGGTTTAATTCGTCAGAGTGAGTTTTTCTTATATAGTAAGAAAGATAGAGATGCAGTGTATAAATGTTTAGAGAGAGGGTATCGTTTCCCAGAGGTAACTAGCTGGATTCGTGCTACTAAGCAGGACTTTGAGCTGGTTAAGGATATTGGATTAAAGGAAACTGGTATTTTGGTAAGCTGTTCGGATTATCATATCTTCTATAAGATGAAAAAGACTAGAAAACAGGCATTAGAGCAGTATCTTTCTGTTGTTCGTGATTGTTTGGAGATTGGAATTAGTCCGAGATGTCATCTAGAAGATATTACAAGGGCAGATATCTATGGTTTTGTAGTTCCATTTTGCTCAGAGCTTATGAAATTGATGGATGAGTATAAAATTCCAGTTAAGATTCGTGCTTGTGACACCATGGGATATGGCGTGAATTTTGCAGGTGCGGTGATTCCACGTTCGGTGCAGGGAATCATTTATGCACTGAATAAGCATGCAGGTGTGCCAAGTGAACAGTTAGAGTGGCATGGACATAATGATTTTTATAAGGCTGTAACCAATTCTACAACAGCATGGCTATATGGTGCTTGTGGTGTGAATTGCTCCTTGTTTGGTATCGGTGAGCGTACAGGTAATACACCACTTGAGGCGATGATTTTTGAGTATGCACAGCTTAAGGGTAATTTGAATGGTGCAGATACTACAGTAATTACAGAGCTTGCAGAGTATTACAAGAAAGAACTTGATTTTGATGTTCCAGACCAGACTCCATTTGTTGGAAAGAACTTTAATATTACAAGAGCTGGAATTCATGCAGACGGTTTATTGAAAAATGAAGAGATTTATAATATTTTTGATACAGACAAATTTTTGAATCGCCCAGTACAGGTTGCGGTCTCTAACACTTCAGGTCTTGCTGGAATCGCACATTGGATTAACACCCATTACAAGCTTCGTGTGGAAGATAAGATTGATAAGAGTGAACCAATCGTTGTGGTAGTGAAGGAATGGGTAGATAAGGAATACGACGAAGGTCGTGTGACCTCTATTACCGATGAAGAGTTAGAGCGTGTAGTGGAAGAACAGGCAAAGAAGTTAGATGTGAAGGGTTTAATAACAAATTACTAAAAATTTACATAGTTAAAGTTGCCAGAACATTGATTTTCTGTTATCCTATATGAGGTATTCGGAAGGAAACTCTGGTGTGAAATGAGTCATAAGTGAATACACCTATGACTTATTTTCATAATGGGATGGAATGTAGAATTGCAATGATAAATATTCAGATACCTCTCATTTACAATGGAATACGGTTTGGATGATGCGATTATGTATCAATTATTATAATAAGATTTAGGAGGACAATACAGTGGATAAGATTAAAATGACAACTCCATTGGTAGAGATGGACGGAGACGAAATGACAAGAATTCTCTGGAAGATGATTAAGGATGAGCTTTTGGAGCCATTCATTGATTTGAAGACAGAGTATTATGATTTGGGTCTTGAGTATAGAAATGAGACAAATGACCAGGTCACCATTGATTCGGCAGAGGCAACTAAGAAGTACGGTGTAGCAGTTAAATGTGCTACCATCACACCAAATGCTGCCCGTATGACAGAGTATAATTTGAAGGAAATGTGGAAGTCTCCAAACGGAACTATCCGTGCAGCATTGGATGGTACAGTATTCCGCGCACCAATCGTTGTAAAGGGGATTGAGCCATGCGTGAAGAACTGGGTAAAGCCAATTACACTTGCGAGACATGCTTATGGTGATGTATATAAGAATACAGAGATTCAGATTCCAGGTGCTGGTAAGGCAGAGTTAGTATTTACAGCAGAAGATGGAACTGAGATTCGTGAGACCATCCATGAGTTCAAGGGTCCTGGTATTATTCAGGGTATGCACAACTTAGATGAGTCTATCGGAAGCTTTGCAAGAGCATGCTTTAACTATGCATTAGATACCAAGCAGTCTGTGTGGTTTGCAACAAAGGATACCATTTCTAAGAAGTATGACCACAGATTCAAGGATATCTTTCAGGAAATCTACGATGCAGAGTATGATGAGAAATTCAAGGCGGCAGGCATTGAATATTTCTATACATTGATTGATGATGCGGTGGCTCGTGTTATGAAGGCTGAGGGTGGATTTATCTGGGCATGTAAGAACTATGATGGTGATGTTATGTCGGACATGGTTTCAAGTGCATTTGGTTCCCTTGCTATGATGACATCCGTACTTGTTTCTCCAACTGGTGTTTATGAGTACGAGGCAGCTCATGGAACTGTACAGAGACACTACTACAAGCATTTAGCTGGTGAGGAGACATCAACTAATTCTGTCGCAACTATCTTTGCTTGGACTGGTGCACTTAGAAAGCGTGGAGAGCTTGATAACATTCCAGAGTTAATGACATTTGCAGATAAGTTAGAGGCTGCAACTCTTGGAACCATCGAGTCTGGAAGAATGACAAAGGATTTAGCTTTGATTACAAGCATTGAGAATCCAACTGTATTGAATTCTGAGAATTTCATCAAGGAGATTCGCAAGACGTTAGAGGAAACTTTGTAATCTAATAGAATCGTGTATTTAATGAACTGCTGGAATCTGAGGATTTCAGCGGTTTTTGTGTTAAAAATGAGTTAAGTTGATTCATGTTTGCATGAAAATCCATTGGGTGATGCTTAAAACCTTAACGAATGCAGTGAGTTTAGTTTGAAGCTATACAGAGTAATGTCCATCACTGAGCATGCTTTGCATGCGATGTGTGAGGTTAACTAAATCAAGTAGGAGTCAGCCTGCTCGATTTGTGTGTTCAAGTATCGTATAGTTTTGTATGAAGGCGCGAGGTAAGCGGTGTTGTTTGAGAAGTGAAAGGTGGATAACAATTATGAAAAAAATGAAAACCGTATTCTTAGTGGGTATATTAGCTATCTCATTAGTGGGATGTACAAATGACGAAAATACAAAAGAAGTTGAAAATGAGGCTGTTGGGATAACGACAGAAATAACAAGTGATGAAATGACAGAGGAAGCGTCCGATGAACAAGTAGAGGATGTGACGGAAGCATTCACTGAAGAACAACTAGTGGAAGAAGTAGAAATTCCAACACCATTTGAATTTATTCTGAATAACATATATGATTCTTTGCTTCTTGATCCAATGGTAGATGAGATTACCTGTGTTCATTATTCTACAGGTATCAGTGAAGTTGTTTTATCTGGAGCAACAGCAGACGACAGATTAAATGCAGTTGCATACCGTATTATGGATGTAAATGAAGATGAGGTACTTGAGCTTTTGATAATCGATAATGCTTATAAAGATAATGACGAAGCAAGAATTCTTGATATGTATACGATTGTGGAAGGAACGCCGGTAAGAGTTATTGAAGGTTGGGCGAGAAATCGGTTTTATATGTTAGAGGATGGAACCTTTTATTGTTCTGGCTCTGGTGGAACGGCGTGTTCTATGAATAAAATATGGACCTTTGAGGCGGGAGCCACAGAGCTTACGCCAAAGGAAATCTATTTTACCGGGTTAAAGGAAGATGGAACCACCATAGCTTTTTATTATAATGCTGAGGGAGTTTATGATGCATCTGCATCAACTGAAATTACAGAAGAACAATATACTTCATTTGTAACGGAGTGTGTAAACAAATCTATCTCCATTGAAGCTAAGCCAATTGGTGCGTTTAAGTAAGAAGCGTAATTGAATTATACGTTGATGGTAAGTCAAAGAGAGAAGTCGTCAGCACATAGATGCCTGGCGGCTTCTTTACTAATTGTAAAGATATAATAGGTTAAATTTTTATGTAACCATTTTCGCTGTTCCTACGTCTAATTAGTGTATAATGAAATGAGAAAATTCCGGAATACTCATGGAAAAGAGGTGTGGTAGTTGTTAGATGACAAAATGATAGCAAAGCTTACAAAGAAAGCGATACGAGGTCACGCGGAAAGCTATGGGAAGCTTATCGAACACTATAAAGAATATTTGTACAAAACAGCAATGTTATCGACTAAGAATGAAGATATTGCATTGGATGTGGTTGGTGATTGTATATTAAAGGGATTTCAGTCTATTCGTAGTTTGAAGGAAGCGAAGTACTTCAAAACTTGGATTACTAGAATTCTATATAATACAATCAACGATTATTATCGCAAGGAATTAGGTGGCGATAATATTGAAAATGTACATATTGCAATGCCAGAGGAAGCGGTATCTAGTGAAGAGAAGATGGATCTGTACCAAGCCATTGATATGCTTTCTGAAAAATATCGAACCGTAATTATCTTAAAGTATTTTGATGAGTTGAAGGTCAGTGAGATTGCTTATGTTATGGATATACCAGTAGGTTCTGTAAAAGCATACCTTAGCCGAGCAAGGGAAGAATTAAAGCATTTATTGATGGAGGAAGATTTATATGAAGATGGAATTTCAGAATATACCAGTATCAGAGAAACTGGATCAAGTAGTAGAGAACAGTTTAGAGCAAGTATATACCCAGAGCAGACGAAGCAGAGCAAAGTCGTGGGCTATTAAAGGAGGTGCCATTGCTGCAACATTTGTGATGGGTGCATTTGTTTGCATTAGTAATCCGAGCATCGCGGCAGGATTACCATTTGTCGGTCATATTTTTGAGAGATTGGATAAGTTTGCGTATCCAGGTGATTACAGTGAAGTAGGTGAACCTTTGGAAGCAGATACAGTAGGTGCTGAATTAGACAATTCGCAAAGCGCTGAGGAAATGGAGGCTGTATCTGAGTATACGAAGACAGTGGACGGAATGACCATAACTTTGTCAGAAGTATATTGCAATGCGCAAGCCTTGAATATTACAGTGCAGATAAAATCGGAGGAGCCGTTGCCAGAGACAAGTGGAGGTTTTTATTGTTATACCTCGGAAAAATATAGCTTCACGCCGAGTGTGATGGATGATGTTGTATACATAAAAGGTGAAATGATAGATGCATATACTTATGCCGGCGTTATGCGCTTTGATTTGAATGAGAGAGCGAAGGATGATTCTGCTTTACAAGAAGTAATAGGAAAAGATACGGGATTTGTAACGGATGCGGAAGTAATAGACAAATACGTGAAAGATGTAGTTGTTCCAGAAAACTTTACGCTTCATTTAATCATGACCGATATTACAGGTGATTTGTTGAATCCAGAACCAATTGATTATGGTAAATCGGTGGAGGAATTAAATGCAATGTCGGAGAAAGAATGGCATGATTATATGGTACAGTATGAGAATGAACATCCAGATTTGTACGAGGGTCAATCAGTCTCATATAAAGGTACGTGGGATTTTGAGTTGGATATCACCATGGATAATACTGCTACACAAGTAGTAGAGCTTAATGATTACAATGAATTAGGAATCGGTTTTGAAAAGGTTGTGAAAGATCGTTTTGAGATTACGATGTATGATGCATATAAAGATGAATCAAAACGTATAGATTATTTTCCTGTTATGCTGGATGCGGATGGAATTTTGATGGATTATGGAAGTGTCGGTGGATTGGTTAATACTGTTGCAATTAATGGTAGAGATGTTTCCAAGGTAGACATTTTCTTGATTGACTGGGATTTGTGGATGGAAGAACTAAAGGGCGATAAATGGAGACAACCAGGTGCTATGACAGAGGATGGTAGAACGTATCGGGAACTTTTGTTAGAGAAATGCGCATATCACAAGGAAGTTGTGTTTGAGTAAAATGTGAATTAGATTAGAAAAAGGATAGTGTGGCATTGTTAAAATTATTTAAATAAAATCTAAAATATTATGTGACTTTTGAGTGTGAAAAATTATCTAAGTAATGTAAAGAATAGTGTTATTGTCAAATGTTCAGGTGTTTGCAATAACACTATTTTTATATTTAAATTTAGAGCAGAATTATTAAATTATATTGGCGAATGGTGCAACTGTGCAATGTGAATATTGCGTAGGGCAATAAGTTATGTTATTATATAAGGAACGCACTGCGTGTTATGCTGGATGCGAATGGATGTAAAAGCTGATAGGGAACAGGTAAAAGAATTTAATATAATATATTTAATTGGGTAGCCGGGGGACGAGCTGTTCATTCGACCTGAGCCTTACAGGGTGGGTGAAGCGCACTCACCTTCCGACTACCTTGTTAAGTATATTATAACAGATTACAATAGGATGTTAATTTTTCTTTTTGTTAAAATCTGCCTATTCCGAAAGTTGCTCCCACAACTCATAAAGTTGTTCTAACTCCTCATTTGCAACCGCCTGTTTCTCTGCAATCTCGTTAAGCTTTGCAGAATTGGTTGCATTTTCAGGTAAAGCCATCTCGTCGTTTAAGTCAGAGAGTAATTGCTCTAATTCCTCGATTCGGGCTTCTGCCTTTTTGATATCATTCTGGCGTTTGCGTTCCTTTGCTTGTTCTTCCTTGGAACGCTTCCAGTCCTTCTTCGTTTCGGTTTCTTCTTTTGCAACAACAGTCTTTTCTTCGGTTCTGGAAGTGGAAGCTAGCTGCTGTTCAATATAGTAATCATAGTTACCAATATAGGATGTGATACCACCATTGTGCAAATCCAGGATTCTGGTTGCAGTCTGATTGATGAAATAACGGTCATGGGAAACATAAAGAATTGTTCCGCTGTAATTCTTCAACGCATTTTCCAGTATTTCTTTTGATGTGATATCCAAATGGTTGGTTGGCTCGTCTAGGATTAAGAAGTTGGCATTGCTTAGCATAAGCTTTGCAAGGCTTACACGTCCTCGTTCGCCACCGCTTAAATCTTTGATTTCTTTAAATACATCTTCTCCGGTAAATAGAAATGCAGCCAAGATATTGCGGATTTTGGTATTGGTCATATTCGGATAAGTATCGTGCAATTCATCAAAGATGGTTTTGTCTGGATGCAATACCTGATGCTCCTGGTCATAGTAACCAACATGTACTTGCGCACCTAAGACAATCTTTCCGGCATCCTTAGGAATTAACTGATTGATAATCTTGAGGATGGTTGTTTTACCAGTTCCATTATTGCCGATTAAAGCTACATGCTCACCGCGTTTGATATCCATACCAAGATTGGTGAATAGATTGTTATCCCCATAGGATTTTGCCAACCCTTCTACCAATAGTACATCGTTTCCACTTTCAATATCAGGGGTAAGAGTAAGACGCATTTCGTCATGAACCTCTTGTGGCTTATCCAAACGTTCTATCTTATCTAGCATTTTCTCACGGCTTTCTGCACGCTTGATGGATTTCTCGCGATTAAACTGCTTAAGCTTTGCGATAACCTCTTCCTGATGCTTAATCTCAGCTTGCTGGTTCATGTAAGCACGATACTTAGATAAACGTACCTCTTCACGCTTTTTTGCATAGTAGCTGTAGTTGCCATGATAAATGGTGTTTTTCGTAAGCTCTAATTCCACCACCTTAGTTACAATCTTATCTAAGAAATAACGGTCATGGGATACGATAATCACTGCACCGTCATAGTTTTTCAAATATCCCTCTAGCCATGCAATGCTGTTTAAATCCAAGTGGTTGGTTGGCTCGTCTAGCAATATAACATCTGGTCGGGAAAGCAGAAGTCGTCCTAAGGATACTCGCGTTTTCTGCCCGCCGGAAAGCTCCGACACCGGACGGTGGAAATCGCTTTCTTCAAACCCAAGTCCCTTTAGAACACCAGTGATTTGACTCTCGAATGCGTATCCATCCTGTTGCTCAAAGGTATGATTCATTCGTGTATAGCGTTCAAGAGCCTCTTCTAATTCCTGACCTTCTAAATGTTTCATGTCTAGCTCTAGTTGTCGAATCTGCTCCTGCAAATCAATGACATTCTGCTTCACGCTTACCAGTTCCTCATAGATGGTTTTGTCATAATAATCATTTTGGTGCTGGGCAAGGTAACCGATGGAAATATCCTTGCCAATCACTACCAGACCCTCATCAGCTTCCTCCTCCTGCATAATGATTTTCAAAAGAGTAGACTTGCCGGCACCATTTGCTCCCACAATGGCAAGCTTTTCCTTCGCCTCGATATGAAAGTTGATGTTGTTCAATATTTCCACGATTCCATAGGATTTAGAAATATTCTGACATGCTAATATCATGTTGCTTTACCTCGTATCTGTGATGTTTCTGTGTATCAGTGTTGTTTTCTATAAAAAGGTTCATAAAAGCGGCATTTTGCGCAGCGGTATATTCTATATTTCATAGATATATTCTGTTGCTGACAATTCTGCTCTGGCTTCATTTTTGATGGCTAAATCCGGCGGGGTAACAGAAACCCTTGTCTTAGCGGGAATGGAGTTTGTAATAAAGGCACCACCACCGATAACGGATTCTTTGCCAATCACAGTTTCGCCACCGAGTATGGTTGCATTCGAATAAATGGTCACGTTATCCTCTATGGTCGGATGACGGCGCACGCCGGAAAGGTGCTGTCCGCCACGAGTGCTAAGTGCGCCTAGTGTAACACCCTGATAGAGTTTTACATAATCGCCAATCACAGTGGTTTCACCGATTACAATGCCAGTTCCATGATCCATAAAGAAGTATTTGCCGATGGTGGCACCGGCGTTAATGTCGATACCCGTTTTGTTATGGGCGTGCTCTGTCATGATTCGTGGAATAAATGGTACACTCATTTTGTATAGCTCGTGTGCTACACGATATACAAAAATAGCGTAGAAACCAGGATAGGAGAAGATAATCTGCTCCCTGCTGTCAGCAGCCGGATCTCCGTCATAGCCTGCCTGTACATCCAAAAGCAACATTTCCTGTATAGTTGGAATGGCAGATAGAAACCGGCAACAGATTTCTTCTGCTTTTTCCTTGATAATTGGACTAGCGGAAGTGATATCCTCTGTACTGTCGTAAGCCAGTGCCAAAGCAATTTGCTTTTTCATTTTGTGATGTAGAGCAGATAGCATCTGACCGGTATAATAAGATGCATTGTTGGTATCAATGCGCTCGGAACTAAAATATCCCGGAAACATAAGTTGTTTCAAATCATCCAAAATACCGATAATGGTGCTACGCACGGGAAGTTGTTTATCGGATTTCCCTAGTAGTAAATCCGACTTTGTATAATTGTTGTTAATTTCTGTCACAATATTTGGTAATATCTCGTTGAAATGTTTTCCCATAGTATCCTCCTAAAGATATTGTTAACTATGACAAGATAATACAGAATCGCTAGTATTTTCCGATTTGTTATACGTCGCCATAATACAATATATGTAAGAAATTCTAAGATGACTCTTATAAGGTCACATTTAGTATCTAGTATAACATAGTAAGGAAAAAGAAAAAACAAAAAATATTTCTGAAAAATTTATTAAAATTTTGTAAAAAAGGGGGTTGAAAAAACGAAAACAAATGATACAATAGACAAATATCAAAAAAAGAAAAAAACATTGCTTTTTTGTTTGCTAACTATTTGGGTTTCATGTATAATAAATATATTATGTGATTAGCAATTAAGCGGAAAGAGGATACTATGAGAAAAGCGTTGGATGTGAATAATATTAATCCGTTTTTACAGTCTACAATGAGCGTCTTCGAAAGTGTAACCCAGATGAAATTGACTGTAGGTAAGCCGATGATGGCAGATTTTTTGTTTGGAGCACCTACATATACCATAACGGTTGGTGTAGTCGGACAGATGAAGGGACAGGCAGTTTTGGCAATGGATGTTGAGAATGCAAAGATTATTGCTAGCAAGATGATGTTTGGTATGCCGATTGCAGAGTTAGATGAGATGGCGTGCTCGGCATTGAATGAGCTTAGTAATATGATTATGGGTAATACAGCGACTGTGTTTTCTACACAAGGCAAGATTATTGACATTACTCCACCGATTTCTATGATCGGAACAGATTTAAAGATTAAGTCGGATATTGATCCGATTGCAGTACCGTTGTTGTTCGACGGAACAGAATTTTTGAAACTTTACATATGCGTATATGAAGAGTGATAGATAAACTAACAAAGAAAGGCAGAGGAGATATGAGTAAAATTATTGGAAAAGGCATTACATTTGACGACGTACTCTTGGTTCCAGCATATTCAGAGGTGATTCCGAATGATGTGGACCTAAGAACACAACTTACACAGAAGATTCAATTACAGATTCCACTCATGAGTTCTGGTATGGATACTGTTACCGAACACAGAATGGCAATTGCTATGGCCAGACAGGGTGGTATTGGTGTTATTCACAAGAATATGTCCATTGAAGCGCAGGCAGAGGAAGTTGATAAGGTTAAGCGTTCTGAGAATGGTGTTATTACTGATCCGTTTTCTCTTTCTCCAGAACATACATTGGATGATGCAGATAAGTTGATGGCAAAGTTCCGTATTTCAGGTGTTCCTATCTGTGAAGGAACGAAGCTTGTAGGTATCATCACAAACCGTGATTTGAAGTTTGAGACGGATTATTCAAAGAAGATTAAGGAGTCTATGACTTCAGAAGGTTTAATTACAGCGAGGGAAGGCATTACTCTAGAGGAAGCAAAGAAGATTCTTGCGCAGGCACGTAAAGAGAAGCTTCCGATTGTTGACGAGAATTATAACCTTAAGGGCTTGATTACCATCAAGGATATTGAAAAGACAATTAAGTATCCGAATTCTGCGAAGGATTCACAGGGTAGATTACTTTGTGCAGCAGCAGTTGGTGTTACTCCAGATATTACAGATCGTGTAGGTGAACTGGTGAAGTCTAAGGTTGATGCGGTTGTAATCGATACAGCACATGGACATTCGGCTAATGTGCTTAAGACATTTAACTTGATTCGTGAGAAGTTCCCAGATTTACAGATTATTGCAGGTAATGTGGCTACTAGAAGTGGTGCAGAGGCAATGATTAAGATGGGTGTAGATGCAGTTAAGATTGGTATTGGACCAGGTTCTATCTGTACTACTCGTGTGGTTGCAGGTATCGGTGTTCCACAGATTACAGCAATTATGGAAGCATATGATATTGCTAAGGAATATGGAATTCCAGTTATTGCAGATGGTGGTATTAAATATTCCGGTGACATTACAAAGGCTCTTGCAGCAGGTGCTAACGTATGTATGATGGGTAGCTTGTTTGCAGGTACAGATGAGTCACCTGGAGATTTCGAATTATTCCAGGGTCGTAAGTATAAGGTATATCGTGGAATGGGTTCTATCGCAGCTATGGAGAATGGTAGTAAGGACCGTTATTTCCAGGCAAATGCTAAGAAGTTAGTTCCAGAAGGTGTAGAAGGTCGTGTGGCTTACAAGGGAACTGTAGAAGATACTGTATTCCAGTTGCTTGGTGGTCTTCGTTCTGGTATGGGATATTGCGGTGCTAAGACAATCGAAGAACTTCATGAGAAGGCTGAGTTTGTTGAGATTTCAGCTGCATCCTTGAAGGAAAGTCATCCGCACGATATTCAGATTACAAAGGAAGCTCCAAACTATTCAGTGGAGTAATATTAAGTAAATATAATGCTATGGAAGGGAATCAAGAGCTTGGTTCCCTTCTTGCATTTGTATGAAAAATAATGTAGAATATTGATGGTTTTTGTTGAAAATATATATTATATATGAGGAGGAGAGAATATGAGTCGTTTTATATCAAGAGTTGCGTGGGTTTTTATTATTTTGGGAGGAGTTTTTCTTTATGATGGAGTAACCTCTACAATTAACAGTAAGAAAACACCAGTGGATTTTAATTCGTTACAGGAATCTCAATTGGAATCTGGCATGATTGTTGAGGGATATATTGAATATAATTATGGATATTTTGAAGAAGAGTATCGTACAACATATGGCATCAAAACAGGTGATTCTATATACAATTACGCAATTGAAATAGGCAAGGAACGATATATGGGATTGAAAAATCAGACAGAGGAACAAAGAATTGCGTTAGATGCACAGATGAATGACACATATACTGCATTATCTGGTTATGGAGTTACACCTGAGAAGTTCTATTTCAAGGGTCAGGTTAAGCAGATGACTAGCCAAGAGATTGGTTTTTTGAAAGACTATTTGGTGAGTGCAGGATATACAGCAGAACAGGCTGAGAAGTGCATTTGTGCATATTACATTCAATGTGTAGATTTTGATGGAGGCTTGCTTTGGGCTGGAATTGGTGCACTTCTGCTAGTTGCGGGCTTAGGTAGTTTGATAGTGCCAGTAATAAGGGAACGAAGAGAAAATACAAGAAAACAAGAGATGTGGAATAGTGTAGCATCTCAATCATCGCAGGCGTCCTACAATGCAAGACCTATAGATCCGTTTGCTCCACCTGTTGATGAACCTGCAAGTACTTCTTCTGCTGACGAGGTTTGGAATCCTGCACCTACATCTTCACAGAAAGAAGAATTTTCGTCTACGGATAATGACAGTACTTCACAATCTGGTTCGTCTACTGGTTTGAAGCTAAAAATGTAAATAATACTGCCAGTTATATATAAGATAGAAGGATGGGAAGTATATGGGAAAATTCAAAGCATTTCTTGTTATGATTGCCTTGTGGGCAGCACTTTTTTTCTTGATATTTGACCCTACAGGAGTTCAAAAGAATTATGATGAACGCGGAATAGAGGTTACAGCGACAATTACAGAAGTTACCAATGGAGTGAAAATGCGCAAGTATTATACGTGTACATATTATAATGATGTAGGACAGGAGGTGACTGCTAGATTGACTCTAAATCGTTTTGGAGGAGAGGTTGGGCAGGTGGTGGAAGGCAAGTATCTTCCTGAAACCCCAGAGCATGTGTATTGTGAAGCGAGTACCGGGTTAAAAATAGGAGTTGCAGTATTTTTTTTAGTTCTTGCAATTTGTGCAACAATTGGTTTTTTTGGTAATACAGAAGGGGATTGATGAAAATCAATCCTCTTTTGGTATATTGTGGAGTAAATTGGAAATCCTTATAAATATCAAATTATAAGGAGGACAATATGGCAGTTGATTTTAAAAGTAGTAAGACAAAAGAAAATTTGATGAAAGCATTCGCAGGGGAGTCTCAGGCTAGAAACCGTTACACCTATGCAGCAGATAAGGCTTGTGAACAGAATTTACATGTATTAGAAGAGGTGTTCAAATTTACCGCAGAACAAGAGCGGGCACATGGCAAGGTGTTTTATGAATTTTTGACAGAGTTGTCAGGGGAGAATATAGAAATTGAGGGCACATATCCAGTTGATATCAGTGAGTCCTTGGAGGAACTGTTGGATATGGCTGCTCACAATGAAAATGAAGAACATGATGTGGTATATAAGGAATTTGAACAAGTTGCAAAGGAAGAAGGATTTGACGACATTGCAAGAGCTTTCTTTATGATTGGTCGTGTAGAGAAAATGCATGCGGAACGTTTTGAGAAATTTAAGAAATGGATGCAGGAGAATCAGTTGTTTGTATCAGATGTGTCAACAGCGTGGATGTGCTTAAATTGCGGTCATACTATAGAGACAAAGGGAGCACCGAGCGAGTGTCCGGTTTGCGGTGAAAATCAAGGGTATTTTGTACGAGTTACTTTAGCACCGTATACAGAACAGGGAATGTAAAAGAGCGTATAGGTGAGAATTAAAAATATAATATAACAATACAAGCTGTTCGTCATATTGATTTGTAAACAATTCGGTTTGGTGAATGGCTTGTTTTATGTAGAATCATTTTGTATAATAATTTGAGATTTGGAGGTGGTGTTATTATGAAACTTACAACTCTTTGTTACATTGAAAAAGACAATCAGTATTTAATGTTACATAGAACAAAAAAGAAAAATGACCAAAGTCATGACAAGTGGCTTGGTATTGGCGGAAAGTTAGAACAGGATGAAAGTCCAGAGGATTGTATGAGGCGTGAGGTTATGGAGGAAACTGGACTGACAGTGACGAGTTTTATTTTTGCGGGAGTCATAACCTTTGTATCCGATATATGGGAGACAGAGTATATGTTTTTGTATGTGGTAGATGGGTTTACTGGTGAATTGATTACCTGTAATGAGGGCGACTTACAATGGATTCCCAAAGAGGATGTGATGAAACTTAATTTGTGGGAGGGTGATCGCATTTTTATTAAGCGCTTGTCAGATGAAAAGTATGGTTTTTCTATTCGCTATCTCTATCATGGAGATGATTTGGTAGAGGTGACGGGAACGGTTACAGATGAGGATTGGGATATTATCAAAAAATATCGATAAAGGGGAATAGATGATAAAATGTCATCGCTTCATTATTGCAGAAATATGCATTATATAAGGAAATGTCAGTTCACAGAAAATGTCCTGATAAGTGAAAATAACCCTTGTGGATAATTGGATTTAGGGTATAATATGATATAGGTGTCAAAAGATTAGAGCGTGATTCTGCTTGCAGAAAGAGGTTTTTGACTTTATGATACGCAAAACATGAGCAAGTAACAATAATGGGCACGGAATGTCCGTTACTATAGGAGGATAACATGATTAACAAATTAGTAAACAAAATTGCAACTTTGAATGCACCAGTTGTTGTGGGCTTAGATCCAATGCTTTCTTATGTACCAGAACATATTCAGAAAGTAGCATTTGAACAATATGGTGAGACCTTGGAAGGAGCAGCAGAAGCAATTTGGCAGTTTAACAAAGCCATTGTAGATGCTACCTATGACTTGATTCCAGCAGTAAAGCCACAGATTGCGATGTATGAGCAGTTTGGTATTCCGGGACTTGCGGCATTCGAGAAAACTTGTGCGTATTGTAAGGAAAAGGGACTAGTTGTAATTGGTGATATAAAAAGAGGTGATATCGGTTCTACTTCTACCGCATATGCAGTAGGACATATCGGTAAGGTGCAGGTTGGCAGTAACACATTTTCTGGATTTTCTGAGGATTTCGTAACTGTGAATCCATACCTTGGTTCGGATGGTGTGAAGCCTTTCGTAGAAGTATGTAAGCAGGAGAACAAGGGTATCTTCGTTTTGGTTAAGACCTCCAATCCTTCTTCTGGTGAGTTCCAGGATCAGTTGATTGACGGCACACCACTTTATGAGTTGGTTGCTAAGAAGGTTGTAGAATGGGGCGAAGAGTGCATGGGTGACACCTACAGCAATGTGGGCTGTGTAGTTGGTGCTACTTATCCAGAGATGGGTAAAGTGCTTCGTAAATTGATGCCTAAGACATATATCTTAGTACCTGGTTATGGTGCCCAGGGTGGTAAGGCTGAGGATTTGGTACACTACTTCAATGCAGATGGACTTGGTGCGATTGTGAATTCTTCAAGAGGAATTATTGCAGCTTATAAGCAGGACAAGTATGCTAAGTTTGGATCAGAGAATTTTGCAGACGCTTCTCGTCAGGCTGTAATTGATATGGTAGAGGATATTACAGGAGCGATTGCAAAACGATAATTTGCGCGTAGCAATGAGCCATGCTGGACAGTGGCTAAAATGCTCGTCGGGTGCTCGCACACGTAAGAGCATTTTTAGACAGTGGACAATACGGCGAACGCCGCGACAACGAGTAAGCGCTAGCTTACGAGTCTGTCGGCATGGCTTAGATAAATAATAAGGAGAACAACAATGAGTGGAGTGAAAATGACTGCTAAGGTCAGAAGTCAAGAAAAGCTTGCAAGTGATATTTACAGCTTGGTTTTGCATGCACCTGAGATTGCAACGGCATCAAAACCAGGACAGTTTGTTTCTTTATATAGTAAAAATGGAGCAAATTTATTGCCGAGACCAATCAGTATATGTGAGTTTGATACAGAGAACGGAACTGTTCGTCTTGTGTATCGCGTGGTTGGTAAGGGAACGGATGAGTTTTCCAAGTTAAAAGAGGGCGATAAAATTGATGTCATGGGTCCTCTTGGTAATGGATTTACTTTGAAGGATAAGAAAGCGATTTTGATTGGTGGAGGAATCGGTATTCCACCGATGGTAGAGTTGGCGAAATGGCTAGATTGCGAGAAGAGTATTGTGTTAGGTTTTCGTGATGAGACGTTTCTGTTGGATGACTTAGAGCCAAGTGGAGAGGTGTATATTGCCAGTGAAGATGGCAAGCATGGTGTGCAGGGCAATGTGTTGGATGCCATTCGCGAATACGAGATTGAGGGTGATATCATTTATGCTTGCGGACCGACTCCAATGCTTCGTGCGATTAAGGAATATGCAATCGCCAATGGTATTGAGGCGCAGATTTCCATGGAGGAGAAAATGGCATGTGGAATTGGTGCCTGCCTTGCTTGTGTATGCAAGTCCAAGGATGTGGACCATCACACCAATGTGAATAATAAGCGAATTTGTAAGGATGGACCAGTATTTGATGCACAGGAGGTTGAATTCTAATGAATCTTTCGGTAAATATTGCAGGGGTAGAGTTTAAGAATCCAGTGACAGTGGCATCGGGTACATTTGGTTCTGGTGCGGAGTACGGTGATTTTGTTGATTTGAGTAAGTTGGGTGCAGTTACTACTAAAGGTGTAGCAAATATCCCTTGGGCTGGTAATCCAACTCCACGTATCGCGGAGACTTATGGAGGAATGATGAATGCAGTTGGGTTGCAGAATCCAGGTATTGATGTGTTCTGTAAGAGGGATATTCCGTTTTTGCAGCAGCAGAATGCCAGCATTATTGTTAATGTATGTGGTAAGTCAGAAAAGGATTATGTAGAGGTTGTAGAGCGTTTGGCAGATGAGGATGTGGCATTGCTTGAGATTAATGTGTCGTGTCCGAATGTCAAAGAGGGCGGTATCGCATTTGGTCAGGACCCTAAGGCGTTAGAGCAGATTACCAAGGCAGTGAAAGCAAAGGCGAAGCAGCCGATTGTGATGAAACTGAGTCCGAATGTAACAGATATTACGGAGATGGCGAGAGCTGCAGAAGCAGGTGGTGCAGATGCACTTTCCTTGATTAATACATTAACAGGTATGAAGATTGATATTCACCGACGAAGCTTTGCGGTTGCCAACAAGACTGGTGGCGTATCGGGACCGGCAATTAAGCCAATTGCAGTGCGCATGGTATATCAGGTTGCCAATGCGGTGAAGCTACCATTGATTGGTATGGGCGGTATTATGAACTACGAGGATGCAATCGAATTTATGATGGCAGGTGCTACTATGGTTTCTGTTGGTACAGCGAACTTCCATAATCCTTGTGTAACGCTTGAGATTATTGAGGGTATGAAGAAGTTTATGGAAGAAAAGGGTATTGAGGATATTAACGAGATTATTGGATGTGTGAAATAAAGGAGGAGTTAAGTGATGGAAGCATACAAGCAGGAATTTATTGAATTTATGGTGGATTCAGACGTACTTAAATTTGGAGATTTTACATTAAAGAGTGGACGTAAGTCTCCGTTTTTTATGAATGCAGGAGCGTATGTAACAGGCTCGCAACTTATGCGATTAGGCGAATATTATGCAAAGGCAATTCATGAGACCTATGGTGATGATTTTGATGTGTTGTTTGGACCGGCTTATAAAGGTATTCCAATCAGTGTTGTGACAGCAGTTGCATACAGCAAGCTTTATGGTAAGGAAGTTCGTTACTGTTCTGACCGCAAGGAAGAGAAGGATCACGGCGCAGATAAGGGAAGTTTTCTTGGCAGTTCTTTGAAAGATGGTGACAGAGTGGTTATGATAGAAGATGTGACAACCTCTGGTAAATCTATGGAAGAGACTGTGCCAAAGGTAAGAGGTGCTGCGGATGTTGAGATTGTTGGACTTATGGTTTCCTTGAACCGTATGGAAAAGGGTAAAGGGACAAAGAGTGCACTAGAAGAAATTAAAGAATTATATGGATTTGAAACGGCTGCGATTGTCTCTATGGCGGAGGTGACAGAGCATCTTTATAATAAGCCATATAAGGGAAAGATCATCATTGACGATACATTGAAGGTTGCAATTGATGCATACTATAAGCAATACGGCGCTGAATAGGAGGTAAACTATGAACGAAAAAGTATATAAGACAATGGGAAGCATTGGTGGTTGGAATATTGCATTTGGTATTATTTTGATTGTTGTGGGTGTGACCATGGGTGTGATGCAGATTATTCATGGCGGAAGACTATTGCACGACAAGAAGGATATTACGTTCTAATGGCTTAAAATGGAGAATATATGATGAAGGTAAAAAGAATAACCGCATTTTTTCTTATGGCGGTAATGCTAGTGGGAATGATTGGCGTATCGGATACGGTATATGCAGAAAATGACGATTCTACACTGGTTGTGGGATTCGATGCAGAATTTCCACCATATGGATATAAGGATGAAAATGGTGAGTATGTGGGATTTGATTTGGATTTGGCTGCGGAGGTGTGTAAGCGTCGAGGATGGACGCTGGTGAAACAGCCTATCGATTGGAATTCCAAGGATATGGAGCTTTCTTCGGGAAGCATCGATTGTATCTGGAATGGTTTTACCATTAATGGACGTGAGAATGAATACACGTGGTCTGTGCCGTATGTGGATAATTCTCAGGTGGTAATTGTTAAGAGAGATTCTGGTATCGCGACTTTGGCTGATTTGAAAGGCAAGGTTGTAGTAGTACAAACGGATTCTTCGGCATTAGCTGCATTTACAGGAGAGGGTGCTACGGAAGAGAATATTGCTCTATGTAAGTCATTCAGTGACTTGCAACAGGTAGCAGATTATAACAGCGCATTTATGAATTTAGAAAGCGGCATGGTGGATGCTATTTGTATGGATATTGGTGTTGCTAAGTTTCAGGTAGAATCCCGTGGGGATGCGTTTGTGATTTTGGAAGAAAATGTGTCCTCAGAAGCCTATGGTGTAGGATTCAAGCTTGGTAACGAGGCGCTTCGTGATGAGGTGCAGGAGACCTTGCGTGAGATGGAAGCGGATGGAACATTTGCTGTAATTGCCAAAGAGTGGGGCTTATCGGATTGTATCTGTCTTGAAACTTCCTTTGAGGAGTTGGATACTATAGGTGGTACAGAAGAAAGTGCTACAGATAGTGAGACGGGGGTTGTGAAAGATGGAACGTCTGGTAACAAATTGGATATTGCTTCCATTGTGAAACAGTTAGGACAGGGAATGCTTGCTACATTGACGATTTTTGCGCTTACTTTGTTGTTTGCTTTACCGCTTGGCTTGGTTATTATGTTTATAAGAACTTCCAATTTCGCACCATTTCGTTGGTTGGCAAAGCTGTACATATCTATTATGCGTGGAACGCCGTTGATGTTGCAGCTGTTGGTTGTGTTCTTTGGTCCGTACTACTTGTTTGAGTGGGAGATGCCGAGTAGCTATCGTTTTACTGCGGTTATTATTGGATTTTCTCTAAATTATGCAGCATATTTTGCAGAAATCTATCGTTCTGGTATACAGAGTATTCCGGTGGGACAGCGAGAAGCTGCTTTGGTGCTTGGTTATAGTAGGGGACAGACATTTCGAAAGATTATATTTCCACAAATGGCAAAGGTGGTTATGCCTTCAGTGACAAATGAAGTTATTACGTTGGTGAAAGATACTTCCCTTGCGTTTGCACTTGCATATACAGAAATGTTTACGTTGGCAAAACAGATTGCGGCAGCAAAAACCAGTATTGTGCCATTGTTTGTGGCAGGTATTTTCTATTATGTATTTAATTTCTTGGTTGCGTTTGTAATGGAACAAATCGAAAAGAAAATGGACTATTATAAGTCAAAATGATTGTGGGCATTTTGTACAAAGGGATTGTGCAAAAGGCTGACAAATTGACGTTGTATGGGAAAAAATGGAAATGAAAAGTGGATATTTCAGTTTTTAAAAGTTGAAATATGGGCAGAATGCACAATGAGTGCTGTGCAAAAAGCACTAAATATAAATTCACGCGTTGAGAATTGTTGAAAATACACAAAAGATGTAGTATAATATGTATATGTTGAAGGCGCGGTGAATGGAGGTGACGCATATGGCACTTTTTGGAAAGAAAGAAGAGAAGAATTATATAGTATTTGATCCATACACGGAAGAGGCAATTGCTGTATGCATAACCAAAGAGGTTAAGCAGATTTCACAGGTTCAGCCCAAAGCTCAATTTGTAGAGTGCTCCTCTTACGAATTCTTCAAATACAAAGAACATGCACAGTTGCCGGCAGATGTGGCAAGTCGTCCGAGACTTTCAGCCAAAGATATTAAGTAAGATGTTTATTCATATAGATTGTGTTACACATTTCCTTTCCTTCGGGGCAGATTTTATCTAGTATAGAATCTGCCCTCCTTTCTTTTCTGACAATAGTTAGGCGTTTGCGAAACAAGGAAAAGCACATTTTAGAATGCTTGCAATTCCTGTTGTTTTATTCTATAGTGAAGATATGAAGAGTTTTGCAGGAGGCAATTATGAAACGATTTGCGGTGGGTATTCTTGCTCATGTGGATGCGGGAAAAACTACATTATCAGAAAGTCTTTTATATGAAAGTGGAATGATTAAGAAATTAGGACGGGTGGATAATCAGAATGCTTTTTTGGATACGGATGAGTTAGAGCGTGCCAGAGGGATTACCATTTTTTCTAAGCAAGCCGTAATTCGATGTGAGGATACACAGATTACGTTGTTAGATACCCCAGGACATGTGGATTTTTCAGCAGAGATGGAACGTACTCTGTGGGTTATGGATTATGCAATTTTGGTAGTCAGTGGTGCAGATGGTGTACAGGGACATACGCTGACGTTATGGAAATTGTTACAACGATATGGCATACCTACATTTATCTTTGTCAATAAAATGGATCAGGATGGGACGGATAAGCAAAAGGTGCTGTGTGAACTGCAAAAGGAATTTGGCAGTGGTTGCGTAGATTTTACGGAGCAACAACAGGAAATGTGGAAGGAACATATTGCTGTCTGTGATGAAATATTGTTAGAACGTTATCTGGAGGGACAGGACATTTCTCGGGATGATATTGTGAGGTTGACTCAAAGTCGAAAATTGTTTCCTTGTTATTTTGGTTCGGCATTGAAATTGCAGGGGGTAGAGGTCTTTTTGTCTGATGTGATTCGGTATATGAAAGAATCATCGAAGGGCGATACATTTGGTGCGAAGGTGTTTAAGATTGGGCGAGATGCACAGGGGAATCGCCTTACGTATCTGAAAATTACTGGTGGTGAGTTGAAGGTAAAGGATATTGTCGGTGGAAAGTCGAAGGATGGTTTCTTCGAAGAAAAGGTGAATCAGATTCGCATTTATTCCGGTGAAAAATATGAGACGGAACAAAGTGTGTCTGTAGGTGCGGTGTGTGCTGTGACGGGGCTTACAAAAACTTATCCGGGACAGGGTTTAGGGGTGGAACGAGAGTCGGAACTTCCGTTGTTGGAACCAGTGTTGAACTATCGGGTGGAATTGCCAGAGGATGTAGATGCTGCCCGTATGCTCCTGATGCTCAAGCAATTAGAGGAGGAACAGCCTGAATTGCATGTTGTCTGGCAGGAGGAGTCGAAATCCATTCAGGTAAAGCTTATGGGTGAGGTTCAGATTGACGTGTTGAAAAAGCGTATAGCAGATCGGTTTGGTGTGCAGGTTTCTTTTGGAGTTGGAGATATCGTATATAAGGAGACCATACAAAGTAGAGTAGAGGGAGTTGGTCATTTTGAACCTCTTCGCCACTATGCAGAGGTGCATCTGCTGTTAGAACCAGGCGAACTAGGCAGTGGAATGCAGTTTGCTATGGATTGTAGTGAAGATGAGTTGGATAAGAATTGGCAAAGATTGATTGTGACGCACTTGGAGGAAAAGGAATATATTGGTGTGCTTACCGGTTCTGCCATAACGGATATGAAGATTACAGTGGTTGGTGGACGAGCACATACCAAGCATACAGAGGGTGGCGATTTTCGTCAATCCACCTATCGTGCTGTGCGTCAAGGTTTGATGCAGGCAGATTCTGTTTTACTGGAGCCATATTATGATTTTCGCATTGTGGTTCCGCAGGACATGGTGGGAAGAGTAATGACGGATTTGAGTCAGATGAGCGGAATATTTGAAGCTCCGGTGATAGAAGGCGACAATGCCATTGTAACGGGAACGGTTCCGGTTGCTACGATGCGAGATTATCAGATTGCATTGAATTCTTTTTCGAAGGGAAGAGGAAACTTACTTTGTACTTTGAAAGGATATGGACTATGTCACAATCCGGAGGAGGTTATAGAACGTATTGGTTATGATGCGGAAAAGGATACAGACAATCCGTCTTCTTCTGTATTTTGTTCTCATGGTGCGGGATTTGTAGTGCCGTGGCATCAGGTGAAGGACTATATGCATGTGGAATCTATATTTGCAGATGCAGATAGAGAAGATGCATGGGAAAATGATATAGAAGAGATGTCGGAGCTTGCAAAGAGAAAGGCATCTTTGGTGGAGTATTCTATTGATGAAGAACAGATTGAAGCAATTTTGAATCGGACTTCTCATGCCAATGAAAGGGCATCTAAACATTACTATAAGAAACCAAAGCCTAAGATGGAGGTTACGTATAAGGGGCAATCAAAACCGAAATTTAAGGATAAATACTTAATTGTGGATGGGTATAATATTGTTCATGCATGGGATGACTTGAAGTGTTTGGTGGAAGATAACCTAGAGGGAGCACGAATGAAGTTAATGGACGTGCTTTCCAATTATCAAGGATTTGTGAAATGTGAAGTGATTGTGGTATTTGATGCGTACCTAGTAAAGGGAAATCTAGGAGAAATGTTTGATTATCAGAACATTCATGTGGTGTATACCAAGGAAGCTGAAACAGCAGATTCTTATATAGAGAAGCTAACTCATAGGATATCAAAAGACTATCATGTGACGGTTGCTACATCGGATGGGCTAGTGCAGTTGATTACAAGGGGACAGAATTGTGTTGTTATGTCTGCCAAGGAATTGCAGGTTGAGGTAGAACGGGTTAATCAGGCAATACGGGAATATTTACACAATATTTAGTTTCTTCAATTCGTGATATAGTTTGCTGATTGGCAATCCGACTACATTAAAATAGTCGCCATGGATTCCTTTTATATGTTTGGCAAATGGTCCCTGAATTCCATACGCTCCCGCTTTGTCCATACAGTCTTTTGTGCTGATATAGTCCTTCAATTCATAATCGTTTATGGAACAGAAGGTTACATCGGTTTTCTCGTGAAAGAAGTAAGTCTGTTTGGCACCGTCGCATCTATATAGAATGGCAACGCCAGTATAGACTTGATGTGTCCGATCGGAAAGGAGCTTTAGCATATCAAATGCTTCTTGTTCATCTTCTGGCTTTCCTAATATTTCACCATTGTAGCATACGATAGTGTCTGCACCGATAACGAGAAAATCTTTTCCTTCGTAATTCTTTTTAATTGTGCGATATACGTCATTTGCTTTTTGTAAAGCTAAATTCTCTACAACCTTATCCGGTGTGTCGGAGAGGGTGGTTTCCTCTATGGTGGATGGTATGATGGTAAAGGAAAATCCTGCTTGTGTCATTAATTCGGAACGTCTAGGAGATGCAGATGCAAGTGTAATTGGAATCTTGTTCAATGGTTGAGTTTTCATAATGTGTGTTTCTCCTTTCTGGTCTTCGAACTTGTGATGCCTAACTTGTCTAATATTTGTGAGCAAGTGAAACGGCTAACTGCATTATAACACAAAATCTTCAAAATTCGGATATTCATTTGCAAGAAATGTGTATGAGTGATACAATCAGACAATAGTCATGTTATTTTAAGGAGTGCTTATGAAAAAAGGTATTATAATATTCATAGTAATTTTAATATTGGCGTTGGGTGGTTTGTATGGATACATGACCAATCCGTTTATTCAGGAAAAAATTGCATCTATTACAGAAGAAGATTTTTCGGAGGAGAATATTTATTCAGACTTGGAAAATCTTTCTGTTCGTTTGGATGAGGAGATTATGAATGGAGAAGAATCATTTACTGTGTACTTAAAAGATATGGATTTGAGTGCGATTGACCAGATTAATGATTCCTTGAGTGGAGTGTACGGAAGTGGAACTACTTATCAGCAGGTAGGAGCAATTGGTGATACTTACAAAAAGGTTACCATTACAGTTGGACGAACTACTAATTATTATGCGGTTAAGGCTTATTTGAATCAGGAGCCGATACCAGCGACGGAGCAGAAAGCACAACAGCTATATCAGGTGATATGCCAGGTTATGGCAAATTATGTAGATGAGTCTATGACAGACTTTGAAAAAGAGATTGCGATACATGATTATCTGGTGAAGAATTGTCGGTATAGCGAAGATACAACACAGCCATCCGGAAGTGATATTTTTCGCGCGTATGGTGCGTTGGTAAATAAGGACGCAGTTTGTAACGGGTATGCAGAAGCGTTACACATATTATTTACCTGTGCAGGTCTGGAAACACAATTTGTGGTGGGAACTGCAGATGGAGTGGATCATGCGTGGAATTTAGTACAGTTAGACGGAGAATGGTATCATTTGGACGCTACGTGGAATGATCCGGTGCCAGACCAGAAGAATACAGCGATACATGCATATTTTAATGTTCCAGATGATATTATGTCAGTCACCCATGTGTGGGAGCAGGAGAGGTATCCGAAGGCGAGAAGCATGGACTACAATTATTATGCATACCACAATTTGTATTTTGATAATTTCATGCTTTGTAAGGATAATGCGTATACTTCTATGGTGACCAACAAGAATGATTGGTACGAAGCAGCCGTGAAGAACTATGTGGAAAATGAAAATGATATGCAATTTGTGTTTGAGAATAATAATATGTATGAAAGTGTGAGTTGGAAAATGCTCGGTTCGGGCGAATATTGTGTTTTGGTAATCGAGGCAGATTAAGGAGGCAGACATGACAAAACAGGAATTTTTAGATGAGTTGCGACAGTCGCTATCCGGTGAGGTTTCCCCTGAAGCAATTATGGATGCGTACCGATATTATTCTACTTATATTGAGGATGAGATGCGCAGTGGTAAAGCTGAGGAGCTGGTGTTAGAGGAATTGGGACGTCCGGCTTTGATTGCACGTTCTATTATTGCGGCAAATACTGGTGAGAGGGAAGCGGATGTAGAATATACAGAGGATGGAAGAAGTCGTAAGATATATAACAATCCATTTTTCTCGGATTCTGCGAAGGAAGAACGGCAGGAACGCAAAAAGGAGCGGCAGAATGGAAGGCAGAGAACGAAAAGCAAGACGTTTGTGTTTGACTTCAATTCCTGGTATGCCAAGGTTATCTATGTGCTTATTTTTATTTTGTTGGTATTAATTGTGTTTGGACTGATTAAAATTGGTTTCTGGGTGTTGATTCATTTTGGGGTTCCGATACTGTTGGTCCTTGGAATTGTGTATCTGATTCTTTATTTTGTGAATCGATGAAGGCGTGAATGATTAGAATAGTCCGAGAAATTAGGGGGGCAATTCGCATTATAAAGTAATAGAAAAATTTTATGAAAAAAGTGAAAATAATGCTTGACAAGTGGCTGGATTTTTAATATACTATGATTCGTGTCAAGCGCACAATGGAATCTTAGCTCAGCTGGGAGAGCATCTGCCTTACAAGCAGAGGGTCACAGGTTCGAGCCCTGTAGGTTCCATTTTGGCGGGATAGCTCAGTTGGCTAGAGCACTTGGTTCATACCCAAGGTGTCGGGAGTTCA
>JAFSIQ010000008.1 GCA_017439675.1 Lachnospiraceae bacterium
AAACTTATCCTGGTGTCAAAGGGTTCTTATACACAGTACCCTCGTTAGATACCGAACAGAATATTGAAGCGGCAAAGAATGCTCCTGCATTGCCTTGTCATTGTCCTCATTGTGCCACAAGTAAACATTCTAAAGGATTCCAATCCCCTATCCGAGGTTTTCGAACTGGTTTCAATAAAGTAACACAATTGTATGCTCGCGAACTGTTCTATCAGTTGCCCACTCTGCATAATCGTAAGTTGGTAACCTTTGCGGATAGCCGTCAAGATGCTGCAGTGGTTGCCAATAGTGTTGAAAGAAATCAGTACACCGATTTGATGCGCGACATTATTGTCCAATGTTGTACACTTGATTCATCTATTAACTATGAAGAAAAGGAACAGGAACTGGCTGAACTTTATGAGGAGAAAAAAGATGCTCAGTATACAGTGAATAATCCTACAGCATCGAACCGTGAGAAACGTAACGCCCAAAGAATTCTTGGTAGCATTGATGACGAAATAAACGGAATTAAGAATATTCTTGATAGGTCAATCTCTTTGGAAGATCTTATCAAGACAGATAATTGCATTAAGTCGCCTATCTACAAGAAATTTCGAGAGCTCTACACGAACCCTGCAGGATGTGACTCTGCAAATCAGCATTTCGAGGAAACCAGAGACGCAAATCCTGTTATGTGGTATGAAGTAGATGATAATGCCTCTGATCTCCTTGTTCAAAATGTAAACAAGAAAGCTGGCAAGGCTATTAAACAGAATCTCATGAGAATCCTCTTCGGACGCTTGCACTATAACGTAGAAAGTGCCGGAATTGGTTGGGTTACAGTTCAAAGAAACGAAGAAAAGATAAAGGATGTATTGACAGCAGCCTATACTAATGATGCTACAGCACCAGACCTTCAGAATCACATTTCCAATGATGTGTTTATACAGATTGTGAATTCTGTTATTCGACTAATTGGTAATGCTTATCGATACGAAGGTAACCCTTATGATGATGAAATATTTCCACGTGATACTGATGCTGAATTTCGAAATCTAAAGTCCAAAGATCCTATTAGATTGTACATATATGCATGCTGTGATAAATTTGGCATTCCTTACGAGCGTAGAAACGGAAGGCAGACGAAAATGCCAAATGTTTTGGGGCAAGCAGTGTTGGATTATCTTAAAGCCGTTGGTAATAAGCAGATGTTTCTGAAACCGCATACATTGAAGGTTAGATGTGTCTCACTTGAGGAAAAGGGACTTATCTGCCCTAATTGTGGTCGTGTTCACCTGAATCTATCAGCAGGTATTTGTTCTGGATGCTTCAGGAGGTTAGATGATAACCACACAATTCAAGTTGAGAAATTACGATCAAATACAGACCTGATGATAAATGTGGTCAAAGGTCGCCCTGCATGTAGATTAACGTGAGTTCGATATAAGATTATTAAAATAACTCATTGTAAATTAGGAGAATAGCGATAAAAGTATTATATTTATAGTGCCCAATTATAAAAAAAACGATTACCGCTATGTTCTCCGAGGCTAAAGTTACAGAAATT
>JAFSIQ010000009.1 GCA_017439675.1 Lachnospiraceae bacterium
AAAAACAATGAAAGCTCTAGAGACAGGAGGAGACTTCGGACAGGAAGCAAGTAAGCTTGCCAAGAACATGGACGAGTTAGCATCCCCTGGAGCAGTGAAGCTTAGCACGAAGGCAGATGAAGCAGCAGATGCGTTGAAAGCGACAGATGCCGGTGGTGTGGCAAAGAAGATTATACCGGATGTAGAGACCAGCTATGGGAAGTCAAGTGATATTTTCCCAAAACCTGATACTACAAGAATTAATCTTGCAAAGGGAAGAACACGATTTACACCATTGAGAGAATCGGGAAATCCAGTTTCTGCTGGTATGCAACATGTAATAGAGGGACATTTTAATAGACCATTGAGCAATAGTCGTTCGATTTTCTCGATTTCTGTAGATGATTTAAAAGGAATCTTGCAAAGAAAAAGTGTTATCGCTTCGCCTATTAGTGATTTAGGTAACGGACAATATAAACGTGTTGTTGATGTTGGTGAAAATATAGGTAATACAGCACTTAAGCATGGTGGAAAACCAACATCATGGATAGAAATCATTACGGATGTAAAGGGAAATATTATTACTACATATCCCGTTCCAAAACCATAGGAGATGTATATGAATAGAGTGAACGCAATTGATGTATTAAAACTACATAGTGATTTTAATAAAGAAAATAGTTTTTTATATGCTATTAAAGAAAGTAATATAGTGGATTACAATTTGTTTCAAGAGATTATGGATAGTCTTATTGTTCTAAGTAAAGATACTATTGAAAAAGAGCAAATAAAAAATGTTTACAGTATAGTTTTTTGGTGCAGAAGTTGGCTGGATGCGGGTTGGATTGAAAAACAACTTGGTTCAGCTGCTAAAGAGACATTAAGGGTTTATACAGAAATTATCGAAAATGCTTTATATTACCTACTTGAAAATAATGCAGAAGAAGCATTTTGGGCATACAATGAGTTTTTAGATGGAAGATACAATTGAGTATGTTTTATTCCATCACAACTAAGCCTCTCATCTGAGGGGCTTAAATCCTTTTATTAGATTATCGAAACTATCACACAAACTTTATTGGTTCATAAAGTTTACCATCTCTAAGTATCGCATAGATAATCGTAGTTAGCTTATTTGAAACAGCACCAACAGCACTGAGATGGTGTTTGCCTTGGTCTCGTTTCTTTCGGTAATAATCATTTAAAGGGTTATCGTGGAAGGAGCAACAACTGGCGGCAAGGAAGATAGCATGTCTAAGGTATGGAGAACCACGTTTTGACATATGGTTTCTAGTAGAGCAGAATTCACCAGACTGTCTTACGGTTGGATCAATACCGGCATAAGCTACTAAAGCGGCAGAATTACGAAAACGTTTGATATCACCAATCTCACTTAAGATGCAGGCAGCAATGATAGGAGAGATATTTGGAATTGTATGTAAGTAACAATCGAACGTGTCGTAGTACTTAAGGATTTCTTCTTCCAGTTCTTTTATCTGCTGATTGAGTACATTTAATCGCTCAAAAAGTTGTTTTAACTGGAAAGAAAACGCACTTTGTGCTATCTTGATACCAAAGGTATTAGTCGCAGCTTCTTTTATAGCGATGGCTTTTTGGATGGTAATCCTGTTGTGACTTTTATCTTTGATAAGGGCAAACAGTTCATCAACAGGAGCGTTAGCAATGTTATCAGGGGTGATATATGTTTCTAATATGCCTGTTGGTGTGCTACCCCACAAATAAGAAAACTGTTTTTCATATTCAGGAAAGATTTGTTCTAAGACTGTATTAATGCGAAGTTTAATTTGTGTTCGGTCAGAGACCACACTTTCTCTATAGCGACAAAGCTGGCGCATAGCAAGTAATCGCTCGTCAGCTAGTGTTGTGGTAGTAAACTGACCAAAACGTATGAGAATCCCTTTTGCGGTATGGAATTTGTTATACGTTTGAAGCGTATTGGTTTCAGATAATGAGGAACTAACAACTTAAGTACAAGGATTAAAATAATAGGTAAGAAAGGAACAATCATGGCTTTTGATGGAGTAGTAATTTCGAATATAGTAAGAGATATGAAAGAGCGTCTAATAGGAGGACGCATTTATAAGATATATCAGCCGGAGGCGGATGAGATTAACTTAGTGGTGAAGAATCACGGAACCACATATCGTCTCATGTTAAATGCGAGTGCAACTTTACCTCTTGTGTATTTTTTAGAGGGGAATAAGTTGAATCCGCCAACGGCACCGAATTTCTGTATGTTGCTTCGCAAGCACATTGGAAATGGAAGGGTAATTGAAGTGGAACAGCCGGGTTTTGAGCGAATTATCAGCATTCACATCGAGCATTTAGACGAGATGGGGGATGTGTGCCGCAAACGATTGGTTGTGGAGCTGATGGGAAAACACAGTAACATTATTTTCATGGAGGAAGATGGAAGAATTATCGATTCCATTAAGCGGATTGGCGCGCAGATTAGCTCGGTTCGAGAGGTACTTCCAGGCAGGGAATATGTATTACCTCCGAATGAGAAAATGAGCCCGTTTGATGTGAAGAAAGACTATTTTAAGGATGTAATATTAGAGCAATCCATGAGCATTGATAAAGCAATCTATTCCTCAATTACAGGATTTTCTAAGTTGATTGCCAATGAGTTGTGTTTTCAGGCAGGAATTGATGGTAACTTCAGTACAGACAGTTTGGCAGATGGCAACAAGGATAGATTGTGGGATTGTTTTCAGGCATTTGTGCTTCGCATACAGGAGGGGAAATATGAACCGGTCATTGTATATGAAGATGGACAACCAGTGGCGTTTAGTGCGGTTCCTCTCACTATGTACGAGGATTTAGAGGTGGAAACCTTTGACACTATATCAGATGTGTTATTCACCTATTACAGTGAAAAGGACACCTATTCCAGAATTCATCAAAAATCCACAGATTTGCGAAGGGTGTTGGCGACTGCGGTGGAGCGTACTGCAAAGAAATATGATATCCAAAGAAAGCAGCTTAAGGATACAGAGAAAAGAGACAAGTATCGCGTCTATGGAGAGTTGTTACAGACCTACGGTTATGAGATACAGCCGGGAGATAAGAGTATTACGGTAATCAATTATTATGACAATCAGGAGATTACTATACCGTTGGATGACAATTTAACTCCTGCCCAAAATGCAAATAAGTATTTTGACAAATATAATAAGCTAAAGCGAACCTATGAGGCATCCTTGAGTCTTGTGGAGGAGAGTAAAGCGACACTTGACCATTTACTCTCTATGCAAAACAGCATGGAAATTGCCACTTCCGAGGCAGACCTTCTAGAAATTAAGGAAGAGATGGTTTTAGCTGGACTTGTAAAGGCAAAGCCAACAAAGAAGACAGGGGTAAAAGCAGAAAAGAGCAAGCCATTACACTACATTTCTTCTGATGGATTTCATATGTATGTAGGTAAGAACAACCTGCAAAATGACAGGTTGACATTCAAGACAGCAGGACCGAAGGATTTGTGGTTTCATGCAAAGGAAATGCCGGGTTCTCATGTGATTGTGAAGCTAGAGGGAGCAGAAGATATACCGGATGCAACCTATGAGGAGGCTGCAAGACTTGCGGCTTACTATTCATCAGGAAAAACCAGTCCGAAGGTGGAGATTGATTACACAAGACGAGGAAACTTGAAGAAACCGCCTCAGGCAAATCCAGGCTATGTCATCTATCACACCAATTATTCCATGGTGGCATTGCCGGATATCAAGGGGATAGAAGAAGTGAAGGATGCATGAGATAATTGGATTGGGGAAGATTGAATCACCATCTTGCATTTCTAGCCATATTCGGTTATAATTTATTAGTTATCGTATGCTTATTGGTTAGTTACGCGATACGATAACAGGGAAAGACAATTTGATAGAAGAAGGTGATATACTTGATTAAGAGTATGACAGGCTTTGGTCGTGCGGAAAGTGTGACCAAGGAACGTAAGATTATCATTGAGATGAAATCGGTGAATCACAGATACTGTGATATGAATATTAAGATGCCGAAGAAGTTTAATTTCTTTGAGGCATCTATCAGGAATCATTTGAAGAATTATATCGGAAGAGGTAAGGTAGATATCTTCATTACCTACGAGGATTACAGAGAGAGTAAGGTTTGTGTGACCTATAATTCGGAGATTGCTGCTGAGTATGTGAAGTACTTGCATCAGATGGCAGAGGAATTCCAGTTAAAGACAGATTTATCACCGGTTGCGTTATCCAGATTCCCAGAGGTTATGACCTTAGAGGAGCAGACAGATAACGAAGAAGAGCTTTGGAAAGAGATTGAGGCAATCTTAGATGAGGCTGCAACACAGTTTGTGGAGTCAAGAACCAAAGAGGGTGAAGCGCTGAAAAATGACTTGAATGCTAAGCTAGACGGTATGCTTGAGATGGTGGAGTATATTGAGACAACATCCCCGTCCTTAGTGGATGAGTACCGCAAGCGTCTCGAAGCAAAGGTAAAGGAATTACTTGAGAATACAACCATTGATGAAAGTCGTATTGCTACAGAGGTTACCATTTATGCAGATAAGATTTGCGTGGATGAGGAGACGGTGAGACTTCGCAGTCACATTGAGAATACGAAAGCAATCTTGCTTGAGGGCGGTAATGTAGGTCGTAAGCTTGACTTTATCGCACAAGAGATGAACCGTGAGGCGAATACTATTTTGTCAAAGGCCAATTCCCTTGATGTTTCCAACAAAGCAATTGATTTGAAAACCGAGATAGAGAAAGTTAGAGAACAGATACAGAATATAGAATAGAGGGTGAGCATATGAATAAAAGAGGTGTGCTGATTGTCATTTCCGGATTTTCGGGAGTGGGCAAGGGAACCGTAGTGAAGAAGCTGATTGAGAAATATGGCTACAGTCTTTCTATTTCCGCCACAACAAGAGAGCCGAGAGCTGGCGAGGTGGACGGAAAAGACTACTACTTTAAAACGGTTGCTGAATTTGAGAATCTCATTGATTACAACGGATTTATCGAATGGGCGCAGTATGTAGAGAACTATTACGGCACTCCAAGAAAGTTTGTGGAGGACGAATTAGAAAAAGGCAATAACGTTATTTTAGAGATTGAGGTACAGGGTGCTATGCGTGTGAAGGAACAATATCCAAATGCGGTGTTGATTTTCTTGTGCGCACCAGATGCACATAGTCTCAAGGAGCGTTTAGAGGGCAGAGGCACAGAAGATGCGAAGGTGATTGCAAAGCGTTTGAAGCGTGCTTATGAAGAAACAGATGATATGCCTTGTTATGATTATTTGGTTGTGAATGATGACTTGGACACATGTGTGGATAACGTGAATGCAGTTATCGTGGCAGAGGGATTTAAGACATCTAACAATCAGGAATATATTACAAAAACAAAGAATGAATTAGCAGAAATTCGAAAGGAGATTACAGTATGATACATCCATCATATTCAGATTTAATGGCAGTAGTTAACAGTGAGGTAGAACCGGGAGAACAGCCAGTAGTACAGAGTCGTTACTCGATTGTACTTGCAACCGCTAAGCGTGCAAGACAGATTATTGCAGGTGAGACACCGTTGGTAAACAGTGAGGGCAAGAAGCCTTTGTCCGTTGCAGTGGAAGAGTTACATCAAAGTAAGGTTAAGATTGTCGGTGACGAGGAAGAATAACAATCAGAGGCAGGCATAAGTTGTCTGCCTCTTCGTTTGTACACGACGCTTTGGCAGTGTGCTGTCGTCGTTAGGCAATTGCGAAACTCGTGAAAACTGATATTGAGTTGTGCAAATTTAACAACTACCATAAGCAGGTACATCTGAGTCCGTCGGCACTTAGTGAGGCAAGAATTGCCGAACTTAGTACCGCTACGCACTCGGAGTAGTGCGAACGTGCCTGCGATGGTTTGTTAAATCTGCACAACGGTTACCACTTAAATCAGAGTTTCGCAATTGCCTAACTGTCGTAGTGTAGGAAAGGAGAGTGTCTATGAAGTTAGCAGACTTATTGAAAGACTTGGAATACACCCTAGTACAGGGAAGCTTGGATACAGAAGTGACAGCCGTAGAAAATGATTCCAGAAAGGTTTCTGAAGGAGCATTGTTTTTTTGTATAACGGGTGCGGTGTTTGATGGACACGCGTATGCATCAGATGTTGCCGAGAAGAACGCAGCCGTTCTTGTTGTGGAAAAGGATGTGGAGTTAGGCGAGAATAAGGATGTGACTGTGGTGAAGGTGGCGAACACTCGTTATGCAATGGGAATGATATGCGCTGCATTTTACGGTTATCCATCAAAGAAACTGACTGTAGTTGGTATTACAGGAACCAAGGGTAAGACAACGACAACTTACATGATCAAATCTATGTTGGAGGCTGCTGGACATAAGACGGGGTTGATTGGAACCATCGAAACGATTATTGGAGACAGGGCAATTCCTGCAAACAATACAACACCGGAGTCCATTGTGTTACAAAGAACTTTGGCAGAGATGGTGGAAGCAGGATTAGACAGCGTGGTGATGGAGGTTTCCTCTCAGGGACTTATGTTAAACCGTGTTGCAGGAACAACATTTGAATATGGTATTTTTACTAACCTGTCAGAGGACCATATCGGACCAAATGAGCACAAGGATTTTGAGGATTATAAGACACAGAAAGCAAAACTCTTTAACATGTGTAACACCGGCATTTTTAACAAGGACGATGCTTACTGTGAAGATATGATAAAGGGATGTAGCTGTAAGGTGCTGACCTATGGTATGAAGGCTGACTGTGACTATCGTGCGAAGAATCTTTCCTTGTACAGCAAGGACGGAACTCTTGGTATTACCTATGATTTGGATGGAATATATCAGGAGAAGGTATTGGTAAATCTTCCTGGTGAATTTTCTGTACACAATTCTCTGTCTGCCATTGCAGTGGCAAAGGAAATGGGAGTGCCGATGAACCGGATTCTTGACATTTTGACAGACATACATGTAAAAGGACGTGTGGAAATGATTCCAATTTCGGATGCATTTACCATATTGATTGACTATGCACATAATGCTATGAGCTTAGAGAGTATATTGACAACGCTTCGGGCGTATAACCCTGCAAGATTAGTTACCTTGTTTGGTTGTGGTGGTAACCGTGCCAAATCTCGTAGATATGAGATGGGTGAGGTTTCTGGTAACATTTCAGATTTGACTATTATTACTTCGGATAATCCGAGAAATGAAGAGCCACAAGACATTATTGAAGATATCAAGACAGGAATTGGAAAGACAAAAGGCGAATATGTAGAGATTATTGACCGCAAGGAAGCAATTCGCTATGCTATCATGAATGCAAGGCAAGGGGATGTCATTGTGTTGGCAGGAAAAGGACACGAGGATTACCAGGAGATTAAGGGGAAGAAGTACCACATGGATGAGCGTGATTTGATACGGGAAGTATTGGAGGAAGAGGATGTTACCAGAATATGCGGATATAATAATCGATATTTCACATGAGGCAATTGATAAAACCTTTCAGTATAAGATACCAGAAACAATGAGAGAGCGGATTCATGTGGGTGCCATGGTGAATATTCCTTTTGGTCGTGGTAATACGTTGCGCACGGGATATGTGGTTGCACTTACCAACACACCGGAATTTGATGTGGCGAAGATGAAAGAAATTGATAGTCTTTGCACGAATAGCGTGGAGATTGAGAGTTCTCTCATCGAGTTGGCAGCATTTATGAAGGAACAATACGGCTCAACTACGATTCAGGCATTAAAAACGGTGATGCCCATTAAGGAAAAGGTGAAGGGGTTAACCCATAAAGAAGTGCGTCTTCTTGTAACTACGGAGGAAGCAAGGAAATATATTGCTCTTTACAAAAAGAAAAATGCGAAAGCGAAGGTTCGCCTGTTAAAGGAACTGATTGAGGATAAGGTGATACCATTTTCACTGGTGACTGGAAAGCTTAACATTTCTTCAACTACCTTGCATGCTCTGGTTCATGACAAGGTAGTTGAGGTGGAGGAAGAGGGCTATTACAGAGATGTGATTAAAAATGAACTGGGCGAATCAGAGTTACCGGATACAAGTGTTATTGTTCCGAATGATGAGCAACAAGCAGTGATTGATAAGGTGATGGCTGATTACGAGGCTAGGAAACGGGAAACCTATCTGTTAAAGGGTATAACAGGTAGTGGAAAGACTCTTGTATATATTGAGATTATCGAACGCATGATAGCCAAGGGCAAACAGGCGATTGTGCTGATTCCAGAAATTGCTCTCACCTATCAGACCGTGAAGCGATTCCGGAGACATTTTGGAGATAAGGTTACCATTATGAATTCCAAGCTCAGCAAGGGAGAGCGGTACGACCAGTTTGAGAAGGCGAAAAATGGAGATGTATCTGTTATGATAGGGCCTCGTTCCGCATTGTTTGCACCATTTCGCAATTTGGGTGTAATTATTGTGGATGAGGAGCATGAAACTACCTACAAGAGCGAACAACCACCAAAGTATGATGCAAGAGAGGTTGCTATGGAACGGGCGAGAATGTCCGGTGCATTTGTTGTACTTGGTTCCGCCACGCCATCAGTGGAGTCCTATTACAATGCAATGGAAGGCAATTATCAATTACTCACACTGACAAAGCGGGCGGTGGAGCAGGCAGCTTTAGCGGAGGTATCCGTGGTGGATATGCGTGAGGAGCTGAAAAAAGGGAATCGTAGTATCTTTAGTGACGAGTTAAAGACGTTGATTCAGGATAGATTAGAAAAGAAGCAGCAGATTATGCTGTTTTTGAACCGAAGAGGATTTGCAGGTTTTGTGTCCTGCAGAAGCTGCGGACATGTGTTCAAGTGTCCTCATTGCGATGTGTCGTTGACAGAGCATTTTACTGGCACACCAAATGCAAAACTCTCCTGTCACTATTGTGGTTATGAGATAAAGCGTCCACCAGAGTGTCCGAAATGTCATTCCAATATGATTGCAGGCTTTGGTCTTGGCACCCAAAAGGTGGAGGAATATGTAAAGAAAATGTTTCCACAGGCTAAAGTGCTTCGTATGGATGCAGATACCACCAAGAATAAGGATGCACATGAAACGATTTTGTCCCAGTTTGCTAATGGGGAAGCGGATATCATGGTGGGAACGCAGATGATTGTAAAGGGACATGACTTTTCTAATGTAACACTGGTGGGTGTGATTGCAGCAGATTTGACCTTGTTTGAAAATGATTACAAGTCGGCAGAAAAGACCTTTGATTTGTTGACACAGGCAGCAGGACGTGCCGGAAGAGGTGACCGAAAGGGACAAGTTGTGATTCAGACTTATGCGCCGGACCACTATTGTATTGAAACGGCAGCGAAGCAGGATTACGATGCGTTCTACAAAGAGGAACGGGCATATCGTAAACTGTTATCCTATCCGCCATTCACCAATGTGTTGGTGGTGTATATGGAGGATGACAACTATGAGGAATTGGTGAAGCTGTCCGAGGCATTAAAGACAATTTTCACTGCATGGGGAGCAGAGGAAAGGATACAAGTAATTGGTCCTTGCGATGCTACTATTGTGAAGATAAATGACAGATACCGTAGAGTTATTAATCTCAAACAGAAGGATTACGATGCCTTGGTGCGTATTAAGAATTTGACGGAAACATTTATTAAGAACCGAGAAGAATTCAAAAAATGTTATATCGCATTTGATTTTAATCCAACCCATTCTTATTAAAGGAATCGATTATGTCAATGAAAGAGAGTCTTAGAAACATTTAGGTAGGATGACAGAACCTAGATTTTGTGGTATGCTTGCAAAGGTGAAGGAAACAAAAATAAAAACAACGAAAAAGAGGAGAATACAATGGCACTTAGACAAGTTCGTGTAGACGGTGATGATATTTTAAGAAAAAAATGCAAAGAGGTAAAGGAAGTTACAGAACGAACAAGAATCTTAATTGATGATATGTTTGAAACTATGTATGAAACCAATGGAGTGGGGCTCGCAGCGCCTCAGGTTGGTATCTTAAAGCGAATTGTGGTAATTGATGTGGATTACGAGACACCACTTGTATTGATTAACCCAGTGATTATTGAAAAGTCAGGCGAACAGACAGGAGATGAGGGATGTTTAAGCATTCCAGGTAAGGTTGCGACGGTGACTAGACCATTTCATGTGGTTTGTAGATGCTTCAATGAGAATATGGAAGAGATTGAAATTGAAGGTGAGGGTTTACTTGCCAGAGCAATCTGCCATGAGTTAGACCATTTAGAGGGCATTTTGTATAAGGATGTGGCAGATGGACCACTTCGTGACGTACAGTATGATGAGGACGAGGAAGACGAGGAGTAGATGTTGGTGGTTCAGAGCAAGCGGAATCATAGAAAATAACATCAAATGCTTGGAGGAGCCTCTGAATTATTATACAAATGTTTTAGTATAAAGAAGTGAAACAAGGTGGTGACAATATGAGAGTGGTTTATATGGGAACACCGGATTTTGCGGTGGATACTTTGGACGCGATTGTAAGGGCTGGTCATGAGGTTTTGATGGTGGTAACCCAGCCGGATAAGGCAAAGGGAAGGGGTAAGAAGCTTCAATACACACCGGTTAAGGAAAAGGCGTTAGAGCATGGATTGTTGGTTTCTCAGCCGGAGAAAGTGAGAGAAGAGTCTTTTATGGAAGAGTTGGAGGTGCTGGCACCAGATGTGATAGTCGTGGTTGCCTTCGGTCAGATATTACCAGAGAGAATTTTGAATATTCCAAAGTATGGTTGTATCAACGTACATGCATCCTTACTTCCTGCTTACAGGGGGGCAGCTCCAATCCAGTGGGCAGTGATTGATGGTCTTTCCGAGAGTGGTGTCACTACTATGTACATGGAAAAGGGCTTGGATACTGGAGATATTATTGAACAAAGTCATCTTACTCTAGCGGAGGATGAAACAGGTGGTTCGCTGTTTGACCGTTTGGCAAAGGAAGGGGCAACCCTATTGCTTTCTACATTAGAGAAGTTAGAGGCAGGTACGGCAACTAGAACAAAACAGGATGACAGTAAAAGTAGCTATGCAAAGATGCTGACAAAGGATATGGGTAACTTGGACTTTGCAAAGGATGCGGTAATTTTGGAGCGATTGATTCGTGGTCTTAATCCGTGGCCAAGTGCATATACAAGATTAAAGGATAAAACCCTTAAGGTGTATGTGGCAAAAGTGATAAATGAGGAGCAGACATTGAAGCTATCGGCGAATGCTGTAACGCCGGGAACCGTTATTGCAGTGGATAAGAAGAGTTTTACTGTGCGCTGTGGAATCGGTGCATTGCAGATTTTGAATTTGCAGTTAGAGGGAAAGAAGCGTATGGACACAGCAGCATTTCTACTTGGGTATAAGATAGAGATGGGAGATGTCCTTGGAGAATAATAAAGGAGCCGGTAATTAGAAAATGGCAGAACGAGAGAATACGAGACTTCTGGCGTTAGAGGTCTTAGTGGATGCGGAAAAAAAGAATAGTTTTGTGAAGGATGCGTTGCATAAGCTTTTGTTTCAGAAGCAGTTTTTGAGCAAACAGGATAGGGCATTTATTACCCGTTTGGTGGAGGGTGTGACAGAACAGCAGGTTCGTCTGGACTACATCATCAATCAGGTGAGTGGTACACCAGTGAACAAATGCAAACCAGTGATTCGCTGTATTCTTCGAATGGCAGTGTACCAGATATTCTATATGGATGCGATTCCGAGCTCGGCTGCCTGTGATGAGGCGGTGAAATTAGCGAAGAAAAAGGGATTTCGTAATTTGACTGGCCTTGTAAATGGTGTGTTGCGCAATGTGGAGCGCAACAAGGACAACCTTGTCTTTCCGTCGAAGGAGAAGGACAGAAAGTTATATTATTCCGTAACCTATTCTATGCCGGTATGGCTTGTGGAGTGCATGCTTAGTTGGTATGGGGAGGAACAGACGGAAACAATTCTTAAGTCATCCATAGAGGAGGATGATTTGACCATAAGAGTCAATGGTTTGAAGATTGCGAAGGATGATTTGAGAACCAAGCTTTCCAAACAGGGCATAACGGTTTTGGATGGCTGTTATGTGGAGGAAGCACTTCGGTTACAAAATATTAACTATGTTGGAAGAACGCCAGGATTTCGTCAGGGTGAGTTCTTCGTGCAGGATGAAAGCTCTATGTTACTATACCACATAGCAGCACCGGATAAGGAGTTAGAGCAGTTGAGTCAATCGGGTGTGGCAACACCGCACTTGCAACTCCTAGATTTGTGCGCAGCCCCTGGTGGAAAATGTACACATTTTGCCCAGATGCTTGGTGACAGTGCAAGAATAGAGGCAAGAGATTTATCAGAGAAAAAAGTAGACCTAATCAAAGAAAATATTGAGCGATTGGGTCTTGATAATATAGAAACAGTTGTGTGGGATGCCTTGGTGCCAGATAGAGAGAAGAGTGAGTTTGCGGACATAGTGATTGCAGACTTGCCGTGCTCCGGACTTGGAATTGCTTCTAAGAAAAATGATATCAAATATCATTTATCTAAGGAGCAGTTATTAGACCTTGCCAATTTGCAAAGGACCATTTTAACCAATGCAGCGTCCTATGTGAAGCCGGGGGGTATTTTGCTTTACAGCACCTGTACCATCAACCCGGAGGAGAATGTGGAAAATGCAAGATGGTTTTTGGAGCATTTTGACTTTGAAGCAGAAGACATCACCGAACATGTGCCGCAGAAGCTACAAGGAAGTATGATTGATAAGAATATGCTTCAGCTTTTGCCGGGATTGGTGGAATGTGATGGCTTTTTTATTGCGAAGTTCCGCAAATGTAGAGTTGTAGAATAGTTGTGTAGTTTACGAAATGCTATCTATGGATGCATATTACATGGAATGAGATACGAATTGATTGCACAAGTTGGAATCGTTGGGAGAAGATTATGGATATCAAGTCGATGACATTGTCAGAGTTAACTGAATATATTGTAAGTAAGGGATATCCCAAATTCCGTGCCAAGCAAATCTATGAGTGGTGCCATGTGAAGGTGGTGCGTAACGTGAATGAGATGAGTAACCTTCCAAAGGACATGAAAGCTTTTTTGGCAGATTCCCTTGTGTCACTGGAAGTCGTGGAGTGTCTGGAATCCAAGATGGATGGAACGAAAAAGTTTGTGTTCCGTCTTGGTGATGGCAACGTGATTGAAAGTGTATTTATGCCATACAAACACGGAAATTCTGTGTGTATTTCCTCTCAGGCAGGATGCAGGATGGGATGTCGTTTTTGTGCTTCCACTCTGATGGGACTTGCAAGAAATCTGACAGCATCCGAGATGCTAGACCAGATATATGCCATTACCTATCTCACAGGGGAGAGAGTTTCCAATGTGGTGGTGATGGGAACCGGTGAACCCTTGGACAACTATGACAATTTGTGCCGCTTTATAGAGCTGCTTACCAATGAGGATGGTCTTCACATTAGCCAGAGAAATATAACGGTGTCAAGCTGTGGATTAGTTCCAGAGATATACCGGTTGGCAGACGAGGGCTTTGCAATCACATTTGCGCTATCTCTTCATGCACCAAACGATGAGAAACGCAAGGCGTTGATGCCGATTGCCAACAAGTACAGCATCAAGGAAGTATTGGCAGCGTGTAAATACTATTTTGAAAAGACAGGGAGAAGGATTACCTTCGAGTATTCTTTGGTGGCAGGTGAAAATGATACCAGACAGGACGCACAGGAGCTGTCTGCATTGCTAAAGGGATTTCCCTGCCATGTGAATTTGATACCAGTGAATCCGATTAAGGAGAGAGACTACAAAAGAGCAGACCAGCATTCTGTTGAGAAATTTAAAAATATGCTTGAAAAAAACGCAATAAATGCTACAATCAGAAGAGGTATGGGTAAAGATATTGACGCTGCCTGTGGACAGCTTCGAAAGACCTATATGGAATCGACAGACAAAGGAGGAACCCGATGATATCCTATGGAAAAACAGATATAGGCATGGTTAGAAGTGTGAATCAGGATAGCATTTTCTTTTCTGATAGAAGCATCGGTAATCTCCCGAATCTATACATTGTAGCAGATGGAATGGGAGGACATCAGGCCGGCGATTATGCATCCGCTCATGCGGTGTCTTGGTTTGTGGACTATGTCAGACAATGTGAATATAAGAATCCCATTACCATATTGAAAACGGGAATTGCGAGAATCAATGATATGCTGTTAGAGCAGTCTTCCCAACATAGCGAGCTGAAGGGCATGGGAACTACGTTTGTAATAGCGGTCATTTTACAGGATAAGATGTATGTTGCCAATATTGGTGACAGCAGGTTATATGTCATGGGTGAGGAAGCCAGACAGGTTACCTTAGACCATTCATTAGTGGAGGAATTGATTCGAACCGGACAGTTAGACCGAAGAAGGGTAAGATTTCATCCGGAGAAGAACATTATAACAAGAGCGTTAGGAACTGGCAGAGAAGCCGTACCGGACTTTTTTGAAATCATATTACAGGAAAATGAAAAAGTATTATTATGTACCGATGGATTGACCAATATGATTGAAGATGATGAAATTAGGGACATTGTAATGCAGAAGCAATTTATAGATAAGATTTGTGAACAGTTGATAGAACGAGCCAATTACTATGGTGGAAAAGATAACATTGGTGTAATAGTAATCGAGCAAGTTTTGAATGAGGTGTGAGTATGTTTGTAGAAGGAATGATAATTCAAAATAGATATGAAATTATTGAAGAAGTCGGTTCTGGCGGAATGTCAGTGGTTTACAAGGCAAAATGCCATGTGTTGAATCGTTTTGTTGCAATCAAGGTGTTGAAACCGGAATTTAGTGATGACACAAGTTTTGTGAATAAGTTCCGCATTGAGGCACAGTCTGCAGCAGGACTTTCTCATCCAAACATTGTGAATGTGTTTGATGTTGGTGAGGAAAACGGGTTCCATTATATTGTAATGGAGTTAGTAGAGGGAATTACATTAAAGGAATATATTCAACAAAATGGTAGATTGCCATATGCAACTGCCTTGGATTTTATCACACAGATTTGTGCTGGTATCGAGGTTGCTCATGAGAACAATACGATTCATAGAGATATTAAACCTCAGAATATCATTGTGTCCCGCAATGGTACTTTGAAGGTGACTGATTTCGGTATTGCAAAGGCTGCCACCTCTAATACGATTGCATCTAGTGCTATGGGAAGCGTCCATTACATATCTCCAGAACAGGCGAGAGGGGGATATTCCGATGAGCGTTCCGATATTTATTCCTTAGGTATTACACTTTATGAAATGCTTACCGGGCGTGTTCCATTTGAAGGCGAGAATAATGTAACAGTTGCGTTAATGCATATCCAGAGTGAGATGATTCCGCCGAGAGAGTATTATCCAGATATTCCGTATGGTATTGAAAAGATTGTTATGAAGGCAACACAGAAGAAGCCGGAGAAGCGTTATCTTACAACCAATGCTATGTTGGCAGACTTGCATTTAATTGCAGTGGATCCGAATGCCAATGTGGGGGTTGTGGGTATGGTTATGTCTAGCAGTGCACCTACCATTCAGATTTCAGAGGAAGAGATGGCGATTATCAAAACCTCTTCCATGAATCAGCAGGAAGGATTATCTGTATTCCCTGTGAGCAGAACGAATACAGAGTTAGAGGAAGCAAATGCTGCTTTAGATAGTCTATATGATGATATTGATGAGTATGAAAATGACGAAGATTATGATAGAGAGGATGATGATGACAGGGAGATGGTAGCCGGAGATATCGATCCGAAGATGGAAAAGCTTGTTACCATTGGAGCGATTGCTGCAACCATTATTATTGCAATCATCATTATCGTAGCAGTTTCTTCTATTACGGGCATCTTTAAGAAGGACCCAGCAACCACGGAAGCGGCCACAACCTCTGAGAGTACAGAGACTGTGGGCGATGGTATCATGCCAGATGTTGTGGGTTATCCAGAGGAAGAAGCTTTGGAAATGTTAGATGAAGCGGGTATTCCTTATGACATTGAAAGAGAGTATTCGGATGCATTTGAGGAGGGTGTTGTCATCAGCCAGAGTGTTCGTAAGGGCGAAGAGGTCGAAGAGGGTGACCGTGTTAAGATTGTTATCAGTAAGGGCATTGAAGAAGTGGAGGTTCCTTCTGTTGTGGATATGACAGAAGAAAATGCAACCACGACCTTAACCAATGCGGGCTTTGTAGTGGAAGTAGATGAGGAGTATGATGAGGAGGTCGAAGAGGGTACTGTAATTAGTCAGACTCCAGGTGGTAATACAATGGCAGCAAAAGGTTCTACTGTTACGATTGTAGTGAGTAAGGGAGAAGAAGTGAAGGTTGCCAAGGTGCCGAACTTGAAAAAGAAGACAGTGACAGAAGCAGAGGAATTATTGTCTGAGGCAAACTTAAAGCTTGGTACTGTGAATCAGGAATACCATGATACTATTCCGGAAGGTAAGGTTATCCGACAAAGTGTCGAGGCAGGATTGGAAGTAAAGGAAGGTACAGAGGTTGGGATTACCATTAGTAAGGGAAAAGAGCCTACAACCACCACCTACACAGCATCTTTCTCGGGCTCTATTACTAATGCAAGCTATGCGTTTGAAGAAGGAGAACAGGTATATGTGACTCTTGTATTGAAGGTTGGAGAGGCATCTTATACTTTGCTGGAGAATTATTATGTGGAAGCATCCTTCCCAATTCAGCTCGCGGATATTCCGAATATTGAAGGTTTGACTTCGAATCAGGCAACGTTAGTGTACAGTGTGAAGGATGAGAATGGTAATGATATTACTGGTAATTTCACGTCCTCTGGACAGGCAAAGCTAAAGGCAGTGGAGCAGTAAATGCAAGGAAAGATTATTAAAGGAATTGCAGGATTTTATTATATATATGTAGATGGTGATGTATATGAATGTAAAGCAAAGGGTGTCTTTCGCAATCAGAAGGTGAAACCCTTGGTTGGAGATGATGTCACTATTACCGTTTTGGATGAAGAGAAGAAGATTGGCAATATTGACAATGTTTTGCCGAGAAGGTCTCAACTGATTCGTCCGGCAGTGGCCAATGTAGATCAGGCGTTGGTGGTGTTTGCATCCGCGTCGCCGGAGCCCAATTGGAATTTGTTAGACCGTTTTCTTATTATGATGGAAAAGCAACAGGTTCCGGTTAGCATTTGCTTTAACAAGACAGATTTGGTGGATGAACAGACTTTGTTGAATTATGAGAATATCTACGATAATAGTGGGTATTCCATTATCAAAGCCAGCACCTATGAGGAACATGGTATGGATGCTATTTTGGAAATGCTTTCTCGAAAGACTACAGCATTAGCAGGTCCTTCTGGTGTGGGGAAATCCTCTATTATGAATATGTTAAATCCAGATGCCAATATGGATGTGGGTGGAATTAGTCATAAGATTGAGAGAGGAAAACATACAACAAGGCATTCAGAGATTATTCCAGTGGGGGATGATACCTACTTGGTAGACACTCCGGGATTTAGTTCCATTTACTTTTATGAGATGGAACCGGAAGAGTTAAAGCAATATTACAGGGAATTTGAAGCATACGAACCCTATTGCAGGTTTGGGGGGTGCAATCACATTGGTGAGACATCCTGCGGAATCAAACAGGCAGTAGAGGATGGTAATATTTCAAAGTCACGATATGAGAATTATCGGAGTTTTTTTGAGGAACTAAAGGATAAGCGTCGCTACTAGCAGTGTTACAAGAATAAGTGTAGCTGACTTTGAGGCAAAGAATAAACATTGGATAGAGGAGAGAGAAATATGAACTATTTGGCACCATCTGTTTTATCAGCTGATTTTTCTAAGTTAGGAAAAGAGATTGAAACTGTTGCTATGGCAGGAGCACCAATTATTCATTTGGATGTGATGGATGGTATGTTTGTGCCCAATATTTCTTTTGGTGCACCAGTTATTTCCTGCGTGCGCAAGGTAACGGATGCTGTTTTTGATGTACATTTAATGGTGGAGGAGCCTATTCGCTACTTAGAAGATTTCCATAGGGCAGGTGCTGATGTCATTACGGTTCATTATGAGGCGTGCAAAGACTTGACGGCAACTTTGACAAAGATAAAGAAATATGGTGTTAAGGTTGGAGTGTCTATTAGTCCGGACACCTCTGCGGATGTGTTGCAGCCATATTTGGATATGGTGGATATGGTTTTGATTATGAGTGTTCATCCAGGCTTTGGTGGACAATCCTTTATTGAGAGTAGTTTAGAGAAGATTCGTACAGTGCGCTCCATGTTGGATGAGATAGGTAAGAAAGAAACCTGGATTGAAGTGGATGGTGGTATTGGTGCAGACAATATAGTTTCTGTTATGGAAGCAGGTGCCAATGTATTTGTGGCAGGCTCTGCGGTGTTCAAAGGTGACATAGTGGCTAATGTACAGAAGCTAAACGCACTGATTCAATAGAATAGAGGAAATGAATTGATGAAACATGTGTTAATCATAACAGGCGGACATTTGAATATTGAATTTGCGAAAGCCTATTGCAAGACCTTATCCTATGATAAGGTCTTTGCTGTTGATAAGGGGTTAGAGTATTGCCAGGAATTAGACTTAATTCCAGATTATATAATCGGGGATTTTGATACGGTGAGAAGAGAAGTATTGCAGTATTATGAGAGAAAGATTCAGAAGCAGGAGTTGTCAGCTATTCTACAGCGGCATCCTGAGAAAAAGGATGCAACGGATACGGAGTTGGCAGTTACCTTAGCAGTGGAGCAAGAAGCAGAGTACATCACATTATTGGGCGCGACGGGAAGTCGGCTAGATCATGTGTTTGCCAACATTTTTCTGCTGAAAATGGCAATCTCAAAGGGAGTTGTTATGGAAATTGCGGATGAGACCAACCGAATTCAGATTTTGGAGGGAAACAGTCGCAGCCATTGTAGTATATGTAAGAGTCAACAGCATGGAACATATATTTCCCTTGTTCCGCTTACGGAGCAGGTGGAAGGAGTTACCATTGAAGGTGTGGAGTATCCGCTTACGGATGCTACCATTTATCAGATGAGTAGCTACACCATTAGCAATCAGATTACAGCTGACAAGGTGGATGTTTCTATAAAAAAGGGAACTATACTGGTGGTGGAAAGCAGGGATGCATTGATGTGACACTGACGATTGATATGTTATCGAAAGGATACTGGCTTTTTCTAATACAATGTGGTAATATGGGGAAGTGTTTTTACTTTATACGAAGGAGGATAATATGGGTAGTTCAATAGTATGGGTATTGCTTGCGTTTGCAGCATATATGATTTTGATGATTGTAATTGGTGCAAAGTATGTTAAGCGTACAAAGAATTCTGAGGATTATTTTCTTGGAGGCAGACAATTAAATGGATGGGTGGCTGCGCTTTCAGCACAGGCATCGGATATGAGTGGATGGTTGTTGATGGGTCTTCCGGGCAGTGTGTATGCATTTGGTACAGGTCAGGCATGGATTGCAGTTGGTCTATTTATTGGTACAGTATGTAACTGGTTATTTGTATCTACCCGACTTAGAAGATATACCATTCGTGCCAACAATTCACTTACATTGCCAGCTTATTTAGAAAATCGTTTTCATGATAAGAAGAAAATATTGTTGATTATTTCTTCGGCAGTAATTGTAATCTTTTTCTTAGTGTATACTGCATCGTCTTTGACAGCAGGTGGCAAGTTATTCTCATCTGTATTTGGTGTAGATTACAAGCTTGCATTGACAATTGGTGCCACGGTCATTTTGATTTATACATTTTTAGGTGGATTTATGGCTGTTTGTGTGACAGACTTTATTCAGGGAACATTAATGTTAATTGGTGTGTTGGTGGTTCCGCTTATTGCTTATGCATTACTTCCGGATAATTTAGTTGCATTATTAAATGATTCCGGTGTTGTAGGTGGAGCGAGCTCGTATCTTAACATTATGGAGGATTCTGGTCAGCAGGTTTCTGTAATTTATATTATTTCTCAGCTTGCTTGGGGGCTTGGTTACTGCGGCATGCCACACATTTTGGTTCGTTTTATGGCAGTGTCTAGCGAAAAAGAACTTTTAAAGTCTAAGGCGATTGCAATTATTTGGGTTGCACTTTCCTTGGTGCTTGCAGTGTTTATTGGTATTATTGGACGTGCGTATCTGTTTCCAACCATCTTGGGCGAGACAACGAACGTTTCGAATGAGAATGTATTTATCGAGGTAATTACAAAGTTGTTTATCGAAGATCATAATATGGCATTCATTGGTGGATTGTTCCTTTGTGGTATTCTTGCAGCCATTATGTCCACTGCGGATTCCCAGCTTTTGGTTGCGTCTTCCGCAGTTGCAGAAGATTTCTTCAAAGGTATTTTTAAGAAGGATGCAACGGATAAAACCGTATTGTATGTGAGCCGAGTTACAGTTGTAGTGATTGCAGTGCTTGCATACTTGATTGCTTTGAATCCGAATAGTTCTGTAATGGGGTTGGTGTCCAATGCGTGGGCAGGATTTGGAGCAGCATTTGGACCTACTGTAGTGCTTTCCCTTTACTGGAAGAGAGTGAATTTGCCTGGAGCAATAGCAGGTATTGTATCAGGAGCAGCGACTGTACTTGTGTGGGATTATCTACCAATTTGTAAAGATATAGTTACTGGTGAAGCACTTACGCTTGGTGCAAAGACAGGCCTTTATTCTTTAGCAGTTGGATTCCTGATTAGCTTAGTATTAATTGTTGTGGTTTCCTCTGTGACTAAGAAGCCATCGGCTGAAATGCTTCAGGAATTTGAAGATGTGAAGAGTGGGAATATATAGGGACACAACAAAAGAGGCCTTGGAACTGGCCTCTTTTTTATAAGTATAGGGAGAATTAATGAAAAAATATGAAACTACTTTTTTCTATGTTCTTAATATAAAACATAAATATGAACAAATTATGACGTTGAAAAAAACAAATTGAAAACAATTTACATAATATGTTTTGATTGTTTGTGGAGAAAGATATGAAAGTTAGGATTCTTTGCATAGGAAAGATAAAAGATGAATTTTATAAAAATGAGATTCTTTCCTTGACAAATGAAATTAGACAAATAGGGCATACTCTTGAGATATTGGAATATCCAGATGAGAAGATTCCGGATAATTTAAAAGACAAAAATAAGGAATTATTTATTGAAAAGGAATGCAATCGTATGGAGAAAAAGATAACCGCTCGGGATTATGTGATTGCACTATGTATTGAAGGAAAGGAAATCACTACAGATAAACATCGTCAGTTCGTGAAAAATGCTATTACAGATGGATACGAACAGATTGTGTATGTGATTGGAGGCTCCCTTGGACTTTCGGAGAAGATTAAGAAACGTGCTAACGTAAAGCTTAGTTTTTCGAAAATGACTTTTCCTCATCAAATGATGCGCATGGTGTTATGTGAGGAGATTTTGCAAGTGGTGAAACAATAGTATAATCTATTTGTGGTAGGTTTTTCCCTGCAAAATGGTGTATCCCCGGTATAGCTGCTCGTAGAATAATAAAGTGGTAGTATCTATGGATAGGGAACTATTAGATAGGGATAGACGGGTTGGTAGACCGTATTGGTGCATGTTTGACACCATGTCATATAGCACCGTTTCGTCATATCCGATTAAAATGTGAATCGTGGATTTCCCACTGTGTTGCAATGCATTGATTTTCGTTGCCCATTCTTCTGAGGTGTGAGTGGAGTGTCCGCGATGGATAAGGATAAAATGATGCTTATCAGGGTTCATTTCTTTTGGTAATTGTAAAACAGAAGATGTGTGCAAGGTTGTCTCGCAATATGCGGACAATCTTTTTTTGAATTCCTCTAGCGCGAGGGTGTGATTAGAATGAATGTGCTTTGTATTACAATAAATGTGGTAATGCATAACATGTGTCTTCCTTTTCAAAATGTAAAAACCTTGCAGATATTACATGCAAGGTTTTCTGGTTAAATGCACCAGAGAAGAGTCGAACTTCCTCACATGGCTCCGGAGGCCATTGCTCTATCCGTTGAGCTACTGATGCAATCGCAAGCATTATAATACTACAAATCTTGTAAAATAGCAAACGATTGTTGCAATTTAATATTGCTTTTGTTAGAATGATTAGGTACTGTGTTTGCCGAAAACATAGAAATAACACGGATTAAGAGCTTTGGTTAATAGATTTGCATATACAAGATGTATATAGGAGAGATATAGATGAAAAAAACAGTATTTGATAGGATGTCAGATTCCTATGATAATTTTCATTTGAAGGATTCTGATATATCCATGGGAAAGAAAACCATAACGGTTAGTCCAAAGATTAAGCTTGCTTTGGGATGGAGTGTGTTTGTATTGTGCTGTGTGTTGGGGTATGTACTTCTGAACAGCCCATTGTCTAGTCCGAAGGAGCTGACACAGGAGCAAAAGGAAGCCGTTTTGGATGAGGATGTGGCGTTAGATGAAGAACATGATACCATTGTTCCTTATGAAAAGAACGCAAATGATGATTTGATTGCCTTCATTGAGTCTTATTACGAGGCAATGAAGAAGTGTGACTACATTGCATTGCAGGACATGGTTACTGACCCTTCCGAATTTCGTTCGGATGCAGAGTTAAAGAAGAAAGCAGAATATGTTACGGATTATACGAACATTACTGTGTATACGAAGGTTGGCTTAGATGAGGGAAGCTATATTGCTTATGTGGTATCTAATATGACCATAGTAGGTGTGAATTCTGCTCCATACGATATCAAGACGCTTTATATTGTCAATGGTGCAAGAGGATATCTGATTAACAACGGAACTTTATCCCTTGATACGCAGGAGTACATGGAAAAGGTAAAGGGAGACAAGGATATCCAAAAGGTGTACAAGGCAGTGGAGGAAAAGAACGAGGAGTTAAAGGAAGAGGATCCTTCGTTGCAAGTGTTTTTTGATATTATCACCAAGAGAGATATCGAAGTAGATGCGGCAGTAGATTATTTGCCGTCAGAAGATAGCGAAGAATGAATGAAAGGCGATGTACATTGAAAATGATACATCGCCTTTATGTGTTGGTTTTATTTCTCTGATTCTAAGTCTTCTGGAACACCGGTAGCGTATACGTCAATACCTCTTGGTTTTACCGGAGTGGAGAAGACGATTTGTGTCTCTGTCTTTCCGTATTTTTGTAACTGTCCGATAAAGGAGTCTAATTCCATGGTACTGCGGAATGCAACTTTGATTAACATAGAATAAGCACCAGTCACGCAATTACACTCTAATACATTAGGACAAGCCTCTATGTATGGATAAAAGATTGGTTTTTGCTTTGGGTCTAATGACATGTTAATAAAAGCAGTCACGTGATAATCTAACATAACTGGGTCTACTGCTGCATGATAACCAGTGATGATATTGGCGTTTTCTAATCGCTCAATTCTAGCAGAAACAGCAGGAGATGAGAGAAAAACCTTGCTTGCCAAATGTTTTAATGGGTAACGTGCATTTTCCTGTAATAAATGTAATATTTTCTTGTCGATACTATCCATGATTTCACACTCCTTTAAATATGTAAACCATTATAGCTGTTTTACTTAATTATTTCAAGTGGTTGTAATAAAATTTGTAAATGAAAACAAGAATTACTTTATATTTTTAATTGTTTTTTGTGTGGAAAAAATTGAAAAACAAGTGGTTGCGTGTTATGATAGTACAGTCTGTGATGAGCAGAATATAGCAATCATAATCTTTTTTATTTAATGAATGGTGGTATTTGATATGATACAGGGGAATGATATAAGTGATTCGGTACGCCTGAACAAGTTTTTAAGTAGTGCAGGTTTTTGCTCTAGACGGAAAGCGGATGAGTGGATTGCCGCAGGTAAGGTTTTGGTAAATGGTATCGTGGCGGATATGGGAATGCGAGTGAAAGATGAGGATGAGGTAATGGTGAATGGAAAAGTGATTCGAAGAGAATCCCCATTCAAATTAGTTGCATTCTACAAACCTGTAGGATATGCATGTACAGCTCATAGAGGAGATCAATCGGGCATTTTTATGAATTTTGAGTTGGATTCGGATTTGAAATATGTAGGAAGATTGGATAAAGATTCAGAAGGTTTGTTGTTGCTCACCAATGATGGAGATTTGTGTAATGCAATTTCTAAGGCACGTAACCAGCATGAAAAGGAATATGTGGTGACAGTGAACAAGCCGATCACAGATGATTTTTTGGAGGGAATGGCACAGGGGGTTCGGATTTATAATGCTGACAAGGACAACTATGTGGTGACCAATCCATGTAAGGTGTATCCTCAGAATGAGAATACATTTACCATAATTTTGACACAGGGATTGAATCGACAAATTCGAAGAATGTGTGAGCATTTTGGATATCGGGTGAAAAGGCTTCGAAGAATCCGTGTGATGAATATTACCATTTCCGATATGAGTCCCGGTGAAATTCGAGGAGTGACTGAGGCTGAGTATGCACAGATGAGAGAAATGTTGTCGCGCAAGTAGTAGTGTGTTTAATTTTAACGGAACGCTTTATACTGTGTTGTGATGAGTAATGTATTATGTAGCATGAAAGAGGGTAGAACATGAATCAGAAACAACGATTGAAAGAATTAGTGGCTCTTTTGAATGAAGCATCTAAGGCTTACTATCAAAAGGATACAGAAATTATGTCCAATTTGGAATATGATAGATTATATGATGAGTTAGTGGATTTAGAGGCGGAGACAGGGATTGTACTTGCCAATAGTCCTACCATCCATGTGGGATACGAGGTGTTAAGTGAGTTGGAGAAGCAACCACACCCATCTCCGATGCTGTCCTTAGATAAGACAAAGGACGTGGAAGCATTGACAAGCTGGCTTGGGACACATGAGGGTGTGCTTTCTTGGAAGTTAGATGGTCTTACTGTCGTACTTACCTACGAGAATGGTGAATTACAAAATGCAGTTACAAGAGGTAATGGTGAGATTGGTGAGGTGATTACCAATAATGCCAAAACCTTTGTCAATCTTCCGAAACAGATTCCTTATAAGGATACGCTTGTTATCCGGGGAGAAGCGGTTATTCAATATTCTGATTTTAACCGTATGAATGATGAAATTGCAGAGACGGAGGAGAAATATAAGAATCCGAGAAATCTTTGCTCTGGTTCAGTGCGTCAGTTAAACAATGAGATTACCGCAAAACGCAATGTGCGTTTCTATGCCTTTGCTATGGTGGCAGATGTTCTCAGTGAGGAACAGATGGAGGAATACGGATTTGACAATACAGTGATGAATCGTTTTGAATGGCTTTCTAATCAGGGGTTTGATGTGGTAGAGCATTTTCTTGTGACAGAGAAAACTTTGGCGGAGCAGGTGATGGATTTTGCGAATCACATTCCAGACAATGATATTCCATCAGATGGTCTGGTGTTGTCCTATAATGACATTGCTTACGGAAAGAGCTTGGGAAGAACGGCCAAGTTTCCAAGAGATTCTATTGCGTTCAAATGGGCAGATGAGCAGGCGGAAACGACACTCTTAGAAGTGGAATGGTCGCCATCGCGAACTGGCTTAATCAATCCGGTGGCCATTTTTGAGTCAGTGGAGCTAGAGGGTACTACCGTGAGCCGAGCAAGTCTTCACAATGTAAGTATATTGCGTGCTTTGGCATTGGGGCTTGGTGACCGCATCAAGGTTTACAAGGCCAACATGATAATTCCTCAGGTGGCAGAGAATTTGACGAGAAGTAATACCTTAGAATTACCGGAACACTGTCCGGCTTGTGGCGGTAAGACAAGCTTGCAGGATTTACATGGAGTGCAATCCTTGTATTGTTTTAATCCACTTTGTAGTGCAAAGCAAATCAAAGGGTTTTCACACTTTGTGTCAAGAAATGCCATGAATATAGACGGACTTTCTGATGCTACGTTGGAGAAGTTTATCGAGAATGGATATTTGAAGACATTACCTGATTTGTTTCATTTAGACCGCTATCGGGATGAGATAGTGAACTTAGAAGGTTTTGGTGAGAAGTCTTATAATAATTTGATTGAAGCGGTAGAGGAGGCCCGCAATGTTTCAATGGCGAAGTTTATCTATAGTCTTGGAATTAGCGGAATCGGACTTGCCAACGCAAAGGTGATTGTGGCTCATTTCAAGCAGGATTTTGATGCAGTAGTTGCTGCATCTGCGGAAGAATTAGTTACGATTGAGGGTATCGGTGACGTGCTGGCTACGGCATTTTATGATTTCTTCCATGACGAAGTGCGAATGAAGATGGTTAAAGAGCTACTTTTAGAGATTCATTTTGAAAAGGAAGAAGAGAGCGAGAACCGAACATTAGAGGGTAAGATTTTCGTTGTAACGGGAAGTGTGGAGCGGTTTGCCAACCGCAATGAATTAAAGGATTATATTGAGAAATTAGGCGGAAAGGTGACAGGTTCCGTTTCAAAGAATACGGATTACCTTATCAATAACGATGTCACTTCTAATTCGTCAAAGAACAAAAAGGCGAGGGAGTTGGAGATTCCAATTCTTTCCGAGGAGGATTTTATTAAGCTTTCTCAATCATAACAGAATGGACATGGACGTGACGAATTATTATGAAAAAGAAATTTAGGGATAATAAATGTCATTGTGTCAGAGTATAATGCTAGAAAACAGAGAAAAGAGGATGGAGTATGCCAATTTGTATAGACAATGATTTACCGGTTAAGAAAATATTGGAAGAGGAGAACATATTTGTAATGGATGCTGACCGTGCTATGAGTCAGGATATCCGTCCCTTGGAGGTGGTAGTTCTCAATTTGATGCCACTTAAAGAGGATACAGAATTGCAGTTGTTGCGCAGTCTTGCCAATACGCCGTTACAGGTCAATATTTCCTTTATCCGTACAGACAGTTATGAGTCAAAGAATGTTGCCAAGAAACATTTAGACCGATTCTATACCACCTTTGAGGAGATTAAGCATCGCCGTTTTGATGGCATGATTATCACTGGTGCACCGGTGGAAAAATTGGAGTTTGAAGAGGTTGAATATTGGAAAGAGCTTACCGAGATTATGGATTGGTCGGACAAAAATGTCACCTCCACACTACACATTTGTTGGGGAGCACAAGCTGGACTTTATTATAGATACGGTGTTCGCAAGTATGATTTGCCAAAGAAGCTTTCTGGTATTTATCCACATTTTCCGATTCACAAAAAGACACCGTTAGTAAGGGGATTTGATGATACCTTTTACGTTCCACAATCTCGTTATACTGGTGTTAGCAAGGAAGATATTTTGGCAAATGACAAGTTAGAGATTGTCTCAGAAAGTGATGAAACAGGACCTTATCTGATTATTGCAGAAGAAGGAAAGAATATTTTTGTAACGGGTCACCCAGAATACGATACCATGACATTAGACCAGGAATATAAGCGAGATATGGATAAGGGAATTAATCCAGATATTCCTTGTAATTATTATCCGGATGATAATCCAGAGTGTAAGCCGATTAAGTCTTGGAGATGTCATGCCAACACACTTTATTTTAATTGGCTCAACTACTACGTATATCAGATTACTCCGTACTTACTGTAAGGAGATCGCTTGTTGGCAGATGCTTGATTTAATATGGTTAGCAGGCAAATAATGGAATAGGAATGTGAAAAAGAGTATAGAACATTAGAAGATGTCTATACTCTTTTTGCATAAAAATCTCTTGAAATTTTATGAAATTGCACAAAAAGCAATTCGTGGTTTTTTCTTCCTTTTTTTCTTGACATAATATATAATAGATTAGTGGGGTTATGCGCTCATTTTTGGACACATATGAATGGATGTTATGCCAGTGATGCGGGAGATGTTATTATTGATGTATTATAATGTGGATTATGAAATATGTGCAGCAGTTTTTATGCTGGTTTTAATTATAATGACAGCCAATAAGAAAGTGTTGAATGATTATCAGTCGAAGTTGTATCGTGTATATTTATACATCACTTTTCTTGATTTGTGTTTAGATGTTATAAGCTGTTATACGGTTAGTTACCATGAGGTGGTTCCGCATTGGTTGAATTACTTAGTAAATTCGGCCTTTTTGGCATTACAATTCATATTGCCAACTTTATTTTTACTGTATGTTCATTTCAAGGTTGCGGATGTTAGAAAAGTGAATCCCCTTATGTTTGCATGGTCTTTCCTACCGATGGTGATTGGCTTGGTTCACATATTGATTAATCCATGGACAAAGTGGATTTTTTATATGGATGATACAGGATATCATCGTGGGAGTTTCCACTATTACCTGTATGTGAATGCAGGTCTTTATGCGATTGGTACATTTATATATATGTTTCGAGCAAGGCGGTATCTCAGCAGGCAGAAGTGCCTTTTTGTGGTATGTGTGGTAGTAATAAGTCTTCTTCCTACCGCAATTCAATATTTTATACCACATTGTATGCTTTCTGGTGTGGGTGGTGCCATTTCAGTATTCATGATTTATATGACTAACGAGAATATGACAGAATATGTAGACCAGATTACAGGAGCCTTGAATCGTGAGGCGTTGGTGTTTCATGTGAGTAATTCTAAGGTAAGCAGAATGCCAGAACAGATTTTTATTATTGCCCTTGATAATTTTAAGATTGTCAATGACATCTATGGTATGGATGGTGGCAATCGTATTATGCGCATGTTAGTGCAGGAGTTGCAGAGCCTTTATTCAGATTCTTCGGTATTCCGATATGGTGGAGATAATTTTGTTGTAACGATTGAAGAAAAGACAGAAGGTATCAAGGAGTTAGATCGTATTCGTCAGGTGGTGCATAGAACATGGATTTTAGATGGTGATGTGGTGGAATTGTCTGCCTGCGTAGGACTAGTGCATAGTATTCATCACAGTGAGGATGAATTATTCCATGCGATGGAATATGCGGTTTCCAAGGCAAAGTCTGTCGGTAAAGGGCAGTTTTTTGAAGTGGAGGAAGCGGATGTAGCAGACATGGAACGAAAGGCTGCCATTGAGCAGGCTTTGGTTGTAGCGATTGAAGCAGGTAAGTTCGAAGTACATTATCAACCTATTTTTGACTGTCATAGCAAACGTTTTCATTCTATGGAGGCGTTGGCGAGATTGCAGGTTGAAGGATACGGATATGTGTCTCCAGAGGAATTTATTTGCATCGCTGAACAAAATGGTACCATTTTGCAGATTGGTATGCTTGTATTAGATGAGGTTTGTAGGTTTATAAAACAGTATGATTTAAAGCAGAGGGGAATCGATTTCGTAGAGGTCAATTTATCTACCGTACAATGTATGCAACAGACTATTTATCAGAATATTATGGAAGTGTTAGCGCGCTATGATATTCCGCCGGCTATGATTAATTTAGAGATTACAGAAAGTGCGGCTGCCTATTCTGAGGATTTACTGACAAAGAATATGGCGCGGATTTCTTTAACAGATATTACATTTTCGTTAGATGATTATGGTTCTGGGTATTCTAACGTGAACTATTTAGTGGATTTGCCGTTTTCCATTGTTAAGCTTGATAAGTATATTGTGTGGGCGGCAATGAAAAAGGTTACATCTCGTAAGATTTTAGAGAACATGATTATCATGTTTAAGGCGATTGATCTTAAGGTTGTTGCAGAAGGAATTGAGGATTGGGAAACGGCAGAAATCTTGATTTCCATGGGTGCAGATTACTTACAGGGGTATTATTTTTCGAAACCTGTTCCGAGGGAGCTGTTAATGGAACGTTTAGAGGGTGCTTATATTCAGAAATTATTGCAATAATGTTATTGGTGTACATGACGGAGTGGAGGTACATAGTATGAAGAAAGGAATCCGGTTTACAATTCGAAGAAAATTACTGTTTAGTTATTTTTTAATGATATTGTTATTGGTAATTACAGGTTTAGTTGGAATTACCTATATTCGGCGTGTATATACGAATGGCAATAAGATATATGAACGGGATTTGAAAACGATAGAGACATTGAAGTCACTAAGTCAGAATATAAAAGAAATTGATCAAAAGGTTTTGCATTTTTCGGGCGGACTTGATTGGGAGCATGAGCATGATTGCGTTGCGGTTATTCGGGACGTTATAGATGAGAATCAACAATTGTTCGTCTATGGTCGTGATGTTTACTCATACGAATTTGCCCAAGATGAGAAGACCCAATATGAACAAATCGGCGTAAAGTTAGATTTGTATTATGAAAAAGTTGACGAGATGATTGCCAAGACGGGGCAGGAGTCAGAGGCGCAGGTGTTAAAGTTTTATCAGGACAGTGTATTGCCGTTGAAAGAAGATACGGATGAATCGATTGAGAAATTGGTTTCTCATCACTTAGAAATTGCGAGGCAAAGGAATGCAGATAACCGTAGAATGTACGGAAATGTTATCTGGATAATAGCGGGAATACTGATTGTGGCAGTTGTAATTGCCACGGGTATTTCCATCAGTATGAGCAATCATTTTACCAGTAAGTTGAATGCAATTCAGATGCTGGCACGACGAATTTCTGAGTACAATATGGAAGATGAGATTATAGTGGATGAAAATGATGAATTTGGAAAGACTATGGTTGCATTAAATGAATCTCAATTTATGGTACGGGATATTATGAAAAAGATTATTGAGGAGTCTGCAACGATCAGTGATATGGGTGAAGAGGTGTCACTGGCTGTGAGAAAGGCAGAACAGCGAATTGAATCTGCCAATGTAAAGATGCTTGACTTTGATGAGAAAGCGCAGGGAGTAGATGCAATTGTACAGAAGGCAATGGAAAGTCGTGCTCTAGATGAAGAAACAATGCACGCCTTGGAAAAAGCAATGGCGGAGTCTGTTGGTGCGAAGGAGATATTAGCAGAAACAAGAGTTGAACTCAGTAATATTGCGATTTATTTAGAGCAGATTGGTATTACATCAGATTATCAGAATGAAATTGCCAATAGCCATAAGGAGCAGGTTGGCAGATTTAGAGTATAAAGGAAGAGAGGATTATATTATGCAGTTAGAACAGTTACAAAAGGATATGGTGGCAGCTATGAAGGCGAGAGATAAGTCCAAAAAGGATGCAATTTCTGCTTTGATTTCTGCAGTGAAAAAGGTGGCAATTGATGAGGGATGCCGTGATGATATTAAGGAAGAGCTAGTGGACAGAGTAATTCTAAAGGAGTTGAAAACGGTAAAAGAGCAATTAGATACTTGTCCAGCGGATAGAGCAGATTTGTTAGAGGAATATCAGGCTAGATATGATGTGATGAATGCATACGCACCATCTATGATGAGTGCGGAGGAAGTGAAAGCATTTATCATTGAAAGGTTTGCAGAGGTAGTGGCATCTAAGAACAAGGGTATGATTATGAAAAATGTTATGCCAGAGTTAAAAGGTAAGGCTGATGGAAAGGTGATTAACGAGGTTGTCGGTGAGCTTTGTAAATAGCAAGTGTACCTGGAAGGACACACACGCTGGCAAAGCTTGCTATTACCCCAATCAGAAGAATAAGCTGTAGTCTGGATGACAGTTGTAATGCTTGTGTGCAGTGTTGGTAAAGCTGATAAAACAGTATGCCAGACAATGTGAAGGTGCAACCGGGAAACAGAATACTTTTGATAAAATGTAATTGAAGGTTGATTTGCTGTTGTGTCTTGTGGATACAGGCATAGGTTAAGAATAGATAGCTTACGAATAGACCAATGATATATCCAGTCATTCCAAGGGATGGCATAGAAAATTGGATGAAACTGATACGGATTACGGTTGCAATTACAGTTAGAATCAGATTATAGGTTATATGTCCCATGCCGTTTAATATGCTGGCAAGGGTAGTGGCAAGATAGATAAAAGGACAAAGAAACGAGAGCTGGTATAGGTACATACCAGCTTCTTTGTTTTGGAAAAAAAGCATACCGATTTCCTCTCCAAAAATATAGAAGGATACGAAGGAAAAAATTGCAATCAATAGGCAAAAATGAATGCTGTTGCCACAAAGCTTTGATAAATGATTTCTATCCAGGGTAGAGTTTGCAGAGGATACAGCGGGTAATAGCATCGTGGACAGGGCGTTGGTTATAGTTGCAGGAAACATGATAAAAGGAAATGCCATGCCTGTAAATACACCAAAGTGTGAAAGGCTTTCTGTGGAATTTCCGTAGTAGAGCAATAACACACCCGGTATCATTATAGACTCTATGCTTTGTAGTACTGTGAGAAATAACCGATTTGTGGTGAGAGGAATCGTGTTTTTTGCGAAGAGACGGATTGCTTTATTGACGTAGATGGAAGGGGATGTGCTACGGTATAGAGTGTGGTTTTTTTTATAGTGAAAAAGAAGTGCCGTGACAGAATAAGCACACGCGGTAATCTCGGCAATTACCACACCATATATAGCAAAAATGGCATTGTATGTTGTCTGCACACAAATATATGAGACAAGAAGATACACGCCAATAATTTTAAATGCCTGTTCTAAAAAATCGGAAATTCCATGTATACTGGAATTTTCCAGACCTAGAAAATACCCATGAATAGAACCTTTTATACCCATAAAGGGAATACCGATACAAAGAAACTTCAAGCAATCTACACATTCTGGTGCTTTTAAAACCTTTGCACATAGCCAATTAGCATTTTGTCCCATAATAATAGCGACCAGCAATCCGGATATTAAACTGTATAATAGGCAGATTTTAAGTATAGTAAATGCGGTTGGATATTCCTTGCGGCTTTTATATTCGGATACCAATTTTGTCACTGCCATTTGATTTCCATAAGTGGTGATAGAAAATGAGACCATGTATAAGGGAAGAACCAATTGGAAGATACCCATTTGTGTGGCACCAATCAATCCGGATAAGAATATTCTGTTATAGAAACCTATGATTCGCGTGATAAATCCTGCTATGATTAAAATGAAGGTTCCCTTTATTACTGGATTTTTCGTGATAATATTTTTCAGTGAAAATGCTTGAGTGGTTATTTTCATGGGAAACTCCGGTTCTCTGTTAGTAATTATATATATGTGAAAAAATAGGAAAAATACATAGCAGATTTGGTGGAATAGTCTTGACAGAAGTAGGGAACACTGTTATATTAGCAATGTATATCCGACTAATTTAGTGGGAATTGAGGTGATGGAATGAAATTATCTACAAAAGGAAGATATGGATTACGTGCAATGATTGACTTGGCAGACTATTCGGAGGAAGTGCCGCAATCAATAACAAGCATTGCTATGAGACAATCCATTTCGGATAGCTATTTGGAGCAGTTGATGGCGAAGCTTAAGAAGGCAGGTTTAGTGGACAGCATCCGTGGTGCACAGGGTGGATATGTGCTTGCAAAGAATAGTGAAGATATTAGTGTAGGAGATATATTAAGAGCACTTGAGGGTGACTTGACTCCTGTGAAATGTTCTGAGTTAGGAGGAAACAGTGAGTGTTCTGGTAGTGATTGTTGCGTGACGAAGAATGTCTGGAAGCGAATTAACGACAGTATTCAGACGGCAGTAGATTCCATTCCGTTAAGTGAGTTGGTAGAAGATAACCGGAAAATCCGGCAAAACCAGGGAAAGGAAATTGTAAATTGTGAATTATAAGATTTGCTGTCATGGCAAATTACAACATATAATTATAAGATAGAAAAGAGGATGTTAGTCATGGAAGAAAAGCGTTTTATTTATCTTGACCATGCGGCAACTACACCTGCGAGAGAAGAGGTTGTGGAGGCAATGTTGCCGTATTTTACAAAGGAATTTGGAAATCCGTCTAGTGTGTATACATTTTCACAAAAGAACAAGGCAGTGATTACTGGGTGTCGCGAGACTATTGCAAATAGTCTTAACTGCAAGAGTAATGAGATTTACTTTACCGCTGGCGGTACTGAGTCTGACAACTGGGCGTTGAAGGCAACTGCCAAAGCTTATGCAACAAAGGGAAAACATATTATTACTACAAAGATTGAGCATCATGCCATTCTTCATACTGCAAAGGAATTAGAGGGAGATGGTTTTGAGATAACCTATTTAGATGTAGATGAAAATGGTATTGTAAAGTTAGAACAGTTGAAGGAGGCAATTCGTCCGGATACGATTTTAATTTCCGTTATGTTTGCTAATAATGAGATTGGGAGTATTCAACCAATTAAAGAAATTGGAGTAATTGCGAAGGAGAATGGAATCATTTTCCATACGGATGCGGTGCAGGCGTATGGTCAGGTGCCAATTGATGTGGATGAGTATAACATCGATATGCTAAGTGCCAGTGGTCATAAGTTAAATGGACCAAAGGGCATTGGATTTTTATATATTCGTACTGGATTAAAGCTTCGCAGCTTTGTGCATGGTGGTGCTCAGGAACGTTCTAGACGAGCAGGAACGGAAAATGTTCCTGGTATTGTAGGCTTAGCAAAGGCGGTTGAGATTGCATTTGCTACCATGAAGGAGAGAACAGATGCAGAGATTGTAATGCGTGATTACGTCATCGACCGTGTACTTTCAGAGGTTCCGTATGCCAGACTTAATGGACACAGAACAAAGCGGCTTCCGAATAATGTGAATATTAGTTTTCAGTTTATAGAGGGAGAATCCCTTCTTATTATGTTAGATATGGCTGGGATTTGTGCGTCCTCTGGCTCTGCGTGTACGTCAGGTTCACTAGACCCATCCCATGTGTTATTGGCAATTGGTTTGCCTCATGAGATTGCTCATGGTTCTCTTCGTTTGACCGTGGGAGATGAGAATACTATGGAAGAGATGGATTATGTTGTGGGGCATATTAAGGAGATTGTCCAAAGACTTCGCGACATGTCGCCTCTTTATGAGGATTTCATGAAGAAGAATAAGTAATCATTGTATTCGTTATGGTGCTCCAAGGTTTGATTGAGAGCACTGGTAATAGAAAATGTAATTGTGCATTGATAGATATTAGGAGGAATAACAGATGTATAGTGAGAAAGTAATGGATCATTTTACCAATCCAAGGAATATGGGAGAAATTGAAAATCCAAGTGGTGTAGGTACTGTTGGAAATGCAAAATGTGGCGATATTATGCGTATTTACTTTGATATTGATGAGAATCAGGTGATTCAGGATGTAAAGTTCAAGACCTTTGGTTGCGGTGCAGCGGTTGCGACAAGCTCTATGGCAACAGAGCTTGTGAAGGGCAAGACGATTTACGAGGCTTTGCAGGTTACCAACAAGGCAGTAATGGAAGCGTTAGATGGACTTCCACCGGTTAAGGTGCATTGTTCCTTGCTTGCGGAGGAGGCAATTCATGCAGCACTCTGGGATTATTGTGAGAAGAATGATATTAAGATTGAAGGTTTAACAAAGCCGAAAAATGATATCAGTGAAGAGGAAGAAGAGGAAGAGTACTAAGCAGGGTAAGATGAGAATAGTACTCATGTAAAGCAGTTGTAAAAAGTCTACTTTTGGAGGCAAAAATATGGGTAAAAGGGTTGCAATTGGTATGTCAGGAGGAGTGGATTCTTCTGTTGCAGCTTATTTGTTAAAAGAACAAGGATACGATGTGATTGGGGTTACCATGCAGATTTGGCAGGATGAGGACCCTTTGGTTTCAGCAGAAAATGGTGGCTGTTGCGGTCTTTCTGCTGTGGATGATGCAAGACGGGTTGCAGATATGTTGGATATTCCATATTATGTGTTGAATTTCAAACGAGAGTTTAAGAAAAATGTAATTGATTATTTTATGGAGGAATACATGCATGCAAGGACACCTAATCCCTGCATTGCCTGTAACCGTTATGTAAAGTGGGAGGCGTTGTTGAATCGTGCTATGGAGCTTGGGTGTGATTACATCGCAACGGGGCATTATGCACGGGTTTGCCAATTGCCAAATGGAAGATATGCCCTTCGGAAATCTGCAACAGTTCGAAAAGACCAGACGTATGCTTTGTATAACCTAACCCAGGAACAGCTTTCTAAGACGTTGATGCCTGTGGGTGAGTATGAAAAAGAGGAGATTCGTAAGATTGCACAGGATATCGGTTTGTTGGTTGCAGATAAGAAGGATAGTCAGGAAATTTGTTTTATTCCTGATAATGATTATGCTTCTTATATCAAGAAGGAAACAGGTGAACAGTTTCCAGAGGGTGACTTTGTAGATTTGCAAGGCAACGTATTGGGACGACACAAGGGCATTATCCACTATACAATCGGTCAGCGAAAGGGTCTTGGACTCTCTTTGGGTGCGCCGGCATTTGTTGTGGAGATACGACCGGAGACCAATGAGGTTGTTATCGGAACCAATGAAGACACCTTTCATAACTCATTGATAGCAAACAAGGTAAATGTCATGTCTGTAGCTTCCTTTGAAGAGGAAATGCGAGTGACAGCTAAGATTCGTTATTCTCATCAAGGTGCACCTTGTACAATTAGGATGGTAGGAGAAGATACTATACAATGTGATTTTGAGGAACCAGTTCGAGCCATTACACCGGGACAAGCAGTTGTTTTTTACGACGATGATATTGTGGTTGGTGGCGGGACGATTATGGGAGTTTAAGTATGTTTTACAGATCTCCATGTTTTCAATGAAAAGATGAACGAAAATGTGAAATTAGTTACCACATTTTTCAAAGATGTAGTATAATTATAAGATGGTTTTTCTTGTAAGAGGAAAAGATGAATAAAGGAGGCAATATTATGGGGAAGAACAGGAAGAAAACAGGTAGCTTGGTTGGGTTTATATTAACCCTTGCCATGATGGTGGTTATGTGTATGCCAGTACAGGCAAAAGCAGCTACCATTGCAGAAGCAACGAAGACATTTACAGATGAGGCTAGATTTACAATTGATGCTACAACGGGAATTATAACTGCATATGCAGATGCAGATATCAATAATCCAGCAACAGAAATTGTAGTTCCGGCAACCATTGGAGGAGTTCCAGTTACCGGACTTTCGGGAACTTTTAACGGCAATACAGCAATTACCACTGTGATTTTACCGAATACCATTACAACCCTTGGGGATTACACATTTAATGGCTGTACAAGCTTATCTAGGGTTGCCTTGTATGATATTGCAGCACCGATGGCTTCCACTAGTGAAATTAGCGATTGGGAAAAGAATAATTATATCTATGATTTGGTTGGTACCAAGGGTTATTCTATCATTGGTAATGATAGTTGTATTACATTACCGGCGACTCTTACCACATTGGGAGTACAGACCTTCGGTGGTGCACTGCGCAACTCGTCCTTTGCTGTTATGGAGGGGAATACAACCTTTAAGACAACTGAGGATGGAATATGTTTGTTGTCATTTGATGGAAAGAATATATATCGTTTTGCACCGAATTTGAACTGCAACAATCCATATTATTTACCAGAAGGATTAGAGACAATAGGTTCCTACTCTTTTGAAGAAAGCATGATGAATAATGCATTGTATTTTCCGTCTTCATTACAGATAATCAGTGATTATGGATTTTACAAATATGACTTTGTGGATAATAATTTTTATTTTCCAGAGAATTGTCAGTTACATACGATTGGATCTTATGCGTTTACCTATAATAGAAAACTACAGATTACATTGCCAAAGAGTGTAACCACAATCGGAAGCTATGTATTCTCTTATAGTGAGAATGTTGCAATTGACATTTCTAAGACACAGATTGTGACAATTCCTGCATATGCGTTTGCAGATTGTAGCGCATTGCATACGCTTACTTTACCGGAAACGGTATTGTACATTGAGGCATATGCCTTTGCAAATTGTAATAATCTTTCAACCGTCACATTCCTTGGTGATGAGTTGTTGACATTGGGCGAGGGTGCATTTAAGGATAGTCCGACTTTGCACTATATTACAATCCCTGAAGGTGTTACGAATATTGAGAATGATACCTTTAGTGGTTGTGGCAACTTGGGAGAGGTAGTATTGCCAGATAGTGTGGAGAAGATTGGGGATAATGCATTTAAGGATTGCGTGACCATTCATACATTGGTCATCCCACCGAATGTAGAATATATTTCTAATACTAGCTTTGATGGTGTTACCCAGACCAATATCGATACTTCTAAGAATGAGTATGCGCAGACGGTTGTAAAGGGTGAATTGTTGAAAAAAGGTGAGAAAAAACAGGTAGGAAATCTTTGGTATAAGGTTACTAAATCCCATGAGACCAACGGTACCGTTACCGTGTTAAATGCAAAGAACAAGAAGCAGAAGAATATTGTAATTCCTGCGACGGTTAATATTAATGGTTATACCTTTAAGGTAACTGCTATTAACAGCAAGGCATTTTACAATAATAAGAAGTTAAAGAGTGTTACCATTGGTGCAAATGTGAAGACCATCGGTAAGAAAGCGTTTATGAATTGTAAGAAGCTGAATAAGATTACTGTCCAGTCTAAAGTGGTGACATCGGTTAAGAGTCAGGCATTTAAGAATATTAATAAGAAGGCAAAGATTACCCTTCCGAAGATGACCAATAAGAAGTTTAAGAAATATAAGAAGAAATTCATGAATAAGGGACAGGCAGGAACTGTAAAAATCGTGAAGGGAAAGAAATAATAAGTAGATGTAAAGGTGGCATTTTAAAATGTATGTAGAGAATATATTGGATTTGATTGGCAATACACCGTTAATCAGTTTGAAACAGACAACAGGACTTAATATTTTTGCAAAGGCGGAGTTTTTGAATCCTGGTGGTTCTATTAAGGACCGTATTGCAAAGAATATGCTAGATGTAGCAGAGGCAGAAGGAAGACTTAAGCCGGGCATGACCATTGTAGAGCCTACCTCTGGTAATACTGGAATAGGTTTGGCACTTTGCGGTATCCGAAAAGGGTATCCGGTCATAATTGTTATGCCAGAGAATATGAGTGAGGAGCGCAAGAAAATTATCCGCGCTTTAGGTGCAGAGCTTGTATTGACTCCTGCGGAGCTCTCCATTGGTGGTAGTGTTGAAAAGGCCGAGGAAATTTATAATAGCGACGACAAGTATTTTATGCCACAGCAGTTTGAGAACCCGGCAAATCCAAGTATTCATTATACTACAACTGGACCAGAAATCTGGAATCAGATAGAAGGAAATGTAGATATCTATGTATCAGGCATCGGAAGCGGTGGAACACTTCAAGGTGTAGGAAAGTATTTGAGAGAGAAAAATCCAAACTGTAAAATTGTTGCAGTAGAGCCTAAGAATGTGTCAGCCCTTTTGGGTCATGAACCGGGATTACATCAGATTCAGGGGATTGGGGACGGATTCGTGCCGGATGTGTTGGATGTCAATATGATTGATGATATTGTTGAAGTGACAGATGAGGATGCTATTGCAACTGCAAGAGAACTAGCGAAGGTTCAGGGGTTGCTTTGTGGGACTAGCTCTGGTGCCAATGTATGGGCAGCAAAGCAGATGGCAAAGAAATACGGTGAAGATAAAGTGATTGCAACCATATTGGCAGACCGTGTGGAACGTTACTTCAGTACAAGCTTGATATAATACTAAGGGTCAAGAAGTCATAGAGCTGTGTGCTTGCACACAAAGCTATATGGCCTTTTGACCCGGTCAAATATGAGCAAGTAGCAATTTGCGAAGCAAATTAGCGGATTGCGAATGTTTGGAGGATTGTGAGAATTGCGTAGCAATGGAACAATCCGTAGTATCATAATAATATAGATTTAATATAGGAGGCAATAACATGACAAAGATAGATATTATTTCCGGTTTTTTGGGTGCCGGTAAGACAACCTTGATAAAGAAACTAATTGTGGAAGGGTTTCAGGGCGAGAAGCTTGTTTTGATTGAAAATGAGTTTGGTGAAATTGGTATTGACGGAGGATTTTTGAAGGATGCAGGAGTTCAGATTAACGAGATGAATTCCGGTTGCATCTGCTGTTCTTTGGTAGGAGATTTTGGAAAGGCACTACAACAGGTTTTGGATGAGTACACTCCAGATCGAATCATCATTGAGCCTTCTGGTGTTGGTAAGCTATCAGATGTTATGAAAGCTGTGGCAGATTTAGCGGAAACAGAGATTTCTATCAATTCAGCTTCAGCGGTTGTGGATGCACAAAAATGTAAAATGTATATGAAGAATTTCGGAGAATTCTTTAACAATCAGATTGAAAATGCTGGAACTATCATTTTGAGCAGAAGCCAGAAAATGAAGGAAGATAAGCTTGAACAGGTGGTTGCAATGTTGCGTGAGCATAATGAGAAGGCGACGATTATTACCACTGCATGGGACGATATTGATGGCAAGCAGATTGTGTCTGCTATGGAGAAAGAGAAATCTTTGGTGGATGAGTTGATGGAGGAAGCAAAGGTTTGTCCAACCTGTGGACATGTGCATGACCACGAGCATGAGCACGGACACCATCACGAAGGCGAATGCTGTCATCATCATGACCACGAGCACGGACACCATCACGAAGGCGAATGCTGTCATCATCATGACCACGAGCACGGACATCATCACGAAGGCGAATGCTGTCATCATCATGACCACGAGCATGAGCACGGACACCATCACGAGGGCGAATGCTGTCATCATCATGACCACGAGCACGGACATCATCACGAAGGCGAGTGTTGCCACCATCATGACCATGAGGGACATGACCATCATCATGCAGATGATGTGTTTACTAGTTGGGGTGTCGAAACTCCACACAAATATGACAGAGGAGAGATGGAAGAGATTCTCAAGAAGCTTTCTGACAGTGAATGTGAGGAGTACGGAATCATTTTGCGTGCTAAAGGGATTGTACCAGATACAGAGGGTGGTTGGATTTACTTTGATTTAACACCAGATGAGTATGAGCTTCGAAGTGGACAGCCAGATGTTACTGGTAAGCTATGTGTAATTGGTAGCAATTTAAAGGAAGATATAATTGCACAGCTATTTCACGTATAAAGGTTTCCAAGATAAATGGTTAGTTGGTAGCTGTTAACATTTTGGATGCGATACAGAAAGGAATGGAAATGATGAGAAAGCAGGAAAAGGAAATTCCGGTATTTGTCTTTATGGGATTTTTGGAATGCGGAAAGACACAATTTTGTAGCGAAACGCTGATTGACCGCAATTTTACAGAGGGAGAACCGACTCTTTTGATTGTAACAGAAGAGGGAATTGAGGAATATGATGAAGAGGAGCTTGCAAAACGCAATGTTTCTGTGGTTTGTCTAGCGGAAGAGGATATCAATACAGATAAGCTGTTAGACTTGCAGGATGAGTATAATCCTAAGCAAGTGATGATAGAGTACAACGGAATGTGGCAGTTGGAAAAATTGTTTTCCATTCGTGTTCCAAAGGGATGGACGATTGTGCAGGTAATTACCTTGATTGATGCTACTACATTTACAGTGTATAACAACAATATGAAATCCTTGATGGCTGAACATATTCAGAATGCAGATATGGTAGTATTTAACCGTTGTACTGACAGCTCTGATATTAACACCATGCGAATGGCAGTGAAGACCTTGAACCGACGTGCACAGATTGTGTTTGAAAATGTCAATGGTCAGGCACAGGTCGACAACGGAGAATTAGAGATTCCTTACGATATGGATGCAGATATTATTGAAATTGCAGATGAAGATTATGGCATTTTCTATATTGATGCATCAGACAATCCGGTTAAGTATATTGACAGAGTGGTGAAGTTCAAAGGACAGGTTTATTGCCCGCCACAGTACAAAGGAAAAGCCTTTGTGCCAGGTCGATTTGCCATGACCTGTTGTGCAGAGGACATTACCTTTTTGGGGTTCAAATGTGTTTCGTTGGAAACTCCTAATTTGAAAGACCGAGAATGGGTTACCGTTACCGCTAAGGTAAAATGCGAATTTTACGAGGAATTTGACGGAGATGGTCCAGTGTTATATCCTCAAAAGATTGAGAAGGCAGAGAAGCCTTTCGAAGAGGTTGTGTATTTCTAAAATGGATTAGGAAGGAGAAAGAACATGGGTTTTAATGAATTTTTTGACAAAGTGGTGGAGACCTCTTCTAATGCGGTGGACAAGGCAGTGGATACTACAAAAAGACTTGCCAACATCAGTGATTTGAAGAGTAAAATCAACAACTATAATAATGAAAAGAATAAGTTGTTTACACAGATTGGCATGGATATTTATATTGCGAAGAAGCAGGGAGAATCCTTTGATACGGCAATTGATGAATTTGTGAGCAAGATTGATACCTTGAATATAAAAATAGAGCAGGTACAGGAAAAGATTGATTTAATTAAGTCCAATGCAAATAATTGATTGTTGACAAAACAACATTTATTCCATATAATCACTTATTGAAAATAGACTCATGGTTAGTATGAGTCTATTATTACTTTATAAAATGCGTATGATGCATTTTCGAGGAACTAAAAACGATAGAATCATTTAGTTTACAAGAGGAAAGAAAGAGGTAAGTATGGCTACAGGAATAATTGGAACAGGTAGTTTTTTACCACCAACAGTTATTGATAATAACGAATTGGCAAAATTGGTAAAAACAGATGATGAATGGATTAGAGAACATACAGGTATTGCTGAGCGACACATTGCAACAGATGAGACCACATCTTATATGGGTACTGAGGCTGCGCTTGCAGCGATTGAGAATGCGGGTATTGAGGCAAAGGAAATTGATTTGATTGTATTTGCTACACTTTCTGGAGAGAGAGCAACTCCTAGTATGTCATGTATCGTGCAGGATAAGATTGGTGCAACCAATGCAACTTGTTTTGATTTGAATGCAGCATGTTCTGGCTTTGTATATGCATTTCAGACTGCAGATGCCTATATTAAGGCTGGGTTTGCAAAGACTGCTTTGATTATCGGTGCAGAAACACTTTCTAAGATGGTAGATTGGAAGGACCGTAATACATGTATTTTGTTTGGTGATGGTGCTGGCGCAGCGATTGTAAAGGATACAGGTCGTGGTGTAATTAGTAGTGTTACCTTGAGTGATGGTAGTAAGGGAATGTCATTGAAGTGTAAGGAACGTTCTACTAGAAACTTCCTAAACAAAAAGCAGGAAGATAAGCATTATATTCAGATGATTGGACCGGATATCTTTAAGTTTGCTGTGCGCAAGGTTCCGGCATGTATTGACGTATTATTAGAGAGAGCGAATATGAGCAAGGAGGATGTGGACTACTTTGTGCTTCATCAGGCAAATGCGAGAATCATTTCTTCTGTTTCCAATAAAATGGGTGTTTCGATGGAGAAGTTCCCGATGAACGTGGAGCATTGCGGAAACACATCTAGTGCATCGATTCCAATTTTGTTAGATGAGATGAACCGCGATGGAATGCTAAAGCAGGGTGACAAGATTGTTATCTGTGGTTTCGGTGGCGGTCTTACTTGGGGTGCACAGTTAATCGAGTGGTAGTTATTGAATTAAGAAACAAAAAGTATTTTTTGTGGATTTACAACAGTTAACAATATGGAGGATATTGAAATGGGTAAAGTTGCATTTATGTTCCCTGGTCAGGGTGCGCAGTATGTTGGAATGGGTAAAGAGTTCTATGACATCAATGAAAAAAGTAAAGCGATTTTTGAGACAGCATCTAAGGCAGTAGGGCTTGATATTGAAGCAATCTGCTTTGAGGAGAATACAGATATTAACATTACAGAGTATACTCAGATTGCAATGTTGACTGCTGAAGTTGCTATGATGCAGGCAGTATTAGATTTGGGAATTAAGCCAGATGTAACAGGTGGGTTGTCTCTTGGAGAGTATTCTGCTTTGGTAGCCTCTGGAGTAATGGATTTTGAGGATTGTGCAAAGGTTGTCCGTAAACGAGGAATCTATATGCAGGACGAGGTTCCGGCAGGTGAAGGTGCTATGGCAGCGGTGATTGCATTGGATGCAGATAAGATTGAAGAGGTTTGTAATAGTGTGGACGGTATTGTAGGCATTGCCAATTACAATTGTCCGGGACAAATCGCGATTTCTGGTGAAAAGGCTGCAGTGGAAAAGGCTTCTGAGTTACTGAAGGAAGCTGGCGCAAAAAGATGTATTCCGTTAAATGTAAGTGGACCATTCCATTCACCAATGTTAAAGGGTGCAGGGGATAAGCTTGCAAAGGAACTGGAGAATGTAGAGATTCATGACATTACAATTCCTTATGTAACCAACGTAACTGGTGGTTTTGTGAGCGATAAGAATGATGTAAAGGATTTGCTTGCAACACAGGTTTCGAATTCTGTAAAGTGGATTCAGTGCGTGGAAGCAATGCTTGCTGATGGTGTGGATACATTCGTTGAAATTGGACCTGGTAAGACGTTGTCTTCTTTCGTAAAGAAGATTAATAAAGATGTAACTATTGTAAATGTAGATAAATATGCAGACTTGGATAAGGTAAAAGAAGTATTCGGTCTGTAAGAAGGAGGAGCTATGTTAGCAGGTAAGGTAGCGTTAGTAACTGGTGCAAGCCGAGGAATCGGAAGATGTACAGCAGTTACACTTGCTTCTTATGGAGCAACGGTAATTGTGAATTACAATGGCAACAAGGAAAAAGCAGAGGAAGTCGTAGCTGAAATTAAAGCAAATGGCGGAACTGCGGTTACATATGGTTGTAACGTATCAGATTATGATGCGGTAGAGACAATGATGAAGGACATTGTGGCAGAGCATGGTTCTTTGGACATTTTAGTAAATAATGCAGGAATTACAAAGGATGGTTTGTTGATGAAGATGTCTGAGACAGATTATGACGCGGTTTTAGATACAAACCTTAAGGGAACATTTAATTGCATCAAGCACATTTCCCGTCAGATGTTAAAGCAGAAGTCAGGTAGAATTATCAATCTTTCGAGTGTGGTGGGTGTGTACGGTAATGCAGGTCAGGTGAATTACGCTGCTTCTAAGGCAGGTGTAATTGGTATCACAAAGTCTGTGGCAAAGGAATTAGGTTCCCGTGGTATTACAGTCAATGCAGTTGCACCGGGATTCATTGTGACAGAAATGACAGATGCAATGACAGACGAGGCAAAGAAACAGGTGTCCGATCACATTGCTATGAAGCGTCTAGGAGATGTGAAGGATGTGGCGGAGATGGTTGCATTTTTGGCATCTGAAAAGGCTGCTTATGTAACCGGACAGGTGATTTGTGTAGACGGTGGAATGTCGCTATAGGAAGGAGAACATTATGAGACGAGTAGTAGTAACAGGAATGGGAGCAATTACTCCGATTGGTTTAAGTGTGGATGAATTTTGGAATGGTATCAAAGAAAGTAAGGTTGGTATCGGTCCGATTACTAAGTTTGAGACAGGTGACTTCAAGGTTAAGCTCGCCGCTGAGGTAAAAGATTTTAATGCTAAGGATTTTATGGATGGAAAAGCTGCGAAGAGAATGGAATTATTTTCTCAGTACGCAGTAGCTGCTGCTAAGGAAGCGATGGAACAGTCTGGTCTTGACATGGAGAAGGAAGATCCGTATCGTGTAGGTATCGCAATTGGTTCTGGAACTGGTAGTTTGCAGACGATTGAGAGAAACTCTCTTCGTATTCAGACAAAGGGAATTAACCGTATGGAGCCATTGGCAGTGCCTATGATGATTTCTAATATGGCGGCCGGTAATGTATCTATTTATTTTGGCTTGAAGGGTAAGTCTATCAATGTAGTGACAGCCTGTGCATCTGGTAACCACAATATTGGTGAAGCTTATCGTACCATTCAATATGGCGATGCTGATGTAATGTTGGCAGGTGGTACAGAGTCTACGGTATGCCCTGTAGGTATGGGTGGATTTAATTCTCTTACTGCTTTGAATACAACAGATGATGCTACTCGTGCATCTATTCCATTTGACAAGGAACGTGGTGGTTTCGTTCTTGGTGAAGGTGCAGGCGTTGTTGTTTTGGAAGAGTTAGAGCATGCAAAAGCAAGGGGTGCTAAGATTTTAGCAGAGGTAATCGGTTATGGTGCAACTTCTGATGCATATCACATTACTTCTCCTTCTGAGGATGGAATGGGAGCTGCTAAGGCTATGATGTTTGCTATGGATGATGCAGGAATTAAGCCTTCTGATGTTGATTATATCAATGCGCATGGTACATCTACACATCACAATGATTTGTTTGAGACAAGAGCAATCAAGGTTGCTTTTGGTGATGCGCAGAATAAGCCGCTTGTTAGCTCCACAAAGTCTATGGTAGGACATTTGTTAGGTGCTGCTGGTGGTGTAGAATTTATTACTTGTGTGAAGTCTATTCAAGAAGGTTACGTACATGAGAATGTTGGTTTACAGCAGGTGGATGACGATGAAGACTTTACATTGAATTATGTGAAGGATCAGGGTGTGAATATGGATGTCAATGTATGTATGAGCAATTCCCTTGGTTTTGGTGGTCACAATGCCACAATCATTGTTAAGAAGTATGCAGAATAGAAAAATTGTATGTAGTTTATCTATGTACAACGAATGAAACTTTTGTTAAAATACAACACATGAGTGAATAAAAAGGCTCTTATTTCATAGATGGAATGTTTTCTTTCACAGAAATAATGTGCCTTTTTATGATTTCATAGGAATCATATGCTAAGTTCGGCGTGTGAAACTTGAAAATTATATCACAAGAGGAAAAAGGAGAGAACGACATGGAATTAGATATCAAGCAAATTATGGAAATTATACCTCACAGACAACCATTTCTTTTGATTGACCGAGTGACAGAGATGGTGCCGGGGCAGTCTATTAAAGGGTATAAGAACGTATCCTACAATGAGCCATTTTTTGCAGGACACTTTCCGGGAGAACCGGTTATGCCTGGTGTGCTTCAGATTGAGGCATTGGCCCAGCTAGGTGCAGTGGCAGTGCTATCTATGGAAGAGAACAAGGGAAAGATAGCTTACTTTGCAGGAATTAAGGATGCGAAATTTAAGCAGAAGGTAGTTCCGGGAGACCGTTTGGACTTAGAATGCGAGATTATCAAGATTAAGGGTCCTCTTGGTATCGGAGCTGTAAAGGCTTCTGTAAATGGCAAGTTGGCTTGTAAGGCTGAGATTTCATTTATGATTGGATAGGAGTTACAAGTAAGATGCGACTAAGTGCACAACACAGAAAGAAATTACATAAGGTGATAAATGGCTTAATCATTCTTTTGGCGTTGGGTGTTTTTGTATATTTTGCAATACAGACCATTCAGAAAAAGGAAATGAATATCGAGATGCAGGCTTATGCAGGTTCTGCTATGGGAACCGCGGTGAAGAAGACCCTGTACAGTGAAAGTATGGAGGAAAATGATGCTGCAGATGCAATGATTGACACTTGTCTGGAGGAATTAGAGAATCAGATTTCTGCCCGGGTGTCCGGGTCTGAAATAGCAGGCTTGAATCGCAACTATGCAGTAGATGGCATCAATACTTTGTCAGAGTCGGTAGCGTCTTATTTGCGACAGGAATTACTCATATGGGAAGAATCTGAGGGAGCTTTCTCACCATGTATTTATCCACTTTCCTCTTTGTGGGGGATTGAGGAGGGAAATACGATTGTGCCAAACACAACCATGATAGAGAGCGCGCTAATTGCTATAGATGCCTCACAGATTGAAGTAAATGGTAATGATTTGATTTTACATGCACCGAATATGCAGTTGGATATGGGCGCCGCCGGCAAAGGTATTGCCTGTGACGAAATTCGCACACGGCTTTGTGAAACAAATATTCAAGGTGCGGTGGTTTCTGTCGGGGGAAGTATTTTAGCTTATGGTGACAAGGGAGACGGAAAAGAATGGCATATTGGCATCCAGAATCCAAGAGGTGTTACCGGAGATATATTTGGTGTTGTGGATACACCGGGTAATGTAGTGGTCTCTACTTCCGGTGATTACGAAAAGTATTTTGAATCAGGAGGAAAGCGTTTTCATCATATCTTTGATCCAAGTACCGGTTTTCCGGCAGATAATGGCTTGATTTCGGTTACTATTATTTGCGAAAATGGACTTCGCTCTGACGCTATGTCTACCGCCTGTTTTGTGATGGGTTTAGAAAAGGGAATGGCATACGCTAAGGAACAAGGTGTGGAAGCCATTTTTGTGACGCAGGATAAGAAGGTTTATGTTACTGACAATATGAAGAATAAATTCCGCCTACAATCGGAGGAATATGAGCTAGTGAGATAGCTTCAAGGAAATGATGCAGGATAAGAAGTTGATATTTAAAAAAGGAGATTATATTTTTGCTATGGTTGTGGTGAGCGTTGTGTTGGTACTTTTTCTGACACAGCTCAATGCAAAGCAAGGAAATCAAGTGCGGGTAACCGTGGGGAAACAGACAGAAACCTATTCGCTGACAGAAAATCGGAGGATTTCTTTGCGAGGTAAGATGGATTCGCAGGAGCAGGCTTCTTCAGATGGGGTGACCAATGTGTTAGTGATTGAGGATGGACAGGTTTATATGGAATCAGCAAGTTGCCCAGACCAGGTGTGTGTAAAGCATAAGCCCATATATCAGGATGGTGAAATGATTATATGTCTTCCACATCAGGTTTATGTGGAAGTGGATAATGATATAGAAAATGATATTGACAATTAGGTGGTGAGCATATGAAAACATCCCGCATAGCAGAATTTGGCATGCTATTAGCTTTGGCTTTGGTGTTATCCTACTTAGAAAGCCTTATACCGGTAGTGATTGCTGTTCCAGGGGTTAAACTTGGTCTTGCCAATATAATGACAATTTTAATTCTCTACAGAATGAATGGTCGATTTGCATTTTTTTTTATGACAGCCCGTGTGCTGTTGACTGGCTTCTTATTTGCAGGAATATCGACGATTCTCTACAGCTTTGTTGGAGGACTCTTTTGCATTTTAGTCATGAGTGTGTTAAAGAAAAGTTCATTCTTCTCTGTTTTGGGAGTTAGCATGGCTGGCGCGGTTTTTCATAATGTGGGGCAGATTCTGGTGGCTATTCTTATTATGGAGAATGCACATATTCTATACTATCTCTTAGTATTATGTGTAACGGGCATGGCTAGTGGACTGGCTATCGGATATTTGGCACATTTATTGATGAAACAATATAATAAAATATATGAGAGGAATCGGTAGAGGAACATTTACCGATTCTTTTTCGTTTGTTAAAATGCAGCCATGTTCGAAGAAAACGGATATTACAAAATCTTCCCGGTAAATGTGGAATGCACCTAGAAATCATATCCTAAATGTTGTATAATGAATATAATTGTGAGGTCTAGATATTGTGCTGATATCAGATTATTGTAACTTAAGACATTTTAGAATTGTGAGGTAGTGCACATGGGTTTATTAACATTTTCAGGCGGTATCCATCCTTATGATGGAAAAGAGCTGTCGAAGGACAAAGCAATCAGTGTTTACTTGCCAAAGGGAGAAGCTGTGTATCCGTTATCTCAGCATATTGGAGCACCAGCAGTTCCAATTGTAAAAAAGGGCGACAAGGTATTAGTTGGGCAAAAGATTGCAGAGGCAGGAGGATTTGTATCTGCCAATATTCATTCCGGTGTATCGGGAACTGTTAAGGCGATTGAGTCTAGGATGACTGTGTCGGGCAATAAGGTGAATGCCATTGTAATTGAGAATGACGGATTGTTTGAAGAGATAGATTTTTCCCAAAATATCAAGCCGTTAGAGGAGATGTATCGTGAAGATGTGAAGGAGGCTATTAAGGAAGCCGGTATCGTAGGTATGGGTGGTGCTGGATTTCCCACACATGTAAAATTATCTCCAAAGAACGAAGATGCTATTGACACCATTATTGTTAACGGTGCGGAGTGTGAGCCATATCTTACATCGGATTATCGTAGAATGATGGAGGTTCCAGAGAAGATTGTTACTGGTCTTCAGATTGTGGTGAATTTGTTTGATCATGCCAAAGGTATTATTGCCGTTGAGGATAATAAACCGGATGCCATTAAGAAGCTTCGCGAGCTGACCAAGGATATGGAGAACATTACAGTGAATGCAGTAAAGACCAAGTATCCACAGGGAGCGGAGCGTCAGCTTATCTATGCCAATACGGGAAGGCAGATTAACTCCTCTATGTTGCCGGCAGATGCAGGTTGTATTGTTCATAATATTGATACGATTGTCGCTATTTATAATGCTATTATTGAAGGGCGACCACTGTATGAGCGTATTGTGACAGTAACTGGTGATGCGGTCAACGATACAGCTAACTTCAATGTGCGCTTGGGTACGAATGCACAGGAGTTGATTGATGCAGTAGGTGGATTTAACATCGAGGATCCAGGAAAGATTATTTCTGGTGGTCCGATGATGGGTAAAGCGATGTTTACATTGGATGTACCGATTGTGAAAGGTTCCTCCGCGTTACTCTGTTTTAGAGAAGATATTGTTTCCGCAATAGAGCCGTCGAATTGTATTCGATGTGGTCGTTGCGTGGAGGTATGTCCGGGAAGAGTGATGCCGAATCAGCTTGCTACCATGGCTGAACATGGTGATATTGAAGGTTTTTTGAAGTACGATGGTATGGAATGTTGCGAATGTGGTTGTTGTTCTTTTGTGTGTCCGGCAAAACGTCATTTGACACAGATTATTGCAGGAACAAGAAAACAGATTTTAGCTAATAAGAAAAAGTAGGGAGGTGGACATTTTGGATTATACGATGAAGATTTCTTCGTCTCCGCACATTCGTGATAAGGAGACAACAACGAATATTATGGGAAAGGTCATTGTTGCCTTGATGCCTGCTACCATTTTTGGTGTATACAATTTTGGCTTGAATGCATTGACTACAATATTAATTACAGTAATCAGTTGTGTCATATTTGAGGCTGGTTACCAAAAACTTTGCGGATTGAAATGTACTGTTAAGGATTTATCGGCGGTGCTTACAGGTTTGTTATTGGCATTGAATTTACCGCCAGAGGTACCATTTTGGTTGCCGATTCTTGGTAGCTTCTTCGCAATTGTTGTGGTGAAGCAGTTGTTTGGAGGCTTGGGACAGAATTTTATGAATCCAGCTTTAGGTGCCAGATGCTTTTTGCTAATTTCGTTTGCTGGAAGAATGACCACATTTACTTATGATGCTGTGACAACAGCAACACCACTTGCCCAGTTAAAGGCAGGGGAGAGCGTAGATATTCTATCTATGGCACTTGGAACGATTCCTGGAACAATTGGTGAGACATCAGCCATTGCATTGGTTGCTGGTGGATTGTTCCTTATTGTCCGCAAGATTATTGATATTCGGATTCCGCTATCTTATATTGGTTCTTTTGCAGTATTTATCGTGATATATGCATTGGCGACGGGAAGAGGATTTGACACTACCTTTTTATTGGCACACTTATTCGGTGGCGGCTTGATGCTTGGAGCATTTTTCATGGCTACAGATTATGTTACATCACCGATTACTCCGATGGGTAGAGTTTTATTCGGTGTGCTCTTGGGACTTCTCACATTTCTATTCCGAATTTTTGGAGGCTCCGCAGAGGGTGTCTCTTATGCCATTATCATCGGTAACTTACTAGTACCATTGATTGAGAAGATTACTGTTCCAAAATCATTTGGAAAGGGGGCAGTAAAGCATGAGTAATGAAAGTATTAAGAATACCATTTCTTTAATGTTAATTACCTTGGTGGCAGGACTTTTGCTTGGTGTGGTATACGAAATTACTAAAGAACCGATTGCAGCAGAGCAACAGCGTGCCAAGGAGGAAGCTTATAAAGCAGTGTTTGCAGATGCGGATTCCTTTGAAGCGGTTACGCTTGAGGAAGAAGCAGTTGCAGAGGAGCTTGAAAGCAGTGGATATAAAGTGACAATCAACGAGGTTATGAAGGTCTATGATAAGTCAGGAAATGTTGCCGGTTATGTGTTGACTGTGACAGACCATGAAGGCTATGGCGGAGATATTCAATTTGCCATGGGTGTCACCTCAGATGGGGTTGTGAATGGGATTTCTTTCTTGTCCATCAGTGAAACGGCAGGACTTGGTATGAAGGCAACAGAGGAATCCTTTACAAAGCAGTTTGCCAATAAGCAGATAGATGCATTTCAGTACACGAAGAATGGTGCTACGGCAGATGGAGAGATTGATGCCATTTCTGGTGCAACCATTACTACTAGTGCAGTTGTCAATGGTGTGAATGCAGGACTTTTCTATATTAGCACATTGGAATAGGAGGTAGGAGAATGAGCAAGACAACAGAACGATTAAAATGTGGTATAATCACAGAAAATCCTACCTTTGTGCAGATGCTTGGTATGTGTCCTACCATGGCAGTAACCACATCCGCAGTAAATGGTGTAGGTATGGGACTTACCACTACTGTTATTTTAATATTGAGTAACATGATGATTTCAGCCCTTCGTAAGGTGATTCCTGACAAGGTTCGAATTCCGGCATACATTGTTATTGTTGCTTCTTTTGTAACAATGGTACAGTTTTTATTGCAGGGATTTGTACCATCTTTGTATGACAGTTTAGGAATATATATTCCGTTGATTGTAGTAAACTGTATTATCCTTGGACGTGCAGAGAGTTATGCATCTAAGAATAATGTATGGCTTTCTATGTTTGATGGAATTGGTATGGGACTTGGCTTTACTATTGGTCTGACGTCAATTGGTATTTTCAGAGAACTTCTCGGAAACGGCACCATTTTTGGTTTCCGGATGATGCCGGGAAGCTATGAGCCGATTACTATTTTGATTTTGGCACCGGGTGCATTCTTTGTATTGGCTAGTATCGTTGCTGTTCAGAATAAGGTTCGTATTGAAAAAGCAAAGAAAGCAGGAGTATCCATTGCTGTTTGTGAAAAGGAGGGGAATTGTTCTTCTTGTACCAATACCCTTTGTGGTGGGAAGACGTTTACAGAGGAAAGTATAAAGCGTGAAAAGGAGGAAGCAGAATGACTCCAATTCAAAAGAAAAGATTGTTGAGACGCAGAATGCGCATGCTAGAAAAGCGTAAGCGATACATAAAGAGCATGGAGCGAAAGAGACGCGTGAGTGTGATGGGACTACGGTTACATCAGCGTTTACAGTCGGATATACAAGGAAAGAAAATGTTGCGTGCCAAAAGAAGTGCAGAGAGGAAACAACGATTGGTGGCAAAGAGAGAGACTGCAAAGTTGAATCGAACACTGAGAAGGAGGCGTAAGAAATGAATTTATTATTGATTGCAATTGGTGCTGCTTTGGTGAATAATGTAGTACTTAGTCAGTTCTTAGGATTATGCCCATTTATCGGTGTATCTAAGAAGGTGGATACTGCTGCAGGTATGGGTGGAGCTGTTATATTTGTTATTACCATTGCATCTGCGGTGACGAGTTTGATCTATACGTTCATTCTAGAGAAATTGAACATTACATACCTACAGACTATTGTCTTTATTTTGGTAATTGCAGCACTGGTACAGTTTGTAGAGATGTTTCTTAAGAAAATGATGCCGGCATTATACTCAGCGTTGGGTGTGTATTTACCACTGATTACCACCAACTGCGCAGTGTTGGGTGTTGCGTTAATCAATGTTCAGAAATCCTATGGTTTGGTTGCATCGGTTGTAAATGGATTTGGAACGTCAGTTGGATTTACTGTGGCCATTGTGATTATGGCTGGTATCAGAGAGAAGATAGAATACAATGATATTCCGGAATCATTTAAGGGAACTCCGATTGTTTTGGTTACCGCAGGGTTGATGGCTATGGCGTTTTTCGGATTTTCAGGATTGATTAAGTAAGGAGGCGATTGTATGAGTTTTGTATCGGTTTTAATTGCTACGGCAGTAGTGGGTGGTACTGGTGTTATCATCGGTATTTTGCTTGGAATCGCCGGTGAGAAATTTGCTGTAGAGGTAGACGAGAAAGAGCTTGCGGTTCGAGATTGTTTGCCGGGCAATAATTGTGGTGGTTGTGGCTATCCGGGATGTGACGGTTTGGCAACAGCCATTGCCAAGGGTGAAGCACCAGTGAATGCCTGTCCTGTAGGCGGCGATGTGTGTGCGCAGGCAATCGCTAAGATTATGGGGGTGGATGCAGGCGACGCCGTCCATATGACAGCTTATGTCAAATGTGCAGGAACCTGTGAAAAGGCAAAGGATAACTATGAGTATGTGGGTCCGGAGGATTGCAAGCTTGCAATGAACAATCCAGGAGGTGGTGCCAAGGCATGTACCTATGGTTGTACTGGGTATGGTAATTGTAAAAAGGTCTGTCCATTTGATGCAATTGATATTATCGATGGCATTGCAGTGGTGGACTCAGAGAAATGTAAAGCATGTGGTAAGTGTATTGCAGAGTGTCCGAAGCATTTGATCGAACTAGTACCAGCAGATGCAACCTGTCATGTTAAGTGTAGCTCCAAGGATAAAGGTGTCGACGTGAAAAAGGTATGTCAGGCAGGTTGTATTGGATGTGGTCTTTGTGCAAGAAATTGTCCATCTGATGCCATTGTAGTAGAGAATAATCTTGCGTATATTGATCAGAGTAAATGTACACACTGTGGCGTATGCAAGGAAAAGTGTCCTGTTAAAATTATCTTTTGATACCACATTTTACAAAAAATAGTGATATTTTAGTGGATTTTTTTGGGTATGTAGGGTATAATGCAAAGGTAAAGAGATTATGTAAATCGCAAGTTGTATATCATAATTGAATCGACAAAGGCATATCTTGTAGTTAAGAAGACGATTGGAGTCTTTTATGACCTTTTTCGATTTGAAGCAGAAGGAAGTAATTAATTGCAAAGATTGCAAACGAATTGGTTGTGTGGCGGATGTGGATTTTGATAGCTGCACTGGACAATTATTGGGGTTGATTGTTCCGGCACCGGTTCATCTTTTTTCTATCATTGGAAAGAATTTGAAGTACTATATACGGTTTTGCGATGTGGTTCGTATCGGACCCGATATTATTTTGGTAGATGTTTGTTTGGAAAATTCAATTATGAGAGAAGAATAAGATACATTTATCAACGTACAAGAGGAGGAAATACTATGAAATGTCCATTTTGTGGCGAGGATAGCACGAAGGTTATTGATTCTAGACCGGCTGATGACAATTGTTCTATCCGTAGAAGACGAGAGTGTGAAGAGTGTGGAAAGCGTTTTACTACTTATGAGAAAGTGGAGACAATTCCTCTTATCATTATCAAGAAGGATAAGGTTCGTGAAGCATATGATCGTTCTAAGATTGAGTCCGGTGTGGTGAAAGCATGTCAAAAGCGCCCAATTTCAGTAGATGAAATTGAAAAGTGTATTGATCGTATTGAAACTAAGGTGTTTAACTTAGAACAGAAGGAAGTAGAAAGTCCAGTGATTGGTGAAATTGTAATGGATGAACTGAAAGCGTTAGATCAGGTTGCCTATGTTCGCTTTGCTTCTGTGTATCGAGAGTTTAAAGATGTGAATACCTTTATGGACGAGTTGAAGAAGCTTTTGAACTAATCTGTAAGCAATGCTAACGTTCACAGAGGATACATTTATATAGTGTCATATTGATAAAGAAATTATCCCTGCCTGCTGTATTGCAAGGTGGGGGTGATTTTTTTTCTTGCAAACAAAATACAGATATGTTATTGTTAATCTGTTCTTATTCAGAAATACGAAGGGTATTTCATGTATAGTAAAATTCTAAGTGGCACACTGCATGGAGTGGAAGGAAGACTCATTACAGTGGAGGCCGATGTAAGCGAAGGACTACCAGTTTTTACAATGGTAGGTTTTTTAGCATCAGAGGTTCGTGAGGCAAGTGACCGGGTGAGGACTGCCTTGCGCAATTCGGGATTTCAGATTCCCCCAAAACGTATCACAATCAATTTATCGCCAGCAGATGTTCGAAAGGAAGGTTCTTTTTTTGACCTGCCTATTAGTATTGCGCTACTGGCTGCTTATGGATATATTCCGCTTGAATGCCTTGAGGACATACTGATTGTGGGTGAATTGTCACTAAATGGTGATGTGAGAGGCGTAAGTGGTGTATTACCTATTGTGGATTATGCCAGAAAAATGAATATTAAAAAGGTGATTGTTCCATATGGAAACCGAAAAGAGGCTGCGGTGATTCCTGACATGGAAATCTATGGAGTCAAAAGCCTTTCGGCTGTGGTGAATCATTTGTTGGATACGAAACCAATTACGGCGGAAATGTTTGCACCGTTTGTAGAAGAACAATCCTCTTTTTTGGATGACTTTTCGGAAATTAAGGGACAAAAGACTATGCGCCGGGCAACAGAGATAGCGGTGGCAGGTATGCATAATATTTTGTATCTTGGTCCTCCTGGAGCAGGAAAGTCCATGGTGGCAAAGAGAATACCTACTATTATGCCAGACCTTTCCTATGGGGAAAGTATTGAGATTACAAAGATATATAGTGTGAATGGACTTTTGGACTCAGAGAAGGGATTTGTGACGAAACGTCCTTTTCGAGCACCTCATCACTCTGTCACACCGAATGCACTTATTGGGGGAGGAAAGATTCCGAAGCCTGGAGAGATTAGTTTGGCACACAGAGGTGTCCTGTTTTTGGATGAGCTACTAGAGTTTCCGAAAAATGTAATTGAAATGATGCGACAACCCATCGAGGATGGACAGGTTACCATTTCTCGATTACAAGGGAGTTATGTATTTCCATGTGAATTTATGTTGGTAGCGGCCATGAATCCATGTCCTTGTGGTTATTATCCAGATATGTCTAAATGCCGTTGTACAGGTCCTCAGATTGAACGATATCTTAGAAAGCTATCAGAGCCAATGCTTGACAGAATGGATATGAGTATTTCTGTCCAGAAGCTCAATTATGATGAATTGTATGGAGAAGCGGTAGAAGAAAACTCGGAGACTATTAAGAAGAGAATTTCAGTGGCACATATGGTACAGAAACGAAGATTAGAACCGTATGGAGTGCGTTATAATGCACAGATACCATCAAAGGCTTTAGATAAGGTGTGTAATTTAGGGGCAGAGGAGAAGGAGCTGAGAAAAGAGATTTTTGAACAGTACAGACTTTCGGCGAGAGGAGCGGCGAAGGTGATGAGAGTGGCAAGAACCATAGCAGATTTAGACCACAGTGATTCTGTGAAATGTAGACATATTTGGGAAGCGGTTTCTTATCGAATGTCCGATGTATATCAGAAAGGCGGTGGCATATAATGGAGTATATACCATTAAGTAAAGAACAACAGATGCGTAGGCAAGAAAGTGAGAATGTCAATAAGAAACAAGATTTTTTGTGGTATTGGCTTCATAGTGCACCGGGATTATCTAGGCAAAGTAAACAGAAAATGTTGGATTATTATGGAGAACCAGAGAAGATTTTTACAGCTACCAAGGAACAGCTCGAACCTTTTTTTCGAAGAAAGGATTATTTGGAACAATTTTTGAGTTCACGGTGCGAAGAGCGTATTCGAAAAACATATGAGGAAATGAATCGGAAAGGGATACATTTTACCCATATAGAAGCAATGGATTTTCCGTCATGTCTTAAGGTGATACCAGATCCGCCTATCGGTTTGTTTTATAGAGGGGAAATGCCTAGTGAGGAAAAGAAAACAATAGCAATTATCGGGTCCAGAGATTGTACAAGATATGGAAGTGAAATGGCGAGATTCTTTGGAAGAGAATTAGCTAGGGTGGGATTTCAGGTAGTCAGCGGTCTTGCTAGAGGAATTGACGGTATGGCACATGAAGGTGCGTTAGAAGTAGGGGGATACACTATTGGGGTGCTTGGTTGTGGTGTAGATGTGGTATATCCTGTTGAAAATTATGAGTTGTTTATGCAAATGGAAAAAACAGGAGGGATTTTATCTGAGAGTATGCCAGGACAGCAGCCCTATTCAGGTTTATTCCCGCAGCGGAATCGTTTGATTTCCGGTTTGGCTGATGGTATTTTGGTAGTGGAGGCTATGGAGAAGAGTGGAACCTTTATCACAGTGGACCAAGGATTGGAACAGGGAAAAGAAATATTTGCACTTCCGGGACGAATTGTTGATGAAAAGAGTAGAGGGTGTAATAACCTGATTAAGCTAGGTGCCCATATGGTTACTGAGGTGCAGGATATATTGGAAGTTTTACATTTTGAGTCAAAGGATATGCGGTCTTTGTTTGAGATAACTCAAGGGAAAGCATTTCTTCACAAAAACTTGCTTGCACCGAATGAGAAAATAGTGTATAGTTGTTTGCGGGTTGAACCACAATATTTAGATAGAATTATTCAAAAGGCACAAATTGCTCCCCAAGAAGTATGCATGGCATTGAATCATTTGACGGTGCTTGGCGGAGTGGTAGAGACAACTAGGAATTATTATGCGTTGAGAATATAATTTTTGAGAGGAGCCACATTATGGCAAAGAATCTTGTTATCGTAGAGTCACCGGCTAAGGCCAAAACAATTAAAAAATTTTTAGGAAGCAATTACGAGGTGATTGCCTCTAATGGTCATGTGAGAGATTTGCCAAAGTCCACCATGGGCATTGATGTGGAAAATGATTTTGAACCGAAATACATTACAATTCGCGGGAAAGGAGATTTGTTGTCTACGCTTCGCAAAGCTGTTAAGAAAGCAGATAAAGTGTATCTTGCAACTGATCCGGACCGTGAGGGTGAAGCAATTTCATGGCATTTGTCTATCGCCTTGAAGTTGGAGGATAAGAAATTTAAGCGTATTACCTTTAATGAGATTACGAAGAATGCGGTTAAGAATTCCTTGAAGGAAGCACGAGATATTGATTTGAATTTGGTGGATGCACAACAGGCGAGACGTGTTCTTGACCGTTTGGTGGGTTATCAGATTAGTCCGGTATTATGGGCAAAAGTAAAGAGAGGTCTCAGTGCAGGACGTGTACAATCAGTAGCATTGGCGCTTATTTGTGAAAGAGAAGACGAGATTAACAATTTTATTCCGGAGGAATATTGGACATTAGATGCTTCGGTGAAAGCTGGCAATAACAAGAAAACATTTTTAGCAAAATTGCAAAAAACACCGGATGGAAAAGCACAGATTCATTCGAAAGAAGAAATGCAGGCGGTTTTAAATGATTTACAGGATGAGATATTAGCTGTTCAGGATATTAAGACTACCGTTAGAACAAAGAAATCGCCGTTGCCATTTACAACATCTACTCTACAGCAGGAAGCTGCTAAGAAGCTTAACTTTGCGACGGGAAAGACTATGCGAATTGCACAACAGTTATATGAAGGTGTAGATATTAAGGGTAAAGGTACCATCGGTTTGATTAGTTACTTGAGAACAGATTCCGTTCGTATCTCGGATGAAGCAAAGGCGCAAGCAGCGAATTATATTGAGGCAACCTATGGAAAGAATTATGTGTCTGATGTGATTAAGAATGTGAATTCTGGCAAGAAGATTCAGGATGCGCATGAGGCGATTCGTCCGACGGACGTTACAATTACGCCAGTTCAGGTTAAGGAACAATTATCCAGAGACCAGTTCCGTTTGTACCAGTTGGTATACAACCGTTTTTTGGCAAGTCAAATGGAGTCTGCTCAATACGAGAGCAATACCATCAAATTAGGTGCTAAGGGATATGAATTTGCGGCTACCTCTACAAAGCTACTATTTGAGGGATTTATGGCAGTATATGCGATGGAAGATGAAAATGACGAGATGCGCAATCTCTTCCAGAATATTGATAAGGATACACAAATAACGGTGGATAAGCTTTTGGATAAGCAGCATTTTACGCAGCCGCCGGCACACTATACAGAAGGTTCTTTAGTTAAAAAGTTAGAGGAGTTAGGTATTGGAAGACCAAGTACCTATGCACCTACCATTTCTACCATTTTAGCTAGAAGATACGTGGTGAAGGAGAATCGTAATCTGTATGTGACAGAAATTGGTGAAGCAGTGAATCAGATTATGTTAAAGGGGTTCCCTGTTATTGTGAATACTGAGTTTACAGCGAATCTTGAAATGCTCCTTGATAATATTGAGGAGGGAACGGTGAATTGGAAGACGGTAATTTCTAATTTCTATCCGGATTTACAGGAAGCGGTAGAAGCGGCAAATGAAGAATTAGAGCGGGTTAAGATTCAGGATGAAGTGACAGAGGAATTGTGTGATGAGTGTGGACGCAATCTAGTTGTGAAATATGGACCGCACGGTAAGTTTCTTGCTTGTCCGGGATTTCCGGAGTGTCGATTTACCAAACCTCATTATGAGAAGGTTGGTGTAGAATGTCCAAATTGCGGAAAGGATATCGTTCTTAAGAAAACCAGAAAAGGTAGAAAATACTTTGGTTGTATCGACAATCCAAGTTGTGATTTTATGTCATGGCAAAAACCATCCTCTGTGCGTTGTGAAAAATGTGGAAAGGTAATGCTTGAAAAGGGAAACAAATTAGTTTGTAGCAATGGAGAATGTGGATTTGTGTGTGCAAACCCCAAGAATCAATAACAAATGACAAAATACTCCCTCGAATTTACAAAATTTGTTGTTATTGTAAGGGAATTGTGTTAAAATTAGACATGATTGGAGGGAGTTTATGAGTGTACAGTTATTAGATAAAACAAGAAAAATCAATCAACTTTTACATAATAACAGCTCTCATAAGGTCGTTTTCAACGATATTTGTAGAGTTCTGAGTGAAATCTTGGAATCGGATATTCTTGTGATTAGCAAGAAGGGAAAGGTTCTAGGCATACGGAATCGGTCTGATATCGGTGTGATAACGCAGATGATTGCACCAGATGTGGGGCGCTTTATTGACAGTATGTTGAATGAGAGGCTTTTGGGCGTTCTTTCCACAAAAGAGAATGTAAATCTTGCTACATTGGGTTTTGAATTTGATAATTTGGAACGATATCAAGCAATTATTTCTCCGATTGAGATTGCTGGGGAGCGATTGGGAACAGTGTTCATGTATCGGGAAGATCACCAGTACACCATTGATGACATTATTTTAAGTGAATATGGAACTGCAGTGGTGGGATTAGAGATGCTTCGCAGTGTGAATGAGGAAAGTGCCGAGGAGGACCGCAAGTTGGCGATTGTACATTCGGCAATTAGTACCCTTTCGAATTCAGAGCAAGAAGCGATTGTACATGTATTTCGCGAGTTGAACGGAACAGAAGGCATTTTAGTAGCATCTAAGATTGCAGACAGGGTTGGCATTACCCGTTCTGTAATCGTGAACGCACTTCGAAAGTTTGAAAGCGCAGGAGTGATTGAGACAAAGTCTTCTGGCATGAAAGGAACCAATATTAAGGTTTTGAATGAGCTTGTGTTTGATGAACTTGACAAACTTCATAAAGAATGAATGGATTGACTATAGCAAAAGGATTTGTGGGTGTTCTCATAAGTCCTTTGCTATTGTTGTTTTTAGGTTTTGTAACTATAGAGTAGGCTGATTACGAGAAAAGGAGGAGATGACATGATTAACACAGATATTTATAATTACATCAATGTGTTAGATAAAGCCGCAGACGCGGCGAATACTCGGAATGAGGTTATTGCGAATAATATTGCCAATGTAGACACTCCTGATTACAAGAGAAAAGACGTTTCCTTTGAAAATTATCTGGAGCAGGCGTTGATTGGTGGAGAAATCTTGGACGAGCGTATTGCAGGGGTGAATACACATTTGTCGGATTTTAGCGGACATGTGTATACAGACAATTCCTCTTTATCATATCGTTTGGACGGAAACAATGTAGATATTGATACAGAGAATGCATATTTAGCGGAGAATCAGATTCGTTACAATGCTTTGGTTGAACAGATTGGACAAGAGTTTGCGCGTTACAAGACCGTGTTAACTGGTGTGTAGGAGGTAAAGGTGTATGAGTGGTATTTTTAATGCGATGAATGTGTCTGCGTCAGGTATGACTGCACAACGTACTAGAATGGATATTATTGCTCAGAATATCGCTAACGTGAACACAACTAGAGATGAGAATGGTGATGTGTATCGCAGACAAACAGTGGTATTTCAAGAGAATTCCAATTATACATTTGAAAATTTGTTGAACAACAAGTTGGATAACTATGATGCTAAGGGTGTTAAGATTGCTGCGATTGTGGAAGATACTAGAGAAGGTGCTATGGCATACGACCCATCTCATCCCGATGCAGATGAGAATGGTTATGTAATGTTACCGAATGTGAATACGGTAACAGAGATGACTAATTTAATTGATGCTAGCCGTTCTTATGAAGCGAATGCAACTGCATTTAATGCATCAAAGTCTATCGCGATGAAAGGCTTAGAATTATTTCAATAATTAGTTAGTATGAGATAGAAAGGGTGATTTGATATGGCAATCAGTGCAATTAGTGGGTTAGATTCCTATAATACCGTATTTGACATCGGTAGTACGGCTGAGATTACAACGGATAATACGGCTGCTTTTGATAGCTTGTTGAGTTCTGCAATCGGAATGTACAAGGAAGCGGATGATTTGCAAAATGCTGCAGAGCAAGCTGAGGTAGAGTTTGCACTTGGATATGCAACCAGTACTCATGATTTGGCGATTGCTCAACAAAAGGCAAATATCTCGTTGCAATACACCGTTAAAGTGACCAATAAGTTTTTAGAGGCTTACAAAGAACTCATGAGCATGCAGATATAGCACGAACGCAATTTTCGAAGATATACGACGATTGCTTGCAAGCGTAAGTATATCAAGAAAATTATGTGAGTCTAACGAACAGTGAGCTGAGCAGAGCGAAAGCGAACTGCGTTCGTGCGAAAAGTGAGGAACGAACAGTGAGCGAAAGCGAACTGCGTTCGTGTGGAAAATATATTTTTTACAATAGAGGTTAAGTATGTTAGATAAACTTAAGAGCATTCAGACAAAAATAGTTGAATTTTGGAATCGATTTACAAGCAAGCAAAAGACTCTGATAATTTGTATCACGGCAGCAGTAATTTTTATACTGGTGGCGCTTGTTTGGTTGTTGAATCGGACGACCTATGTGCAGTTAGTAACATTTGAGAATACGAAGGATGCGGCTACGGCAAAGGAGATTTTGACAGAGGCTGCGCTCGATTTTAAAGTGTCTGCTGACGGATTAACCTTTACAGTTGCAGAGGAAAGTGAGTCTGCAGCAAGATTAGCACTTGGAGAGAACAATATTGCTACAGATTATGATGATTCATGGGAACTTTTATTTGATAATGACATGTCCACTACAGATAGTGAGCGAAAACTGAAGCAAAAGCTTGTCAAACAGAATGATTTAACGAAAGAGTTGGAAATGATTGAAGGTGTCAAGCAGGCATCGGTTCAGATTACAATTCCAGATGCTACCAATTCTCTGTTGTCAGATGAAAAAGAATCTACCGCAAGTGTGTTGTTGGTTACCACGGACGATTTTCAAGAAGAGAGCGTGATTGGTATTGCAAATCACATTGCCGGTTCTTTGGGGAATGAGACTACGAATTCAATTCGTATTGTGAATCAAGCGGGGCTTTTGCTGTATGGAGGAGCGGATGAGGAAAACTCAGCAGCTGATATTGCTAGCGAAACGGTGAAGATTCGTAATCAGGTTACAGCGAATGTCCAGGATCAGGTACGAAGCTTATTCGTGAATTCTGGTGTATATAATGATGCGGAAGTAAAGGCTAATCTGGATATTAACTTAGACGAGACACAGATTCAGGATGAGAGACATTACACGGAGGACGAAGAAGAAGATACTGGTCCATTGCTTAAGACCTATACATATAATGCTTCTAATGTGGATGGCAATGCGGGAATTCCAGGAACGGATTCCAACGATGATGAAATCAATGATTATGAGCTTGTGGATGGATATCTAACGAATGCAAATGTGGATATTTTAGAACAGGTTTACAGTGAAAGTGTTGAGACTACTATCACAAAGAAAGCAGTTGGTACTGTTAATACAGCAAATTCTTCCGTTGCAGTTGTGCTCAGTAAGTATGTAATCTATGATGAGGCAACTATGAAGAAAGCAGGACTTTTGAAAGGAACTAATTTCGAAGCATTTCAGGAGGAGAATAACGAACGTAAATTGTTAGAGGTAGATGAAGAGACATATGCATTGGTGGAAAAGGCAACAGGTATCAGTGTGGATAACATTCAGATTCAAGCATACGAGGTGCCATTGTTCTATCCGTACGAAGCAAGTGCTTTAGATACTGTGACAAATTACTTACAGTTTATCTTGGCAATTTTGATTGTGGCCTTACTTTGCTTTGTAGTATTCAAGGGAATGAAGCCGGTGGAGGTTACAGAGTTAGAACCAGAACTTTCAGTTGAAGCATTGCTCGCGACTACTAAGGAGAATCAAAGTCTTGAGGATATTGAATTTAGCGAGAAGTCAGCAACGAGACAACAGATTGAACGGTTTGTGGATGAGAATCCGGATGAGGTTGCGCTGTTGCTTCGCAACTGGTTGAATGATGAATGGGAGTAGTTTTCAGATATAGTTGGAGGATGTGTAATGGGAATGTATGATGATGATCTTTCGGGAATACAAAAAGCGGCAATTCTTTTAATTTCCCTTGGTCCTGAAAAATCGGCTAATATTTTTAAACATTTAAAAGAAGATGAAATAGAATCCCTTACGTTAGAGATTGCGAATACGAGAAGTGTTCCGCCTGATTTGAAGGAACGTGTGCTAGAGGAATTCTATGAGGTTTGTTTGGCGCAACAGTATATTGCCGAGGGTGGTATTGGCTATGCGAAAGAATTGCTTGATAAAGCCTTGGGTGAAGAAAAGGCAAAGGATGTTATTGGAAGACTTACAGCATCCTTACAGGTTCGTCCTTTCGAGTTTGTTCGAAAAGCGGATCCTTCCCAGTTGCTTAATTTTATTCAGGATGAGCATCCACAGACCATTGCCCTCATTTTAGCTTATTTGCCATCAGGACAGGCCGCTGCGGTGGTTGGTGCATTGCCACCAGAGAAACAGGCAGATGTTGCAAAGCGTATTGCTTTGATGGATCGCACTAGTCCAGATGTGATTAAGGAAGTAGAAAAGGTATTGGAGAAGAAATTGTCCTCTCTTGTCAACCAGGATTACACTATTGTTGGTGGTGTAGATGCGATTGTATCTATCTTGAATACGGTAGATCGTAGTACAGAGAAGCATATTATGGAAACATTAGAAATTGAAGAGCCAGAATTAGCGGACGAAATCAGACGCAAGATGTTTGTGTTCGAGGATATTCTCACGTTGGACAATCGTGCTATTCAGACTGTACTTCGCGAGGTGGACAACAGCGAGCTTGCAATTGCATTAAAGAATGCAAACGAGGATGTGCAAAACTGCATTTTCAACAACTTGTCAAGTCGTCTTGCTACTATGATTCGCGAGGATATGGAATACATGGGTCCGGTGCGCTTGAAGGATGTAGAAGAGGCTCAGCAGAAGATTGTAAACATTATTCGAAAGCTGGAGGATACTGGAGAGATTGTTATTTCCCGTGGTGGAGGTGACGAGATAATTGTCTAATTTGATTAAGTCCGGTTTTGTGGCATTTTCTCAAAATGACAAACTGGTTATCAATGCAAATGAAAACAAAATAATTAAAGCAATTGATTCTATTGCAGAAGAGACTTCTTTTGAACATACGGCAACGGTTGAAGAGGTCTTAGCAGAGGCATTGATTATGGATGCGGAATTAGATGGCACTGATTTCGGAAGTGATAATTTGCTTACCATGGACAAGGAACAGTTAGAGAGTCTGACACAGTCGAAAGAGGAAATGCAACAGGTTGCAGATGAAATCATACAGACAGCGCAAGCAGAAGCAGATGAGATTGTTGGGAAGGCGCATGATGAGGCAGAAAAACTTCGTGGACAAGCTTACGATGAGGCAGATCAAATTAAAGTAGCTGCCAAGGAAGAGGGCTATCGTGCTGGATATGAAGAAGCAATGGAAGTTGCTAACAGGGAAATCGCAGAAAAAGAAACCCTGTTAGAGCAGCAGAAGATAGAAATGGAGCAGATGTTTCAGGAAAAAGAGAGAGTTCTTTTGAATGAGACAGAGCATCGGATGGTTGAGTTGCTTTGTCAATTGATACCAAGCATTACTGGTGTTGTGGTGGAGAACCAGAAGGATGTGTTGCTCTATATGATTAATGCGGCTATGCATGATTTGGATAACAGTAAGCATTTTGTAATTAAAGTTTCTCAAGCGGATTATGATGAATTGATGGAACGCAAAGCCGAAATATATGGCGCGCTGAACCCTGCAATTCACATGGAGATTTTCGAAGATGCAAAGCTGTCTCCGATGCAGTGTCTGATTGAAACAGACAACGGTATTGTAGATGTCAGTTTGGATGTACAGTTGGACAACCTGATAACTGCATTAAAACTTATGATGGTGGAATAGGTGATTTCATTGAATATTGATTATGAACCTTATTTTTCCCTTGTAAATCGTTCGTATGTAAGGGAATTGGGAAAGGTAGCAAAAGTAGTAGGACTTACTGTGGAATCGGTAGGTCCTACATGTAAATTAAATGATTTATGTATGATAACATCCAAGGATGGTTCTCAATCGGTTATGGCAGAAGTGGTTGGCTTTCGTGATAACCGAGTTTTGTTGATGCCTTTTGACAGTGTAGAAGGGATTGGTCTTGGTGCTGTCGTGGAAAACACAAAGGAACCGTTAAAGGTTCCTGTTGGTGAAGCACTACTAGGACGCTCCTTAGATGGTCTTGGAAGACCTATGGATGGACAGGAATTACATTTGGCAGAGTCATATCCTATCGAGGCCCCACCACCGGATGCATTAAAACGTAAAATGATATCTGAGCCACTATGTCTCGGTGTGAAGGCAGTGGATGGTATGCTTACGGTTGGAAAGGGACAAAGAATTGGTATTTTTGCCGGTTCGGGTGTTGGTAAATCTACTCTGATGGGCATGTTTGCTCGCAACACAAAGGCAGATATCAATGTGATTGCACTCATTGGTGAGCGTGGTCGAGAGGTTCGGGAGTTTATAGAAAATGACTTGGGTGAAGAAGGTTTGAAGCGTTCTGTGGTTGTGATTGCAACATCGGACAAACCGGCACTTATTCGTAATAAAGCTGCCAAGACAGCGACAGCAATTGCAGAATATTTCAGAGATCAGGGAAAAGATGTTCTTCTGATGATGGATAACATGACTCGTTTTTGTATGGCACAAAGAGAGATTGGTTTGGCTTCCGGTGAACCGCCAGTAACCCGTGGTTACCCACCGTCAGTGTACTCGGAATTGCCCAAAGTATTAGAGAGAGCTGGTAATTCAGAAAAGGGTTCTATTACAGGTTTGTACGCGGTTTTAGTTGATGGTGATGATTTCAATGAACCGATTTCTGATACTGCTCGTGGTATTTTAGATGGACATATTATGTTGTCGAGAAAGTTGGGACATAAGAATCACTATCCGGCAATTGATGTGTTGCAGAGTATTTCGCGTTGTATGAGTGGTATCGCGACCAAAGAGCACAAAGCAGTTGCAGGAAAGCTTAAGACTGTTTTGGCTACATACAATGAAGCAGAGGATTTGATTAACATAGGTGCATATAAAGCAGGGTCAAATCCAGACATTGACTATGCGATATCTAAGATTCGTCAGGTAAATGATTATTTGAGACAGGATACTCACACCAAATATGCCTTTGAAGATGAAGTGAAGATGTTAGAAGAGATATTTGCGGAAGGTGTATAGAAATTTTTCGTTGTGCTTTTGTAAGCTTATAAGGAAGAATAGATAAGGATGATAGATTGTGGCAAAGTTTATTTATCGCATGCAAAATATTTTAGATATCAAGTATAAGTTAGAAGAGCAGGCGAAGCAGGAGTACATGGAAGTTCGTGCTCGCTTAAATGATGCGCTGGCACAGATGGAACGTTTAGAACAACGAAAGACCGCTTATATGCAGCAATATATGGAATTAGTTTCTAAAAAGTTAGATGTTTTGGAGATTGAAGAATGTAAGAATGCCATTATACTAATGGACGATTACATTTGGAATCAAAAGAACGTGGTGGAGCGTATTGAGAGAGAATTAGAACTTGCTGCTCAGAAAATGAATGTGGCAATGCAGGAGCGTAAGATTCATGAAAAACTTAAAGAAAACCGGTTTGAAGAGTTTTTGCAGGAATTAAATCAGGAAGAAATGAAGGAGATTGACCAGTTGGTCAGCTATCAATATAACAATCAACAGACGGAACAGGAGGAATAGGTCTTATGGCAAAGAAGGATAAACTTGACCGCATAGATATTGATAAAGACGGGGAAGGTATTGGAAGCAAGTTGCTTTCGGCATTTTTTGTGTTTTTAATTATTTTCGTATGGCTTATCATTTTGATTGCCTTAATCAAGTTTGATGTGGGTGGTTTTGGCAGTTCTGTATTGCGCCCTATTCTCAAAGATGTTCCTGTGGTGAATAAGATTTTGCCAGAACCTACTGAAGAGGAATTGTTAGCAGAGGCGGAGGCAGAAGGAGAAGATAATCAAATTGCGACGCTTTCCCAGGCTAAGGAGATGATTGCACAACTAGAGGCAGAGGCGGAGAACTTGTCTGGAAACAACAAGGAATTAAAGGAAAAAATTGCGGATTTGGAAAAGCAGGTCGAGCGTTTAAAGGTGTTTGAAGAGGCACAAAACGAATTTCAATTACAAAAAGAAGAATTTTATAACGAAATAGTCTATGGAGAAAACGCTCCAGATGCCGATACATATATTGAGTGGTATGAGAGTATTGATGAAGCACACGCGGAATCCATATACAGACAGCTCCTATTAAACCAATCCGCAGATGACGAAATTAAAGAACTAGCAAAGACTTACGAGAACATGAAGGCGTCAGATGCAGCGGAAGTATTAGAGCTAATGAGTGATGATTTGGATACAGTGACTGAGATACTAAAGGCAATGAAAGTTGACAGTAGAGCGAAGATTATGAATGAGATGGATCCTGCTTTTGCTGCTAATATTACGAAGAAATTGATGCCTTAACCACGATTTTATATGGAAAGGAGGCAGAGTATGCAGGTAAATCAGAATGTAAATGCAGCCAATTTTTTGTTGGTGAGTAGTCAGGCATGTAATCCATCTGAGATAAAAACAGATGCAAAAAGCCAGACGGATTTTGCCGGTTATTTACAGGATGCCAGTATGAATCAGAATTCTATCAAGGTTTCAAAGGTGCAAAATGATTCCGAAATCGTAACAGGAACTTCTGCATCACAAAACAAGGATAAGGATTACTCAAAAGAAGATGCTGTTGCTACAAAAGCAACAGAAATCAGTAAGAAGAGTGAGAATGATTCATCTGAAGTAAAAGAAACGATGGATAAAGGTAACAAAACAGAGACCAAGGATGCTGCAGAAACCAAAAAGACAACCGACGAGGGGAGCGGCAACGTGGAGGAAGCAGACGCTGTAGCAACAACTGAGGAGATGGAGGATGCTATTTCGGTTGCAGAGGTTCTCGGTAAATTGGAAGGATTGTCAGAGGAAGAGCTAGAAGGTGTTTTGGAAACGGTCAGCAATTTGTTACAGAGTGTGATGGAACAGTTTAATCTCACCTTTGATGAGTTGTCAGCTAAGTTGGAAGAGTTTGGTATGGAAGTAACGGACTTGTTGAACCCAGAAGGCCTGAAATCCTTTTTCTTGCAGATGAATAATGCAGAGGTGTCCGATTTGTTGGTCGATGAAGAATTGAATATGCAGTTACAATCCTTTATGGACAGTGTCAGTGAACCATTAGGTGAGTTGCAGGTAAAGGTTTCAGATATGGAAACATTTATTGCAGATGAAAAGATTCAGAGTTTGATTAACGATTACATGGCATTTGACGATGTTGTAGAAGAAAAGCAGCTTGTGACCAATACAAAGGAATTGGAGATGGTTATGACAGAGGATGAGCCAGAAGTGATTGTGGATAATCAACGTTTGTCGGATAAAAATCTAGCAAATAATTCCGATGAGAGTCAACACTCTAACAAACAATCAACACAGATGAAATCTCAAGAATCCGTGGTAATGGAATCGACTGCTAATAAACAACCTACGTTTGAAAATCCAATCTTACAGGGAATTCAAAATGCGATGAATCAAGTAGAAGGTGCGATTGTATCAGAACAACCAGTTCAGCAGACGGATGTACTGCGTCAGGTTGTAGAGCAGGTGCGTTTGAATATGAATCAGCAGACGACATCGTTAGAGCTTCAATTATATCCTGAACATTTAGGTAGAATTCAGATTAACGTAGTTTCGAAAGAAGGTGTTATGACAGCAAGCATTGTTGCGGAAACAGAGGCTGCGAAGCAGGCAATTGAAGCAGGACTTCTTAACTTGAAGGAAGCAATGGAGCAGCACGACCTCAAGATAGAGGCAATCGAGGTTATGGTTTCTACAACTGGTTTTGAAAAAGGTGATGAACAACAAAGTTCTTTCGAGGAAAATCAAACTTCTAACAGTAGAAGGAAAATCAACTTATCTGAATTGAATGACGACGTTCCGGTAGAAGATGAAGCGGAGATTGAAAGAATGAAGGCAACAGGAAGTAGTGTCAGTTATATGGCATAATAGGTTAACTTTTTATAAAAGAATACCGATAACATAATTAGTGAAAAGGAGGTAGATAGTATGGCAGTTACAGGAATTGATACTTCAGCGGTTACGCAGACAACTGCAACCAAGGAAAATTCATCAAACAATTCTCTTGACAAGGATGCATTTTTACAATTACTTGTAGCACAGATGCAGTATCAGGATCCATTGCAGCCAACTAGCAATACAGAGTACATGTCTCAATTGGCACAGTTCTCTACGGTGGAAGAATTACAGAACTTAGACACTAGCTTTGGTAATAGTCAAGCGATGAATTTAACTGGACAGTATGTGATTTTAAATGTTCCAGATGCAGCAGGTAACATCAATCAGATAAGCGGTTTGGTAGACTATGTGACATTAAGTGAAGGTAAGACATATTTCCATATTGGAGATGACTATTATCCATCGGAATATCTTGACTCTGTGGTAAGTCTTGATTACTTAGAGCATTTAGTGACAAGCGGAGCGCAGACAGGCAACAATACAGCTACAGATGGTGATGTGACAGGTTCTGGTGAAACAACGCAGGGAAATGCTTCGAGCGAAGAAAATACAGGTAGTACAGAAGGAACTGAAGAGGCTTAACCTTAAGGAAAAGGGGCGATTGTATGGAACGTTTAAGGGGTTCATTTTTATCTATTGACCAGATGGCAGACGCCTATATGCAAAGTAGTCACAAAGTTGGTCACAAGGAGCAGGTGAATGAGCAAGGACTTTCCTTCCAGCAGATTCTAGAGCAGACAAATGACAAGCAGACAAATAATGTAACATTTTCGAAACATGCCAATGAAAGACTTTCTAGCCGCAATATTAGCTTAGATGCAAATCAAATGGAACGTCTTAACAAGGGAATTATGCAGGCGAAGGAAAAAAGCATTAACGAATCGTTGGTAATGATGGACAATATCGCATTTATTGTGAATGTTAAGAATAACACAGTAGTTACGGCGATGGATCAGACAACCAATGATAGCAACATTTTTACAAATATTGATGGAGCAGTAATTGTATAGCCGGACCTTTTGGAGGCTAGTTTTCCCTTGACTGACAGATAGGGATACATCAATCAAATTAAGGAGGTCGTTTATTATGATGAGATCACTTTATTCTGGTGTAGCAGGTCTTAAGACACACCAGACAAAAATGGACGTAATAGGTAACAATATCGCCAACGTAAATACCGTTGGTTTCAAATCTAGTCAGGTACTTTTTAAAGATGTTTTGTACCAGACAACACAGAGTGCAACTGGTTCTACCAACGGTACTGGTGGTACGAATGCAAAGCAGATTGGTTTAGGTACAGGTGTTGCTACAGTATCTATGACGCAGACATCGGGTTCTGCACAGACAACCAATAATCCATATGACTTAATGATTAATGGTAGCTCATTCTTCGTAGTGAACCGTGGTGGTATCAATTACTTTACCAAGGTTGGTGCGTTTACCACTGACGATGCAGGTAACTTAGTTACTGGTGCTGGTGATTTAGTAATGGGTTGGCAGGTTGATCCGGATAATCCAACAGAAATTAAACGTGATACGGTATCTGCATTGAGACCGGAAGCAGCCGAGAACCAGACTGCTGCTCCAGAGTTGACATCACAGTCTTATATGACTGGTAATATTGATGCAACAGATCCGCGTTTGCAGACAGATGAGGGTGTAGTAACTACAGTATCCATCTATGATAATTTGGGTTACAGTTATACGGTTAAGTTTAAAATTACACAGAATGCCACTAATCCTAGTGGATATGACGTAACAGTCGATTCTATCAAGGATGAGAATAATGAGGATATTTCTACCAAGTATAATATTACCTTCCCTGCAGGTGCTGCGGGAACAACGAATACAGTAACATTTAATCCAGATACCGGTGCATTCGAAGGTGTTGGTGGTGTTGCAGGTAATGAGACACTTTTATTGGAAATCACACCGATTGACCCAGCAGACGGTGATGTGTTTAGAGATTTGTCGGCAGTACAACCGGAGGATGATATATTAGGTATTACAGTTGATTTCTCTAACTTGACAATGTTCTCTGAAACAGGAGAATGTGATGTGGAAACACACCGTGGTATGGCAGATGACCCTTCCTTTGGTGCAGGTCGTACCGTTGGTGCTTTGACAGACGTAACCATTGATACACAAGGTAAGTTGTACGGTGTATATGACAACGGTGTCAGCAAGTTGTTAGGTCAGATTGCAGTTGCTAATTTTATCAATCCGGCAGGTTTGGAAGCAATTGGTGGAAGCTTATACAAGGAGACAAAGGCATCTGGCGAGTTTGATGGAATTGGTAAAGATATTGCATCCACAGGCGAGACTATGACACAGGGTGTTTTGGAAATGTCTAACGTTGATTTGTCTCAGGAATTTACAGACATGATTGTTACACAGAGAGGTTTCCAGGCTAATTCAAGAATTATTACAGTTTCTGACACTTTGATTGAAGAACTTGTTAATTTGAAGAGATAATTTGATATAATGTAGGATGCATCATAATGTAATTATGATGCATCTTTGTGGTTATAACATTTGAAGAAATCTTTATTTAATAAGGAGGGGTTAATGTGGTTGAATTGACAAAATTTAACGATATGAAATTTACTGTAAATGCAGATATAATTGAATTTGTGGAAGAAACACCGGATACGGTGATTTCCTTAACTACCGGAAAGAAAATTTTAGTCAAAGAAAGCAGACAAGAGGTTGTAGATTTGGTGGTTTCCTACAAGAGGTCAATATATAGTAATTATTCATAAATTTTAGTAGCATATGTTGATATTTTGTGCTATAATATGACATGGATTTTGAAAATATTTATCTTTTTTTGAGGTTTCGATATAGTATACATATGAATTGGTGAGGTGGACATTGTGGATATAGCAACAATAATTGGTTTAATAGCAGCGTTTGCTTTAATGATTATGGGTATGGCAACTGGTGACGCAGGAGCAGCCGCGTTGATTTACTTTGTTGATGTCAAGTCAGCATTAATTACATTTGGTGGTTCTTTTGGTGCGGTTTTGGCAAGTTGTACTATGCAAGATTTTTTGGCAGGGCTTAAATCAATCAGATTAGTTTTTAAAGTTGCGAATAATGATACAGTTGGAACAATCAAACAGATTATTGAATTGTCGAATGTGGCTAGAAAGGAAGGCTTGTTGGCGTTAGAGGAATCTGCTAACAATTTAGATGAGCCGTTTATGAAAAAAGGAATTTTACTGATTGTAGATGGTACAGATCCAGAGTTGGTTCGTGGTATCTTAGAAGCAGAACTTGTGAATACAGATACAAGACATCAGAAGAATATTGGTTTTTGGAAACAGATTGGTGCTATGGGTCCTGCTTGGGGTATGATTGGTACTTTGATTGGTCTTGTTTTGATGCTTATGAATATGGATCCTGATAAAATCGGTCCGAACATGGCGGTTGCGCTTATTACTACATATTACGGTTCTGTATTGGCGAACTGGATTAGTGCACCGATTTCTACAAAGCTAGCATCTCTAAATGATGATGAGATTCAGTTAAAGGAGATTATGATAGAAGGTTTGTTGTCCATTCAGGCAGGTGAGAACCCTCGTGTTATTGAAGAAAAGTTAAAGTCTTTCCTTGCTCCGAGTATGAGAGAGAGTTTGTCTGAAGGTGGTGAGCAGTAATGGCTAAGAGAAGAGAAAAACCACCGGAGGAAGGGTCGCCAGCGTGGATGGCCACCTTTAGTGATTTGATGAATTTGCTACTCTGTTTCTTCGTATTATTGTTTGCTAGTTCTAATATGGATGAAGAAAAGATTCAGAGAATTATGGCTTCTTTTAATCAGGCGAGCTTTAGTATTATTGAGTCTGGGGCCGTATCATTGTTAGAAGGGCAGATTGTTTCAGGAGGAGTGACACAACTTCCGGGAATTGAATCTATTTTGGAAGAAATTGGTGTAGCTTCGGAAGTGGAAGGTGATAATCATGAAATGTCTGCTGTAGGTAAGGATGATGGTGAGACGGAGCAGAATGATGATGAGACTTTAGTTGGAGAACAGAATGAACAGACTGTTGAGATGACAGAAAAAGAATTAAAAGAAGAATTAAGTGAGCAAGGTTTGAAACAATCAGAAGAGATGTACGATGAAATCTCAGAAATGACAGAGTCGTATAAGATTGATGACCGTGTGGTTATGGATTATAACTCCCAGTATGTGTCTCTTGATTTGAATGGTGCGATATTATTTGATGCAGGGCAGGCGGAGATAAGAGATGATGTTCGTGTTTTTATGCAGAAGATTGCAACGATTATGAGTCGATATAAGGACTGTATCATTGAGATTGAAGGACATACAGATAATGTTCCGATTTCCAGTTCCCGTTATGAGAGTAACCGTGTTCTTTCGACAGCCAGAGCGAATGAGGTATATAAGTATGTGATGAATCAGGCAAACTTAATTGATGAAAATATTAAAATTGCAGGATATGGTGAGAGTCGTCCGGTAGCGTCTAATGAGACTGAAGAGGGACGGGCGAAGAACCGTAGAGTTTCAATCAAGATATATAATCGTTTGAATTCAGAAGTACAGGAGTGAGAGGAGGAATCATATGAAGAAGAATTTGATTACAGTAATCATATTAGCGATTTGTATTGTTAATTTAATTTTGAATATTATGTTAGTATTTGTTTGTATGCCGTCAGCTAAGAAGACGAATAATCTGATTACTCAGATTGCATCTGTGTTGAATCTTGAGTTGGAAAGTGCGGATGGACAGCCGACGGTTGCGCTTGAGAATATTGCTACTTATAGCGTAGAAGCACAGGTTGTTAATTTGAAGGATGATGGAAGTGGTGATAACCATTACGTTCAGGTTGGATTGACCTTGGAGTTGGATAACTCGTCCAAGGATTATGAAAGCTTGATTACAGTTTTGCAAGGTGCAGAAGGTCCGGTTTTTGACGAAGCTCGTAATGTGATTCAAGGGTATACATATGCAGAGGTAAATGACCTGACAACTCAGGAGGAAATCAAGAAACAGATTTTGAATAGCTTACAGGAAAAGTATGCCACACAGTGTATATATAGAGTATCCTTTAGTAAATTTACAACCCAATAGTTTTAACGGATTAATGGAATATCTTAGGCTATTGGAGGTGAGAATATGGCAGATGTGTTGTCTCAAAACGAGATTGATGCGTTGCTAAAACAGTTGAGTTCAGGCGAGTTGGATGTGGATGAGATTAATGATGAGCCTGCTGTGAAAATTAAAGATTATGATTTTGCAAGACCTGCCAAGTTCTCGAAAGAACATTTAAGAACCTTGGAGATTATCTTTGAACATTTTGGGAGACTAGTTTCTAGTAATCTTCCGGCTTATTTGAGAAAAAATGTCCAGATTGATGTCATGAATTCGGAAGCAGTTACCTATTCTGAGTTTGCTAATGCATTGTCAAATCCAGTTTTATTAGGGATTGTTAATTTTGCACCGTTGAATGGTAATATTATTATTGAGTTGGCATCGAATCTTGGGTTTACGATTATTGACCGAATGCTTGGTGGTTTGGGAGATCCTCTCGATAAGCCGAGAGATTTTTCGGAAATTGAGCTGAGTGTCTTAGAGAGAATTTTTACTATATTAGTGGATTTGCTTCGTGAACCGTGGAAGAATGTTGTGGAAATTTATCCGCGTTTAGAGAGAATCGAAACGAATTCTCAGTTTGCGCAGATTATTTCTCCGAGTGAGATGATAGCCATTGTTACAATCAGCGTGGCAATAGGTAATGTAGAAGGTCTTATGAATATTTGTCTTCCGTTTATGACACTGGAAGATATTATGGATAAGTTGAATACCAAGTATTGGTTTTCTACAATGCAGGATAAAGACTCAGAGTCTTATAATGATTATATTGAAACAGCAATTAATAAAGCACAGATACCGATTAAGGCACTACTTGGAAAGAGTAGTATTTCGGTTATGGATTTTATCAATTTGCAGATTGGCGATATTATCAAATTAGATACCCTAGTGGAGAATGAACTTGATATATATGTGGGTAATATAGTGAAGTTCAAAGCATTGCCGGGTTCTGGTGCAGATAAATACGCAGTGAAAGTAACAGAAATTATTAGAGAGGAGTAGGAATATGGACGGAATGTTATCGCAAGAAGAAATCAATGCATTGCTTGGCAACATGACAAGTGGCGAGAGTGATGCAACTCCGAGTACAACCTCTTCCGAATCTCCTTTATCCGCTCAAGAACGAGATGCGATTGGTGAGATTTCGAATATATGTATGGGAACTGCAGCAACAACATTATATTCCCTGTTGAATCAAAAGGTAACGATTACCACGCCGACTGTAACTGCTAGTACATGGGAAGAACTAGTGAGAGAGTATCAAAAACCTTGTGTTTTTATTACAATTTCGTATACAGAAGGAATTGAAGGTAATAATATCTTGATTCTTCATGAAGATGATGTTAAAGTAATAACAGACTTAATGATGGGTGGAGATGGAACGAATTTAGTAGATGAGCTTTCTGAGTTGCATCTAAGTGCAATCTGTGAAGCAATGAATCAGATGATGGGTTCTTCTGCAACATCACTTTCTTCTATGTTAGGACAGAAGATTGACATTTCTCCTCCGTCTGCTGAGTTGGTGGATTTAATGGATGAGATTGACGAAAGTAAAGTCGGTAACTTTTGTGAGGATGATTTTGTAAAAGTCTTTTTCAAAATGGAAATTGGAGATTTGGTTGATAGTAGTATCATGCAGTTGTATCCGATTGAACTGGCAAGGGAATTATATTCTAAGTTTATGTCCAGTCAGGATGCAGATGAAACACCGCAATCGGCAACACCAGCTCCAGAACCAGCTCCACAGGCTTCACAACCAGCCCCGCAGACTCCAATGGGGCAATCGATGGAGCAGCCGGTGATGGGACAACCGGTGATGGGACAACCGATGATGGGACAACCGATGATGGGGCAACCGATGATGGGGCAACCGATGATGTCACAAGGTATGCAGTTTTATGCACCGCCTATGCAGGATGTCAATGTGCAACCTGTACAGTTTCAACCATTTAATGCAGGAGTGAATCCAATTACTCAGCAAGAAAATATTGACTTGATCATGGACGTACCGTTAGAGGTTACAGTTGAACTCGGTCGTACAAGTAAGTCAATCAAGGAGATATTGGAATTTACACCAGGAACCATTATTGAGCTAGAACGAATTGCCGGTGAACCGATTGATGTTTTGGTCAATGGCAAATTGGTAGCGAAAGGTGAAGTTGTAGTAATTGAAGAGAACTTTGGTATCAGAGTATCTGATATCATTAAATAATAAAGAATTTTTATGAAATGGAGAATATAATATGGCGAAGAGTATTTTAATTTGTGATGATGCAGCTTTCATGAGAATGATGATTAAGGACATTTTAGTTAAGAATGGTTACACAATTGCCGGCGAAGCTGAGAATGGTGCTAAGGCAGTCGAGAAGTATGCCGAAACACAGCCAGATTTAGTATTGATGGATATTACAATGCCAGAGATGGATGGTATTCAGGCACTCAAGAAGATTAAAGAATCCGATCCGAATGCCAGTGTAGTTATGTGTTCCGCTATGGGTCAGCAGGCGATGGTTATTGAAAGTATTCAGTCAGGTGCTAGAGATTTTATCGTAAAGCCTTTCCAGCCAGATCGCGTATTAGAAGCAGTTAAGAAAGCTGTTGAGTAATATGTTTTTAAATGCAACATCCTCCAGTATGGAACATATTGGGCAATTAATTATTTTGATTTTGATGTTTGTATTTGTCCTCTTTCTTGCTTATGTTGCGGCAAGAGTTGCTGGAGGTTTTCAGGCAAATACACTTAATAAGAAAAGTAATATTAAGATAATAGAGGTTTGTCAACTTGGCAATAACAAATACATTGAGATTGTTAAAGTTGGAGAACGTTATTTAGCACTTGCAATTTGTAAGGATAATGTAACTTTTCTAACGGAGTTAGATGCGTCAGAGGTGATGGAACACCAAACATCAATTGAACCAATTAGTTTTAAGAATGTACTGGAAAAGATGAAAAATGAAAGAAAAGATAAAGAACAATAAAAAATTAACAGACATAATTCAATGTATACATTTTAAAAAATTTATAATTGCATATTTTGTCATTTTCTCCGTACTTTGTATGGGGGTTTATTCCCATGCTACAGGTAATGTAGATGGTACGGAGAATGATGCCGAATCCGTTATCGACAATTTAGAACAGGATGTTCCACATACTATCGGAATCACGGTGGATACCACCAATGAAGAGGGTACTTTGGCAGGAACACTTCAGATGTTGCTTGTGATAACGGTGATATCATTAGCTCCATCAATTGTTGTTATGATGACGTCTTTTACCCGTATTATTGTAGTGTTTCATTTTTTGAGAACTGCACTGGGTACACAATCGACGCCGCCGAATAATGTTTTGATAGGGCTAGCGTTGTTTTTGACCCTTTTTATTATGTCGCCTACGTTGGAACGCATTAATGAAGAGGGAATCCAACCGCTCTCGAGAGGAGAGATTACACAAGAAGAAGGCTTAGAAGCTTGCATGGAACCTTTGAGGGACTTTATGTTTGCAAATGTGGAAACGCAGGATATCAATTTCTTTTTGGAACTAGCACGTTTAGAGACTGTTTCGGAAATTGATGATATTCCTAATTCTGTTCTGATACCTGCATTTATGTTAGGAGAATTAAGAAAATCCTTTATAATCGGATTTTTAATATACATACCATTTATTATTATTGATATGGTTGTCGCGTCTACTTTGATGGCTATGGGTATGATGATGTTACCGCCGACTACAATTTCGATGCCTTTTAAAATTCTTCTGTTCGTCATGGCAAATGGATGGAATTTAGTAATTGGTGAACTGATTAAAAGTTTTAATTACTGACGATAGATTGGAAGTGAGAATATGAGTACAGATATTGTAATTGATATTGCCAGAGAGGCATTGTGGTTGATTATTAAATGTTCGGCGCCATTGTTGTTAGTGTCTTTGGTAGTAGGTTTGGTAATCAGTATATTTCAGACCGTAACCTCCATTCAAGAACAGACGCTTACTTTTGTTCCCAAAATTATCAGTATATTTATCACCTTGATTCTTTGTGGTGGTTGGATAATGGATAATATTGTAACCTTTATGACCAGATTGTTTGAAAATTTTGCGACTTATGTGAGGTAGCGTATGATAGAGGAAACCTTTTCAATCTATCACCTGGAATATTTTCTGGTTATATTGGTGCGTGTGATGGGAGTATTAGCATATGCTCCTATTTTCGGTAATATGAATGTTTCAAGAAGGGCACGCTTGTTTATCGGTATTGGTATTGCATATGCAATGATATCGATACATCCGTATGAACCCCTTGCATATACTACATTTATAGAATATTCTATTATCTTGCTAAAGGAATTGGTAGTTGGTGTTACAATAGGTTTTATGGCGAATGTTACATTGTCTATTATTAATATGGCGGGGCAGTTTATTGACCGGGAGATGGGGTTTTCCATGGTGTCAAGTTTTGATGCCAATTTTGGTACAGAAACCACCATTACAGCCCAGTTCTATGAGATGTTGGTTATGGTAATTATGTTAGCTAGTAATATGCATTATTTTATCATATCAGCATTGGCAGATTCCTTCGAACTGATTCCTGTTGGAGAGGTAATGATTGATACAGGTACGTTGTATGATGTGATGCTACAGTATATAACAACTTATTTTGTGATTGCACTTCGAATTTGCCTTCCAATTTTGGTTGCTACCATTATTGTTAGTGTGGTTTTAGGTGTTTTGGCAAAGACTGCACCACAGATGAACATGTTTGTAGTGGGAATCCAACTTAAGATTTTTGCAGGTTTTGCAGTTTTGTTTGTGACATTGCAGTTTCTTCCAATTGTGACGAACTATGTATATGAACAGATGCAGGTGATAGTGGAAGAGCTTATAAAGGTTTTTATGAGTCAGTAATATGATTATAATTACAGTGGTGAATATGGAATTTACAGTTTTTTGAATATAGATGGATTCGCATACACAGAGGATGGAGTGTGGTTGGCGATGTATTTTGAATATAAGATTTTACTTCCTTTGGATTTACAGATGTTTGCAAAGGAAGGTCCTGGTGGAGAAAAAACAGAGGATGCCACTTCTAAAAAGTTAAAAGATGTAAGAAATGAAGGTAATGTGGCCAAAAGTACAGAAATTGTTACGGCAGCCACATTAATTTCGTTGTATATTTGTTTGAAATTTGCTGTTGGATTTGTGGGCGAACGTCTTATTCACAGCTTCACTACATTTTATACGTTAATACCTAGATATGTAAATGATGGTATTATGGAGGATGGTTTTATCTTTCTGTTGGTGGAATGTGTATTGGATATTGCACTGATTATAGCTCCATTTTTGCTATTAGGCTGTATCATTGGTTTTTTTAGTAATTCATTACAATTTAAGTTTCAGGTGACCACGAAGCCGTTACAACCCAAGCCTGACAAGCTGAATCCTCTGAGTGGTTTCAAGAGAATGTTTTCTATGAATACATTGATTGAACTTTTAAAATCGATTGTCAAGATTGTTGCGATTGCTTATATCAGCTATTCTGTTTTAGTGGAACATGTAGAAGAGTTGTTTTTGTTATATGATATGTCTATCAATCAGGGATTGTTACTTATGTATGATATTATCATGGAGCTTCTTTTGAAAATATGCATTTTGTTCTGCGTGATTGGTGCAGCAGATTTTATGTACCAAAAGTGGAAATTTAAAGAAGATAACAAGATGACCAAACAAGAGGTAAAGGATGAGTTCAAAAACCAGGAAGGAGATCCGAAGGTAAAGGGACAACAGCGTCAACGGATGATGCAGGCATCTCAGAGGAGAATGATGGCAGCGATTCCGCAAGCGGATGTGGTTATTACAAACCCAACTCATTTTGCAGTGGCATTGTCATATAAATCAGGTGAGAATACAGCCCCAGTTGTCGTGGCAAAGGGTGCAGATTTTTTGGCTGGAAGAATTAAAGAGATTGCAAGAGAGAGCTCTGTGGAAATTGTAGAGAACAAGCCCCTTGCAAGAATGTTGTATTACAACGTGGAATTAGGTGCAGAGATACCGCCTGAATTGTATCAAGCAGTGGCAGATGTGTTAGCTTATGTGTATCGCCTGCACAACAAAGTGAGTTAGTATAATTTTTTGAGTGGAATTTCGATATAGATTCGTACAAAATTTAATCAAAAGAAAGAGACATAAAGTTTGAAGGACAGGAGGTGAATCGGATATGAAGAATATAACATTCAAAGGTGATGTGTTTGTTGGCTTATATTTATTGGCAGCAATTATTTTATTCATTATTCCGATTCCGTCTTTATTACTAGATGTGTTGATTACAGTTAACCTAATGATTTCTTTAGCGATTTTGTTTAATTGTTTGTATGCAGAAGAGACATTGGCGATGTCTAGCTTTCCGACGATTTTGCTGTTTACTACGGTGTTTCGGATTGCCCTTAACATTTCCTCTACCAAGCTGATTTTATTGGATGGTAATCCTGGTGTAGTGGTAGAAACCTTCGGTAATTTCGTAGGTGGTGGTAATCTGGTTGTAGGCGCAATTATTTTTATTGTATTAGTTATCATACAGATGGTAGTTATCAATAAGGGTTCAGAGCGTGTATCTGAAGTAACAGCACGTTTTACCTTAGATGCGATGCCTGGTAAGCAGATGGCGATTGATGCGGATTTGAATACTGGTGCTATTACCGACAAGGAAGCGATGATTCGTAGAGAGAAAATTCAGCAGGAGTCCGCATTTTATGGTTCCATGGATGGTGCGACTAAGTATGTTAAGGGAGATGCGACAGCAGGTCTTATTATTACCTTGATTAACCTAGTTGGTGGTATCATTATAGGTGTAGCTATGCAGGGAATGGAGATTTCAGAAGCGCTTTCCAGATATACGATTCTAACTATCGGTGATGGTTTGGTATCACAGATACCATCTATGTTGATCTCTATTGCAACCGGTATTTTGGTTACTAAGTCAGCAGGAACTACTAATATTGGTGATACTATGATCACTCAATTGTTCCATGCACCACAGGTGATGTATATGGTTGGTGGCACTTTGTGTTTTTTGGGTGTATTTACTCCGTTGCGAGAAGAGGGTAGAATTTTAATTTACCTTGCAATTGGTTTGATTTTGATTGTAGCGGGTAGATTGATGCAACAGTCAAAAGAGATAGAATCAATTGAGGATGAGGTAAAAGAAGAAGAAGTTCAGGCAGACGAGATTCGAAGACATGAAAATGTCAACGCTTTGCTACAGGTAGACCCAATCGAGTTGGAGTTTGGTTACGGCATTATTCCTTTGGCAGATGTGAATCAAGGTGGAGACTTGCTTGACCGTGTGGTTATGATTCGTAGGCAGATTGCGTTGGAATTAGGTGCAGTTGTGCCGATTATTCGTCTTCGCGATAATATTCAGTTGAATCCAAATCAATATATTATCAAAATTAAAGGCATTCAGATTAGTGAAGGTGAGATTTTGTTTGACCATTATATGGCAATGAATCCTGGCTATGTGGAGGAAGAAATTACTGGTATTCCTACATTTGAGCCGTCCTTTCATCTGCCAGCTATCTGGATTACAGAAGCACAACGAGAACGAGCAGAATCTATGGGGTACACCGTTGTTGACCCGCCATCGATTATTGCTACACATTTGACTGAGATTATTAAGTCACATTTGGATGAGCTACTGACAAGACAGGATGTACAAAACTTAATCAACAATGTGAAGGAGAATAATACAACATTAGTGGATGAGTTGGTGCCAAAGCTACTTGGTGTTGGTGAAATCCAAAAGGTACTGCAGAATTTGTTATCAGAAGGTATTTCTATTCGTGATTTGGTTACTATATTTGAAACGTTGGCTGATTATGCATCTACAACCAGAGATACGGATGTGTTGACTGAATATGTAAGACAACGCTTGAAACGAGCAATTTCCAATATATATTTTGCAGAAGGTGAAATGACAACTGTGGTTACGCTTGATCCTAAAATTGAGCAGGATATTATGAATTCTATTAAGCAAACAGAGCAAGGTGCGTACATTACTTTGGATCCAGCTACCACGAAGAAGATTTTGAATTCGGTGGAAACAGAACTTAAAAAGTTGGAAAATCAAGGAAAGGCACCGATTATTATTACGTCTCCTATTGTGAGAATGTATTTTAAAAAATTGACAAAGGATTATTTCAAGGATTTAATTGTAATATCCTACAATGAAATAGAATCTGATGTAGAATTACAATCAATCGGGGTGGTGACAATCAATGATAATTAAAAAATTTCAAGCAAATACAGAGACGGAAGCGATTATGCTTGCAAAGAACGACTTGGGAAAAGATGCTATCGTAATGAATATTAAGACGGTTAAGCCGAAAGGGCTCTTTAAAGCTTTTCGTAAAACTTTGGTAGAGGTGACAGCGGCTATTGATGAAGTAAATGCGAAAGAAAAGATGCCTGAGAAAACAAGTAAGACATCTACGCAATTTAATGCTAAGATTGATGAGAAATTACGTCCGGATTTGGTAACCCAGTCCGAAGAGGCTCGTGAGGCAAAGGAGTTAGAGGATAAGCTGAATAACCTTGCCATGTTGTTGGAACAACAGATAGAGAGTCAGAAAAAAGAGAGTAAACCTAAAGGAAACATAGTCCCTAAAACAGACAGCCCTGATAAAAAGAAGGAATCCGGGTCACAAAAGTCATCTGAGAAGGAAGAGGCAGAGGCACTGGCAGGAAAGACAAGCTTGAAGGACAAGTCCATTGACTTGATTATTGAACAGTTAACGAACAATGAGGTTTCATTTACTTATGCTAAGCAGATTATTGATGAAATTACAAATTCAGGGAATATTCGAACATTAGATGACATGCTTTCTTGTGTATATCAGAAAATTATTCTGAAATTGGGTCAGACGAAACCGATTGCATTTGATAAAGATGACAAGAAACCAAAGGTGATTTTCTTTGTTGGTCCAACTGGCGTAGGTAAGACTACAACAATTGCAAAGCTATCTTCCAAGCTGTTATTAGAGGAGAAGAGAAAGATTGCGATTTTCACATCGGACACTTATCGTATTGCAGCTGTGGAGCAGATTAAGACCTATGCGAATATTATGTCCATTCCAGTGGAAGTAATATATGAAGTGAAGGATTTGAAAACTATTCTTCCGAAGTACAAGGAATATGATTATGTTTTAGTAGATACCGCAGGTCGGTCACATAAGAATAAGGAACAATTTAATGATTTAAAGAAATTGTATGATATATTTTCAGAGTACAGTATGCTCACGTATTTGGTGTTAAGTGCCACTACAAAGTATAAAGATTTGAAGAATATTACCAATATATATTCTGACATCGGTGAATATAGTTTGATTTTTACTAAGTTGGATGAAACGGATGCAATAGGTAACATTTTGAATATCAAGCTAGATACCGAAATGCCGTTGTCTTATGTTTCCTACGGACAAAATGTACCGGATGACATCGAAGTGATGAATCCACAGGTCATTGCAAAACAAGTGTTAGGAGGTGGCGATGGCTATGGATCAGGCAGATAAGTTGAGAGAGAAAGTGGAACTTTTGAAGGAACAGGCTCCGTCCTCGCGAGTGATTGCTGTGACTAGTGGGAAAGGTGGCGTTGGCAAAACTAGCTTATCGGTTAACCTAGCATTACAGATGCAGGCTCAAGGCAAAAAAGTAGTGATTTTAGATGCGGATTTTGGCTTGGCAAATGTAGAAATCATGCTAGGAATTCGGCCACAATATAATCTTGCAGATTTAATTTTTAACAATAAATCGATTGAAGAGATTATTACAGAAGGCCCAATGGGGGTTGGATTCATTTCTGGTGGCTCTGGTGTACAGGATTTGGTAAATCTTGACAAGGAAAAATTAAAGAGTTTGATTGCAAAGTTGGTAAAACTTGATAGCCTGTACGATGTTATTATTATTGATACTGGTGCTGGAATTGCTGATTCTGTCATTGAATTTGTTTTGAGTTCTCCAGAGGTGTTGTTGGTGGTAACGCCGGAGCCTACCTCGATAACAGATGCGTATTCTCTATTGAAAGCAGTGAATCGAAAGAAGGAGTTTAACAGAGAACAAAAGTCCATTAAGGTTGTGACAAATCGTGTTAACAATGTGGAGGAAGGTCAAGAAATATACGACAAAATTAGCATTGTTGTTTCCAAGTTTTTGAATATTCAATTGGAGTATTTGGGATATATTCCGTTTGACAAAGGTTTGACCAATGCGGTTGTAGAGCAAAAGCCAATTAGTATGCAAGCACCAAATAGTGATGCATCTTTACGAATCAAGGGTATATGTGGTAAACTATTAGATGAGGCGTATGAAGATACAGAGAAGGTTGGAATTGCAAAGGTGTTACTTAACTTTATAAAATCCAAGAAAAATAACAGGTAGGGTGTATGGATAATAAATTATCAATTGGGGACAAGATCGAATTAGAAAAGATTGAAACTAGGCTTTCAGTAGATCCGGATAAAAAGCCTGAGAAGTATAATAGTCAGGTTTTGGATGAAGCGCCAAATGACCGTATATATGCAGCTATGCCAATACGGGGAGGGACGGTTGTGCCTTTGGGTGTGGGACAGACATTTTATGCTACATTCTTTTCTAACTCTGGATTACTGCGGTGTGAAGTGGTAGTTACTGGTAGATACAAAAAAGGAGGTTTCTTTCTTGTCGAATTAGAACAAAAAAGTTCCTTACAGAAGGTTCAAAGAAGAGAGTTTTTCCGTTATGAATGTCGGAAGCAGATTCAGTATCGTATTATTGAAGGCGAGGAAAAAGAAATGATTCGAGCAGGGAATGCTTTCCAGGCAGACGAACACAGTTTGGAGTGGAAAGATGCCATCATGATTGATTTGAGTGGTGGTGGTATTCGGATGGTTTCTTCTGCAAGTGAAGAAAAAGGGGCTTTTGTTGAGTTGCGCTTTGATATCGAAATTAATGAAGAAGTAGAAATCCTATATGTTTATGCAGAATTACTTCGTTCTGAGCGAAATCAGAATAATACAAGTATTTACGATCATCGCATTATGTTTTGGAAGCTAGATAGTGGAACAAGAGAAAAGATTATCCGCTATATTTTTGAACAACAGCGGAAAAAACGTGCGCAACAATTAGGTTGATAATATAGAAAGTATCATATTATGTTTGTGATTTACATAATATGATACTTTTTTGGTTTGGAATATTACTATACACTTATGTGAAGATGAATGTCTGCTATAATACCATTATCAGAGAATAGAGGTGAAGGTATGTCTGTAAACACAATTCGTAAGCTTGTAATAATCGCTAGTTCCACAGGCGGACCGAAAGCGTTGCATCGTGTAATACCGAAGTTGTCTAAGCGTTTGGACGCACCTGTTGTTATTGTACAGCATATGCCGAAGGGGTTTACTGAAACCTTGGCAAAGCGATTAGATGAAACAAGTACAATTAAGGTTACTGAAGCGGTGAATGGTGAGGTTCTTGAAAAAGGGCATGTGTATTTAGCAAAGGGCGGAACACATTTAACCTTGACAAGAAATCATATAGGCGAAATTGTTGTGTGTGAAGATTATTCTGAGCCAGTTAACGGTTTGCGACCCTGTGCAGATATTACTTTTGCCAATGTTGCTTCTCTTCAGTTAGAGCAAGTTATATGTACTGTTTTGACTGGCATGGGAAGTGATGGATACGAAGGGATTAAGAACCTTCGTATGAAACAAAAAACTTATACAATTGCACAGCATAAGGAAACTTGTGTAGTTTATGGGATGCCCAAAGCAATTGTAGAACATAATTTGGCAGACCAAGTGTTGCCATTAGAAGACATAGGAACCAAAATCACAGAAAAGGTGGGGGTGTTTTAACATGGATTTAAGTCAATATCTCGAGATTTTTATTGATGAGACAAAGGAACATTTGCAGACATTGAATGATCAGGTGTTAATATTGGAGGCAGAGCCAGATAATATTGACACAGTGAATGAGATTTTTAGAGCGGCTCATTCCTTGAAGGGTATGGCTGGAACAATGGGATTTAAGCGCATGCAGCGTTTGACACATGATATGGAGAATGTGTTCTCTGAGGTGCGTAATGGCAAGATGAGTGTTACGCCAGATTTAGTGGATGTCGTGTTCAAGTGCTTGGATGCGGTGGAAGAATATTTGGATTGTATTATGAATTCCTCTGATGAGGGCGAGAACGATAATGAAGATGTAATTGCAGCGCTGAATGCGTGTTTAGAAGCGGACAGTAGTTCTGTTGCTGATGTAGAGGATGAGGCACCAGTTGTAGTGAAGGAAGAATCGGTTTCTGAAGGTGACAAGCGCAAGTTTTTGGATATTCCTATTGCTGATTTTGAGAAGAATGCAATCAGTGAGGCAAAGGCAAAGGACATGAATGTATACGGTGTTACTGTTTACATTGATGAGAACTGTATGTTAAAAGCTGCACGTGCATTTTTAGTGTTTAAAGGATTAGAAGATGTAGGAGAGATTATCAAGTGTATTCCTGTTGTTCAGGATATTGAAGATGAGAAGTTTGATTTTGATTTTTCTATGATTGTTATCTCTGCAAAACCGATGGATGCAGTGAAGAAAGTAATTGCAAATGTTTCAGAAATTAAAGAAGTTATCATTGAAGAATATGAAGTTCCGAGTGATGTTGAAGTGGTAAGTTCTGTACAGGTACAGAAGGAAGCGGATACAGTCAAGAAGGAAGATACAAAGAAGAAAGCAGCTACACCGGCTAAGACTAGTAGCAAACCGGTTGCAAACCGTTCTGTTCGTGTAGACATTGAAAAGTTAGACGTACTTATGAATCTTGTTAGTGAGCTGATTATCGCAAAGAATGGATTGGTTTCTGTAAGTAATACACAAGAGGAAAACAGAACTTCCGTACAGAGCTTCAATGAACAGATTGAATATTTGGAGAGAGTAACTACCAATCTTCATGAATCGGTTATGAAAGTTCGAATGGTTCCGATTGAAAGTGTTGTAAACCGTTTCCCTAGAATGATTCGTGACTTATCAAAGAAACTTGGAAAAGAAATGGAATTGATTATGACAGGTGAGGAAACGGAACTTGACCGAACTGTTATCGATGAAATTGGTGACCCGTTGATGCATATGTTGCGTAATTCTGCAGACCATGGTTTGGAGTCTACTATTGACCGATTAAAGCTTGGTAAGCCACAGGTGGGAACTATTTGGTTGAATGCATATCAGGATGGTAATAACGTTACCATTGAAGTCGAAGATGATGGTAAAGGTATTGATGTAGAGAAGGTGAAAGCATCTGCTATTGCAAAGGGACACATCACTGAGGAACAAGCAGAGATGATGTCAGAGAAAGAAGCAGTTGAGCTTCTTTTTAGACCTGCGTTTTCTACTGCAGAGAAGATTTCGGATGTGTCTGGTCGAGGTGTTGGACTCGATGTTGTTAAGAATAAGATTGAAGGATTAGGTGGCGATGTTGAGGTTACAACCAAGCTTGGCGAGGGAACGAAGTTTATTATTCGATTACCACTTACACTTGCGATTATTCAGGCACTTATGGTAGAGGTGCGTCATGAGAAGTATGCGATTCCGTTGAATTCTATTGTTACAATTGAGGATATCATGGTGGATGAGATTAAGTTCGTCCAGCAGAAAGAGGTTATTAACTTACGAGGAAATGTGATTCCTTTGGTTCGCTTAGATGAAATGTTGGATTGTCCACCAAGAGAAGAGGAACCAGAAAACCTAGTGGTTGTTATCGTTAAGAAGGGTGACAAGCAGACTGGTCTTGTGATTGATACCCTATTAGGACAGCAGGAAATTGTTATTAAACCACTTGGCAAGTACATAAATATTCATAAGATGATTAGTGGTGCAACGATTCTTGGTGATGGTGAAGTTGCATTGATTATCGATTCCAATTCATTGGTTTAGGAGGTGTAGAACATGGATGAAGTGACAGTTGTAAATGGTGCAAAACAATATATCGTAGTTAAGCTTGACAATGAGCAATATGGTATTGACATTTCGTTTATTGACAATATTGTTCGTCTGCAACAGATAACTAGAGTGCCTAAGGCACAGTACTTCTTTGAAGGTGTAATTAATTTGCGTGGTGAGATTATCCCAGTTATGAGTTTGCGCAATAAGTTTGATTTGGATGCAAAGGACAATACTAATTCCACTAGAATTATCATCATTAAACCAGAGAATAATGCCAAGATAGGTGTTTTGGTTGATGAGGTACGAGAGGTGGTTACGTTAGAAGAAGATTCGATTGAGAAGGTTGATTACGATGAGCAGGGAATGAATCTGATGGGTGTTGGCAAGTATAACGACACATTGATTTCATTGTTGAATATTCAGGGTATTATTCAGGAATTAGATGATTAATAGATGGGGCTGATTGTTTAGTAACCTTTCATTTGTGGTTGAATCAGATAAGTTGGTTTGATTGAAGCAATTGGAGGTGTGTGTATGGAAGAACTTACAAGTATGAAACTGGATGTCTTACGTGAAATTGGCAATATCGGTGCAGGCAACGCAACAACTGCGTTGTCTGTCATGCTGAATTCCAATTTGCGAATGGAGTCGCCAGTTGTTAAAGTTTTAGATTTTGATGGTATACCGGAACTGGTAGGCGGTGCAGATGCAATTGTCGCAGCAGTATTGACTCGTTTTAGTGGAGAGGTAAGTGGTATGATGCTATTTATCCTTGAGATAGAAGAGGCGAAGAATTTAGCTGGGACAATGCTTGGCAAAACTTATCCTGAGAAATTCGAAGGTTTTGATCATATGGATAAGTCAGCGTTGAAAGAGGTTGGCAATATTTTGATGAGTTCTTATATCAATTCGATTGGAACTTTGACAAATTTGAAGTTTCGTACAGAGCCGCCGGCTATTTGCGTGGATATGGCTGGGTCTGTAATGAGTTTGCCGATTAGTCAGCTTGGACAAATCGGAGATAAGGCGTTAGTAATCGATTCAAAATTCTTAGATAACGAAAGACCAATTAACGGCTTTTTAATGCTGGTAACGGATGAAATGTCCTACCAGAAGATTTTTGAATCTCTTGGAATTGGGTGTTAGAATGGAGCAGATGATAAGAGTTGGTATCGCAGACTTGAAGTTATGCAAAACTCCCGATAAGATTACTACTGTTGGGCTAGGTTCCTGCATCGGTATTGTTTTATATTCTGCTGTGAGTGACATTTGTGGTATGGTTCATATTATGTTACCATCCAGTAAGGAAATTAAGAATAATTCCAATCGGGCCAAGTTTGCAGATACTGGTATTGAAGATTTAGTTAAACTTTTGGAGGAGAAGGGCGTCAGAAGGAATAGTCTGTCTGCAAAGATTGCCGGTGGTGCTACGATGTTTGTATTTTCGGGCGCTTCTGATTTGGGAAGTATTGGAGAGCGTAATATCAAAGCAGTGAAGGATGAATTGGCAACACTCTCTATTCCGGTTGTGATGGAAGATGTCGGAGCTGATTATGGACGTACTATCATTTTTGACAATGCCACTAAAAAGCTTACTGTTCGATGTGCGGGTAAGCCGGATAAGATTATTTAGTGAGAGTAGATGACGGGAGAATGTTATGAAACTACAGTATTTGAGGGCTTTTATAGTTCTTTTGGCTGGTTTAATTACATTGATTATTAATATGAAAATGGGAAGGCCTGTTACACTTTCTCTTTTGATTGTTTTGATTGTTCTTTTGATTTTCTATGTGATTGGAACGTTGGTTGTTGAGATATTACAAAAGAGTTTAGAGGAATCTAATGAATCCAAAGAGGAGTCTGAAGCAGATTCCACAGAGGAAGAATCAGAGGAGAAAGAAGAAACCATTGCGTTCGCATTTGATGAGGATGAGATGGAATGATCTATTCTGAAGAAATATTAATTTACTAGATGATAATGGCAAAATGATAACGTGGGGTGTGTGTTATGGATGACGCAAAGAAGATAAAGCTGTGGGAAGAGTACGCAAAGAACAAATCCGATAAGCTAAGAGAACAGATTATAATTGAATATGTTCCATTGGTGAAGCTTGTGGCGGGTCGTCTGAATATGTATTTGGGATATACGGTTGAGTATGATGATTTGGTAAGCTATGGCGTGTTTGGTCTCATAGATGCAATTGACAAGTTTGATTATGATAAAGGTATTAAATTTGAAACCTATGCCAGTTTGCGTATCCGTGGTTCTATTTTAGACCAGATTCGTAAAATGGATTGGATACCCCGTTCGGTACGACAGAAACAAAAACAGATTGAACAGGCAATTGCCAAACTAGAAAAAGAGAAAGGTGCTAATGTTAAGGATAAGGACATTGCGGAAGAATTGGGCATTTCATTAGATGAGTACAGAAGTTGGGAAGGCTCTGCGAATATCTCTAACATTGCATCCTTAGATGAATTTATGGAGCAAGGACCGGATGGTGGTGTTCGTGAATTCCGCAATACTACATATTTAGAACCGGAACAGGCAATGGATAGGGATGAGGTTAAAACTATGCTTATGGAAGCATTAGAATTGTTAACCGAAAAGGAAAAAAAGGTTGTGCTGTTATACTATTATGAAGAATTGACGTTGAAAGAAGTAGCGAGCGTATTGGAGGTTTCGGAATCAAGAATATCACAGTTACATTCGAAAGCTTTAGAAAAGATGAAGAAGCATCTTGGTAAGTATTTTGAGTTGTTGATGGGATAGTTTAGGGGGATGCAATTTATGAAATATACAAATAGTTTCTTTCAATTAGATATCAGAGAAAATGGCGTGTATGTTCACATTTATCCAGCTAAAGAAGGTGGTAAGAAGATTGTCATTCAGGAATTTGCTGAATACCTTGAAAAATGTGGCATTCATGAATATAATTTATCGCAATTGAATACGGCAATTGAAAAAGCGAAAGAAGAGGTGGATTTATTCGTCACCTCTAATGTTATTTCTGAGGTTAATGAAATGGCCAAGGTTCGTGTGACCGATGACAAAATGATGGCAATAATTCGTTTTTACCCACCATCTAAGAATGGAAAATATATGACGGAAAAGGATATTCATAATGAGTTGGCAAGACTGAACATTACTAATGGTATTTCTGCGAAAGTGATTAAGGCATATACCATGGGACAACAATTTTGTCGTGACATACCAGTTGCCAAAGGAACGCCTGTGGTACAAGGTAAGGATGCGCAGGTAATATATAAATTCGAGACGTCTCCGACTGCCAAGCCTAAACTGTTAGAAGACGGCAGTGTAGATTTCCATGAATTAAATCTATTCACTAGCGTCAAAGCAGGAGATTTACTAGCAGAAATGATACCTGAGGTTCAGGGAACGGAGGGTGTAGATGTATATGGCAATGTGGTTCCGCCAGTTCGTGTGAAACCAAAGGCGTTGAAGCATGGACGTAATATCCGGATGTCGGAAGATAAGACAAAGATTTATTCTGAGGTGGATGGTGATGTCAAGTTAGAAGGAGATACGGTATTTGTTTCCGATACCTATACAGTGCCAGCAGATGTTGACACATCTACAGGTGATATTCATTATAATGGTAATGTCTATGTTGCTGGTAATGTGCGTTCTGGTTTTACCATTGAAGCTACCGGTGATGTGGAGATAAATGGTGTCGTAGAAGGTGCGCGTATCGTTTCGGGTGGTAACATTGTAATGAAACGTGGTGTTCAAGGTATGGGTAAAGGATACCTAGAGGCAAAGCATGACATTGTTACAAAATTTTTAGAGAGTTGTACTGTAAAAGCTGGTAATACAATCAATACTGGTTCTAGTTTGCATTCTGATTTGACTGCGGGAGACAAAGTAATTGTAAGTGGTCGAAAGGGGTTCTTGATTGGTGGAACCATTTCTGCTGGTAAACGTATTGAAGCTAGTGTGTTTGGTAATAAGATGAATACCACTACCACTTTGAAGGTGGGGGTTGAGCCTGAGGTGATGGAGCGATTCAAAGAGCTTACTACTACAATTAAAGAACATCAGGATGAGTTGCTTGAACACAAGCAGGTATTAGAGACTTTGAAGAAGAAAATGGCAGAAGGTCTGAAGTTATTACCGAATCAAATGGTGATGGCAAAGCAATCCGGTGAGGCGATTAAAACAATCAATGAGGCACTAGAAGCAGAATCTTCTGAGTATATGTTGTTGAAAAAATTGATTGAGGAGAATACAGGGGGTAAGATTGTGGTGAATCATACTATCTTTCCGGGTGTGTGTATCTGTATTTCTAATCGTATCCATCCGATTAAGGATGTTCGTAGCCGTTGTCAGTTTCGTGCAGATGGTGCAGATGTGGTTAGTACACCGATTTAGGTGTTACAAGGAGGTGTTAGCGTGATACGTCCTATTGAAATGCAAATGCTGTTACCCCGTACAGAGTCAGTGGGAAATTCACAGCAGTTTGAAAACCAACGTGTTGTCAATGAGAATTCGTTTGCGGCAACACAAGTTGCAAAAGAAGTAAAGCATAATAGTGAGACTGTAATACCGAAGGATGCCAATGAATTTGCTGAATATCAGTATGATGCAAAAGAAGAGGGCAATGGTACCTATCAGGACCCACGAAAACGTGGAATTAGACAGAAGAAGAATGAGTTGGAGGAGTCAGAGGAGGATACAGTTCAAACTGCGAATGACAAACAACCAAGAATTAACATTCAGATATAGTTAGGAGAATATCATGACAGTAACAGTGATAGTAATGATTATAATTGGAATTATAATCTGCATTGCAAGCTTTTTTGTTTCTGAAAAGCTAACCAATAAGAATGATGAATTACACAAAAATCTTATGACTCTAGACGAGGATTATGAGTTTTCAGAACGTGAGCTTAGAATCATCCGTCGTAAGATAGAAGATGTAATTGCGAATCAGGCAAAGGATATCTTGTATGAGACCAATGAATCCCTTTCTAATATGGCCAATGAAAAAACAATGGCGTTAGGGGATTATGCGGTTGCTGTATGTGAGCAAATTGATAAGAATCATAAAGAAGTAATGTTTTTATATAGTATGTTAGATGACAAGCAGAAAGAAATTATGAAGACGGTTCGTATTGTTAATGATGCTAACAAAGAAGCCAAAGATATGTTAGAGTCGATTAAACATTACGATGCACAACGCATGGATAATAGTATGCAGAGTTATAAACAATCGGCATTGGATCAACTGACTGCAATGTCAAAGAAGAGACAGGAAGACGAGTGGAAAGAAGCTTTACAGCAGACTCCAGTAACAGCAGAAATATATGATGGAACAGAGGCTGCAACAGAGGACATACAACAGGTGGAATCTGAACTAGAAGAGGCAACAATGTCATCCCACTTAGATGAGGATGTAGAAGCATCAATGAACACATTGGATGTTTCTACCATGGAAGAAGATGTTATGCAAATGGATGACATGGAGGATGTGTTTGCTGAACTTGACCAGACGGATGTGGATTTCGATGATGTGTTGGAAGAAGAATTTAAGGAAAATGAAAATTCAAATGATATCATTTTGGAAATGCATCGCAACGGAAGCAGTATCATTGAGATTGCAAAACAGTTGGGATTGGGTGTAGGTGAAGTCAAGCTTGTAATTGATTTATATAAAGGTGCGTGAAGCATTAGGAGGCAATTATGAAGTTCAGATATTTTTTGAGAGGTTTTGGGATTGGTATTGTCTTTGCTACTATCATTTGTATGGTCGCTTTTCAAAATGATGATTCTAGAAACTTTTCTGATAAAGAAGTGATTGAGAGAGCCAAGGAATTAGGCATGGTGGAGCAGAAGGAATCCATTGAGGATATCTTTGCTTCGGAGGGCGACAAGGATACCAAAAAGGAATCAAACAAGGCGACAGAAGACGCATCGTCGGAAGATAATAGTACAACAGGTGAAAAGTCAGATTCTTCCGAGGAAGAGACAACAAAAGACAAAACAGCGAAAGAACAGACTACTAAGAAAACCACAGAGAAAAAGACAACAGAGAATACCACAGAGAAAACTACTGAGAAGATGACGGAGGAGGTTACGACAGAGAAAGTAACTGAGGAACCGAAGAATAAGACGGTAACCATTACCATCAAAGGTGGGATGTCTTCCTACCCAGTTTGTCAAAAATTGGAGGAGCTTGGTGTGATTGAGGATGCATCGGATTTTGACAATTATTTGATTCGGAATGGATATGCAAATCGTATCAGTGTGGGAACACATACGCTCCGCATTGGGATGACTTATGAACAAATTGCAGTTGCCATTTCGGACCCTGCATGACAGAATGTATACAAAGAACAGATTCGTCTGTTCTTTTTTTGTAAAAAATGCAAAAAATAGCTTGTGATATTGGATTTCCTATGCTATAATACCACTCGGTAAAAAATAATACACAATAGTGAATTTCTAGATTGGTGCAAATTTGTAATCAAGACGCGTGTTGCAGATTTGTTTTCTAGAAGCAGAAGCTGTTGGAGGTAAAAACCAGGAGGTAAATTATGAGCGTTATTTCAATGAAGCAGTTATTGGAAGCAGGTGTACATTTTGGACACCAGACAAGAAGATGGAACCCTAAGATGGCTGAGTACATTTATACTGAGCGTAACGGTATCTACATCATTGACTTACAGAAGTCAGTTGGTAAGGTAGATGAAGCTTACGATGCAATTAAGAAATGTGCTGCAGAGGGTGGCAAGATTTTATTTGTTGGTACTAAGAAGCAGGCTCAGGATTCAGTTAAGTCTGAGGCAGAGAGATGTGGTATGTACTATGTTAACGAGAGATGGTTAGGTGGTATGCTTACAAACTGGAAGACCATTGAGACTCGTATCGCTACTTTGAAGAAGTATGAGAAGATGGAAGAGGATGGAACATTTGATGTTCTTCCTAAGAAAGAAGTTATCAATATCAAGAAGGAAATGGATAAGCTTCAGAAGAACTTAGGTGGTATCAAGGAAATGGGCGGAGCTCCAGATATGATTTTCGTTGTTGATCCACGCAAGGAAAGAATTTGTATTCAGGAAGCTCATTCATTAGGAATTCCTTTAGTAGGTATTGCAGATACAAACTGTGACCCAGAAGAATTAGATTATGTAATTCCTGGTAACGATGATGCTATTCGTGCAGTTAAGTTAATCGTAGCAAAGATGGCTGATGCTGTTATCGAGGCTAATCAGGGTGTTGATGCTGAGGTTTCTGAAGAGGTTGCTGAAGAGGCAGATGCTGAATAATTAGATAGATTCGTAAGAATCGTGTGAAAGACTTTAAAGCCTTAGCCTAATGGGCTAGGGCTTTTCTTAAAGAAAAGTATGATTGGAATTTTATACAATTGTAAATTCAATTAATAATATGATTATATGGAGGAAATGAAAATGGCTATTACAGCAAGTATGGTAAAAGAGTTAAGAGAGTTAACTGGTGCAGGAATGTTAGACTGTAAGAAGGCTCTTGCAGAGACCGATGGTAATATGGATGCAGCCGTTGAGGTATTAAGAAAAAGTGGTGCTGCTAAGATGGAGAAGAAGGCTAGCAGAATTGCAGCCGAAGGTATTGCCCGTGTAGCTACCAATGGTACAGATGCTGTTGTTGTTGAGGTTAACTCAGAGACAGATTTCGTTGCTAAGAATGAATTATTCCAAGATTTTGTACAGGTTATTGCTGATAATGCACTTGCTTCAGGTTTAAATGGTGGTATGAATGGTGAAGATATCGATTCACTTCTTGCTATGAATGGTCTTCATGACATGTTAGTAGAGAAGACTGCTACAATTGGAGAAAAGTTATCAGTTCGTAGATTTGCAAAGGTTTCTGGTGATTGTGTGGCTACTTACCTTCATGCAGGTGGAAAGATTGGTGTTTTAGTTGCTGCAACAGGTGATAATGGCGATGCTGAGAAGGAAGCTTTGATGAACGTTGCTATGCAGGTTGCTGCTATGAATCCACAGTATATTGGTAGAGCTGATATTTCTCAGGAAGAAATTGATAAGATGAGAGACATTACAGTGGACAGCTCATTAAATGATTCTGCTTCCCTTCCAAAGCCAATTTTGAATGATTTATTTGGTAAGGCTGTAAGTGGTAAGTTATTCTCTGATGAGGATCTTGCTGTATATGAAGAGAAGAAGAATGACAAGTATTTGTTCAACTTCCTTTCAGATGCTGCTAAGGCTACATTAAGTGACTTGGCTATGCAGGACAAGGCTAACATCGTGGATAATAAGATTTTTGGTGGCATGATTGAGGGTCGTATTTCTAAGCAGTTGAAAGAAATCAGCCTTCTTGATCAGGTTTATGTTAAAGCTGAAGATGGTAAGCAGACAGTTGCTAAATATCTTGAGTCAGTTAACAAAAATCTTACTATCACAAAATTCGTTCGTTTCGAAGTTGGTGAAGGTATGGAAAAGAAGAATGAAGATTTCGCTGCTGAGGTTGCTGCTCAGATGGCAGGCAAATAATTTAAAAATTATTGCATAAATGAAAAGATGAGAACCCTTGAAAGACACAAACTATAAGTCTTTCAAGGGTTTTTCTTATATTTTTCAAGGAACAGGAAAAAAGAAGGATTTTTAAGTGAAAAAATCAAATCAAACTCAAAATGGGCGTGGGATAGGCAATAGTTGTAAAAATCTGCCCTAGAGTTGAGAATAAACAGTTTTCGAATAACGCTATGACATCAATACGAGATGGCATATAGTGGGTCAAATTTTGTCCAAAACATAATATTTGTGCCAGTTTCAAAAGAGGTTAGTTGATGGTTAACCCATATAAGGTATATATAGTATATTAATCTATATCAGTTTATAAAAATAGTAGGACTCACAGGGGGAGTCGTAATATATTAATATAGAAGGGGACAAAGGTAAGGAAGGTAAAAAGGTATAATTCATAGGTTTTGGGGTATTAGAGGAAGAAAGAGAAAATGGAATGTAACCATCTTCGCACACTTTGGGTAGAAGCGCCGCAGGCAAACGTAAGGAAATACAGAATAGATAAGGTTTTGAGGGTTGTGTGGTAGGTAAATGTTATATATAATACAATGTGAAATTTGAATTTATAACAAATTATGAAAGTGGCAGTTGGACTGGATGAAATGCTTATAATACATTTCTATGCAATATTTCTTGTGAATTGCTTTAAAATCGAATATAATTAGAGCGACTAATTTTGAATAAGGCAAAGTGAAATTTTAACTTATAAAAGGAATATCGGAGGAGAAGAGAAAATGAACAAACAAAGGACACTAGGAAAAAGAGCATTAAGCTACATACTCTGTATGGCACTGGTACTATCCGGACTAATGGTTCCAACACAGCAGGTTCGTGCAGAGGAAACACCAGAGTATGAAATCGGTGCTATAGTTGCTTCCGGTAACTGTGGTGCAACTGCAAATGATGATGTAACATGGGTGCTGACGAAAAATGGAGAAGTAGATGGAAATGATACATATACAATTACCATAAAGGGTAATGGGGCTATGACGGATTACAATACTGATTATGAAAATACTACTCCTGAATGGCACGAAGAACAATACCATAATTATATTACAAAAGTTGTTATCGGTTATGGAGTTGCAAGAATAGGTAACGATTCTTTTGATGCCTGCCTTAAAGTAGAAGAAGTAGTTTTTGAAAGAAATGAAAATGGTGAAAGTAGTGTTACAGCTATTGGTGATTATGCATTTAACAATGATGGGAAGTTAACTAGCATTGTGATTCCTGCGAGTGTGGAAGGAATTGGTAATTATGCTTTTAGAAGTTGCTCTAGTTTAACAAGTCTAGTATTTGAAGAAGGTAGTAATCTTACTACCATAGGAGTACAAGCCTTTTACACTGTATCAAAATTAGAAGAATATATAATCCCGAGCAAGGTTGAATCTTTTGGTAATTATACCTTTCGTGATAATGCTGCTTTGAAACGCTTTTACTATCCTTCGAAAGTAAACGAGTTCGGAAGAGAGGTCTTTGAGAATGATAATTCCCTTGACTATTTCGGCAAATACACAGTCAATGAAACTACAAAAACCTGCTCAGTAGAGTATATCGGTCTTAATCAAGAGACATATCTCCCAGGCGACACTATCGTTCCAACTGCCTCAGAAATCATCATCCCTGAAAAACTGGATGGCTACGAGGTAGTGCAGGCAACCATCGGTGACAAAACAGTTAATATTCCAAAAAGTTTTGAGGCAGACCATAAGGTAACAAAATTATCCGACATCGAGGTTTTAGAGGGCTGGACCTACGAAGCAGAAACCGACGAACTTCCTGCAGGAGGCTCAGTTGATGTAACTCTTACAAGTTACAAAATAAACGATACACAGAAATTCATAATTACGCCAAAGACAATCACCGTATCAAGAGCAGCTTGTGTAGATGCCAATAAAGACCACAAATGTGACGGTGGTTGTGGTAAAACTTTTGGTGACTGCGTAGACGCCAACAAAGACCACAAGTGCGATTATGGCTGTGATAAAGTAACTGAGCATAGCTGGGATGAGGGCGTTATTACAAAAGAACCAACCTCTCAGGATAAGGGTGAGAAAACTTATACTTGTACATTTTGCAAGGCAACAAAGACAGAGGAAATTGCAGCTTTAGGTATACCAGAGGTTGGAACAGAGGATGTGTCCGATGATGGTAAAGCTGCCTATAAGGTAACAAAGTCCGATTTGGAAAAGGGTACTGTAACCTACGTTGCCCCAACTGATGCAAAGGCAACCACAGTAACCATTCCGGCTACCGTTGAGATTGATGGTGTAGAGTATAGTGTTACAGCGATTGAGAAAAACGCATTTAAGAAGAATAAGAACCTAAAGACTGTAACTATTGTAAAGAATGTAAAGACCATTGGTTCTAATGCGTTCTATAACTGTACCAAGTTGAAAACAGTAACCTTTGGAAGTAACGTA
>JAFSIQ010000010.1 GCA_017439675.1 Lachnospiraceae bacterium
ACATAATACGAAATTGATATCAAATCGGTTGATGCGACCAGACTGTTTGTTCATTTTATCAAGAGAAGGTAAGTTGACTTCGTTATGTGATGCAACGACAAGAGAATTAAGAGAAGGTCACAATTTGGAAAAAATGTATATCGATGGAGAGTTTGACTAGTACAAATAGAATGTTAGTACTGTGACAAAGTATGGGGTGAGAATAATTATGGTTGGAAAAACTTTAGATTATGAAGCAAAGAGAATACGAGATAATAACATGATGGAAAAATTACAGGCAGAGGTTGAAGTTTATGCAGAGTTAGTTGAAGATAGAATGTTGCCTATAGAGGTTGTGATTGAGCGCTTGGAAAAGACTATAGGTGAGTTGAAAAATCAATTACGATAAGATTGTGAGGGTATTGTATTGAATATTGAGAAACTAATTATTGGCAATTACAAGGCAACAGAATGCATAGAAATTGATTTGCAATCTGGGATTAATTTACTTATTGGTAATAATGGTCTTGGCAACTACACATTCGCCAATTGTTGTTTCATCTTGTGAAAAGGGAAATTTAATTAGAATAGAAGATAATCAGGAAGTGAGTTATCAGCCTGATACATATATGTATTCTGGAGAAGCCATATTGGTATCATGTAGGGAATGTGCTCTTGAATCTAAAGATATTAAGATTTCAATTGTGGGATTAGAATAGGTTAATAAAAATATTTACGATTTTAAAAATAGTTGGTGCTTGGAAAGGAATAATAACATGAAGAAGTATTTTTTGATATGGGACGAAATAGAAAAGAAGAATCATATTTATTTGGAAACATTGATAGGAGTGCAGGAGCAACTTAGAGAAAATGAAAATGAGATGGTTATAAAAAGCTTATTTGCTTATGGTGTATCAATGTTTGAAAATGCTATGACAGAAATTCTGAAATCGTTTTTTCTGGCTTTTCCAGAAAAAATGACTGAAAAAGATGTATCAGTTAAAAAAGAACAAATATTGAATCATAATTTTGAACTGGAAATGAAGATATTAGAAACAACGATTAATAAACTTACATATGGTCCGTTAAATAAATATGTTTCTGAATTTACAAAAGTTTTATCGATTGAAGATATAAATGAAGAGAAAGTTGGAAAATTGCTTGAAATCAAAGAAACAAGAAATTTAATGATACATAATAATTTAATTGTAAATACAATTTATTTGTCTAAATGTGGAGAGAAGTATGTTAGGGCTGACATAAAGATGATTAATAAGCAATTACCATTTAATAAACAATATGCATGTGAATCTATGAAATTATGTATAGACATACTTCGGGATGAGATTATTAAGCCATTAACAGAGAAGTACAACTCGTTTACTAAAATTAAAGCAATGAAAGAAATATGGAATTATCTATTTGATTCTCCTATTCTAAATTTTGATGAGTATTGGCAGTATGATACGAATGGAAGATTGAAACAATTTTGTTTGGATAAAGATACGATAGAGGGACGATTAGAGGCAGGATTTTCATCAACTGAGAAAATGTTAGTTTCGTATATTTTAATGCATTATTGGGGAACATTGAGAAGGGTTGAGAATGTTGATGCTGATGTGTTTAATCATAATTATTTATATGGAGAAAGGAAAGAAAAGTTCTTGTATTTGCAGGATGTGTTATTTAGATATCCACAATTATTTGAGCAAGATATATAAATGTGGATGATAATAAACAAAAGCTTCTCTCGTAGACATTGTTCAGAGACATATGAACTATATCTGAACTGCCACAGGAGTATATACATTTAGAAGAGTTATGATGATAATCATGGAAATAATAAAGCCGAAATAAATATAACAGACATCAATATTTTAATGTTGAAGAATCCTTATTTGCAACATTATTTCGCGATACGATTATAATAACACGCAGATTGAAAGGTTGGAAAAATCGGTTATATAGACATTTTATCGGAAAACAGATATAATGTAAGCAGAAGATGATATATGGATATGAGAAAATCATGAAAAAAAGTAGGTGATTAGAATGAATAAGAAATTAATAGAAAACGTGATTGCTGACTTTACGAAGATGGTTCAAGAACGTATTGGTGAAGATATTATACAATGCCGTTTGTTTGGTTCTTGTGCCCGTGAAGATTATGATGACGATTCGGATATTGATATTATTCTTCTAACCAACTGCAATAGACAAGAATCCGAACAATACACAGATGTTTTAATTGATATTGTGACAGAATTGGCAATGAAATATTTTGTGGTTGTGAATGCGCTTTGTGTTCCTTATAAAGAATATGAGGAAAAGAAATCCTGGTACGATTTCTTTGTTAATATCGAGAAGGAGGGACAAGTGATTTATGGATGAGAATAATTATATTGATTTGGCAAAAGCAAGAATTGAACGTGCCAAAGAATTGTTAGGAGATGCAGAATTGTTATTGGAGAGGGGTTCTTATGCATCTGCGAATAACAGAGCATATTATGCATTGGAGAAGGCTTGTAATGGTTTGCTTGCCAGTGCACAGATACCATCTAAGTCACATAGAGGTGTGATTGCACAGTTTAATCAATATTTTGTAAGCAATGATCAAACCCCATTTGATGCAGAGGACTATAAGGTTGTAGCCAGAGCAGAGACCATTAGAAGTAAGTCAGATTATGATGATTTCTACATTGCGAGTAAGGAAGAGACCAAATTACTGATAAGTAATGCTAGGTTGGTGATTACAAAAGCAGAGACTTATCTAAAAGAGAAAGAATAAGGGTGATGTCTCTCTGACACACTTTGACATCAACCCTGACATCAACGCGAAACAAAACGTATACCAATCGGATGACACGATTTCGACGAACCCACGCAAAATAAGCATTTCTTGGACGTGCAAAAATCCTATAGACACTATATATTAGACTTAGGATCTAGTGGGAGACCGTGCAGGTTTAATTCCTGTCATCCGCACTAGGTTTAAAGATACTGGAAGCCTTGAATTTACAAGGTTTCCAGTGTTTTTTATTGTTCTGAAATTTGCTGATTTTTTTGAGAACAGTTGAGAACAAGATGATACTATCTATCATTATGTTTAGTTATGTAAACGGATTATGTAAATATGTTATATGGATTGAAGAGTGGATGAAAAAATTTTTGCAATGTTAAAAATAAAAAAGGAAAAATGAAAAAAAAGTGGAATATTTTTAAATGAGTGACTCTTTATGCAAGATAGTTGCCTACAATATATTGCAGATAACGACAGAAATAGATTATGGGAGGCAATAAGATGAATGTTCGTGAAAAATTAGAGGCATGGGAACATGAATATTTGTGTCAATATGCAGCATTTTCTGACCAGTCAAAGGGTAGAGACATGGACGAGCCAATGTGTGATGTGAGGACCATATACCAAAGGGATCGTGACCGTATTCTTCACAGCAAGTCCTTCCGTAGATTGAAACAAAAGACACAGGTTTTTCTTTCTCCGGAGGGAGACCACTACAGAACTCGTTTAACCCATACACTAGAGGTGGCTCAGACTGCCAGAACCATTGCTCGTGCACTTCGCTTAAACGAAGAATTAACAGAAGCGATTGCGCTTGGTCATGATTTGGGACATACTCCATTTGGACATGCTGGAGAACGGGCGTTGAATGAGGTGTGCTCAAAGGGTTTTAAGCACAATGAACAAAGTATACGTGTGGTGGAACGGTTAGAGAAGAAAGGAAAGGGATTGAATCTGACTGTGGAGGTTCGGGATGGCATTTTGAATCATAAGACAACTGGGCATCCAGGTACGTTAGAGGGAAAGATTGTCCAGATTGCGGATAAGATTGCGTATATTAACCATGATATAGATGATGCCATTCGTGGTGGCATTTTGTTAGAGGAAGATTTGCCAACGAATTGTACAGATAAGCTTGGCAACAGCACTAGAAATCGTTTGAACACGATTATTCATGATGTGATTGCCAACAGTGAGGGGCAGGATGACATTGTATGCTCCGCAGATATCAGAGAAGCCATGACAGGACTTCGGAGCTTCTTATTTGAAACCGTATATACCAATTCGGTGGCAAAGGGAGAAGAAGGCAAGGCGAAGCGTATGTTGCAAGAACTGTTTCATTATTACATTTCCAGACCGGAGTTTATGCCGGAGGAGTATGTGAAAATGATTGAACAGGGCGAAGAAAGAGAAATTGTGGTGTGCGATTATATTGCAGGAATGACCGATACCTATGCGGTTATGAAATTCCAGGAAGCATTTGAACCGCTTGGATGGAATCGATGATATGATAAAATAGATAATTGCGAAATTCGTGAAAAATGATATTAAATCTGTACAATGTTTATAATGTAGATTAGAGTTTCGCAATCGTCTATAGGGTGAAATAGCTAAAAGGAGGTGGAAAGATGTATTATGCAGATGAAGTGATTGAAGAGATTCGTTCCCGAAATGACATAGTAGATGTGATAGGTAGTTATGTAAACCTAAAACGTAAAGGGAATTCTCATTCGGCTTGTTGTCCATTTCATCATGAAAAGACACCATCTTTCCATGTTAGCAGAGAAAAGCAGATGTATCATTGCTTTGGTTGTGGTGTGGGCGGTAACGTGTTCACCTTTTTGATGGAGCATGAGAATTTTACCTTTCCAGAGGCATTGGAAGCCTTGGCAGAGCGTGCAGGAGTGACGCTGCCGGAAAAAGGGATGTCACCGGATGCCAAGAAACAGGCAGATGCAAGGACAAGAATTAAGGATATGAATAAGCTAGCTGCAGGTTATTTCCATTATCTGTTAAAAACAGAGCGTGGAGAAAATGCGTTGCAGTATTTAAAGGATAGAGGATTGTCCGATGATACCATACAGAAGTTTGGTTTGGGGTTTTCGGACGTATACAGTGATGATTTATACAAATACCTACGAAATAAAGGCTATCGGGATGAAGAGTTAAAGGATTCCGGTTTGGTCAAGTTTGATGAGAAATACGGTTTTTCTGACCGGTTCTGGAACCGAGTCATGTTTCCAATTATTGATACCAACAATCGCGTAATCGGCTTCGGTGGTCGTGTGATGGGAGACGCAAAACCGAAGTATATAAATACTCAGGACACGTTGGTGTTTGATAAAAGCCGCAACCTGTATGGGCTTAATTTGGCAAAGAAGAGTAGGCGAGCTGGGATTATTTTCTGCGAGGGGTATATGGATGTCATTTCTATGCACCAAGCCGGGTTTGATAATGCAGTTGCCTCTCTTGGAACAGCACTTACGGTGGGACAGGTTAATCTGATAAAGCGGTTTACAGACAGAGCATATCTAGCATATGACAGCGATGAGGCAGGAACCAAGGCGGCACTTCGGGCGCTAGAGATTATGCGAGAGTTTGAAATGCCAGCAAGAGTGATTTCGCTTGCCCCTTATAAGGACCCGGATGAACTCATTAAAGCTGAGGGATCAGAGGGCATGGAACGGCGTATTGAAGAGGCAAAAAGCGGAATTATGTTTGAAATTGATATTTTGGCACATAATTATAATCAAAATGATCCACAGGAGCGAACGCAGTTTCAAAAGGAAGCTGCCAAGCGATTGTCCATTATTATCGAACCGATGGAGCGACAGAATTATATCGACAGTGTGGCAAAACAATATGGAATTGACGGAACGAGCCTGAAAGAAGCAGTCACCCAATACGGTATCAGTGGTGCTACAAGGGTGGATACCACAGTCTTTCGGGAACGAAGTCGCAAGTCGCCAGAGGAAGAGAAGGAAATGCAGCAATTAAAAACAGAACGGTTGCTCATATCTTGGATGATAAATGAAAACTCTTTGTTTGACACCTTGAAGGGTGTGATAACACCAGATGATTTTTTTGAACCAGTATACCATGATGTGGTGAAGGAGCTGTTTTCTCAATATGAGAGAGAAGGTTCAGTTACACCAGCAGCCATCGTCAATCATTATCAAAGCAAGGAGGATCATGAAAAGGTGTCTGCTATTATGCAACAGGACTTTGATATGCAGGTCACACAGGCGGAAAAGTCAAAGGTGATTACTGATTTGGTGAAAACAGTTAAGCTCCGAAGCGTGGAGCATCAGATGACTATGGCAAAGGGCGATTTGCAAAGACAAAGTGATTTGATTATGGAAAAAGCATCCTTAAATAAACTAAAGGTAACTATGTAGAAAGGAAACTACAATGACAAAGAAAAAGGTTGAAATGGAAGATACAAGAATAGAAGAAGGAAAGGACACGACAAAGTCAGAGGGTAAGAAAATGAGTAAAGGAAAAGAAGAGGTAGTGACTGAAGTGGAAGAGACAAAGAAGACAACAAAGAAAAAGGCGACAAAACAGGAAGTGGCAGAGGAAGTAGTAGAAGCAGTAGTATCAGAGGAAGAAGCTGCAGCGGAGAAGCCAAAGAAGAGAAGTCGCAAAGCAAAAGCTGATACAGCAGAACAAGAAGTAAAGGCTGCAAAGGTAGAGGTGACAGCGGATGCCGAAACGCAGCAGGCTGGAAATCCAGAGGAGGATGCCAAATTCCAAGAAAAACTTACAGAGCTTTTGGCTCTAGCGAAGAAAAAGAAAAATGTAATCGAAGACAATGAGATTATCGCATGCTTCGCAACTAGTAAAGATGTAGAACTTACTACAGAACGTATGGTAGAGATTTTTGATTTCCTAGAACAGAATAAAGTAGATGTGTTGACCATTACAGAGGATGAAGAGGAACCGGATGAGGACGCACTCCTTGAGGTGGAAAATGAAGAAGAAATCGCTGTAGAAAAGATTGATTTGTCGGTTCCGGAAGGAACTAATATTGAGGATCCAGTCCGCATGTATCTGAAGGAAATCGGTAAGGTTCCACTTCTCAGTGCAGATGAAGAAATTGCCCTTGCAAAGAAGATGGAAGCTGGTGATATGGCGCAAGCTCAGGTGGATGAACTGAGTGAAGAACTATCAGAAGATGCCAAGAAGGAATTGGAGAGCTTGATTAGAGAAGGTGATTATGCCAAGAAGAAGTTGGCAGAAGCCAATCTACGTTTGGTGGTAAGTATTGCCAAGCGTTATGTGGGACGTGGAATGCTGTTCCTTGACTTGATTCAGGAAGGTAACTTAGGTCTGATTAAAGCAGTTGAAAAGTTTGATTACAGTAAGGGATACAAATTCTCTACTTATGCCACGTGGTGGATTCGTCAGGCGATTACAAGAGCCATTGCAGACCAAGCAAGAACTATTCGTATTCCAGTCCATATGGTAGAGACAATTAACAAATTGATTCGTGTTTCCCGTCAGCTTCTTCAGGAACTTGGAAGAGAGCCGTCTCCAGAAGAAATTGCAGAGGAAATGGATATTCCGGTAGAGCGCGTTCGTGAAATTCTTAAGATTTCGCAGGAACCAGTTTCCTTGGAAACTCCAATCGGTGAAGAGGAAGATAGCCATTTGGGTGATTTTATTCAGGATGAAAATGTTCCTGTTCCTGCGGATGCAGCAGCATTTACTCTTTTGAAGGAGCAGTTAAGTGAGGTGCTTGACACCTTAACTGATAGGGAGCAGAAGGTGCTAAAGCTACGTTTTGGTTTGGACGACGGACGTGCAAGAACCTTGGAAGAAGTTGGTAAAGAGTTCAACGTTACAAGAGAGCGTATTCGTCAGATTGAAGCGAAGGCGCTTAGAAAGCTTAGACATCCAAGCCGTAGTAAGAAGCTTAGAGATTATTTGGAGTAGGATTATGAACAGAAGAGACGTTCATTTGTCAAAGAGAATGGAGGCTGTGGTGAGTATGGTTTCACCACAGTCCTTTACTATTGCCGATGTAGGGTGTGATCATGCATATGTTTCGATTGCCTTGATGCAGCGTGGACTAGCCAATAAGGTTATTGCTATGGATGTGCGAACCGGTCCTTTAGATATTGCAATACGCAATATTACTGAGGCTGGTTATGGCGAGGTGATTGATGTTCGTTTGGGTGACGGTCTAGAACGGTTACGACCTGGTGAGGCGGACGGAATTATCATTGCCGGTATGGGTGGATTGTTGATGAAAGGTATTTTGGAGCGAGGAATGCATATTTTGACTTTTGAGGACAAAAGACCGGAGTTGATTTTACAACCACAATCGGATATTAATGCGATTCGTATATTTTTGCATGAACAAGCATATGATATTGTTCGGGAAAGTATGGTTTTAGAAGAGGGTAAATATTATACAGTCATATACGCAAAGCCGTGCGAGAGACAGGAACAAGTTTCGTATACTGAGGAGCAATGGCTTTACGGAAAATATAATTTGGACACCCGTAATGAAGTGTTGCAGGAGTATCTGTTGAAAGAGGAAAATGTGTTGGCGTGCATTTTGGAAAAATTGCAAGACATCATACAAAAGGCTGAACAGCAGGGAAAAGAGGTTCCGAAATCCACGAGAGAGAGGATGGAAAGTGCGGAGAAGGAGCTAGAGATAAACAGGCGGGCATTGAGCTATTATGTCGGCGAGTAGGAGGTGGATATGGTGAAGTGTAGAGAAATTATAGAACGGTTAGAGAAACTTTCTCCCAAGAATTATGCGTGCGATTGGGATAATGTAGGCCTCTTGGTGGGCCGCAAGGAGAAGGAAGTACATAAAGTGATGGTCGCATTAGACGCATCCTGTGAGGTGGTGAAAGCCGCAGTGGAAGCAAAGGTTGATCTACTGGTCACCCACCATCCTATGATATTTTCCGGTATGAAACAGATAAATGAGGATAGCTTTACTGGAGAGAAGATACTTACGCTAGCTGAGAATGGAATATGCTATTATGCTATGCACACCAACTTTGATGCGGTAGGAGGAATGGCGCAGCTTGCAGCGGGAGAGGATTATCTTTCACTTACTGATACGAGTCCTATTGAGGAAGGTGAGGAAGCCGGTGTAGGCATGGGGCGTTACGGAAAACTACCGAAGCCAATGACAGCAGAACAGGTGGCGGTGTATGTAAAGGAAAAATTTGAACTTCCATTTGTTATGGTATATCAGGCAAAGAATCAGAGAGGAAAGGTGTTTGACCGAATTGCAGTGATGCCAGGTTCTGGTAAAAGCGATAAGAAATTGGTGGCAAAAAATGGATACGAATTATATTTGACTGGTGATTTCGGTCATCATGATGGACTAGATGCCATGGACATGGGGTTGACGGTGATTGATGCTACCCATTATGGATTAGAGCATATCTTTGTAGCATTTATTCGTCAGTATTTGGAAAATACATGTCAGGGTGTTCAGGTGGTGGCGTCTGACGCAACTTGCCCAGTGCAGGTGTTGTGACATGTGGAACAATAGAAATTTAATTGTGAAGAATAATGGATGATGTTTTTATTCAACAATCCGTTTATGGACGAAAAGGAGGAGTTACTATGGTAAAGGTTACAATTTATGGCGAGCAGTATGAGGTTGCAAAGGGGACTTCTTTACAGGAGATTGCCAAGCAGTACGGCGAGTGCGATAAGGGGGAGATTGTACTTGCATATCAAAATGGACATTTGTGTGAATTACATAGAAAAGTAAATGAAGATGCAGAGCTTGTCTTTGTGTCTACCACAGATAAGGTTGGTTTTTCGAGCTACAAGAGAAGTATGATTCTTATGATGATGAAGGCGTTTCGTGACGTGTTAAAGGAGAGGGGAACAACGGGAAGGATTCGCGTGCTATTCTCTCTTAGCAAAGGTCTTTATTGTGAGTTGGAAAGTAAGGGAGCAAGTGTGTCACAAGAACTTCTCAAGGAAGTGGAAGCGCGAATGAAGGAACTTTGTGAGGCAGATATGTCTATCGAAAAGAGTACCTATAAGTCTCATGATTTGATGAAGCGCTTTGAAGCGCAGGGAAGAACTGATAAAGTGCAATTGTTCCGGTATCGCCGTGCATCCAATGCAAATGTGTATCGTTTGGATGATTTTGAGGATTATTATTATGGATTTATGGTGCCAAGTACAGGGTATTTGCGCTATTTTGAACTGCATACCTATGAGGATGGATTTGTACTGCAAATGCCAGAGAGAAAGGAGCCTTCTGTAGTTCCTGCCTTTAATCCACAGCACAAGCTGTTTCAGGTGTTGAAGCAATCGGATGATTGGGGCGTTATGTTGAAGGTGGATACAGTTGGTGGTTTAAATGACGCTATTGCTGGAGGAAATATCAACGACCTCATGTTGGTACAGGAAGCTTTACAAGAGGGGAATATTGCGGCTATTGCCCGTCAGATTCAGGCACAAGACAAGAAGGTGATTCTTATTGCAGGTCCGAGTTCTTCCGGCAAGACCTCGTTTTCACACCGTTTGAGCATTCAGTTGCGGGCGTTAGGACTTTCGCCACATCCAATTGCATTGGATAACTATTTTGTTGACAGGGAGAAAACACCACGGGATGCAGATGGCAATTATGATTTTGAGTGTTTGGAAGCAGTGGATGTTGCTCAGTTTAACGAAGATATGGCGAGACTTCTTGGGGGAGAAGAAATACAGATGCCAACCTTTAATTTCTTAATCGGAAAGAGGGAGTATAGGGGTAACACTTTGAAATTGGAAGAGAGCGATGTTTTGGTAATCGAAGGTATTCATGGATTGAATCCAAAGATGTCAGCAGGTTTGCCAGATGAGAGCAAATTCAAGGTATACATCAGTGCATTGACGCAGTTAAATGTTGATGAACACAACCGCATTGCGACTACAGACGGAAGGTTGATTCGAAGAATTGTTCGTGATGCCAGAACGAGAGGAAATTCTGCTCAGAGAACGATTGCGATGTGGGACTCTGTAAGACGTGGAGAGGAGCAGAACATTTTTCCATTTCAGGAGGAGGCAGATGTGATGTTTAACTCCGCTTTGATTTATGAGTTGAGTGTAATTAAACCGTATGTAGAGCCGTTGTTGTTTGCTATTCCACGTGATTCTTCGGAGTATCAGGAAGCAAAGCGTTTGCTCAAGTTCCTAGATTATTTTTTGGGGGTTAGCTCCGAGAATATTCCGAATAACAGTATTTTAAGAGAATTTGTAGGCGGTAGTTGTTTTCCTGTATAATAAAGTATGCGGTTTGCTATATAAATACAATTTGTAGAATATTACAAAAATGGAATAATTTTTTGTGCAAATGATGACAAAATTCGACAAGTGTGGTATATTTAAAGTTAGTAGTGGTTATCGATGCTATACACACAATGATGTAGTTTTTTGTAACTGTTCAGAATCGTAACGATGAGGATGCTGAATAGTTACCATCTCTTTTATAAGTAAGGGGGAATGGTTATGGGCGTTTCAGGACAGAAATTTGATTTGCAACAGATGAAGGACTACTTTGAAGAGCAGATGCCGAATATTCGATTGATTAGCGATTTGACATTGAGTGAAAGCGACTTCAAGAGCTTAGGAGCAAAGCTTAAGTCAGCATTTGTGTTTAAGGATAATAAGGATGGAATAGAGGAGATTATCCTGTGTTATCTGGTGTATTGGGTATATGCATTACTTTATTGGAATGAGGATACTGGTATTCATGATGAGTTGACAGATTACTGTGCACAATTGCCGCAATACCAGATTAGACGTCATTTTCAGATGCTTGTAGATACCTTTGCAGATTATGGTATCTGTGATTTTGGTTATCAGTCAGATAATGTGGAGGAGCTTTGTTCTTTACTCATTGCCCGTCATGCAGGTATACCGAATGACGAGAAGTATCAGGTGTTTGAATTGATTGACGATTATCGCAATCAGAATGTTTCGGTGGATACTATGGTGGCGGATATTTATTCCCATCTTCCATATAAGAGCCAGTACATATTCTCATTGTTAGATAGCAATACCCGTCAGGATGTAATATGGGAAATTCGTACGATTATGGCGGAGATTTCATCTCAAGTATATGCTAGGGATGAGATGTTAGAGAAGTATCCGAATACCTCGGTTAGCTTGATTGATTATTGCTTCTACTGGAAAGAAGGGCGAGCATTGCTAGAGAAAGCAAAGTAGGATGGAAACACTTTGCAGACCAATTTGACGAGTAAGGTGGTACAGAGTAGATTTTGACTCAGTATACCGGGAACAAGAAAAGACACGATAGAGTATCGTGTCTTTTCTTGTTCCAAGCATACGACTTGGAAGGTCAGGAAGGTCCATGGAAATATCCTGTCAATGTTAATGAATTTGAAAAATTGACTCAGCCGATAAGCCGGGTTATGTCGTTGAATGATCATCTATCTAGACCTGCTGTTACCAACAGGTTCGAGCGACCTACCCGAGAACGTGACGGGCAGCCACATAGTCCTCTATTCGGTCTTGCTTCGAGTGGGGTTTACAGAGCCTGTCTTGTTACCAAGACAGCGGTGAGCTCTTACCTCGCCTTTCCACCCTTACCAGTTTGCACTGGCGGTATATTTCTGTTGCACTAGCCTGGGAGTCGCCTCCACCGGACGTTATCCGGCACTCTGCCCTATGAAGCCCGGACTTTCCTCACCTGCAACCTTTCGGTTTTGCAGCCGCGATCATTTGTCTGAGTCGAGCCTTATTGTAGCACAAATTCAAAGGTTCATCAATTCCTTTTTCCTGCCTTTATCTTCCAGATATATTACGGTTTATGCTACTTTGCCATGGGGGTTAGGTCTATTTTTTCGTATTGTTTTTCTTGTAGTCCGCAATGTGCTTTGGCATTGTAATTTTGTTATATTCTTCATGATAACGTGAAGAGGAATAATCATTAATATAATTTTGGACGTATTTTCGATGGATTCCCTTCTGGGCGAGCGTGTCTACTGCTTTGTTATAGGCAACCGCCGCAATATTTTTGTCAGGATAACGCCCCACTAAAAAGTTACCATTTATATGAATTACAGTTTCGTAAAGAGTTTTGCCGTCCTGCTCGATTTCTGTCACACCGGTATATTCATTGATAATCTTAATGTTTTCGTATCGGAAATCATATTCGTTTTGGTTGACGAAAATATAGTCCACGCCTTTTTTGGCATAATTTTTGATGCCGTAGCGGGGTAAAATACTGTACTGGCTGCCATAATCACATATGAAAAAATAACCACCGCGGGTCTGTAATTTGTGGTTGGCATAGAAGAATAGGTCTTCTCGGTCAAAAATGAGATATTTTTCCGGTGACAAATAGTAGTAGAAGAAATCAGGAGTTAGATAAATTGGAGTCTTAAAGTATATGTTTGTGTTGCGATAATTCATTAAAATTATAAACTTTGTGAAGTCTAGCGCAAAATGTTCTCCATAATCAGCAAGCTCATATTTTCCTTCCCGCAGAATGGAACAAGCTTCCTGGTAGGCTTTATTTGCTTGTTCTTCTGTGTCAAAGCTTCCGAGGCTAACGTGTTTCCGTTGTAAGGTAATAGATGAACGATAATAGATGGTTCCATTTTTCTTTTTTGCAGTAGATACGCCTGGTAAATTTGCCATGTCAGTTATCTCCTTTGTACATAGACATTATTTTAGATAATATAATAAATGGTAAGTTAAGAATTTGCAAACAAATCATAAAAACAGATACAATGCTTGACCTTTTCCTAGATAAAAATTATAATTTAGATACATATGTTTACAAGTAGAAGAACAGAGGTGGTTTTCGAATGAAGAAAAAATTTTCTGTGAAAAACCTGGTTGGGACCATTTTGTTGATTGCTTTTACCGTTGCATTGGTGGTAGTGGGATACCGGGTTGTGGTAACGGCGGATGAGTTGCCGGGAAAGCTAGGTTGTGTCGCGAGTGCCGCCGAGAACACGCAGTATTATGGTGTTACCATGGAAGCAGTTCAAAAAGTGGAATACGATACAATGAAATATGGTTATATGGATGATGTGCTTTTGGCACAGATGGATTACATGGATAAGCAATATGAGGCGGAGCGGATGGAAGAGATTCGCGAGATTAATAATCTTACCGCTATGAGTGAAAAGACGTCGGACAAGCTGGCCTATGAAGCTGCGCGAAAACAGTTGGAAGAGGAAGCTAAGAAGGCGAGAGAGGCAGCGGCCATAGCCGAAGCGGCAAAGCAGGCAAGATTGGATGCTTTGGTTGCAGCTGCGAAGGCTGAATATTATCAGGAGGATGTAGTGGATATTGATACCGGTGATAGCAGTGATACCGGTTCTGGTGATACCGCTTCAAAGGGTGGCAGGAAAGGAAAGCCAGTATATGCAACCTCGCATGGGAAGAGTCTTGGAAAGTTTGTTATCACTGCATATTGTACCTGTCGTGTTTGCTGTGGTGTATACTCTGGTGGTAACCGTACCGCAAGTGGAACTGTACCGACTTCGAACCGGACGATTGCGGTGGATACGAGTGTGATTCCATTTGGTACCAAGGTAGTTATCAATGGTCAGGTCTATGTGGCGGAGGACCGTGGTGGTGCAATTAAAGGAAAGCGAATTGATATGTTTTTTATGACCCATAAGGAGGCACTTCGTTGGGGAAGAAGGACTATGGAGGTTTATCTGTACAAATGATTTTTCTGTAATTGTTCTTGCTTCTAGGCAGTATTTGTGGTAAAGATATAGAGGGATTTAATAAAATGTTTCAAAATCTGCTATACAGAGAGTGTGGGCGGATGATTTTAAACAAGTATGGAATATATTAAGAAAAGAGGATATAGAAATGGCAGTAACTTACAAAAGTACACGTAACAGCAATGAAACGGCAACCGCATCGGAAGCAATTCTTAAGGGATTAGCAGAGAACGGTGGCTTGTTTGTACCAGATTCCATCCCGGCATTGGATGTGGATTTGAATGATTTAGCAAGGATGAGCTATCAGGATGTGGCATATGAGGTGATGAGCCGTATGCTTACAGATTTTACAGAAGAGGAATTGAGACACTGTATTAACAGTGCTTACGATAAGAAATTTGACACACCAGTGATTGCACCGCTTGTTAAGAAGGCTGGTGCACACTATCTTGAGTTGTTCCACGGTTCTACCATTGCATTTAAAGATATGGCACTTTCAATCTTGCCATACTTACTTGTTACTTCTGCGAAGAAGAATAATGTAAAGAATGATATTGTGATTCTTACAGCAACCTCTGGTGATACCGGTAAAGCTGCTCTTGCAGGCTTTGCAGACGTTCCTGGAACTAAGATTATTGTTTTCTATCCAAAGAATGGTGTTAGCCCAATCCAAGAGAAGCAGATGGTGACCCAGAAGGGTGACAATACATCCGTTGTTGGGATTATTGGTAACTTTGATGATGCTCAGACTGGTGTTAAGAACATGTTTAATGACAAAGAGCTTGCCACGGTAATGGATGAGAAGGGATTCCAGTTCTCTTCTGCAAACTCCATCAACATCGGGCGTTTGGTTCCACAGATGGTTTACTATGTATATGCTTATACCCGCTTAGTTGCCAATGGTGAGATTCAGGCGGGTGACAAGATTAACGTGGTAGTTCCAACAGGTAATTTTGGTAATATTTTAGCGGCGTACTATGCAAAGGAAATGGGACTTCCGATTGCAAAGTTTATCTGTGCTTCTAACGATAATAAGGTATTGTATGATTTCTTTGAGACAGGTGTATATGATAGAAACAGAGAGTTCATTTTGACAACCTCTCCATCTATGGATATCTTGATTTCAAGTAACTTAGAGAGATTGATTTATCGCATTGCTGGTGATGATGCAGAGAAGAATGCAGAGCTTATGAAGGCACTTACATCGGATGGTAAGTACGAGATTACTGAAGATATGAAGAATAACCTTGCTGAGTTCTACGGCAATTATGCAAGTGAGGCAGAGACTGCTGAGACAATCAAGAAGGTATATGAGTCAGATAACTATATTATGGACACGCACACAGCCGTTGCCGCTTGTGTCTATGATAAGTATGTTGCGGCTACTGGAGACCAAACTCCAACTGTGATTGCTTCAACAGCAAGCCCATACAAATTTACAAGAAGTGTTATGGAAGCAATAGATGTAGCTTATGCATCACAGTCAGATTTTGAGTTGGTTGATGAGCTTAACAAGCTTTCTGGCGTGGCTGTTCCACAAGCAATCGAAGATATTAGAAGTGCAGCAGTACTTCACGACACAGTTTGCGACAAGAGTGAGATGGAAGCTACTGTTCGTAGCATTTTAGGATTATAATTATATTGAAAGACAGTTCGTTAGTACCATCCTGTCTATAAATAAAACTAGGGCTGAATAGAAGAAGAGTATTTCATAATATTGTATGATATAGAAATGATGAGGAGACACTTATATTCAACCGCTTGAGTATAGGTGTCTTCTGTTTTGCACCAATATAGGCGATTGCCTATTACACCAATAGATTGAAAGGAGAATCAATATGTACACATTACAAACCAGTGCAAGCTTTGACAGCGCACATTTCTTGAAGGGCTATGAAGGAAAATGCAGTAACATCCACGGACATCGTTGGACGGTGGAAGTGACCGTTGCATCCGAATCGGTGGAAGAAGAAGGACAGACCCGCGGAATGGTTGTGGATTTTAAAACATTGAAGGATGACTTGAATGCGTTGATAGATGAGCTAGACCATAGTCTTGTGATTGAAGAGGGCAGCTTGAGGGAAAAGACAAGGGAAGCCTTGTTGGAAGAGGAGTTTCGGATTGTAGAGCTACCATTTCGCCCTACTGCAGAGAATTTGGCAGAGTACTTTTATGATGAAATGGAAGAAAAGGAATATCAGGTGGTGTTGGTAAAGGTGTATGAGACTCCAAATAATTGCGCAGGTTATAGCAGGTAATAGATGAAAGAGGGATAAGATGGATACGAATAAATACACGTTTCGTGTGGTGGAACAGTTTATCAGTGTTAATGGGGAAGGACAACGGGCAGGACAACTTGCCCTGTTCATTCGTTTTGCTGGGTGTAATTTGAATTGTGAGTATTGTGATACACAATGGGCGAACGAAACCAATGTTGAATACAAAGAATATACAATCGAGGAAATTTGTCATATAATAGCAGAGTCTGGTGTCAATAATGTTACACTAACCGGTGGTGAACCTTTGATTCAGCCAGGGATAGATGTATTGTTGCGACGACTTCGCAGGGAACAGACCATCCGTATAGAGATTGAAACCAATGGAAGTGTTGCTATTCAACCTTTCCTACAGGAGCAATCCGTCGACGATTTTTCAGATAACGTATCGTTTACTGTAGATTACAAAACAGCAGTCAGCGGTATGGAAGAGAAAATGCATATGGAGAATTATGTAAACCTTCGTAGTCGGGACACTGTGAAATTTGTGGTGGGAAGCCAAGAGGATTTGCAAAAGGCGAAGAGTATTATTGAGTCATATCATTTAGTAGAAAAAGGATGTGGTATCTATTTGAGTCCCTGTTTTGGAAAAATAGAGCCTGCTGAAATGGTTGACTTTTTGGTAGAGCATCGATTGAATGATGTGAATATACAATTGCAGCTTCATAAGTTTATCTGGGCTCCGGACAAACGGGGCGTGTAAAGATGTTGCACGAGTATTATAAATGAGTTATAAGAAAATAGCATTTATTGGCGATAATCACTAGGATGGTTGAAAATAGAAATGGAGGATATTATGGCAATTGATCAAAAGGCAATTGAGGAACATATCAGAGGGATATTGGTAGCACTTGGAGATAATCCGGAGAGAGAAGGGATTAAGGATACTCCTAGGCGCGTGGCTCGCATGTATGCAGAGGTGTTTGAGGGGATGAATTACAGCAATGAAGAGATTGCGGCTATGTTCACGAAGAACTTTGAGGTTCCTACTAACAGTAACGGTGATATGGTAGTGGTAAAGGATATAGAAGTTTTCTCCTATTGCGAGCACCATTTGGCTCTTATGTATGATATGAAGGTAACGGTGGCGTACATACCAAAGGGAAAGGTAATTGGATTAAGTAAGATTGCAAGGATTGCAGATATGGTAGCGAAACGTTTACAGCTTCAGGAGAGGATTGGTACGGATATTGCGGAGGTCATCTGTATGGCAACTGGTTCAGAAGATGTGGCAGTGTATATTGAGGGCGTACACAGTTGCATGACGGCAAGAGGAATTAAGAAGGATTCTGCAAAGACATTGACTACAACATTCCGAGGAAGATTTGATACTGATGTAAATTTGCAGAATAAGCTGTTGTTAATGATAAAGTGATTTTTTGTGATGAAATGAAGATGCGAAAAATGATGTAAGGTGAGAGGACTTTCGCTGAAATGTTGTCAGGTGATGGAAAGACTTATGGATTCGGAGGAAATGAACATGAATATGAATACACGGAACAAAAAGGAAGCGGTGGTTGTGTTTAGCGGAGGGCAGGACAGTACTACCTGCCTGTTTTGGGCACTGAAGCGTTATGAAAAGGTAATTACTGTGTCCTTTGACTATGGTCAAAGACACAAGAAAGAATTGCAGTGTGCCAAGGAAATAACAGATGAATTGGGAGTGGAATTTCATGTGATGGACATGTCTTTGTTAAATCAGCTGGCCCCAAATTCGCTTACTCGTGGTGATATTGATGTGGATGAAGAGGCACCGGAAGAGGGCGCACCGAATAGTGTGGTGGATGGAAGGAATATGTTATTCCTCACTTTTGCTGCGGTGTTTGCAAAACAGAGAGGGATTACAGATTTGGTTACAGGTGTATCTCAAAGTGATTTTTCCGGATATCCAGATTGTAGAAATGTGTTTGTTAAGTCGTTAGAAACCACGCTTTCTTTGGCAATGGATTATACATTTTGTATCGAGACGCCGCTTATGTGGATTGACAAGGGAGATGTGTGGAAATTAGCGGATGATTTGGGTTGTCTTAATACCATTCGAGAAAAAACACTTACCTGTTATAATGGTATTAAGGGAGAAGGCTGTGGAAATTGTCCAAGCTGTAAGCTTCGCAGAGAGGGATATGAACAATTTTTAGAGAGATATAGAAGGTAATACATCTAAATTACACAAAATAAACATAGTATGTTTTGGAAAATTGTGGTATTATTTGTGGGGAAATAAAAGAAAATATTTTAAAGAGTAATATATTGTTATAAAATCAGGAGTGTACAAAGGATATGAAAAACAAAAAAAGATTAGTTCAGGTATTGGTTGGTCCATTGCTATTTGCATTGTGTTATATGCTGTTACCGACATCGGTTTTTGAAGAGGTAGTTGCTCGTGCGGCGGTCGGAACGGTGGCTTGGATGGCATATTGGTGGATTACAGCACCGGTGGATTTGGCAGTGACTGCATTTTTGCCAATGGCGATTAATGCACTGTTTCAGATTACAGATATGTCGGCGGTGATTGCTAACTATGCGTCGGAGACTATCATTTTGTTGTTGGGCGCTTCTATCTTGTCAGCCTCATGGGAAGAAACGGGACTAGATAGTCGTATTGCAGCAAAATTTCTTGCTTTGTTGGGTAGCAACCTGCGTACACAGATTGTGTTCTGGTTTATGCTTTGCGCTTTGCTTTCTGCAGTGCTTCCAAACGCGGTGGTTTGTGCAACCATTACACCGATTGCAGTATCCATGCTTCGATATGTAGGAGAAAAGGATATTGCCAAGAGCCGTGTGGGTTCATTGCTATTGTTGACCATTGCCTATGCAGCAGGCGTGGGTGGTTTGGCATCTCCTTTGGGTGGTGCAATGAATCTGGTTACGGTGGATTATCTTCAACAGTTGACCGGTGAAGAATATATGTACATCTCCTGGGTAGTGCGTTTTTTACCGATTGTGGTTGTGTTAATTACTAGCAACATTCTTATGCTCTTAATTGGTGTGAAGAAGGACGAGAAGCTTGGCGGTTCTAAGGAATATTTTGTAGAGCAATATAAGAAAATGCCTCCAATGAGCAGAGAGGAAAAATGGTCCCTTGGATTGTTCCTGGTGGCAATGACATTGGCATTTACGAGACAGTTTTATCAGGATTTGTTACCGGGACTTAAGCCGGCATATGCATTTATTATATGTGCAATTATTTCCTTCTTGGTTACTCGTCATGATGGCGAACGTCTCATGATGTGGAAGGCGACGGAGAAGAGAATCGGCTGGGAGCTTATCTATGTGTTTGCTGGTGGTTTGGCATTAGGAACATTAGTGAACAACAGTGGTGCGGCTGCAGCAATTGGTGATTGGGTTGCTGGCACCAATCTAGATGGTGGATTTGCCACAATTGTCGTAATCATTACAGTTACCTTATTGCTTTCAGATGTAACCAGTAATACTGCAACAGCGGCAGTTGCGATTCCGATTGTGATTGGAATTATTCAGGGAATTGGAAAGAATCCAATTCCGTACATATATATTGCGTCCATCGGTGTGAATTTATCTTATATGTTGCCGACTTCTATTAGAGCGATTCCAGTGGGATATGGTTTAGAGCCGAAGTATATGTTGAAAAAAGGTGTGCCAATTACGTTAGTTGTGATTGCGTTGATGAGTATCACCAGTTATTTCATGTTGAATTATTGGTCTGCGTTTAGTACAATCTGATGGTCGATTGTTATTGAGCAGCGTTAGAAGCTTACAAAGAGAAAAAAGCCAATTGGTTATGTGAATAACCAATTTGTTGGTGTGTGGAAACGATTAGGAGTAACTATGAAATTAGTAAAAAGATTGGTAATAGCAGGATTATTTATATGTAGCGTTTTTGCGCTGATGATTCCGTTGTCCTATGCATTGCGACCACTGAATGAAGCAAATGTGGGAACAAGGAATCGAATTACAGGATTCTACGCAGAGCCGGATGACAGTATGAATGTGGTAATCGTGGGTAACAGTGGTTTGTATCGTTATGTGAATAATCCTTATTTGTATGAGCAGAAAGGGTTGACATCCTATTGTTTTGCTTTTTCTGGGTATAACATCTTTTTTGCTGAGGGATTGATTGAAGAGATGTTAAAAACCCAGTCACCGGAGCTTATTATTCTTGATGCAAGAAAGTTTGTGTTGACAGAAGATGATAGTGTAGATCCGATTCGAGCGCAAAGAGTATTTAACAATATAAAATATTCATCTATTCGATGCGAAATGATTAACAGGGCATATCCGAATCCCTTGGATCGAATTGTAAATTATTTTGATATTGCATTGTACCATGATAATTGGGAGCAGTTAAACTGGGAGCGATTAGAATTTGCAGACAACGAAAAGAAGAATACACTTAAGGGCTTTCAGATTGTTCCCAAGGTGGTTCCTATGAATCATGTAGATGTGTCTGGAATTGAGGAGAAGGTTCCAATTTCAGAGGCGTCTGAGGAAACTTTACGGTCTATTCTTGAAATGTGTCAAGAAGAAGGATTGGAAATCATGTTGTTGTCGACCCCATGGATGATATCGGAAGAGGAACAAAAAAAGAGTAATTATATCAATGACATTGTGGAAGAATATGGATATTCTTATTTGGATATGAATGCGAATATCAACGAGATAGGGTTAGATTTTGCTAATGATTTCTATGATGAGAAGCATGTCAATGTAATTGGTTCTGAAAAGGTAACAGATTATCTTGGAGATTATATCATGGAGCGCTACGAGTTTGACATGGAACATGATGAGGTAGTCGTAAAGTCTTGGGAAAAAGCAGTGACAAGTTATAACAAAAAGATGAAAAAATATAGAAAATAGTGAATCCTAGGGATTGTATTTATATATTTAGGGAGGAAGTATGTCGTACACATCGTTAGTTTATTTTTTGTTGATTACAATCACGTGTGTAGTTTATTACATTGTGAAGACCAACTATCGTTGGATTGTCCTGTTGATGGCTAATTTTGTTTTTTATGCATCAGCAGGTTGGGATAATCTTATATTTCTAGTTATATCTATCATTATTACCTATTTTGTTTCGGTGAAGATGAGTAATCTGCAAAATGAATGTAAAGAGGTTATCAAACAGGGCGAGTACGACAGGAAAGAAAAGAAGGAAATTAAAGAAACATACAAGAAAAAGCAGCGTCGTTATCTGCAAGTGGGATTGTTTACCGTTATTGGCATTTTGGTTGTGGTGAAGTATACCAATTTTATCTTGGGTAATGTGTACAATGTGTTAGATTTGTTTGGTGTATCCAACAAAGGTACAATGTTAGGGCTAATTGTTCCGCTAGGTATTTCTTTCTATACATTCCAGATGATAGCATATCTTATGGATGTGTATAACGGCGAAGAGGCACAGAGAAACTTTTTCAAATATGCATTATATAGCTCCTTTTTCCCAAGTGTGGTTCAGGGACCGATTCCGAGGTATCATCATTTAGGAGAACAGCTCTTTGTGGGACATGCATTTCAGATTGATAATATTCGAATTGGTGTGATGCAGATTCTCTGGGGTCTTGTGAAGAAGTTGGTACTGGCAGAGAAACTTGCAGTGTTTGTAAACAAAATCTATGGTAATTATGAATCTTATGAGGGTGTTATTTTGATGGTGGCAACGGCGGCATTTTCTATTCAGATTTATGCAGATTTTGCGGGATGTATGGACATTGTTACTGGTACAGCTAGATTGTTCGGTATCCGCTTGCAACCGAACTTTATCCGACCATATTTTTCTAAGACTATGCCGGAGTTTTGGCGTAGATGGCATGCGTCATTGGGAAGCTGGTTTAAGGACTATGTATTTTATCCGTTTTCCATCTCAGACATCTCGTTGAAACTCAATAAAAATGCTAGAAATAAGCTTGGCAATGAAGCGGGCAGAATCATCGCAGCTTCCATGCCGATTTTGGTTGTCTGGTCTTTGACTGGAATTTGGCATGGTGCAGAGTGGAAATATGTTGCATGGGGATTGTTTCATGGCATGCTGATTATTCTCAGCACCATTTTTACACCATATAATGACAAGCTTTCTGAGAAACTTAAGATTAACAGGGATGCGTGGTGGTTCCGTTTGTTCCAAATGGCAAGAACCTTCGTATTGTGCTGTGTGGGTCGTGTGTTCTTCCGTGCTGCTAATATCGGTGCCGCTGTTGGCATATTCAAGCAGACCTTTGCAACGACCGGAGTTTGGAGGATTATGGGTGATAATCTGTATAAGTATGGATTGTCCAAGAGAAGTTGTTGTTTGGTAGTGATACTTACGGTTGCATTGCTTGTGGCAAGTGTCTTAGAGGAACGTTCTAAGAGTGAGAATATTATTGAAATTATAGATAAGAAGCATGTGGTAATTAGATTTGTGGTTGCTTATATTTTACTGTTTACAGTGTTGTTGTTTGGCACTTACGGTCCTGGCGACCAAGCGGCTAACTTCATATATGAGCAATTTTAATGATATAAGTGAAAAAGTACAAAAACATTCTGTTTGCAGAAAATATGTGAATGAAAAGGAGAAGAACATGGTACAATCAATTGTAGAGGCAGTGGCTTGCCACGCGAAGCAAAATCCGGACAAGTTGTGTGCGGCAGACGGAAGATATGAGTTGACATATCGAATGTTTTGGGAACATATTTGCGGATATGCTAAGCATTTAAAGGAACTTGGTGTGGAGAAAGGAGATTGCGTTGTTGTGCGCAATGCTCAGAACGTGGTGCAGTTAGTGACGGGCCTTGCTATTCAGCTTGTGGGTGGTATTTATGTGCCGGTGGAGAAAAATGTGGCTGACCAGAGAATCTTAGAAATTGTAGATACTGTTCAAGCGAAGTATTATATTGCGGCAAAGGTGACAGAGGTGCCTTGTGGATTTGAGCGCATTACCGAGGTTATGAAATGCCGGGATGAGAATGCTAGCTATGATGATTTTGATTTTCCAAAGAACGAGGATGTGGCAGAGATTTTGTTTACCACAGGAACAACGGGAAAGTCAAAGGGTATTGAATTGATACACCGCAATGTGGTTGCAGTATCTGAGAACGTAATCGATGGTGTTGAGATGAAGAAGGATAACGTGGAAATGATACCAGTTCCTCTTAGTCATTCCCATGGTCTTCGAAGATATTATGCCAATATGTTAAATGGAAGTGCAGTTGTGATTATGGCAAATGTTGTTATGACACAGGTGTTGTTCGATTGTATTGAAAAGTATCATGTTACCTCGATGGATTTAGTTCCGGCAGCATTAGCCTCTATCTTCAATGTGAGTGAGGATAAGCTGGGAGAGTACAAGGCTCAGTTAGATTATGTGCAGCTTGGTTCTGCACCAATTCCAGATGTGGATAAGGAGCGACTTCGCAGATTGCTTCCGAATACGAGATTATATAACTTCTATGGTACAACGGAATCGGGATGTTCTTGTATCATTGACTTTAACAAGTATCCTGAGAAAAAGAATTGTATTGGACGCCCAACCTGTAATGCACATTTTGTGTTTATTGGTGAAGAGGGGACACCGATCGAAGCAACCAAGGAGAATCCGGGCTTATTGGCATGTTCTGGTGAGATGAATATGGTTGGCTATTATAAGGATGCAGAGACCACTAATTCTATTATGAAGAATGGTTATATTCAGACAGAGGATTTGTCCTATGTGGATGAAGATGGAATGATTTGTCTCCTTGGACGTCAGGGTGATGTTATTATATCTGGTGGGAATAAAATTGCACCAAGTGAGATTGAAGATGTTGCAGGAAAGTACGAAGGTGTGTTAGAATGTGCCTGTGTACCTGTGGACAGTCCGATTCTTGGTAAAGAGCCGAAGTTATTTGTGGTTATGAAGGAGGGAGTTCCTTTTGACCAGGATTCCATTTACCAGTATTTGAGAGAGAGTCTAGAGACATATAAGGTGCCTAAGATTATCGTGGAAATAGACAAGCTTCCACGTAGCTTTAATGGTAAGATATTAAGAAGAGAATTAGTTTAGGAGGTTTCACAATGGAAGATTTCACAATGGATGAGTTGTTAGAGGTGTTGAAGCGTGCGGTTCCGAAGGGAGACTGGCTTGCAGAGGGCGATTTGGTAGATGATGGAATTATTGATTCCATCGATATTATCAGTGCAATTGCGGAGATAACAGATGAATTTGATATTAAGATTCCTTCAGATGAGATGAAGAATGAGAATTTCAATTCTGTTCAGGCAATCTATGATTTGGTTGCGAGATTATTAGAGGACTAGTAGAGTACAAGGATAATATGCAATGAAGAAACAGGGGGTTTTTGTTGTGACATACAATGAAAGTCTCCTTTTCTTTTTGAGAGAAAAGGAAATTGTAGGATAATCTGTATTTTATATCTGTTTTTTTTGCAAAAATCTGGTAGAGATGGTATAATGTTGATGTGATTTTGCTTGTTAGCAAGGAAGAAATAGAATAAGACTCTTGGAGGATGTATTGTCTATGAAGAACATGTTGTTTATTCTTAATCCGTCAGCGGGCAAGAAACACATTAAGAACAAGCTGTTTGAGATTGTGGATTTGTTTGTTAAGGCGGAGTATAACGTAAGGGTATACCCAACACAGGCAAAGGAAGATGCTGTCCGGATTGTTTCTACAGAAGGGTGGCTTTATGATGTGATTGTCTGTGCAGGTGGAGATGGTACATTAGATGAGGTGGTAACAGGTTGTATGAAATGCAATTGTGAGACACCAATTGGATATATTCCATGTGGAACGACCAATGATTTTGCGAGAAGTCTTGGGATTCCAAAGGATCATATACGTGCCGCAAAGAGAATTACAAAGTATCAGCCGAAGCCAGTGGATATTGGTGCTTTTAATGGAGACTCTTTTGTGTATGTGGCAGCATTTGGTGTGTTTACAGAAGTAACTTATACTACACCGCAGGAATATAAGAATTACTTTGGTCATGCAGCTTATGTGATGGAAGGATTGAAGGGGATTACCAATCTGAGCTCATACCATATGAAGATTGAATACGATGGGAATGTAATAGAGGATAACTTTGTATATGGAATGATTACCAATTCATTGTCCGTGGGAGGATTCAATCATCCGAATGCAAAGATTGCACAGTTAGATGATGGTTTGTTTGAGGTACTGCTGGTAAAGTATCCGAATAACCCTTTGGATTTGCAAGCCACAGTAACTTCGTATTTCATGGGTGAATTTAATCCCAATTATATGTATCAGTTCAAGGCGAAGAAGATTGTAATTGAGAGTGATGAGACGGTTTCTTGGACGTTAGACGGAGAGTTTGGTGGAAGAGTAACCTATGCCGAAGTGGAAAATCTTCACAATGCAGTGAGTATTATTCGAAAATAGTGCATATAAGCGGAGTGCACAGAATAATAGAGAAAGAAAGCATAATCGCAAGATTATAGTGAATCGATATAAGAAAGAGGATAGAAATATGGGAAAGTATTTTGGAACAGATGGTTTTCGTGGAGAAGCGAATGTGGACTTGACAGTGGAACACGCATATAAGGTGGGAAGATACCTAGGATATTATTACGGAAAAAACCATGAAGATGGTAAGGCGACAGTGGTAATTGGAAAGGATACAAGACGTTCTTCTTATATGTTTGAGTATTCTCTCGTGGCGGGACTTACTGCTAGCGGTGCAGATGTGTACTTGATGCATGTAACTCCGACTCCAAGTGTTTCCTATATTGTGCGTTTGGATGAATTTGACTGCGGAATTATGATTTCTGCTAGTCACAATCCATATTACGATAATGGAATTAAGATTATTAACGGTCAGGGATACAAGTTAGAGGCAGATGTGGAAAATGAAATTGAGGCCTACATTGACGGCGAGATTCCAGAGATTCCATTTGCAAAGAGAGACCAGATTGGTAAGACGGTAGATTATGCCATGGGACGTAATCGGTATATCGGTTATTTGATGACGTTGGCAACCCGTTCTTACAAACATAAGAGAGTTGGGCTTGACTGTGCCAACGGTGCTGCTTCTACTGTGGCGAAGGCTGTATTTGAGGCGTTAGGTGCTAAGACCTATGTGGTGAGCAATGAACCGGATGGTACGAACATCAACAACAATTGTGGTTCTACTCACATTGAACAATTGCAGAAGCTAGTTTTGGAAAAGCAATTAGATATTGGATTTGCCTTTGATGGTGATGCAGATAGATGTCTTGCAGTAGATGAAAAAGGCGAGATTATTGATGGTGATAAGATTTTATATGCATGTGGATGTTACATGGCAGAGAAAGGTGCGCTTAATAACAATACTGTCGTCACTACGGTTATGTCAAATCTTGGTCTTTATAAGGCGTTACATAAGAAGGGGATTGTTTACGAGAAGACAGCGGTAGGTGATAAGTATGTGTTTGAGAACATGATGGAAAATGGTCATTCTCTTGGCGGAGAGCAAAGTGGGCATATTATTTTCAGTAAGTATGCAACCACTGGTGATGGTGTGCTTACCTCGATTAAGTTGATGGAGGTTATGCTAGAGCGCAAGGTGAATGCATCGGAACTGTTCAGAGATTTGAAGATATATCCACAGCTTCTGGTGAATGTGCGTGTGAAGAGTAAGCCGGACGCAAAAGCAGATGCGGATGTTATGGCTGCGGTACAACGAGTGGAGAAAGCATTAGGTGCTGACGGAAGAATCCTTCTTAGGGAAAGTGGTACAGAGCCAGTCATCCGGGTGATGGTAGAAGCTGCTACAGATGAGCTTTGTAAGCAGTATGTGGATGAAGTGGTTCAAGTGATTAAGGATAAGGGTCATGAAGCTATATAATCCATATGCGATGTTACTGGGGTGATTTTGTGATAAGCATCGGATTAACAGAACTTAGGATGCATGGGAGTTTCGTATGAATAGAAAGAGATTAGGTTATATTAGATGTATAATATGTGTGGTCATTCTGTTAGCTGCTTGTAGTCATATGAAGACTACTGTTTCTGCAGAAGGGCGCAATGGTTGGTATAAGGGATACTATTATGTAGATGGTAAGATTCAAAAGTCTACTTGGGTTGAGACAAACAAGGGAACCTATTACGTGAATGCGGAAGGTAAGAAGGTTACCGGTTGGAAGAAGATAAAGGGTAGATTTTACTATTTCAATGAAGCAAAAGGTGGCATTTTGCGTAACAGTAGCCGCAAGACAGGTGTGCGGTTGTCTAAGCTTAGTAAGGATGTATTGTGCATGGGTATTGATATGTCCCAATGGCAAGGGAATGTGAATTGGAAGAAAATTAAGGCTTCCGGGGTCAAGTTTGTAATGTTGCGTTTGGGATATGGAAAAGGGCGCTATGGAGGTTCATCTTGCACCATGGATAGCAAATTCCGTTCTTATGTAGAAGGTGCAGCTAAGGTGGGATTGCCGATAGGTATCTACTTCTATTCCTATGCTACTACACCGAAGCAAGCTTTGGCGGAAGCGGAATACACCATTGATTGTCTAGATGGAATTTCAGTAGAATTCCCTGTGGCATATGATATTGAAGATCCAGCAATTTTGGAAAAAACGGATAACGATACCCGAACCGAGATGGCGAGAACCTTTATGGAAACCATTGAAGCAGCCGGATATACTCCAATGCTTTACTGTAACCAGAATTGGTACTTGAACTATTTGGATTCTGAAAAGCTTTCTGAGTATGAGTTTTGGTATGCAAGATACACTTATGTGGAGCCGGACCGTACCATGTATAATTGTGGTATGTGGCAGGCTACATCTACTCAGAAGCTTCCGGGAATTACAGAGAACACAGTAGATTTGAATTTCTTATACAAGGATTATTTTAATACAGTTGCGGCAAGAAGTTCTGCGTTGAAGTATGGTTGGCACGATGAAGGTGACAAGACCTACTATTATTTCCAAGGTAAGAAGCTGAAAACTGGTTGGTTTGCTATGGCAGGAGAGCAGTACTATTTGAAAAATGGTGCCAAGTCTATCGGTTGGCTTACCATTGGAGAAGAACGCTACTATTTCAACGAGAAGGGTGAGATGCAGACAGGATTTACGAATATCAATGGAGATATTTATCTGTTGAATGATGATGGTGTAATGCAGACCGTTACGGATGAACCGGGCGTTACCATTAATGAAGATGGCACCTGTAGTATCAAAAAGGGCTGGTACAAGAATGCACAAGGAAAGTATTTCTATCGCTATGCATCCGGTAATGTTGCTAAGAACAAGTGGATTAAAACAAAGGGAAAGAAGTATTATGTAAACCAGAGTGGTTATCGTGTCACAGGCTTAAAGAAAATTGATGGTAAGCGCTACTATTTCAACGAAAAGGGTATTATGCAGAAGGGATTTGTGACGTATAAGAATAATCGTTATTATTTTACAAATAGCGGTGAAGCTAAGACTGGTTGGATGAAGTACAAGGGTAAGAAGTATTATTTTAAGAAGAATGGTACGATGGTAAGAGGCAAGACAATTTCTATTAATGGAAAGAAATACAGATTTAATGACAAGGGTCATTTAGTAAAGTAGTGGTGATATAATCATGGGAAACAAAGTGAGAAAGAGGGACAAATTTAAAAGGGCGATTAATTTCTTTGAGGGATTTATTCTGTTGGGTATTCATATTGCTATTTATGCATTTATATGGTATGGCGTATATGAGAAGCAGTTGGAAAATCCATTTTCTCTAAGGGGACATTGGGCTGTAATTGGTATCTATGGTCTAATCTTGTTTTTGCTGACACATCTGTATGGAGGCTTTCGAATTGGTTATCTGCGCTTAATGGATGTGTTGTATTCACAGGTTTTGTCTCTGGTATGTGCGAATGTAGTGGCTTATTTTGAGATGGTATTAATCATTAGAAAATATCCATCTGCGATGCCATTGGTGAAGATGACGGTGGTTCAGATTATAGCCATATTATTGTGGGTGTTTATCTGCAAATGGATTTACGCAAAGCTATATCCGCCACGACAGATTTTATTGGTGTTCTATGACAGAAGCCCAGACGATATGATTCGAAAGATGCATACTAGAAAGGATAAGTATGAAATCTGTGATTTGGCAGATTTGAATAACGAGAGTCTGGAAAGTGTATGTGACATGGTTGCAGATTATGAGGCGGTGCTTATTTATGATATGCCGGCATACGAGCGTAATATCATTATGAAGCGTTGTTTTATCGAATCGGTTCGAACCTATGTAACACCAAAGATTTCAGATATTTTGTTGCGTGGCTCTGACAGTATTCATTTGTTTGATACACCACTGTATTTATCCCGTAATCAAGGGTTGACAGGAGAACAGCGAATTATCAAGCGTTTCTTCGATTTGTTGGTTTGTATTCCGGTGGCAGTAGTTTTGATGCCAATGTTCTTGGTGATAGCATTGTTGATTAAGATGTATGATGGTGGACCAGTATTATACAAGCAACCGAGACTTACCATTGACAATAAAGTATTTAATATATACAAGTTTAGAAGTATGAAGATGGATTCAGAGGAAAATGGTGCACAGCTTGCGAAAAAAGATGATGACCGCATTACTCCAGTGGGACGCGTGTTACGCGCCATTCATTTTGATGAGTTTCCACAGCTTATCAATATTATCCGTGGTGATATGTCTCTTGTGGGACCGAGACCGGAACGTCCAGAGATTGCCGAACAGTACAGGGAAATCATTCCGGAATTTGATTTTCGCCTTAAGGTAAAGGCCGGACTGACTGGATATGCGCAGGTGTATGGTAAGTACAATACTACACCATATGACAAGTTGAAATTGGATTTGACTTATATTGAGAATTATTCATTTTGGTTAGATTTGAAATTGATGTTCCTGACATTTAAGATTTTGTTCCAAAAGGAAAATACAGAAGGAATCGATGCAAATCAGGTGACAGCTGTCAAAAATGTGGAATCTCAAACAGAGGAAAATGTGAACAATGAATAAGAATCTTTTGAAGGTGATAGCATCGGAGTTGGTTCGTATCGGAACTGTACCATTTCGTCTGTTGCCAGTTAAGAACAATCGAATATTATTTACGGGACTTACAGGAGGTAAGAGTTATGCTTACTCCTGTAATCCAAAGTATTTGTACGAATATCTTCGTGACAATTACCCAGGTGTTTATGAGTATGTCTGGGCAGTGGAAGAAAAGGAGCGATATTCGTTTTTGAAAGAAGAAGGAGTGAAGCTTGTAAAGCATTTTACTGTTTCTTCTTTTCCTATGTTATTGACTTCTAAGATTATTGTGACAAATGGCTCGTATGCACCATGGTTTCCATTTCGGAAATCTCAGTATGTTATCAATACATGGCACGGTGGCGGAGCCTACAAAAAAGTGGAAAATGAAGCACCAGGAGCGGATTGGGCTACCAGGAAAAGGGCAGCATTTTGTGCTGACAATATTGATTTGTTTCTGGCAAGCTGCAAGAATCAAGAAGAACAGATGATAAAGACCACTTATCAATATCAAGGTGAAGTGCTACGTAAGGGAACACCGAGAAATGACAAGCTAGTGAGGGGAGAGATTGCAGAAGCAGAAGGCAAGGTTAGAAAGTATTATGGGATTTCGGAGTCTGCACATATCGTTCTATATGCACCGACCTATCGGAAACCATCTACTCCGGTGGAATTGGATGGTGATAAGCTGATAGAAGCTCTGAATGAATTAAATCAGGATGAAATGAGCCGGTTGTTAGGAAGTAAAATTGAGGAAACCTCTATTGTGGAGAATGAGAACCATTCAAGATGGTATTTTTTAAACCGTTATCACCGCTATATGGATGACAGCATGGAGGTTAAAGTGAAGGGCAAGCATGTGATGGATGTGATGGACTATCCAGATATGCAGGAATTGCTCTGTGCAGCAGACATATTGATTACAGATTATTCTTCCTGTGTATGGGATTATATGCTATTGAAGCGTCCGTGTTTTTTGTATGTGCCTGACAAGAAGGAATACACAGCAAAGACAGGATTTTACGTAGATTTGGATGACTGGCCATTTGCCGAGGCTGACACCACGGAAGCGTTGATTCAAAAGATTAAGCAGTATCAGCCAGACCAGGCGGTGGCGAGTATGGAAAAACACGCGGATGAGCTTGGAAGCTATGAAAGCGGTGAGTGTTGCAAGATGCTTGCAGAGAAAATAGTACAAATGTTGCACTAGAAAGAGGGAAATATATGAATCATGTTAAAGTATCTGTAATTATTCCATTTCATAATGGAATCAATTATGTGAATGAGACAATGCGAATGATTGTGAATCAGACCTTGAAGGAGATTGAAATTATTTGTGTGGATGACGAGTCTACGGATGGTACGTTTGAGCGATTGGTTGAGATTGCAAAGACGGATGAAAGAATATTGGTAAAGCAACAGAAGAAAGCAAATGCCGGTGCTGCCCGAAATCTTGGCATGAAGCACGCTACGGGTCAGTATCTAATGTTTTTGGATAGTGATGATATATATGAATTAGATTTAGTGGAAAGCTTGTATGATGAGTGCGAGCGGACGAGGGCAGATATAGGCATATGCAATGCCGATCAGTATAATGTGGAGATAGAAGAATATATAAAGAAACCGCATTATCTGAGAGAGAAGCTATTGCCAGATGATATGCCGTTTTCATTAAATGATATGGGAAAGTACATCTTGTATTTCACATCTCTTGTGCCATGGAATAAGATGTTTAGAAGACAATTTATCTTGGACAAGGAGCTGGCTTTTCAGGAAATTGCCCGGGCAAATGACCAATATTTTTGTATTATGTCGTTGATTATGGCTCAGCGAATTACAGCGGTAAAAAGGATATTGATTCATTACAAGGTACATCAGCAAAATAATTTGACTGCTACTTTTTCAAAAACTCCACTATGCTCCTATGTGGCTATGACGAAAGTGAAAGAGGAGTTGGATGCTTGTGGTATGCTACAAAACGAAGATGTTAGATGCGCATTTGATAACAAATTATTGAACTTGTTATTATTTAGCTTGCGGATACAAAATGATATATCAGCGTTTTACGAGTTGTATAACACAATGAAGGAAGAAGGGTTTGAAAAGCTTGGTGTTACATTACGGAATGAGGACTACTATTTTGATTCTGCGGAATATAGAAATCTTGTTTTGATTATGGAGTTGACAGCACAGGAATATCTTTTTGAAAAGCAACGGGAATATCGAGGTACAATTGAGAGAAAGAATAAGCAGATTGCCGAGAAGAATGCAGAGATTAAAGCCTTGCAAAAAGAAGAGAGCAGATTGCAAAAGAAAGAAAAGGAATTAGAAACCATTAAAAATTCCAAGAGATACCAAACGATGTGTCGTGTTGTGGGTGTTTGGGATAGAATAGCTGGTAAGAAGAAAGGTAACAAGTAACATGAAGTTGAATGAACAAACAGAAGTTTTAGTCGACAAATTAGCAATTCGAAGAAATATCATGACACTAGGGGTACTGGTGCGCAACACAGCAGGGAAGCCAGAAGAATTGGAGATTAAATTAGCGGTGAAATTCAGTAATGGAAAGGAATCAAGAATCTTACCGCTTGCCGTTACCGATACCAGTTTTGATGAAAACGGAGCGTTTATTGGTTATGCCATATTTGACTATGAATTGGATGCGCTGTTTTTCAGTAATAATCTGAATGCATTTACGGTTGTGGTTCAGGCTTATGACGGAAAAGGGTATCAGGATGTTGTGGTAGAAGGGAAAGAATTTAATCAGGTAAAGGACGAAAATGAATACGCTTGCTTTACAGAGTCGGGTGTGATTCATATTAAGAGAAAGAAACCAGTGATTTACCATAAGAATATATTAGTTTCGCTGTTTTGTTTCCTTTATCGCGCACTGGAATTTGTGATTGGCACCTTGCTACTTCCATTGTTTGTATTAGATGGGATTTATGTCCATATGCTTGGAAATAAGAGAAGATATATGGAAAACACCTATGGTGGTGGACAGCTGAAGAGAACATTACTGTTTGCTAAGTGGAGATACTCTTCTTTTTGTCGCTTGACGATGAATCGCGCAACCATTAAGAAGACATTTTTAAATGTGTTGGCATCCTTTTTGTCTTTGTTTTTCCCAAAGAACCACATTTTATTTGTGTCTTCTAGACGAACAGATTTGACTGGTAATATTGCCTATGTCAACGAAGTATTACAGGAGAAAAATGCTAAGGTTTTATTCTGGCTGATTCCGGGAAAGACTAAGTACATGACTTACCGGGCGATGTGTTCCTTGGCGTATAAGCTTGCTAGAAGTAAGGTTGTAATCGTAGATGATTTTACTCCGATTCTCAACGAGGTGTGGGTGATGGAGAAACGAACCTTGATTCAATTGTGGCACGCCTGTGGTGCTTTTAAAACCTTTGGATTTACAAGAGTGGGAAAGGATGGAGGTCCGAACCAAACCAGTACAAACCATCGTTACTATGACTATGCAATTGTCAGCTCCTCAGAAATCTGCCGATTCTATGCAGAAGGCTTTGGAATTGGTGAGGACAATGTAAAAGCTTTGGGTGTTCCTCGGACAGATGATTTCTTCAAAGAGGAACATATGGTTGAGATTAAGGAAAAGTTATATAAGGAGTATCCACAGTTAAAGGGAAAGAAGATAATTATGTTTGCACCGACCTTCCGTGGGAATGGTGCGGGAACTGCTCATTTTCCGTTTGGCAAATTTGATGTAAAGCAGGTGTTAGAGAAGCTTGGTGACGAGTATATGATTATTATCAAGCACCATCCGTTTGTGGAAATGAAGCATCCGGTGGATGATAGTGTGAAGGACCGAGTTTTGGATTTGTCCAAGGAATCAGAGATTAACGATTTGCTGTTTATTACAGACTTATTGATTACAGATTATTCTTCCGTTATTTTTGAGGCGTCTTTGCTTGACATTCCGATGTTGTTTTATGCTTTTGATTTGGAAGACTATGTGGTAAATCGAGACTTTTACTATCCATTCAAAAACTTTGTTCCAGGTAAGATTGTTCGAAATGTAGAACAGATTTGTAGTGCAATCCAGCAGGAGGATTACGAGCAGGAGAAGGTGAAGGCGTTTAAACACCGATTCTTTGATCATTTAGACGGAAGGTCTTCTGAGAGGGTTGCTGAGTTTATATTAGAGCAGATGAAATAAGCAGAGTGTTGTATGTAGAGTGCGAATCCTTTCTTGTGGAGTAGATGATTCTATGATACAATGGTCTGATGAGGTGAAATAGAATGAAACGATTTATTGCAGATGTTAAGAAATATTATAATTACGAGGTGAGAGCAGCAAAGTCTTCTTTGAAAACAGAGGTTGCCAATTCTTATCTCAATTGGATTTGGTGGATTTTGGAACCGTTGTTATCCATGATGATATACTATGTTATTTTTGGCTTGGTGTTTAAAGCAAAGGAACAGTATTTTGTACCATTTCTTTTTATTGGACAAACCATGTGGGCGTTTTTTAATAAGAATGTGGTTCAAAGTGTGAAGATGATTAAGCGTAACAAATCCATTGTGTCTAGAGTGTATATTCCAAAGTTTGTATTGTTGTTTACCAACATGATGGTAAACGGATTTAAAATGGTGATTTCGTGGCTGATTGTGTTCCTTATGATGGGTGTTTTTAGAGTAGAATTATCGGTTCGTGTATTGTACTTTCTTCCAATTCTGCTGTTGCTTATACTAGTTACCTTTGCGATTTGCGTGAATCTGATGCACTTTGGTGTGTTTGTGGAGGATTTAGGTAATGTTGTGAATATTGCCATGCAACTATTGTTCTATATGACTGGTATTTTCTATAGCATTGACAGTCGGTTGGGTGACGATTATCCAGAGATTGCCCAGGTGTTAATATATGGCAATCCAGTTGCTTTGTTAATCCGTGATATGAGAAGTGTACTGTTATATCAAGAAGAACCAAGTTGGATTGCATTAGGTGTGTGGATGCTGATTGCATTGGTATTTTCGGTAATTGGTATTCGAACCATTTATAAGAATGAGAATAGCTACGTGAAGGTGATTTGATGGGTGAAGATATGTCGAAGATGAATGAGAAGAATATGGCAAAGGAAGAGGATAAGAAGGATATGGGAATACCGGCAGAGATTTCGCAGGATATTGCAATTGAGGTGAAGAATCTGTGTATTGGATACAAGAATATTCAGGCATATTCAATTAAAAAGAGTCTTTTGAAATTCAAGAAATCCCATGTGGAAGAATTTCAAGCAGTAAAGGATGTGTCCTTTACCGTTCGCAAAGGAGAAATTCTTGGTATTATCGGTAAGAATGGTAGTGGTAAGTCTACCATGCTGAAGGCGTTAGCCGGTATATTTAATCCGGATCAGGGCAGTATAGATATGAAAGACAATACAGTTTCTTTGATGGCGATTGGCGTGGGATTTCAGAAGGAAGTGACTGGAAGAGAGAATATTCTGTTATCGGGTATGTTGCTTGGATTTTCTGAGGAAGAGATTCGTGCAAAGATGCCAGAGATTATTGCTTTCGCGGATCTTGGCAGATTTATTGATATGCCGGTTAAGACATATTCCAGTGGTATGCATTCCAAGCTTGCATTTTCTATTACAGCAGTTTTGGAGACGGAAATTATGCTAATAGACGAAGTGCTTAGTGTTGGTGATGCCAATTTCAAGAAGAAGAGTTATGCCAAGATGAAGGAACTGATTTCGAGCAGAGAGCGCACCGTTATTATTGTGTCTCACAATATAGAGACTCTGAAGAGCTTATGTGACAGGGTTATGTGGATGCATGAGGGTGAAATTAAGCGAATTGGAAATCCAGTGGAAGTATTGGATGAATATGAGGAGTTTATGCAGTAGTGATAAGTAGAATTTGCAAATGGATTGTATTCAAGTGCATATATCCAAGCGTATATTTCATCGGAAGTCACCGTCAGGTGGATGAGCATAAGATTATCTTTGTGGAAAACCATGGTGAGCTTCTTTCGGAAAACTATCCGTATCTCATGGAGTTGTTTCAATGCCGTGGATATGAGACGAAGGTGCATTACCTTAAGATGAATCTATCTGGTTGGGGAGCAATCGTTGGAAGAAGTATTAAGCTCATATGGGATATATCCAATGCAAAAGCTATTTTTTTAAATGAGTCCAACAGTTTGTTTGGAATGTTTACATTGCGAAATGAAACAAAGCTTATTCAGGTATGGCATGCTTGTGGAGCCTTTAAGAAATGGGGCTTTAGTGTGGCGGACAAGCAGTTTGGTGAAGATAAGAAAACGCTTCAGCAATACTCTGGTCACAGGAATTATGATTTGGTTTGTGTTAGTGGTGAGGCCGTATGTTGGGCCTATGAGGAAGCATTTGGCTTATCAAAAGATGTATCTGTGGTAAAGCCAATGGGCGTAAGTCGCACAGATGTGTATTATTCTGATGAGAAAAAAGCGCTTGCAAAGCAGAGGTTAGAGCCATACAAGGAATGGATTGGAGGACGTAAGATTGTTCTATATGCGCCAACCTTCCGTGGGGATATCAAGACGGCTTTCACGCCGGATGTGTTTGATGTGAAGGAATTATCAAGATTTTCGGAACGCTATGTATTTTTCATAAAGCAGCATCCCTTTGTGAAGCAACCCTATTCCGTTCCGAAGGAATGTGAAGAATACTGTAGGGAGATAAGAGGGGAGTTATCCACAGAGGAGTTATTGATGGTAGCTGACGTGTTGATAACAGATTATTCCTCAATTATATTTGAATATGCCCTAATGCGTAAGCCAATGATATTTTTTTCACATGATTTAGATGCGTACTATGACGAGAGAGGATTTTATTATCCATATGATACATTTGTGCCAGGACCGATTGTAAAAACGATGCGAGAATTGGTGCGACAAATTGAGACAATAGAAAACTTTGATAAAGAGAAAGTGGAACGGTTTGTGGATGCGTATATGAGTGGCTGCGATGGCAATGCCACAAAGCGCATTGTGGAATATGTGATTGGATGACAAGGAGGATGATTATGGAATCAGGTAAAGTGTATGGTGTGATTCTCGCAGGTGGTGTGGGAACTCGTATGGGAAATGTAGAGAAGCCGAAACAGTTTATGGAGCTTGGTGGCAAGCCAATTATTGTACACACCATTGAAAAGTTTGTTATGAATGGAGAGTTTTGTGGTATTTTGGTTCTTACTCCAAAGCAATGGATGAAGCATACTGAGGACTTGATTCGTAAGTATGTTACAAAGGATGAACGTGTGAAGGTGATTGAGGGTGGTGCTACTCGTAACGAAACCATTATGAATGCCATTGCATACATTGATGGACAGGGTGATTTGGACGAGGAGACCATTATCGTGACACATGATTCGGTAAGACCATTCTTGACACACCGCATTATTGAAGAGAATATTCGTTACGCTAGAGAGTATGGTGCCTGCGACACGGTGATTCCGGCTACGGATACCATTGTGGAAAGTATGGATAATCAGTTAATTAGCAATATACCAGATCGTTCAAAGATGTATCAGGGGCAAACCCCCCAGTCTTTCAGAGCAAAACATTTGAAGGATATTTATGAGTCCTTGACGAAAGAGGAAAAGGAGATTCTTACAGATGCTTGTAAGATTTTAGTAATAAAGGGAGAGAAGGTTCACCTTGTGGATGGAGAGGAATCGAACATTAAGATTACTTATCCATATGACTTGAGAGTTGCAGAGGCTCTTTTAGGAGGAATTTAGAATGCTGAATGCAGTATATCAATTAAAGAAACCAAGACAATTTGAATTGGTTTTTAAGGACATCACCTTTGATGAAGAACATATCATTGTACGTCCGACGCATTTGTCTATCTGCAATGCGGACCAGAGATACTATCAGGGAAACCGGCCAGAGGAAATCTTGAATCAGAAGCTTCCAATGGCACTTATTCACGAAGCAATTGGAAAAGTAGTGTATGACCCTACTGGAGAATTTCAGGTGGGGGATAGAGTGGTTATGATTCCGAATCTTCCTTGCGAAGAGGACTCTGTCATTGCAGAGAATTATCTCAGAAGCTCTAAGTTCCGTGCTAGCGGAACGGATGGTTTTATGCAGGAATATGTACAGACTACAGCGGATAGATTGGTGAAGCTTCCGGAGGATATCAATCTTACAGTGGCAGCATTTACCGAGATTGTCAGTGTAAGCTACCATGCGATTGAGCGTTTTATGAGAACGGCTCATGAAAGACGCAATGTGATTGGTGTGTGGGGAGATGGCAATCTTGGTTATATCACATCGTTGTTATTAAAAAGTATGTATCCGGAGATTCAGGTGTATGTGTTGGGGCTTGACAAGTCCAAGCTTAATGATTTCACCTTTGCAGATGGAATTTATCTGGTAAATGCGATTCCAGAAGATTTTCAAATAGACCACGCATTTGAATGTGTGGGTGGTAACGGAGCACCGAGAGCAATTAATCAGATTATTGATTATATCCGTCCAGAGGGAACTATTGGAATTTTAGGAGTGACAGAGGACAATGCGCCAATCAACACCAGAATGATGTTGGAAAAGGGTCTGCGCATGATAGGAAGTAGCCGTAGCGGAAGAGAAGATTTTGTCAATTTGGTGGATTTGTATAGAAGAAGACCAGAGGTGGTGGATTATCTTGAGAATATTGTAGGTGAACAGGTTGTGATCCGGGATATCAAAGATATGTCGAGAGCCTTTGAGAAAGATATTCACAAGCTGATTGGAAAGACTATTATGGTTTGGGAGAAGTAGATATACTATTGCATGATTGCGAAATGCAGGATGAGTGATGAGGAGTTGCATAGAAGTAGAGTAAGAGAAAACGGAGGATATAGAGTATGAAGATAGCAGTAGCGGGAACCGGTTATGTGGGTTTGTCAAACTCAATTTTGTTATCACAGAATAATGAGGTTTATGCGGTAGATATTATTCCAGAGAAAGTGGAAATGATTAATAATAGAAAGTCTCCACTTGTGGATGCAGAGATTGAAGATTATCTTGCAAATAAAGAACTTAATCTAACTGCAACAACGGATGCAGAGTTGGCATACAAGGGTGCGGAGTTTGTTATTATCTCTACACCGACTAATTATGACCCACAGAAGAATTATTTTGACACATCCTCTGTTGAGAGTGTAATTGAAAGGGTCATGGAGATTAACCCAGATGCGATTATGGTGGTGAAGTCGACCGTTCCCGTTGGATATACCATGTCGGTACGCGAGAAATATCATTGTGATAATATTATCTTTTCACCGGAATTTTTAAGAGAAGGCAGAGCATTGTATGATAACCTTTACCCATCAAGAATTATTGTGGGTGCACCGTTAGAGGATGAAAGACTTTCCAAGGCAGCTCATACCTTTGCAGGTTTGTTGGCGGAAGGTGCAATAAAAGAAAATATCGATATTTTATATACAAATCCTACTGAGGCAGAAGCGGTTAAATTGTTTGCTAATACTTATCTGGCTCTCCGCGTATCTTTCTTCAATGAGTTGGATACTTATGCGGAGGTAAGAGGTCTTGACACAAAACAGATTATTGAGGGTATTGGATTAGACCCTAGAATCGGAACACACTACAACAATCCTTCCTTTGGTTATGGAGGATACTGTTTGCCAAAGGATACAAAGCAATTGCTAGCAAATTATAAGGATGTTCCAAACAACATTATTGCGGCAATTGTGGATGCCAATAGCACTAGAAAGGATTTCGTTGCAGAGCAGATACTTCGTGCTGCGGGATATCCAGAAAAGAAGAATCCGGTGGTTGGTATTTACCGTCTCACCATGAAGGCAAATTCGGATAACTTCAGACAGTCTTCTATTCAAGGTGTTATGAAGCGAATTAAGGCAAAGGGTGTTGAGGTTGTGATTTTTGAACCGACGCTCAAAGATGAGACATTCTTCAATAGTAAAGTGATTACAGATTTTGAGGAATTTAAGAAGCTTTCAGATGTCATTGTTGCAAATCGTAAGAGTGATGAACTTACGGATGTAGAAGACAAGGTGTATACAAGAGATTTGTATGCGAGAGATTAGATAAAGAAAAAGAGGATGCCTATCTTCCCTCAAGATAGGCATCCACTTTTTTGATAAGCTCGTTGGATATATCCTCATCTATTTTACGTGCGAAAATACAGTTGCTTTGGATGACAGAATCAAAATCTGTCTCGTCCAATATTGCAGGTTTAGAACCATTTCGTTTGGTCCAGTCGGTAAAGCGTAAATTCTCCTTTATTACATGTTGCCGGTAATCGGACATCATGAAGATGGTTTGAAAGAAAAACTCTTCTGGCAACGAGACATGTTTAAGTGTTCTGAGAAAAACAGGATTCTTCTTAGAAAAATCTAGTGCATATTCAGCCGCATGCCGTGGCATGGAACACCATATTACACCTTTGTATACATCATCGAAGGGTTTGATTGTACTCCATGAAATGTGTAGCTTGTTCTGTACTTTTTGGTAGAATCTGTTTAATCGCTCGATGTGTTTTCTTATACATGTTCCTCTTGAGGTGACGATTCTCTGTGTGTAACGTTTTTTGATTCCCTGAGGTAAGTCCTTAGAATCGAAACAGGTCATATATATATTCTCACATGTGCGAAAATGGTCTTCAATGTATTCCCATGGCTTAATTCGAATATCTTGTCCAGATATGGTATGTATATAGCTGACGCGTTCATCACCTAAAGCCATTTTGAATAGGTCGAGAATTGCAAGTAAATGTGTATAGCCACCCCATGGGATGTTGTACTTAGAAATGAATTGAGTGTTTTCTAAGCCTAAACTGTTCAATTCTTGCAGATTCAACTCAGTTGATTTCTTGTCGATATGGACAAAAACCAGAGCGTGTTTATTTAAAGAATGAATCAATTTAACTAGTTGATTTTGGTTTTTGTAAGCGGTAATTAAAAATGCTTGCATAGTATCTCCTGCCTTCTTGTTGCTGATATATACCATTATACTTTTTTTGATGTGGTTGTCAAACTTAAGCAGAGGGTTTTGTTGAAAATATCGGAGAAAGTATGTATAATGTACACGTATATAGATACGACTATAAAATAGGGGTTATCTTGCATATAGCAATTGTGAATAACAGATTGATAAATTTGATGAAGATAAGTGATATGAAGGATAGATGACAATTGTAAGGATGGTATTTATGAATAAGAAATGTAATATTACAGGAAAAGAAATTATTAAGGGTGCCGTAATGTTGTTAGTATTAGCCATCCTGTGTCTGCTTGTTTATAAGGCACAGTTGGAGCCTAAGCTGGATAATATAAACACTTGCACGCTTATGTGGGAGCATAAAGAGAATAGTTATGTAGAGTTATCTGCGCAGAAAACATCGTTAACGCAAGTGTTTACTTGTACGGTTCCAAGGTTGAGGAGACTACAGCTTCAATGTGTGGGTAAGAATATTAATCCCAACACACAGATAGAGATATCATTGACAGAACCAGGGTCTGGAAAAGAATATTATTATCGAAATGTTCCATTAAGTGATGTTGTCAACAACAAAAAGCAAATTATTACGCTTAAGATGAAAAATCTGATTAAGAATTCTGAGAATAAACAGTTTATCTTAAGTGTTATGTTGATAAATCCTGAAGATTCTGTGGTACGCCTGTCTGCGAATTATAAGACGGGAATTGTCACTTCTTTTGATGGCGTTCAAGAGAATAAGACTAATGTTATCTATGCTATGAAATACTATAATACAGGATATTTGAAACAGGTATATGGTGTTCTTTGTGGGTTGTTGCTGTTGATAGCTGCGCTTTCTTATTATTGGATTATTGTGCGTAAATATACGGTGGAACGGTTCTACATTCCAATCGCATTGTTGCTAGGGTTAGTTGTCCAGTGTGTGATTGTGGTACATGGTGTGCCAGATGAGCCTTGGCATATGGACACAGCATATAAGTTGTCCAATGATATCCTATTCGTTAAGGATTCAGAGCAACCGGGTGTTATCTTGAAACGACAATGCGATATTGTTATGAGTGATATGTTGGCAAATGGTGTGGAAAGTAATTCTTATTACCAGTTGTGGAATCATACCTTTGAAAAGCCGGAGAATGTGGAATTGGTGGAAACTGCCTATACGGATTCTAGTAATCTTGTGCCTGATTTCATTTATCTACCAACTGCGTTAGGTATTAGTTTAGGTAGATTGTTAAATCTGTCAGCTATGCTAACGTTGCAGTTGGGGCGGATATGCAATCTTCTTGTGTTTGTGCTCCTAGTGTGGCTTGCAATCAAGCAGCTTCCATACGGGAAGAATGTAATGGCAGCACTTGGGTTTACACCAATCGCATTACAGCAGGCTGCATCGGCATCCTACGATCCTATGATTACAGGGATTGCATTTTTGTTTGTTGCTACGGTTTTGAAGCTTGTGGAGTGCGATAGATATTATAAGAGGGATATTGCGTTGACTGTAATTCTGACAGGTCTTCTTGGTCTGGTAAAGAGTGGTGTTTATCTACCAATTGCTTGTCTGCTATTGCTAGTAGTAACGAAGAGTGATGTGAAGCAGAAGCTTTTATCTGTAAAGAAGCGATGGTATGTGGTGGGATTTGGTTGTGTGATTGCTTTTGCAGGAATTATATTATACAAATTTATGCCGGTTATATCATCTCTTATGTTGACGGAAATTGATACAACCAATGAAAATTCATTGTATTCCTTGTCGTATGTATTAGACAATCCGCTACAGGTAATATGCCTTTATTGGAATACATTTATTCGAAAAGGCACCAATCATTTGGCTGGTCTGTTAGGCGGCAAATTAAGTTGGCTTGATGTTCAGATGAGTTGGGTATTCTTAGTTATCATATTGATTAGTGTATTGCTACTTGTAAATGTAGACGGGGATACCTATAGGGGCACTAAGAAGGGGAGAGTTTTTGTTGTCGCTAGTTGTCTAGTATCCATTTTCTTAATTATGGCATCTATGTTGTTTGCTTGTACAACATTAGGGCATACCTATATTGCAGGAATTCAGGGAAGATACTATTTGCCATTTGCTCCTGCACTATTTATGGTTACAGCCAATTCTATGATTAAGGTGAACAAGGAGCAGTGCGGACGCATTTGGATGACGCTTGTTGTGGTTGATATTATGATAATAATGCAATTTTTTATTGCGGTTTTGTAGAGGGTGCGAAAGAAGAATGAAACATACCTTTGTAATATGTGCATATAAAGAAAGTCCATATTTAGAAAACTGCATTACGTCTTTGAAAATGCAAAAGATTCCTTCTCAGATTATCATGATGACATCTACGCCGAATGCCTATATTGAGCTGATTGCAAAGAAGCATGATATACCATTATATGTGCGAGAAGGTGCATCGGATATTGTATTAGATTGGAATTACGGTTATAATAAAGTGTTAACACCTTATTTGACTATTGCCCATCAAGATGACGTGTATCTACCAGATTATACGGAGCATGCGTTGAAAGCGTTGGAAGGTTCTAAGAAACCACTAATTTTCTTTAGTGATTACGGAGAAATTCGCGGAGAAAAGGTGGTTGTTAAAAATCGGTTGCTCGCGATAAAGCGTATTATGTTGCTACCGTTGCGTTGTAAGGCGTTCTTTTCCAACCGCTTTGTTCGAAGAAGAATCCTTTCCTTGGGTTCGCCGATTTGTTGTCCTTCTGTGGCTTATGCGAAGGAAAACCTTCCGGAAGAAGTGTTCCGACAAGGATTTCGCAGTAACGAGGATTGGGAAGCATGGGAAGCGCTATCCCGGTTAGAGGGAGATTTTATATATGACAAGCAGATCCTTATGCATCACAGGATTCATGAGGATTCCGAGACGTCCGCAATTATTCAGGACAATAAGCGTTCAGATGAAGATATGGAAATGTATAGTAAGTTCTGGCCAAAGCCAATTGCGAAGCTACTAGTGAAGCTGTATGCCAGTGGTCAGAAGTCGAATGAATTGAAATGATGGTGATACGAGTATGAAAAAGTTAGCGATTATACCAGCTCATAATGAAAAAGAAAGTATTATATTTACGGTGGAGGATATTAAGAAGAATGCGCCGGATTTCGACTATGTGATTATCAATGATTGTTCTACGGATAACACTATGGATATCTGTCGCTATCAGGGATATAACGTATTGAATCTACCGATTAATTTAGGAATTGGTGGTGCGGTTCAGACTGGATATTTGTATGCATATCGCAATGGATATGATATTGCCGTGCAATTTGATGGGGATGGACAGCACAAAGCGGAGTATCTCAATGACATGGCGAAATGTCTGATTGATAATAAGCTTGATATGGTCATTGGTTCCCGGTTTATCGATAATGCTGGATTCCAGTCAACTTGGCTTCGGAGAATTGGAATCCGTTATTTTACAGTGCTTATCAAGCTATTAAGTGGAAAGACGATTACTGACCCAACTTCGGGTATGAGAATGTGTAATCGAAAGACGATAGAGATGTTTGCAAATGAGTATCCAAGGGATTATCCAGAACCGGAAAGTACCATGCGATTGATTCGCCACAAGCGCAAGATTGCAGAGGTGCCGGTGGAAATGAGAGACCGACAGGGAGGAGTATCCTTTATCTCTCCGTGGATATCTGTATATTATATGATTAAAGTGACACTTGCAATTTTGATTGAAAGGGTGCGATAGATTATGATGACAAGCAAATTTCAGATAATCCTCATTGTGGGAATTCTTCTGATTCTATTATTAATCCTTAATATGATTCGAAAGAGAAAATTGGAACTAAAGTATTCATTAGTATGGCTGATTGTAATGATTATGCTATTGTTTATTGCGGGTTCTCCAGAAAAATTGGCGGAGATTTCTAAGGCATTAGGAATCTATTCACCGGTAAATATGGTGTTTTTCTTAGGATTTGTATTCTCCTTGATTATCATATTTGTGTTGACAGTAACCGTTTCTAGATTATCAGCGCGTATTCGCAGACTTGCGCAGATTGTTGCAATGCTTAACAGCTATAACGGTGAACCGATAGAGGATGACCTCAAGGAAAAAATTGAAAAGGAAGTACAGGAAATCGTAGGGGACAAGAAGTAAGGAGGAAGACAATGGAGACAACGAAAATGGTATCGATTGTTATTCCGGTATATAATAACGAGAAATATGTGACCAAGTGCATCGAATCTGTATGCGGACAGACTTATCGGAACTTACAGATTATTTTGGTGGATGATGGAAGTAAGGATTCGTCTGGGAAGATATGTGATCAATTTGCCGAGAACGATAGCCGCATTGTTGTGATACATCAGGAAAATGGTGGTGTGTCCAATGCCAGAAATAGCGGAATTGCTGTTGCAACAGGGGAGTATCTTACCTTTGTAGATGGCGATGACTATATTGGTGCAGATTATATAAAGGATTTGGTGGAGTGTGCGGAAAAGCGCGGTGCGGATATGATTATTTGTGGAATGAAAAAAGTTTCTGTGGATAATCAGGTTATAGAGGAAGTTATCCCAGGACAATATATTCGTTTTGAACATGAAGAATGGTGTTTTCGTATCTGTACGGTTGCGTGTCATTTTTATCAAAAAGAAATGTGGGATAGATATAGTGTAAAGTTTTGGGAAGGAGAACGCGGCGAAGATATACCGATTGCTCTTTTTTTTGCTGGGATTTGTGAGAATATTATTACAATGCAGCAGGCAGAATATTATTATGTGCAGCATGAAGCTTCAGCAACCCATAATTTTAAGGGACTTAAGAGTATCAATTTGCCTTATCAGGCGTTGGAGGAAGCGATTCAGAAAGTGAGAACAGTTGGCTTAAAGAATGATATAGAATTTCACGTATTATTCGTATTGAGAGTGTTGAGTACATTTGTTCAGTTGGCAAAAGGAGCGAGTAAAGAAGAATTGGTTAAGCTTGCTGACTATATCAAATATATATTAGACGAATACTATCCCAGTTATTATAAAAATAAGAAGAACAAAATTTTTTCAAAGTTGGATATTCCAATTTTTCAGAAGATTGCAGTTCGGTTTTTTGTGTGGATATATCGATGCGGATTAATGTCGATATTTCTTAGAATAGCATGTTGATAAGATGTGCAGAGGTGTGAAATGAACAAGGTGAGCTTTGTGGTATTACACTTTGGAGATATTAAAGTCACTCAAAAGTGTATTGACTCGATATTACAATTGGATAAACAGGAGAATATCAGTATTGTTGTTGTAGATAATGATTATCTGAAAACATCAGGGGAGAGAGAAGAGTTGCAACGACAATATCAAGAAGAGAGGAATATCGAATGGGTGCAGATAGCAGAAGATATAGGATTCTCAAAAGCAAACAATGAAGGCTATCGTATTGCGAAAGAAAAGTATAGTCCGGATTACATTGTTGTTACGAATAATGATATTATATTTCCTCAGAAAGATTTTATAGAGAGGGTCGAGATGCTTTATGAAGTGTATCCTTTTGAAGTGCTGAGCCCAGATGTTGTAAGTAGTGATACGGGACAACATCAAAGCCCAATTGATGTGCAGGGGAGAAGTTTACGGCAGGTTGATTATACGATATGGATGAATCGTATATGTTTGAAACTATTTCCTATAATGTATCCATTGTTACAACGCAATTATGATAGGGCAAGGAATCAGAATGTTAATGTGGCATTATCAGAACGACGGGATGATGTTGTACCCTGTGGTGCGTGTCTCGTGGTGGCAGGAAAGTTTGTAACAGAAGAAAAAATGTTTGTACCAGAAACGCATTTCTATTATGAAGAATATATTCTTCATGAAAGATGTAGGCGTGCAGGATATCGTGTTGTTTTTGAGCCGTCAGTGCAGGTTCTTCATGGAGATGGATTGGCTACCAAGGGGAAAAACAAGACAGAAAAGCAGAAATTACGGTTTGTGATGGAGGAAACAGTGAAAGCGGCAAAGATATATAAAACGTTGCTTCAGGATAAGGATCAATAACTAGGTGCCTTGTGAAGTGAACATAAAAAATAGCAGAAGGAAATGTGGAATATGAAGAAGACATTATGGATTTCACCATATGTGCCGTATGATAAGGTGCCACATGCAGGTGGGAAAACACATAATTATTATATAAAATATTTTCAGAAATCGAATTTGTTTGACATACATCTTATCACGTTAGCACAGCGGTGTCAGAGAGAAGACATAGACTTAGATCGATATGGTATAGCAAATCAAGTTGTGTTTGAGGATGGTAGTTGGGTTAAGAACTTTTTTCGCAAGTTGTATAATGTAAATTCAGTATTTAATGACAATCACTATCTTTGTCAAACGATACTATCTTATCAATTTCAACAATTGAAGAATATGGTAGTGAAGTATTCTAAGGAATGCACACCAGAAGTTGTTATTATGCAATGGACCGGTACTGCCTTTTTACTTCCAATTGTTAAAAAGCTATTTCCCAATGCGTATACAGTGATTATCGAGGAAGATGTAACGTTTTTGGGCTATGAAAGAAGATATAAAGAAACAAAAGATATCAATAAGAGAAAGAAACAAAAGAAACTGTATGAAAAGTTAAAGATGTGCGAATTGCAATTGTTAGAGGATTGTAGTTTGGTTGTAGTTAACAATGAAAAGGATTGTCAATTATTACGAGAAAATGGGATTGCATCGGAGAAAATATATGTAGCAACTCCGTATTATGAAGATTATTCCGATGTAAAACGAGAGAAGATTGTGCCCAAGGTGATTTTTTTAGGTGTTATGAGTCGCAATGAAAATCACGACGCTGCCATGTGGATGATACGAAATGTCATGACACAATTGCAGGATACAGATATAAAGCTTGAAATTATAGGAAGTAATCCAAAAGAGGAGTTGAAACAATGCGTAAGTGAAAAAGTATGTGTCAGAGGTTATGTGGAAGATATACATAAGGATTTCTCTGAATGTTTATGCATGGCGGTACCGTTGCGTTTAGGAGCAGGAATTAAGGTTAAAATATTAGAGGGAATGTCAGCGGGGATTCCAGTTTTAACAAATTCTGTAGGAATAGAAGGAATACCAGCTAAAGCGGATGTTGAATATTGCTACTGTGAAAGTTCGGAAGAATATGTTACAATGATAAGACGGCTATATGAATCCGAGGTAGAATGTTATGAAATTGGCGATGCTGCCAAGAGGTTTATGAAGAATACGTATAATATTGACAAGCGTTTAGATGGTTTAATGGAACGCATACAAAAAGAAAGTTAGAGGTTTAGTTATGTTAGCTAGAACAAAGGAAATATTGAATTATAAAGACATGATATATAGTTTAGTAAAACGCGAATTACGAGGTCGGTATCAAAAATCAGTACTTGGCTTTTTGTGGTCTTTTATTAGTCCATTGTGTCAGATTGCTGTATTTACCTTTGTGTTTACGTATGTATTTCCAAGTAATATTCCCGATTACTATATTTATCTTATGACCGGCATGATTCCGTGGCAGTTTTTCTCTGACTCGATTTCTCAGGGTGCATGTTCTGTTATTTATAATGCCGACATGACGAAGAAAATATATTTTCCACGAGAGGTATTAACGATATCTTCTGTTTCGGCAAAATTTGTGAATTTGTTATTATCTATGCTTGTGGTATTTGGTTTCATATTGGTTTCGAGAATTGGTTTTAGTCCATTGGTATTATTGCTTCCAATTGTTTTGGTTATTGAGTATGCAATTGCCTTGGGATTTGCATTGGTTTTTGCATCAATTACAGTATATTTGCGAGATATGGAGTATGTAGTTAATGTTATATTGATGGCATGGATATGGGCAACACCAATTATGTATTCACCAGATACCCTTGTTGAACAATATCGGTGGATTGCAGATTTGCTGAGAGTGAATCCGTTAACGTCTGTAATGTATTTGTTCCGTGATATTCTATATTATCATCAATACCCAACCACTATTGATTGGGTATTGCCAGCAATATGGGGTGTTGTGTTGATGGTAGTAGGTAGCTTGATATTCAAACGTTTGGAAGGCAATTTTGCGGAGGAATTATAATGAGTAATATGAATGATGATGTTGTGATTAGAGTTGAAAATGTAAAGAAACATTTCAAAGTATATCCGGACAAAGGAAAAACCTTAAAGGATAAAGTGCTTTTTCGTCATAGAAATCGATATGAATTAAGAGAAGTTTTAAAAGGAATAAGTTTTGAAGTTAAGCGTGGAGAGGCTATCGGTCTGATTGGTAAAAATGGTTGTGGCAAGAGTACAACGCTCAAGATGCTTACCAAAATCTTGCGCCCTAATGAAGGTACAATTGAAATTAAGGGAAGAGTATCAAGTTTGATTGAGTTGGGAGCAGGATTTCACCCGGATTTAACAGGAAGAGAGAATATATATATCAATGCTTCTATATTTGGCATCAAAGCAAAAGAAGTGGATGAGAGATTAGATGATATTATTCGCTTTTCTGAGTTAGAGGAATATATTGATAATCCAGTAAGAACCTATTCGTCGGGTATGTATATGCGTCTTGCGTTTGCGGTTGCTATTAATGTAGATGCGGATGTGCTTTTGATTGATGAAATTCTTGCTGTAGGAGATGTTAGTTTCCAAACAAAGTGTTTTGAAAAGTTAAAAGAAATTAAAGCAAAGGGTACTACTATTGTGATTGTTTCTCATGCAATGTCTCAGATTGAGCAGATTTGTGACCGTTGTATTTGGATTGAAGAGGGCTTGATTTTAGAAGAGGGAAAGGCGCGTGAGATAGGTGAGCGTTATCTTGCTTCGATGGAAGAAAAGCGTTTGGAAAAGAAAGAGAAAGAGTTTCAGGAGAAATTGGAAAATTCTAAGGGCTTAGATGAAATTAAGAGTGGTGAAGTATGTGTAGAAGAAGAGGTCAAAAGAGAATCTGAAACGGAAGATGTCCCGAAAGAGAAATTGCCAGCGTTTTGTGATTCTATGGCAGTTCGTATGGGAAAACGAGACGTCGAGATTGTAGATTTTGCAATTCTGAATTCAGAAGGTGAGAATGTATTGGTTTTGCACACGGGTGAACAAATAGAGGCTGTTATCAAATACAGAGTGAATGTTGATAAAGTAAAAGTCGATTGTCGCTTTGGTATTTCAAGGGATGATGGAGTCCATTGCTATGGCAGTAGTAGTTATGGAGATGAAGGTGACTATAAAGAGTTGTCTGGAATGGGAGAAATTCATTTTATAATTCATGATTTGAATTTGTTGCCAGGAAAGTACTTTATTGATATTGGGTTGCGTGATGAGGAACAGATTGCTTGTGATATTATAAAAAAGGTTAGAGAAATGCAAATTACTTTATCGAATACAAAAGAATCGGGTATTGTGAGCATGAAGCATAAGTGGCTATAGTTTGATTTGTAGTAAAGAGTAAGTAGGAGACAAGATGAAGCAAAGGTATGAAGTTGCACAGTTTGGAGCTTTTGATATTAATAGTTATGGAGATTCCTTATTTCCGACAGTATTACAGAATGGATTAGGGGAAAGTGTATCCATAACGCTTTTTGCACCAACGAAGAATGAATATGGATACAATAAAAATGTTGTATATGCATTTTCTGAATTTGAGGAAATCCATAATAATGTACATTTTGATTGCATTATAATTGGTGGTGGTGAGTTGTTTCATTATCACCCCATAATATTTAGTAATTCCAAAGGTAAAAGTCAGTATAAAGAAGGTGCTTTATGGAAAATCCCTTTAGAATATGCTGATAAATATAATATTCCCGTTATTATGAATGCAGTTGGGGTTCCTTATTCTTTTTCGCACGGACAGATTGATGAGATGAAGAAGCTGCTGAACAATGTTGTGTTGTTTTCTGTGCGCGATAGATATTCTTATGAGCGTCTGAAAGGCATTATAAAAGACGATATCTTAAAGTTAGTTCCAGATACTGCTTGGGGAATGAAGGATATATATCCGAAGGAGAATTTGGTTCGAAAGAAAGAACAGGTAGCGCAGAAATTTAAATGTAATTTGAAAGCCCCATATATGGTTTTACAGTACGGAACCACGTATGATCTAGATACAGTGATTGAACAAGTTGAAATTTACTCGACAGAAAAAAAGATAAATATAGTGGTTATCCCGGTCAATTATGTACATTCCGATATTGATGTGGTGTGCAATATTGAAAAACGAAAGATACCTAACTTTATGTGTATTAGAGAATTGATGCAACCGGAAGAAATTGCTTGCATTATAGCAAACGCGCAAGTGTTTGTAGGCACAAGCCTTCATGGGAGTCTTACTGCCATGCGATATGGGGTGACAAGTATCGCGTTAGATATGTATCCGACGATTGCCTCCAAGATAGACGGACTATATGATTATGTGGATAGAAGAGATTATGTTCTTGGCAACAATGAAATGTTAGCTGACAAGTTGTGCTCGGTTGTAACGGAACCGATTGATAAGATAGACGCAAAACTTGTAGAGATAGATAATGTGTTAGATACATTTTATTCACAAATTTTACAGCAACTAGAAGAAAAAGAGAAACATCTTGCATCCGAAAAGGTGATTGGAGTTAATTCTGTTTCTTATAGGAAGTTATATGTAAGTTATAGAACTAATGACAACCAAGACAGATATTATCAACTTGTTTCTAATTCGAAAGATGATGTATTCGGATTCAAGTTTAATATTGAGAATGCAGACGCTACTGATTTGAGGTGTACATTTGTTATAGATACTCCAACATTGATTCGATTGGAAGAAACAAATCTTGATAATCACATAAAATTTACTAATAGTAATGTGCAAGATGTCTTTCTAGAACGAGAAATTGCATTTGTTATTTCAAATGTTTCAACAGGTGAAGTGGTTTTGAGATTTAGAATACAAAACTGTCAACCAACAGAATATGAAAACGCTTATTTTGAGTTACTTAAGAATAAGAATATGCATATCCAACAGTTGATTGCTTCGGAAAGAAAGTATTTGAAAAAAATAATTGAAATTCAGAAAGATGCAGAAAAAAGAATAGACTCAAAAAATAAAATAATTGAGCAAAAAAATATTATAATAAATAACCAACGAGGTCACATTGACCAGTTGTTAGAAGTGGAGCGTCATTATCAGAATATGGTTAATTCACGTGGTTGGAAATTGGTGAGTTTCCCTGGTCGTGTGATTGAAAAGATACTTCCAGTGGGGACACCTAGAAGACAGCGTGTTAGCATGGTAGTGAAATACATTAAGGCACTTAATTGGAATAATATTAAGTTTGTATGCGGTGCTTTTAGACGTGGTGGATTTAAGCAAGTTAAGAAAGAACTGAATGACTTTGAATATCGTATGAGTGGTGACACTGATTTACCATTACAGAAACCTTTTACTATGGACGTCAAAGAGATAACAAGTATAGCTGAATGTGATAAATTAGTATTTAAGAAATACGCAAGCCCAAAAGTATCCATCGTAATACCTGTGTATAATCAGTTTACGTATACTTACTATTGCTTGCAATCCATATTAGAAAATAGTGATAATGTGTCATATGAGATTATTATCGCTGATGATGTGTCTAATGATTTGACAACTAGACTTTCTGAAGTTGTTGAAAATATTAATGTTGTTCGTAATAAGGAAAATCAGAGATTCCTTAGAAACTGTAACAACGCAGCGCAGTATGCGAAAGGGGAGTACATTCTATTTCTCAATAATGATACTCAAGTGCAGGAAAATTGGTTACAGCCATTGGTAGACTTAATAGAACGAGATGACACAATTGGCATGGTTGGATCGAAGTTGATTTATCCAGATGGAACGTTACAGGAAGCGGGCGGTATTATTTGGGGGAATGGTAATGCATGGAATTATGGCAATGGGCAGAATCCAGCAAATCCAGAGTTTAATTATGTCAAAGAAGTGGATTATATTTCTGGTGCTGCAATCATGATTCGGACAAGTCTTTGGAGGGAAATCGGTGGCTTTGATGAATATTTTGCACCAGCGTATTGTGAAGACTCTGATTTGGCATTTGAGGTGCGTAAGCATGGATATAAACTAATGTATCAGCCGTTGTCAGTGGTTGTTCATTTTGAAGGAAAATCCAATGGAACAGATTTGGATTCAGGTGTGAAGCAGTATCAAGTGGATAACTCTAGAAAATTGCAGGAGAAGTGGAAAGAGGAATTCTCAAAACAATCCCCGACGGAAGATGATTTGTTTCATGCAAAAGATCGTAGCCAAGGAAAGAAGACAATTTTGGTTATTGACCATTATGTTCCACAGTTCGATAAGGATGCAGGATCAAAAACAACATGGCAGTATCTGAAAATGTTTGTTAAGCAGGGCTACAATGTGAAATTTATGGGGGATAATTTTTATCAGGACGAGCCATATTGTACAGCGTTGCAGCAAGAAGGGGTGGAGGTGCTATATGGTCCGTGGTATGCACAGAATTATAAGCAGTGGATTCTTGACAACCAAGATAATATTGATTTTGCATACTTGAATCGCCCACACATTACAGAAAAATATATTGATTTCTTGAAAGAAGAGACTAGTATTAAGTGTATATATTATGGACATGACTTACATTACTTACGATTGAAGCGTGAATATGAATTGAATGGCGACAAGCAAGTATTAGAAGAGTCAGAAGAGTGGCGGAAGAAGGAATTTGATATTATGAGCAAAGCGGATATCAATTATTACCCTTCTTACATTGAGGTAGACGAAATTCACAAAATTAATAGTGAAATCCCTGCAAAGGCAATTACAGCATATGTTTATGATGATTTTTTAGAAAATATAAATATGAATTTTGCAGAGAAAGAAGGTTTGCTGTTTGTAGGTGGCTTTGGTCATCCACCAAATACAGATGCAGTAATTTGGTTTGTGGAGAACGCATATCCATTGATTCGTAAGCAACAAGATATACCATTTTATATTGTAGGTTCCAATGTACCTGATAATATTAAAAGGTTAGATGGTAAGAATGGTGTTGTTGTAAAAGGATTTGTATCAGAAGAAGAGTTGGCACAGCTTTATGATTCTTGTAGAATCGTTGTAGTACCATTGCGGTATGGTGCAGGTGTTAAAGGGAAAGTGGTTGAAGCTTTATATTCTGGTACGCCGATGGTATCTACAACTGTTGGAATTGAAGGTATTATAGGTGCAGAGCAGTTTATGGAAATTTCGGATGATGCCAATGAATTTGCAGAAAAAATATTAGCGTTGTATAATGACATAGATAAGCTAAAGGAAACAGTGCATGCTTATCAAGTATATGTGAAAGAACATAATAGTGTTGATGCTGTTTGGGATATTATCCGAGACGATTTTCAGTGATATTAAGTGAGGAATAAAGTATGATTATTACAAAAACACCATTTAGAATGTCATTTTTTGGTGGAGGAACAGACATGCCAGAGTTTTTTAAAGAGCATGGTGGAGCAGTTATTTCAACCACATTTGACAAATATTGTTATGTGAATGTAAGACACCTTCCGCGGTTTTTTGACTACAATACAGAACTAGCATATTCTAAGATGGAACGTGTGACAAACGTAGAGGATATTGTTCATCCAGCTATTCGTGAAGCAATGAAATATCTTGATATGCATGAAATTCGTTTGACTTATGAGGCGGATTTACCGGCACGTTCAGGTCTTGGAACTAGTAGCTCTTTTGCTGTTGGAATGTTATCTGCATTTTATGCATTGAAGGGGAAGTATGCAGATAAAAAACGATTAGCTGATGATGCTATTTATTTGGAAAGGACTCTCTGTGAGGAAGCGGGTGGTTGGCAAGATCAGATAGCAGCTTCTTTTGGGGGATTAAACCGCATCAATTTTAACGCAGATGGTTATACAGTGGATCCGATTATTATATCACCAGAAAGAAAAAAACAGTTGAATGATAATTTGTTACTGTTCTTTACAGGTTTTACACATTTTTCGGCTGAGGTTCAGGCTTCTAATAAAGGTGTGGATAAGACAAAAGAGAAGTTGGAGATGTTAAGTCTTGTAGATCAAGCACAGGATATACTTACTGACAAAACAACTGATTTGGATGAATTTGGACGATTGTTAGATTTGACATGGAGATTAAAGAGACAGACTGGTGCAAAAATATCTACTAACTCTATTGATGAGCTATATGAAAGAGGTATCAAGGCTGGCGCATTGGGAGGTAAACTTCTGGGTGCTGGTGGTGGAGGATTCCTATTGTTCTATGTGAATCCAGAAAAAAGAGAAGACGTGTTATGTGAGATGTCTGATCTGATGCATGTACCATTTGAATTCGAAAATGCAGGAACTAGGGTAATTCATTTTACCCCTGAGACATATATTCCAATTGAAAAATAGTTATTGTATATGGAGAGATGCTTATGAAGATAGTAATTATGGCAGGTGGCAAGGGCACGAGAATTGCAGAAGTGAATTCCGAAGTACCAAAGCCAATGATTCCAATCATGGACAAACCAATATTAGAATACGAGATTGAGTGTATTAAGAAACAAGGATTTACAGATGTTATTCTCGTTGTAGGTTATCTCGGAGAAGTAGTGCAAAATTATTTTGGTAATGGCGATAAATTCGGTGTTCACATAGAATATGTGGTGGAAGAGAATCCATTAGGAACAGCTGGTGCATTGTATTTATTAAAGGATAAGATACAAGATGATTTCTTGTTGTTGAATGGTGATATAATATTTGACGTGGATTTCCATAGATTTTATGAGGCACATAAAAAACAAGAAGGAATTGCAACAATTCTCACGCATCCCAATAATCATCCGTATGATAGTGGTATCATTGTCGCAGACAAGGACGGAAAAGTACTTAATTGGTTACACAAAGAAGATGAGAGATTGTGGTATCAGAACCGCGTAAACGCAGGACTTCATATGTTATCACCAAAGGTATTTGAGCGCTTTACAGAGCTTAAAAAGGTGGATTTGGATCGAGATGTGTTGAAGCCGTTGATAGCAGAAGGAGAGCTATATGTATATGATTCTCCAGAGTATATCAAGGATATGGGTACACCTGATCGTTTCTATGCTGTGACTGAGGATATTAGAACAGGTAAAGTTGAGAATAAAAATTTATCAAATAAGCAGAAAGCCATTTTCTTAGACAGAGACGGTACCATTAATAAATATGTAGGTTTTTTAAGAAATATTGATGAGTTTCAATTGATAGATGGTGTGGCGAATGCAATTAAGAAGATTAATCAAAGTGGTTATCTAGCTATTATAGTTAGCAATCAACCTGTGATTGCTAGAGGAGAGGTTTCTTTGGATGAACTAAACGAAATCCATAATAAGATGGAAACATTATTGGGACAAAACGGTGCATATGTAGATGCAATATATTATTGTCCACATCATCCCGACAGGGGATTCGAGGGTGAAAGGCCAGAATATAAGATGGAATGCACATGTCGCAAACCTAAACCTGGTATGCTGTTAGCGGCTGCAGAGAAATATAATATTGATTTGCACCAATCGTGGATGATTGGTGACAGTAAGAATGATATTGAAGCTGGAAAAGCCGCTGGTTGTCAAGTTGTGTATATTGGGAGTGAAGAGATGAAAGATGAAAAAAAATGTACCAATTTATTAGAGGCGATAAATAAAATATTATAATACATTAATGTTGTATGGAGGGTGTATGAAGAAAATAAGTATATCTAATTATGGTCCTATACATGACATAGAACTCAAATTAGAAAAAAGTATGAATGTTGTAATTGGTCCGCAGGCATCAGGAAAGAGTACACTGGGAAAGAGCATATATTTTTGTAAAAAAATTAGAGATTATTTTGTCGAATACGTTACAACAGAGAAAAATTTTATAAATACACATGATAATGAACTTTATATTAATTTTTTGAAATATATAAGAAGAAAATATATGGGATGCTTTGGAACTACAAAACATCTGAATAATTTTGAAATAGTATATCATTATGGGAATAAAAAAAAGGTAATGATTACTTTAGATAAAGGTTTTGCTTATTTCAAATTTTCGTCGGAATTATCGGAAGAAATTAAAAAAATCTTGTATGAGGTAAAAGTGCTATATAGGAGTAATTGGGAGTCTAATAATCCAGAATATGTCTTGGATTTTTCATACATTGTGCAATTTTACGCTAGTATGAGACAGCGATATGAGAATATAGCAAAGATTTTGTTTGAGGATGATTATGAAGTTTTATACATTCCAGCAGGTAGGAGTTTGCTATCAGTATTGTCTGATCAGCTAGATGTCGTTGATACATCTATTTTAGATTTACCTATGCAAGATTTTATTGAAAGGATTAGATTGACAAAGAAAAATTTTGGAACAAAATTAGATTCGGTAGTCTCTAATTATCTCAAAACGGTTCAAGGGCAAATTAAAAATGCAAACTTAGATATTGCACAAGAGCTGATTCACAATATTTTAAAAGCGGATTATGTTAGTAATACAGATGGAGAGAGATTATATTTTGATAAGGAGCGATGGGTCAAATTAATGTATGGCTCATCTGGACAACAAGAGTCGTTATGGATATTAATGCTATTGTTTCTCATTATACTTGAAAACAAGAAAACATATGTGATTATAGAGGAGCCAGAGGCTCATTTGTATCCTGTTTCACAGAAATATATGGTAGAATTAATTGCGTTAACGATGAATTCAAGTGCGAGTCAAGTGTTTATCACAACGCACAGTCCATATATATTAAGTTCATTGAATTTGTTGATTCAGTCAAGTAAAGTGGAAGATAATGGTCGCCTTAAAGGGGAAGAAACGGTTATTAAACGACAATTGAGAATTTCTCCATCATTGATAGAGGCGTATAAAATTGATGGAAGGCAACCATTTAGTTTTGTATCTATAACAGATACTGAACTTGGTTTGATTAATTCAATGGAGATAGATACAATATCGGATGTTATCAATGAAGAAACAATGAAATTAATCGATTTGGAGATAAAGTATGATTTGTAATAATTTAGATAGCTGTATTAAAAATATAGTCCTCGGATGTAAAAATGAATCTAGATGCATTCACCAAAGGGATAAACGAAAGAATATCACTTGTAAAGAGAATAGAAAAAGATATAATTTGGAAAATCCAGATTTGTATAATGTAACAGTATATCATGTGGATGGTGGCATTATATATAACGAATCAAACATGGCAAAGTGTGACTATTTGTATGTTGTAGATGATGAAATGCATCCTTCGGCTATTTTTATCGAATTGAAAGGTAAAAATATTCATCATGCAATGCAACAACTTCATTCTACGATGATGCAATTTTCTTCTGAGTTCAAACAATATAGGAAATATGCAAGAATTATATGTAGTGCGGTACCTCGCATAGCAAATGATCCTAATACTTTGAAGCTGATGAAAGAGATGAAAAAACAAAACATTGATATTAATATGCAGGAGCATTCTATGTCAGAGGATTATTCAACATTGGTGTAATTTGAAGGAGGTAGTATTGGTAATGAATTTGATTCTTGATGAATTGATAAAACGCTATCCGGCGTTGGATGTATGTAAGAATGATATATACAAAGCCTATGAGATTATGGTAGAAAGTTATCAACGCAAGGGAAAACTTTTAGTAGCTGGCAATGGTGGAAGTGCATCTGATTCAGAACATATTGTTGGCGAATTAATGAAAAGTTTTGTGTTAGAGAGAAAGTTAGACGAAGAATATGCGGCAGAACTAATGAAGGTGGATGCAGAAATAGGGGCAGAGTTAGCTGACAAGTTACAAGGGGCATTACCGGCCATTGCATTAGATGGACATATCGCATTGTCTACCGCATATTTAAATGATGTGGATCCGTTATTAGGATTCGCACAACAGGTGAATGGTTATGGAATTAAGGGTGATGTATTCTTAGGCATTACAACCTCTGGAAATTCAAAAAATATTCTTTATGCTAATACAGTTGCAAAGGCAAAAGGGATGAAAACGATTGCACTTACTGGTAAAAATGGTGGTAAGATTAAAGATATGGTAGACGTGGCTATTGTTGTTCCAGAGAACGAAACGTATAAGATTCAAGAATATCATTTGCCGATTTATCATTGTTTGTGCTTAATGTTGGAAAAATTTTTTTTTGAATGATAGATAATAGTGAAATTTGAGGAAAGGAGCATATAGATTTCAACATCTATATAAATGATTATATGAAGGTAGTTATACTTGCAGGTGGATTTGGAACTCGTATTAGTGAAGAAAGTCATTTAAAACCAAAGCCGATGATTGAAATTGGCGGAAAGCCAATATTATGGCACATCATGAAGGAATATTCTCATTATGGTTTTAATGAGTTTATTATTTGTTGTGGTTATAAGCAGCATGTGATTAAAGAATATTTTGCAGATTATTATCTCCATAATAGTGATATTACTTTTGACTTTAGTTCTGAGAATAAGATGACAATTCATAATAATGTGGCAGAGCCATGGAAAGTAACCTTAATTGATACAGGATTGAATACTATGACAGGTGGTCGTATTAAGAGAATACAACCATATGTAGGTGGCGAAACATTTATGTTGACTTATGGTGACGCTGTCTCAGATGTGAATATTAGAGAATTGTATGAATTCCATAAAAACGGTGGTAAGTTGGCTACATTAACAGCAATTGAGATTAATCAAAGATTTGGGGTTTTGGAAATAAATAAAGACCATACAGTGGAATCATTTAGAGAAAAGTCCAATGATGATAGTGCGCGAATTAATGCAGGCTATATGGTTTTGGAACCACAAGTGTTTGATTATCTAGATGGTGATAAAACTGTATTTGAACAAGAACCGTTGAATCGATTAGTATTAGAAGGACAGTTGCAGGCATATAGTCATAATGGTTTTTGGCAGTGTATGGACACAAAGCGGGAATTGGATAAATTGGAGGAATTGTGGTCAACAGGAAAGGCATCATGGAAGACATGGGAGGATTAAGATGGTAGATTTGAGTTTTTTTAAAGGCAAGAAAATTCTGCTAACTGGTCATACTGGTTTTAAAGGTAGTTGGATGAGCAGGGTACTTGTAAATGCAGGTGCAGATTTGACAGGTTATTCATTGGAAACACCGACGTCAGCCACCCTTTTTGAATTGGCTGACGTGAAGAATAAAATGAATTCTGTAATTGGTGATATTCGTGATTTGGATAAATTAGTGCAGGTGTTCAAGGAAGTACAACCAGAGATTGTAATTCACATGGCAGCGCAACCAATTGTAAGAGACTCTTATAAGAATCCAGTGTATACTTATGAGACTAATGTAATGGGAACAGTCAATATTTTAGAATGTATTCGGTTAACAGATTCTGTAAAATCTTTTTTGAATGTTACAACAGACAAAGTGTATAAAAACAATGAGTGGGAATGGGGGTATCGTGAAAATGAACCTTTGGATGGATATGATCCATATTCCAATTCTAAATCCTGTTCAGAGCTGGTAACACACAGTTATCAATCATCTTTCTTTGCGGATAGAGAGATTGCTATCTCTACTGCTCGTGCAGGTAATGTCATCGGTGGCGGTGATTTTGCTAATGATAGAATCGTTCCAGATTGTGTTCGGGCGATAGAGCAGGGAAAAGATATTATTGTAAGAAATCCTCATTCTACAAGACCGTATCAGCATGTGTTGGAGCCGGTTATGGCGTACTTGATGATAGTAAAAGCGCAGTATGAAAATATGGAATTACAGGGATATTATAATGTGGGACCGGATGAAGTAGATTGTGTTACCACAGGAGATTTAGTAGATATGTTTTGTAATAAATGGGGAAATGACAAGAAATGGGTGAACCAATATGATGGTGGGCCACACGAAGCAAACTTTCTGAAGTTAGATTGTTCAAAATTGAAAAGAACCTTTGGATGGAAACCATCGTGGGGGATTTCGGAAGCTTTGGATAAGGTTGTAGAATGGACGAAGATTTATTTTGAAGGTGGAGATATTCCATCAATAATGGATAAACAAATCAAGGAGTTTAACCAATAAGTGATACAAAAAGGGAGGAATAAATAATGTTTGAGAATAAAACAGAAGAACAGGCAAAGAAAGAGATATTGAATATGGTAGCAGAGTATTGTGATATGTATCATAATCAGAAGAAGCCATTTGAGCCTGGTGATCGCATTACATATGCGTCACGCGTATATAACCATGATGAGATGTGTAATTTAGTAGATTCTGCTTTGGAGTTTTGGTTGACCTCTGGTAGATATACCGATGAGTTTGAAAAGTTGTTTGCAGATTATTTGGGAGTTAGATATTGCTCATTGGTGAATTCTGGTTCATCTGCTAATTTGAATGCGTTTATGGCGCTTACTTCTCCATTGTTAGGTGATAGACAAGTTAAACCAGGAGATGAGATGATTACTGTGGCCGCAGGATTTCCTACAACTGTCACACCAGCTATTCAGTATGGTGTAGTTCCTGTTTTTATTGATGTGACGATTCCTCAGTATAACATGGATGTAACACAGTTAGAGGCTGCATTGTCTCCAAAGACAAAGTTGGTTATGGCAGCCCATACATTAGGTAATCCATTTGATTTAAAGGTCGTTAAAGAATTTTGTGACAAGCACAATTTGTGGTTGATTGAGGATAACTGTGATGCGTTAGGTACAAAGTATACAATTGATGGAGAAGAGAAATTCACTGGAACAATTGGAGATATTGGAACTTCATCGTTCTATCCACCACATCATATGACTATGGGTGAAGGCGGTGCCGTATATACCAATAATCCATTGTTGAACAAGTGCATTCGTTCATTCCGTGACTGGGGGCGCGATTGCGTGTGTGCTTCTGGTCAGGATAATCTGTGTGGTCATCGTTTCGATAAGCAATATGGAGAACTACCATTAGGATATGACCATAAGTATGTATATTCTCATTTTGGATATAACTTAAAAGCAACAGATATGCAGGCTGCAATTGGTTGTGCGCAGATTAAAAAGTTTCCGGGTTTTGTTGAAAAGAGAAGATTCAATTTTGACCGTTTGAAAGCAGCATTAGCAGGAACAGAGGATAAGTTAATTCTTCCGGAACCATGCGAAAATTCAAATCCAAGCTGGTTTGGATTCCTCATTACTTGCAAGGAGGGGGTAGATCGTAATAAAGTGGTTCCTTATATTGAGAGTCATGGCGTACAGACGAGAATGCTATTTGCTGGTAATTTGACAAAGCATCCTTGTTTTGATCAAATGCGCGCATCTGGCGAAGGTTATAGAGTGATTGGTGACTTGCACAATACCGATTATATTATGAATAATACATTTTGGGTAGGTGTATATCCAGGAATGACAGATGAGATGATTGATTATATGGCACAGGTGATTAAAGAAGCAATTAACTAATAACAAAAGCGAGGAAGTATATAATTGAAAGTTGCAAGAAAAAAAATATTAATTACTGGTGGAAGTGGTTTTGTCGGTAGAAATCTGTATGAGCATCTATCAAAAAATGCAGATTATGAAGTATATGCTCCATCGAGCAAAGAGTTAAACTGCATAGATGAGATTGCAGTAAAACAGTGTTTACAAGATAACAATTATGATTTTGTCTTTAATTTAGCTGTTTATGGAGATGGAATTGATAGAAGTAAGGATGGAACTAAGATTCTTCAATATAATTTACAAATGTTCCAAAATTTTGCAAAGTATAGTGATTTATACGGCAAGATGATATACGCTGGTTCAGGTGCAGAGTATGATAAACGCTTTCCAATTCAGAAGGTTAAGGAAGAAGATATAGGAAAGACCATTCCTGTTGATCAATACGGTTTAATGAAATACACAGTGGGACAATTGATTGAGAATAGTAGCAATATATATAATTTCCGTTTGTTTGGTATATTTGGAAAGTATGAGTATTGGCCTATTAAATTCATATCCAATATATGTTGTAAGGCCCTATTTGATTTGCCATTATCCGTCAGACAGAATGTTTATTTTGATTATTTGTGGATTGATGATTTCTTACGGATAGTAGATAGATTTCTTATGTTGGATAAACCGCAATATCATACGTACAATATTGTCTCGGGTCAGGCAGTTGATTTGGTTTCTCTGTGTGAACAGGTTAAGGCTGTTGCTAAGAAGGATTTAGATATCATTGTGTGCAAGGAAGGATTAGCCAATGAATATTCTGCAAGTAATGATAGAATTAATTGTGAACTCGGAGGAATCAATTATACTTCAATTGAGAATTCTGTGGAGCAATTATACAAATGGTATGCAGAGAGAAAAACTGAATTAGATATATATAATTTATTATATTAGTGTAGAAGTAGGAGATGAATCCAAATGAAAAAGAGAGTAGCAGATATCTTGGTTGAAACCTTGGTTGAATTAGGGGTTGTGGATTGCTTTAGCGTAGTTGGCGGAGGTGCAATGCATCTTAATAATGCGTTTAGATTAAATGATAATATTAGCATATTGTATTGTCACCATGAACAGGCATGTGCATTCGCTGCGGAGGGTTATGCAAAGTACAATGGAAAGATGGCAGCAGTGTGTGTGACAAGCGGTCCAGGTGGAATGAATACACTGAATGGAGTGTATAGCGCATGGGTGGATAGTACACCAATGATTATAATTGCGGGACACCCAAGAAAGGACACTACTGTTCCGGCGTGTGGATTAGACATTCGTTGTCGTGGAGTGCAGGAGTTTGATATCGTTCCAGCTGTAAAGGGAATGACTAAATATGCTACTATGTTGCTTGAACCAAATGATGTTAAGTACGAAGTACAAAAAGCGGTCAACATTGCAATGAGTGGAAGGAGAGGACCGGTTTGGATAAGTGTTCCATTAGATGTTCAAGCTATACAAGTTGAAGAGGATGATTTGAGGAATTATATCCCAGAGCATTCATTGACCGTGTCTCGAGAAGTAATTCAAACAATAGTTGATAAACTTAATTCTGCAGAGCGACCATGTATTTTGACTGGTTCGGCAATCAGATTTACTGGTGCAACTGAACAGTTTTTACGTTTGTTAGAAAAGATAGATATTCCAGTTGTGGGTGGGGCATTGTTATCAGATACTTTGCCAGAAGGATATCAGAATTTTTATGGTTTGTCAGGAAGCATCGGGCCTCGTGCGGGCAATTATATTTTGCAAAATGCAGATTTGATTTTTGTATTAGGAAATAGTTTATCTACAAGGCAGACTGGATTTGCAGTAGAAAAATTTGCTCCGAATGCGTCATTCATTATGGTAGATGCAGAAAAAGATGAACCGTTTAAACCGGGATTACATGTTGACATGCCTATTCATGCTGAAATTAATGATTTTCTCAGAGCATTTAATGACCATGTTTTTGATCCAATAAAGGCAAAAAGTGGTTGGAAATCTTATTGTGAAGAGGTATACTCAACCTTTAAAGATTATGATGATGTACCTTTTGAAGATGGGGAAAGAGTTCCGGCAAAATTGTTTTGGAAGAAGTTTCGTGAATCTATGCCAGATAACATTACGTTGGCATTGGGAAATAGCAACGGCGTAATTGGAATTTATCAGTATGGCGTTAAAAAGATGAATCAGAGGGTTATAACGAATTATAATGCAGGATCTATGGGATATGACCTTCCAGAAGCAGTAGGTATTGCAATTGCATCAAAGCAGGATGTGATTTGTGTCACTGGTGATGGTTCTGTAATGATGAATCTACAAGAACTACAGACTATTAAATATAATAAGTTGCCAATTAAATTGATTGTCTTTTCAAACAAAGGATATGGGGCTATCAGACAAACGTGTAAAAACTTCTTTAATGGGGTGTTCGCAGGCTGTGGACCAGACAGTGGTGTCGATATACCTAGCTTTGAAAAGATTGCTGACACGTTTGATTTCAAATATTATCATTGCTCAACATGTGGAGAATTAGATAATAGCATTCAGGAATTTGTCAATAGTACAGGAAATTGTATCTTAGAGTTGGAGCAAAAGATAGACGATCCAGTTACGCCAAAATTGATGTCGAAGTTGCGCGAAGATGGACAATTTGAAACACCATCACTTTTAGATATGTTTCCATGTGTTGATGAAGAGCAGGATGCAAAATTGAGAAAGTTTGAGGATTATATTCGGAAGGAGTAAAAAGATGGCTTATAATATACCATTATTTAATTTAAATTTTGATGAGGCAGAAGAAAAAGCAGCATTAGACGTGATTCAATCAAAATGGATTTCCAGTGGTCCGAAATGTATGGAATTAGAGAATGATTTTAGTACAATGTTAAATGCAAAGTATTCTCTAGCTGCGTCAAGTTGTACGGCAGCATTACATTTGGCGATGCTTGGAGTAGGAATCCAACCAGGAGATGAGGTGATTGTACCATCGTTAACATTTGTTGCGACTGTTAATGCTGTACGTTATGCTGGTGCGATTCCTGTGTTCTGCGATATTTCAGGTTTAGATAATCCAACAATTGACGCAAGGCAAATTAAGAATTGTATTACAGATAAAACAAAAGCGATTGTAGTTATGCATTATGCAGGCTTTGCTTGTAATATGGATGATATTATGCAACTGGCAGAAGAATATAGATTGAAAGTAATTGAAGATGCCTGTCATGGTCCAATGTCTGAGTATAAAGGGAGAAAACTCGGAACTATTGGTAATGTTGGGTGTTTTAGCTTTTTCTCAAATAAAAATATCTCAACTGGTGAAGGGGGTATTTTGGTTACGAATGATGAGAAGTTATATGAAAAGACAAAACTTCTACGTTCCCATGGAATGACTACAATGTCTTATGAAAGAGCGAAAGGTCATAGTACCAGTTATGATGTGGTGGATTTGGGATACAATTACCGTATGGATGATATCCATGCTGCAATTGGTATCGAACAGTTGAAGAAATTAGTGCCAGATATCGAAAGAAGAGCCGAAGTAAGGACTGAATATATCGAGCAGTTAAGATATGTGGAGGAATTGATTATTCCATTTAAGGATTATGATGAGGTTTCTTCTTCTTATATTTTCCCAGTGGTTTTAAAAGATGGTACTTCCGAAAAACGTGAGAAAATGAGAAATTATTTGAGTGAAAACGGAATTCAGACAAGTATGCATTATCCTCCAGCACATCGATTTATGATATATAAGGATTTTGTTCGCAACGAATTACCCAAAACCGAAAGATTTGCAGATACAGAATTTACATTACCAATGTATGGTTCCTTGAAGAGGGATGACATTGCATATATTTGTGATACTATTAAGAAGGGTTTAAAAGAAATTTAATGAGGTATAAGAAATATGCTTGTGTTGTGTATTGAAAGTTCCAATACAAGAGGGATGGGACATTTGTTTCGTGCCTTATTGTTTGTTGAATATTTTCGAGAAAACAAGATAGATTACAGATTATTAATCAATGATGATGAGAAATCATTGGCTGTTTTAAATGAGAGAGGAATAGATTACACGTTAGTAGATTTTTCGGATATTACGTCAAATTGGGAAAGTGATATCATTGAAAAATATAATGTGAATGTATGGCTGAATGATAAATTTGAAACGGATTATAATATGGGAAAGCATATTTCGGAACATAAAAAGCGGGTTTTATTTTGCATGATTGATGATGTAGGAGAAGCAGACCAATTTGCAGATATCATGTTTGCAGGAATGATATATCCAACAAAGAAAATATTTGCAAGTAAAAAGGTATACTCTGGAAGTGATTATATTATCTTGAATCCTGAGATATCAAAATATAAAAGGGTGAGGAATGAACTTCGGAAAATCATAGTTTCCTTAGGTGGAAGTGATCCTCAGGGGGTTACTTTAGCAGTGATAGAGGCATTGAGTAGTACTTTTTATGATGTCGATATTGTAATAGGTCCGAATTTTAAGTTTAGAGAAGAACTAGAGGAATTTAATGATAATAAGTATAATGTGTATCAAAATGTTCCGTCTTTGATCGAATTGTTTTCAAAATATGATTTGGCAATTACGGGTGGTGGTGTGACTTGTTGTGAGGCGAATGCAGCAGGTTTGCCATGTATCATTATTGCAAATGCACCCCATGAAGTGTTGACAGGAAGGTTTATGCAGAAATTGGGCGGAAGCCTATATGCTGGTGATTATAAAGACTGGGATAGAGGAATAATAAGCAGAATAAAGCAATTTAATATTAACGAAATGAGTGAAAGTGGTATGAAAACATTTCGGTTAGATACCGTAGAAAGAATTATAAATATTATTGAACAAAACAAAAAAGAAGTGTACTAGGGAGAGATCAATATGAGTCGAGATTACTATAAGACAGTTGAAGAACAAGGATATTATATTATTGCAGAGATAGGTGTTAATTATTATGAAATCGCTGAAAAGTATAATTTGACCCCTTTAGAGGGTGCTAAATTGATGATGACACAAGCGAAGGAAGCAGGTGCGGATGCTGCTAAATTTCAGACTTATAAGGCTGGAAGTTTAGTAATGGTTGATTCTCCAGGAAGTTGGGATAGAAATGATATTTCTATAGAAACGCAATATGAGTTGTTTCAACTATATGACAAATTCGGGGAAAAGGAATATGGTGAGTTGGCATTATATGCAGAAGAAATAGGAATTGAATTTATGTCAACACCATTTGATATGGAATCTGCTGATTACTTAGATGCATATATGAATGTTTATAAGATATCATCATCGGATTTGACGAATGAACCATTAATGACTCGAATTGCAAAGAAAAATAAACCAATAATACTGTCAGTAGGAGCGTCCAACTTAGATGAGATAGAACGTGCAGTGGAATTGATACGAAAGCATAATTCTCAAAAGTTGACATTGTTGCATTGTGTATTAGAGTATCCGACACCATATGAGCATGCCAATCTAAGTAAAATTGTATCTTTGAAAGAGAAGTATCCGAATATTATAATAGGATATTCGGATCATACAAAGCCGGATGAATGTATGGATGTAATTAAGGCGGCATATTTATTAGGTGCACAAGTGATTGAAAAGCATTTTACACTAGATAAAACGATTAAGAAAAAGAATGATCATTTTCATTCCATGGATGTTAAGGATTTAAAGAAGATTAAAGATGGATTTGAGTTTATCAAAATTTTAAAAGGAAATGCAGAATTGAAGTGTTTGGATTCTGAGATAACCACAAGAAATAGTGTTAGAAGGTCTGCAGTTTCGAAATGTAAAATTGATAAAGGAATGATTTTGACAGAAGATATGATAATTTTTAAGCGACCAGGAGATGGTATTTCCCCTCAGGAAATTAGTAATTATATTGGGAAAGCTGTCACATGTGATATTCCAGAAGATGTGAAATTTCTGAAAAATATGTTTGAATAAAGAGGAATGTAAAATGCCGAAGAGAATATGTGTGGGTCTACCATGTTATAATGAAAAAGAAAATATAGAACCATTATATGAAGAATTGAAAAAGGAATTCGAAACAAATTTGTCAGATTATGATTATGTTTTTCAATTTATTGATAATTGTTCAACAGATGGAACAAGAGAAATTATAGAAGGGATATGTCAAAAAGATAAACATGTTCGTGCAATCTTTAACGCCAAAAATTTTGGACCAGATCGTTCAGCATCACATAATTTTTGTCAGATGGATGATTGTGATTGTGCAATCTTAATGAGCACTGATTTTCAAACACCAATTAGTTTAATCAAAGATTTTGTGAGTGAATGGGAACGGGGAGCCAAAATTGTTGCAGCAATAAAGAATTCATCTGATGAAAATAAATTAATGTATAAGATAAGAGGCTTATATTATAATTTGATACAAAAGTTTTCTAACATTGAGCAAATTGAGCAGTTTACAGGTTTTGGATTATACGATCAGTCTTTTGTTTCCTTTTTCAAAGAATTTAAGGAACCAATCATTAATTTAAGAGGATTAGTTGCAGAGTATGGACATGATGTGAAATTTTTGTACTTTGATCAACCCAAACGGAAGCATGGTAAAAGTAAGAGCAATTTTTATTATTTGTTTGATTTGGCAATGTATAATTTTACATCCTATACAAAAATTGGATTGCGCTTAGCTACATTCAGTGGTTTGATTATTTCTGTATTGTCGCTAGCAATAGCATTTGTGTATTTCATTCTGAAGTTGCTGAATTGGAATAGTTTTTCTTTCGGTGTTGTTCCTATCATATGTGGAGTGTTCTTTTTAGGAGCAATGCAGTTAATCTTTTTGGGATTATTGGGTGAGTATATTATGGCAATTAATGAAAAAATGATGTCAAGACCACGTGTAAAAGAAGAAAAGAGAATTAATTTTGAGTTGGAGGAAGAATGAAATCAATTATATTGGTTGGAGCTTTTATTGAAGCTGTTGAGTTGTGTGAAAAATGCGGATACCATATTGTAGGCATTACAGACCCCTATTTGAAGGGGGATTTTATGAGTTATCCCATTATCGGAACAGACGACGAATTGATTCTAAAGAAAGAACAATATGGACAAAATTCATTAGTACTTGTTCCGGATTCTCCAGTGGTTAGAGAAAAATTGTTTTTCAAATATAAGGAAAGTGGTTTTAAGTTTGAAACTATAATTTCCCCATTAGCCAGCATATCCAAGAGTGCAACGATTGGTGAAGGTTGTGTAATTGCAGACCATTGTAATGTGTCATCCGCTGTTATATTAGGTCGTGGTGTTAGATTGAATGTATGTGCCAATATAATGCATGAGTGTGTTGTGGATGATTTTGTTACAATAGCGCCGAATGCGGTTGTACTTGGCAGGTGTAAGCTTGCTTCTAGATCATATATTGGTGCAAATGCTACGATTCTTCCAGAACACAGTGTAGGGGAGTTAGCTGTTGTTGGAGCTGCTTCAGTTGTAACAAAGGATGTAGCAACTGAAATGGTTGTAGCAGGAAACCCTGCGAGAGGTTTAGTCAATGAATAAATTTTTATTTGGAAATGAGAAAGAAATTGGGAAAAATTGTTATGTATGGAATAGCTTAGCGGGACTAATTAATGCAAGCGAGGCAGTTGTTTTATCTATGGTGGTTACGCGAATTACAAATTTGGGTGATGCAGGTATACTAACTATTGCATTTGCTATAGGAAATTTGCTGATGACAATAGGTAAGTTTGGCGTTAGAAATTATCAAGTGACCGATATGGATGAAAAAAATAAGTTTGCTGATTATTTCTATTTGCGAATAGCTTCTGTTTTGATTATGCTAATAAGTAGCGTCGGATATGTTATATATAGCGTTTCTTTTTTAGGTGATTCAATTAAAAAGGCAATTGTCATTTTTTGTTTTTGTTCAATTTACATGATAGAGTCAATAGAAGATGTGTTTTGGGGATTGTACCAAAGAAAGGGGCGTCTAGATGTAGGTGGTCGTATATTTAGTTATCGATGGATTGCTACAATGATCATTTTTTCACTAATGTTATTTTTGACAAAAAATCTAATGCTTGCTTCCATAGCTGGTTTTTTGGCTACACTGTTGATTTCAACTTTGTTAGTTTGGAAGTCATTTCCGTATTTTAAAAGTTCATTTTGGAATGGTGATAAGCATAGAGTTTGGAGTTTAACCAAGCAATGCGTGAGTCTTTTTTTGGTATCATTTTTGTTGTTTTATATAACTAATTCGCCTAAATATGCTTTGGATCAGTTTATGTCTGATGAAGTGCAAGCATGTTATGGATTTATTTTTATGCCAGTGTTTGTGATAGAGTTGTTGAATAATTTTTTATATCAACCTATCTTAGTTAAGATATCTGAGGAGTGGAATGAAGGAGCAATAGCAGCATTTAAGACAAGAATTAACAGACAGCTTATCATTATTATATTGCTTACAGTTATATGTATAATTGGTGCATATTTTTTAGGAATTCCGTTTTTGTCCCTTCTTTATGCCACAGATTTAAAGCCGTATAAGCTTGATTTGCTCATATTACTTGTTGGTGGCGGAATGATGGCAATAGTTGGATTTTTAAGTGTTATTATGACGGTGATGCGTCAGCAAAAACAACTATTGTATGGATATGTGATAGTAGCAATTGTAGCATACTTGGTAATGGGATATATGGTGAAAGCATTTGGGATGCATGGTGCTTCTGTGATGTTTATGTTACTAATCTCTTTATTAGCATTTATTTTTGGGATTGAAGTATTATATTATTGTAATAAATGTAAGAGACAAAAGGATTTGCAAGTTGAGAGGAAATAGAATATATGAGTATATTTGGGGATGTATCTATACTTTTAATGTTGAGTATAATTCTTATAGTTGGTGTAAAAAGGATAGAGTCCGATAAAGAGCAGATACTTACAAGATTAAATGCTTTTCGAGGTTGGATTGCTATAGTTATTATAGTTGGACATGTAGTGGCGGATTATAGTAGTTCTATTTTAACGACCGTACTTAGCAGAACTCAGTTTATACTTGTGGCATTTTTCTTTTTTGTATCATCTTATGGGTTGACAAAATCTTTTTACAAGAAAGACCACTATTTATCTAGTTTTCTCGTAAAGAAAATAGTTTATTTAGTTACATTAGCTTTTATATCATACTTGATATATTGTGTGTTGGATGTTTTTGTGGCTGATATAAGTGGTTATATACCCAATAGTGTTAAGGAGTTCCCGAAAACGTTTTGGATATCAACCAATTGGTATATGTGGGAGCTATTAATCTGGTATGTTATATTTTATATATCATTTAGATTGTCTGATCATAAAAAACGTGTTGTAATGGCATGGATGTTGTCTATAGGGGCGGCAGTATGCTTTTATGCTTTGAACGGGGAACCCTGTTGGTATGCAAGTGTGATTACGTTTCCGTTAGGAATTAGCCTTTTTATGAACGAGAACAGACTATTGAAATTCTTTAAGAATATTAGAGGGTATATTTGTCTAGTAATATTGTTATGTGTTGGAATGATGGCTTTACTTTTTCCGAATACTAACATTATAGGTGGAATGCTGAGAAATGTTATGTGTCTTGCAGTTATGCTGGTTATAATTCTAATTGGTAGCAAGGTTGAAATAGGTAATCCAGTAATTAGAGTTTTAAACAAGATATCAGCGGAGTTATATTTGATGCAGTTTCCATTCTTAATTATGACACGAGAGTATGATAATTGGTTAATTAGAATGGTAATTGTATTAGTTTGTACATTTCTAGCAGCGGGAATTTTGCATATTTTAAATTTAAACGTCAAGAGACTCCTAGAAAGGATTATTGAAAAGGATGAATAGAAGTAAAACGTTTGATATTATGAAGGCAATCGCCATTTTCTTTGTTGTTTTAGGACATGTATGTGCAAGTTATAATATTCAAGATGGTATAATTGCAATTACATATTTTACAAGAATGCCATTGTTTTTCTTTGTCAGTGGATATTTTCTTGAAAAAAGTATTTCAAAGTATTCGACAAAATCGTTACTTAAGAAGAAGTTTGTATCCTTGGTGTTACCATATTTTATCTGGTCCGCAGTTGCGTTTTTGGTGAATGTTGGAATGGCTTTGATTTCTGATGTTGGATGCAATAAAGAATGGATTATATCAGAATTTGTTGAAGTGTTTATTCATGCAAGGTCTGTTTGGTATTTGATAGTATTGTTTTTGACAGATGTGATTTACATTTTATTGAAGAAGAATAGAGTACCATTATTGATGATTGGTATTGTTTGGATATTGTTGGCTTTCTTAATACCCGGAAAAATTTTTAATCTATATAAATTCAAGTGGCTGTTCCCTTTTTTTGTTTTGGGAGGCTTGTTTTGTGGGAACGAGCACATGAATCTAATAGAAACAATAAAAAAATATACTAAGGATAGATTAGTGTTACAAGCAATAGTAGGTTTAGTGTTGTTTTTTATTCTTGATATAGTATTGTATAAAGAACCATACTTTACCGAATATACAGAGTTTAGATATTCATCAGGGCAATCGGTGCTTTGGGGACTGGTGTTTTATGCCATTAGTATTTGGGGAATAGCAGTTTGGATGCAAATCGCATATGTAATTCAAAATAGAATTACGAAAATAGGTTCTTTTGTTAGTGACCTGTTAGTTATGTGTGGAGAATTTAGTTTAGATATATATTTGATTCACATGATGTTTATGAAGATTATTCCTTTGGATTTAAGAGAATTATCTGTAGGAAATGGTTTGACTGTTCTGGCGCTTGTGTATGCGTTTATAATAATAATGCTAATTGCTATTATTAGTAAGTATGTATTATGTAAAATACCAATATATCGTATGGTTACAGGGCGAATAAGATTATGAGTTGTAAAGGAGAAAGAGGATGGAGAAGTCTTTATTTTTAGTAAACAAATCTGTTAAAGAAGCAATAGCATACATGGAAGAAAAGGATATAAAAGCATTGGTTATAGTAGATGAAGAGAGAAAAATAAAGGGTCTATTTTCACATGGTGATATGCGGCGTTATTTTTTGAAGGGCGGAGAGTTGAGTGCCAATATTCAAAATGCGATGAATGCAGAACCTATTGTTTTTTCAAATCGTCAAGAAGCAGAGCAGAGACGTCGCGAGAAGCCATTAGTTATTTATCCTATTATTAATGAAGAGAGAGTAGTTATTGATATCCTCTTCGAAAGAGAATCGATTGAAAATGAACAGGTGAGTTCTATATTGTCTACAGTACCACTTGTTATCATGGCAGGCGGAAAGGGGACAAGATTATTTCCTTATACCAAAATATTGCCGAAGGCATTGATTCCAATAGGTGATTATACTATTATGGAACGTATTATCAAAGTTTTTGAACGCTATGGTTGTAATAAGGTATTTACGGTTATTAATTATAAAGGCAATATGATAAAAGCATATTTTAACGAGTTGGACAAGGATTATAGTATGGATTTTGTTGAAGAGACAGAATTTTTAGGGACTGGTGGAGGATTGAGTCTGCTAAAGGGAATGATTGATAATACATTCTTTTTATCAAATTGTGATATTTTGGTTAATGCAGATTTGGAATGCGTGTATAAAACTCATAAAATGAACGGAAATAAGATTACGATTGTTTGTGCGATGAAAAATATGCAGATTCCCTATGGCATTGTTGAAACGAATGATGAGGGTGGTATTCAGGATTTTAAGGAAAAGCCAGAATTTTCATTTTTAACTAATACAGGTTTGTATTTAATTGAACCAGAGGTAATTGATTCTTTAAATGAAGGTGAATTTGTTCATTTTCCGGATATTGCCAAGCGGTATTTGGAGCGAGGTGAGAAAGTAGGGGTTTTTCCAATTCCGGAAAGTGCATGGATGGATATGGGACAATTCAAAGAGATGGATGTTATGATGAAAACACTAGGTGTTTGATGGTGGTATTTTAGATATTCTGATTGGCAAGTTGAGATGGATGTAGTACAATAGGTACAGTGAATAAGCAAATATGAACATAAGGAGATAAAGATTATGAAAAAAGTATTAGTAACAGGAGCAGACGGATTTATAGGAAGTCATTTGGTTGAAACTTTGTTAGAGGAAGGGTATGAAGTAAGAGCATTTGTTTTATATAATTCCTTTAATACATGGGGGTGGTTAGATACATTTCCGAAAGAAAAGTTGGACAAGATAGAAATTTTTACAGGAGATGTGAGAGACCCGAATGCGGTACGTCAAGCGGCAAAGGGTGTAGATGCAATTTTTCATCTGGCAGCTTTGATTGCAATTCCGTATAGTTATTATGCACCGGATGCGTATGTTGATACTAATATTAAAGGTACTTTGAATGTATTACAGGCAGCAAGAGATTTGAATATCGAAAGAGTATTAGTCACCTCGACTTCTGAAGTATATGGTACTGCACAGTATGTGCCGATTGATGAAAAACATCCATATCAGGGTCAGTCACCATACTCGGCAACGAAGATTGGAGCAGATCGTATTGCTGAGTCATTTTATAGAAGTTTTGAATTGCCGGTTACTATCGTTCGACCATTCAATACCTTTGGTCCAAGACAGTCAGCAAGAGCAGTCATACCGACCATTATCACACAATTATTATCTGGTAAAACAGAGATTAAGTTAGGATCCCTTGAACCGACAAGAGATTTCAATTATGTAAAGGATACAGCTATGGGATTTGTAGAAATATATCGTTCTGACAAGACAATTGGTCAAGAAATCAACATTGCTACACAGAAGGAGATATCAATTGGTCAACTGGCAGAAGAGTTGATAAGACAGATTAATCCAGTGGCTAAGATAATCTGCGATGAACAGAGGTTACGTCCTACCAAGAGTGAGGTGGAACGTTTGTTAGGCTCTAATGAGAAGATTAAAGAATTAACAAATTGGCAACCACAGTATACATTTGAACAAGGATTAGCTGAAACTATCGAGTTTCTAAAAGGTAATTTGGATAAGTATAAAGTGGATATATATAATGTTTAAGAAGAAAGGAAAATGAAGTGCTCTTTCGAAAATTATTAATAAAAAGAGGTCAGTTCATAGAGTGATATGTTGAAAAAGCAAAAAAGCGTTATTGAATTGATAGTAGTGTTTGCCTTGATATATGTAGGCATCTTGGCTATGGAAAACGACTATCTTTTGCGTTCCGCTGTAAAAGATGATTTGAATTTTACGAGCTATTTTTGTAATGCTAGTCTGTTCGAGGTTATATATGCGGGAGGATATAAGTTTAGGCCGGTTTCCAGTACTATTTTGTGGATTCTTGCACATATATGTGGAGAAAACTTATATTTATATGGTTATGTTAATATATTGTTTGGAGCAATTTGCGCATTGGTAATATACTATTTTGCTAAAGATGTATTTGGTTCAGAATTGTATGGTGCAATTGCAACAGTTTTATATGTTGTTTCACGATTTTCCTATTATCAAATTACTACACAGTTAGGAGTTATGGAAACAACATCTACTCTTCTTGGCATAGTTTTTGTTTGGAAATTGTATAAGTATTTGGATATCGGTAAGTCAAAGTACTTTTACTCGGCAGTAGTGTTTTATTTTCTGTGTAGTATGTCTCACGAAAGATATACTGCACTAATGCCGATTTTGATATATGTGTGGCTGATGTCAGATGAGAAAAGCAAGTTTGACAAGAAAAGTGTATTATATTTTAAAAAGCCATTGATCACGCTTGGTGTATTTGTCGGTATTTTGGCTATATTTCAATTATTAGTGACTAATATGATGGTTGGTACAGGTGGCACAGTTGTTACCGAAACAATATCAGTTGAAAGTGTATATAACAACGTTATCAAATCTATAAAATATATATTTGGCATTAATACTTCGGAAATATGGTTGACGATGATTGATTGGAATTCTTATTCAGAAAAAGCGAAGTTCACTATTATCGCATCAATCATAATGATTGTGATAATTGTACTAATTAGTGCGATTGAAATTATTAGAATGAAAAAAGATGAACGGAAAAGAAGTTTATCGAAGGTTGGACTGTTTGTGTTAAGTGTAGGAGCATTAGTGTGTGTGTCTTCTATTACAATTCGAGTCGAATTAAGGTGGATGTATTTTCCGTATGTGGCAGCTGTATTCTTATTGATTTATTTAACTAGTATTAAGAGTAACCGTTGGATTTTTAGTTTGAAGTTGGCTTGTTTGGTAGTATATGTAATTACCATGATAGGATTTGGATTCTATTGTCGTAGATATTATACAAACTTATATTACTGGCCTGTATATACTGCTGCTAATTCTCTAAGTGATTGTACGTATGGAGAATATGAAGAAAAAATGTATGAAAAATCATGGGTTATTATTGCAAGTGGAGATTTGGAAAATAGTTACGAAGATTTAATGAATCAGTTTGACCCATACGATCAATATGATTTGCAACTGCAGGTTGTTAGAAGTGTTGATGAATTGCAGAGTATAGACAATATTAAAGAAAAAGAAGTATTGTATTATGTAGAAAAAGAAATGAAGTTTACTAATGTTTCTAATATGGTATATGAATTATACACACAGGAATGACGTTATTGTCATACCATATGTAGGGTGTTAAATGTTATATGCCTTTATGATAAGGGGAGAATACTAGTGTATTGTCCCCTTATCATATTATAGATGATTGTAAGGATTACTAATATTAGGGGGAATACATATGCTCACTTTAGAAAACAATAATATTTTACCACGAAAAGAAGCGGCTCGAATTAAGAAATATATCAACCAATATATAAGTGGTGATATGGGGTATCATAATGCTTTTTTGTCTGTTTGTGGTTTGGCAGGAACTGGAAAGTCTACCATGATTCGTCAAGTATGTGCTGATGTTAAGACAGAGAATAAATGTTTTGTTGCACATGTGGATGTATCGGACTGTACAACCGAAGTAGAGATATATCATCGTATAGCTCAGGAATTGAAAAGATATTTAGAAAAGAGTATTAAGATTAAGGATTATGAGAAAGTTGAAAAAGAAATCAATGCATTTTTACTACTATATAGCATGATCTATGGTACACAGGAATACTCAGCGTCGGATGAGGCTGATAAGAAGATAATTGAAAGTGTAGTGGATGTTATACAGAAAATTTTTAATAGTAAACAGGACGCAAACGAAATTGTTGAGGATAAAATTGTTGGAGAGGAATCTATTGAGGAAATAATAACAACAATATTATGTGAGATTTCACCGATTGCTATTCCGACGATGAAACATATTATGAGTGCCGTTAACTATATGAAAGAAAAACAGGAGGAAAAGAAGAGAAAACGAATCCTAACGCAGTTAAAAGATGCTTTCGAAACAAAAGCGATTCGGGAACATGTGTTGAAAGAACGATTGAAAGTTGCAATGAGCTATCTAGGAAAATTGATAATTGTTTTGGATAATTTTCAGTTGATAGTGAACAATGAATTAGGAAGAACTCAATCATGGTTGTTTCAGGAAGGAAAATTACTTGATTGTGCGAATGCATTGTGGATAATCGTTGGTCGTAATTCTACAAGTTCATTAATTAAGAATTATACTAAAAAGTATGAATTACAAGAATGCTATTATGGAGAAATTATATTAAAGGGGTTTAATGAAGAACAGGCAGAACAGTATGTAAATGAAGCATGCTTTGTAGAACAATCTGCTCCTATGACTAAAGAGGATATAGAGATACGTAAAAGAATGTTGGAGGTTTGTGCTTTTGGTGAAACATCTTATTTGCCGTATTTGTTAAATATGGTTGTAAATTATTATAAGAAATTAGTGAGAAACAATGGTCGGGTAAGCGCAGAGCAGTTTCGCTATTTAAAAGCGGAGAGTGAATTTGTTGGCTATTATTTCTATATGAATCTTTCTGATTTGATGATTAATGCATTTCAAATATTATCTTGCTTGCCAGAATGGGATGGTTTTTGGATAGATATGGTCAGAGAAAAATTTGATAATCATTTATTAAATGCAAGAAATCTATTACATAATACTGCTCCAATAGAAGATTTGGGTGGTGATAAATTTAAAATTCATGAAGCGGTGAAGGACGGTCTTTATAATGAGACGTCGAATTATATTAAATTAGATGTTTTGGAATATTTGTATACCAAATTTTTGGAGATATATGGAGAAAAGACGGATAATGGTTTGTGGTTGAGAACAGATAAAATTAGTGTATTTATAGAGGTTGTGTGTTGTTACATCAAACTGCAAACAATCAATGAGCAAAAGAAGAAGCTGTTTGACAATATCCAGAGTGTTGTGGAAAATATATATAAGCAAAAGAGTGGAAGAGGCGTTGTGGATTCTGGATTTATACGCGCTTATATTAATTACATTGATTTGGCAAAGGATGTTCTTTTGGTTCCGGCGGTATCGTTGAAGGAGTGGGATAAGGAACAATACGAGGAACAAGGACATCGGAATAATCAATTGTTCGAAGAGCCAATTAAATATTGTGATGTAAGTAGGATTGCTGATTATATGGGATTGTGTTTTAAACTGGCAGATTTGTATACTAACAATAATCAGAGTGAAAGGGCTACCCAATTAGAGCGGGCTTGTTTGAGATTCTTAAATCGAATGCATTTGATTTATATTGAGCGAAACGATATAAATGCACAATTTAAAACAAGACATTTGATTGGGAAATTTACAAATGCCATGACATTTGATATGAATGGTTGTGGTCAGACGGAAGAAGCCTGCAAAATTTTGAAAGAAGCGCTAGCGGAATTAAAAAAATTGGCGTTAGAATTGCTTGGTTCAATTGGAAAGCAGGATGATAAAGAAAAAGCGTTACTTGATGAAGAAAAAGAAGCGTTTGAACTTTTGATAAGGATGGAGGAGTCGCCCCAATTTGATGACATTATCAGGAGGACTGGCATTGATTACACAAACACATTGAACATTGACGTACCGTTGGAATTAAAAGAGCGATTAGCAAGTGCATATAAAATTGTGCTCTCTAATGGTATGTCCAAGGGCAAAAGTGGGGACAATACACCAATTAAGATTTTAAGTCAATTATTGCTTGTTGAATATCAAAAAATGCGTGGAAATATTCCATGGTATTCAATTAAGATGAATGAGGCCAATACAGAGGAAATTTGGAAGATGGGACTGCATACCTATTGGTTGCGGAGAATTCTTTTAAATACAGCACTTGAGATGAAAGAAAAAGGAGAAATCAACATATCAGACACTGTTTTCTTTGGATATAAGAAAAATATGTTAAAGGCATATCATAATGCTTGTGTTTATATGTCAAAAAGAAACAAGCTAGAATGGGCATGTATTATCGAACGAGAAGTGATAGATGAGAGTAGCATGGTATTATTACCAGATGAATTATTGGGATATAGTGCTGTAGAGAGATTGCATGAAATGGAAAATTATATCAGAAGAGAAGGCGATTCTAGGGACTTTATGGTTGAATTATATCATCAATGCGATATAAAAAAGGGTTTGTCGGATAATTTCTTTTTGGAACATGATCAAATAATAGAGAGTAGACAGTATTTAGGTGATTACTATTTAAACATGGGCTTGTATCATGGTGCGTTTAATCAGTTGTCGAAGGTTCTGATTAAGAGATATGTTCGCTTTGGTTATCGTGATAATAAAACTCTAGATACAATGTTGCGTTATATAATAGCCGCCGTGGGGTCCCATAATATCGAGAGTGTACGGTTGCTAAGAGAATGGGTTGACAATATGAATGGATTATACAGTAATAAATACATTGATGAACAAGTGAAAAACAAACAAAATGCTGTTTTGGACATGTGTAACATAGCGTTAGATGAGGAGTATGGTGAAGAGTTATGTATGAAAGAGTTGTTTTGTTTGTTGGCTTAACAAGAGAAGTCATTGATTTCGATACAAAATATAATTTGTAACATGAGCAAAACACCTTGTCATAACCCTAGCTTTTTGCTACAATTTATGTGTTCTTATTCGAAAAAACAATGGTATTTTTATGAAAACAGAATAGTTAAGGACACATCCTAGAACACCTCTTTTTACGATAGTACAAAGGAGGTAATTATATATATCATAACGTAAACATCTGTTCTGTAACAGTGGATAAGTTGTGTGAGGATGAACATGGAATTCAGTTCAGTGTGGAAGTGCAGAAGGAAGAACATCTATCATGTGGATAGGGTTCTGTCAGAGACAGGCGAATTGGTAGATAATGGTTATCACGAGCTTTATGTGAATGCAGAGGTTGACGATGGAACAACGTTGGCAGAGTACATGAAGCTTATGAAAAGTGCAAATGCCAAGTATCATGAGAAGTTTCCACGTACAAGCAATGCGGTGAGGTACTATAAGCAAGGAGAGGGGCGAAGAAAGATGTGTAAGGTTGTAGATGAGTATGCGAAGGAATATGCAGAAGAACGCACAAAAGGATACGCGGAAGATGTCGTGCAATTCTTAATGAAAAGCGGTGTCAGTGACGATATCATTCAAGAAGCAACCAAGTTATCTTTGGAGGAGATTGCCGCTTTGAAGGAGAAACTAGTAATATCCTAGTAGACGAATGACGCGATTATAGGAGACGGTTTTAAGATGTGGAAACACATCTTGGAATCGTCTTCTTTTTTGCAATAGTCATTCAGCCATTGAGATTGGTCATATATCTGAATTGCTTGCAAAAGCTAATGCTCATCTATAGTATCATATCAGAAAGTAACAATTAGAAAAAGTGATTTGGTAAGTAAAGAGGATGGTTTTAAATCATTTTTTTGATGAGAGGAGGGAAGAAAAGGTATTGTTACTGTATTAAAAAATATAGATGTTATGGAGGAGTTAGAGAATGCGTATCATAATAACATCATGGAATTGTCAAGGTGGGAGCGCTGCCAAATTAGCAGCAAGTCGAGGAAGTATATTAACAGATAATAACAATATTTTATTGTTGCAGGAAGTAGGTTCTTTAGAGGAACGATATATCTTGAGGGAAAATTCACAAATAATTGGAAGAACTAAATATAAAACATATTATGCAGAACAAGAAAACGTGAAAAATAAACGATGTACAACAGGTGTTTTAGTTGCTGACAATATCGCAACCACCTATGCAGTTAAATTTAGTAGCGTGAGATTGGACGATGTAAAGCGCCCGTTTGTATATTGTATACTCTCAGTGAATGGAAAATTATTATATATTTCTACTATTCATGCAACAGCGAATCACCGCGTTTCTCCAGATGAAATAGCGAGAATTTGTGAATATTGGAAACAAGTGTGCAAGGGCACACAAAATGAATGGATATTAATGGGGGATATGAATGCAGATTCGGAAGAATTACCAAGTGAGTTACAATCCTATATAATCGCACCGGATGAGCCTACGCAGAAAAGTGGAGGAACGTTGGATTATGTACTCGCATCAAAGATAATTCAGGATTATTTTGTAGCATATGATAACAAAATTATAAGAGTGGATTCTGCGTATAGAGATTCGGATCATCTCGCAATACAAATTGCTGTTGATATTTGATGAGAGGAGACTAGCTATGAAATATGAAATTATACCAAAAGAAGAGACTGTAGTAGTCAAAATTGATGAGGATGGGATTGTAGAATCCTTTGACATGACAGAGCCGCCTGCTGAGGGCAGCCTGTTAGTGGAAAAGAGCAAAAAGGATGTTCTGGGTGAAATTAATCTGGTAAAGATGCTGACGAATCTCGATAATTGTGTTGATTTGTTGCAGATTACCTTCAATGCGGTAGATGGATTTTCAGTGCAGAGCAAGGTTCAGACCTTGAGCAATAATTTTATTGATGCAATGAATAAAAGCAATGCTACGGCACTTGAGTTCAAGCTTGCAACCGAAAATGCGATGGAAGCATATATTAATGCTTATGCATATTTGTTTTCTGGTGAGACAGAAATTGCTATGGAACTTTTGAAGGACACAAAAAGTGATGCGGCTAGAATGGTTAAAAAAGCGGAGGAATTAGTTTGCATTTATGATAAGCTCACGACAGATACCAATGGTGCACTGACAGAGGTGATGAAGGAACGTGCAGAGGATGAGAAGAAGCGTGAAGAGACGAATTCCATGATCAAAGAATTGGAAGGTTCCATAAGAGCGATGGAAGAATTGAAGCAGAATTTGCGCAAGGATATTGAACAGTTTGAGGCGGATTACAAGAAGCTTCAGGAACGTGAGATGAAACAGGAAGAACGGGCTTATGATTTACAGCTTGCATCGATGATTATTGGAGCAGTAAATGGTATATTCGGTGTAGCTACAGATGGAATTATGAATGGTGGAAGAGATGAGCGTGACCAGGCGGAAACTGCAAGTGAAACTGGAGAAGTGTCAGTTGAAGTACAAACAAAAAGAGAGTACACCAACAATATCAATGAGCAGGAAGCGAAGAAGTTAGCAATCCATAAGGCGGAAACAAGAATTGAAAAGCTTGATGAGCTTTTGGATGGTCAATATTACATAGGTGGTGCAAACCATGAATCTGCTGATCCTACAGATGTGGATACACAGAAGACAGATGAGGAATTACGACAGGAGAAACAGGCAAAGGTAGATGAAATTGGCAAGCTTAATAATGAGTTAAGTACCTTGAAGGGACAAGAACAAGCATTATCTAATACACTAAGTGGTTTAGGGTTGGTGATGGATAAGGTTGCGGAGGATACCCGCAATAACGCCAGAGAGATTCGGAAGGTGGCAGATTCCTTAGCGGAGCGCATGGATGTAATAAGTAAAAAGCGGGATGATTTGAAACAACAAGAGAGGGAAAATCTGGTGAAGCTGGCTGAAAATACAGCAAAAATGCAGAATATGGTGATGGATGCCAATTCCTTGGAAAGCGCAATACAGTGTCTTGTGATTGCTGTAGGATGTTTGCGAAGAGTCCTTGCTTACCTACAGGAGATTAAGTTATTCTGGATGAATATAGAAACCTTCTGTGATAATTTGGCAGCTAATGATAATATTACAAAGCTGATAACAATCCAAAGTGGTAAGGAACCGGAACAACGTGCCGCATATTTCAAGACACGGTTGTTTGTGCAGGGATACATCGGAGTAATTGCAAAGTGGAAGGCACTTCATGTGATTTTTGCAGAATACCTTGTAGCACTATCAACGGTATCAACCAGAATGTCCCAAACATTAGAGCAATCATTGAGTGCTGACCGTAAGGAACAGTGGAAACTGGCTACCCAGCTTGCCGGCAATCTGAAGGAAAAATTGAACGTGGAGCTTGCAGAACAGTAGGAAGAGGTGAGGATAGGTGGAAGATACTTCTTATGTGATACTTCAAAAAAGCTTAATGCAAGTTATCGAACAGTATCAAACGGTTATTAGTAATCCTTCATTTGACTATTACAATTGGGGGGAGTGTGTGAAAGCACTTTCCCCTATTGTAATTAAGCTCATAGAAGAAGCGGATGCTAGAATAGCTCTATGTGATAACAGAATAGAAAAGCTAGAGCAAGAACAATGTACGGCACTGGATAAACGGGCAGATTTGTACAAACAGCTTGAATTAGATAAATCGCGGTTGTCGGAATTAGAAACACAACGGTTAGGAATTCTACAGGAAATATCGTCTCTCACGGCAGATATTCAAAATAATCGTGCAGAAATTCAGCAGTTGCAAAATACCATTGAAGATATAAAAAAAGAAAATGAATATTGGGATACTGTTTTCTGGGCAACCTGTTGGATACCATTTGCCAATATTGGTACAGGAATAAAAAAACATATTGAGGATGGAAAATATTACGCAAGGGCAAAGGTGTTGGGTGAGGATATTCACAATAAGGAAAGACGTATAGAGCAATTGAATACTAAACAACAGGAGGTTGTTCGAAAACAGAGAGAGAATCAAGAGTCCTCTTCTAGTATGGGAAATCAAATATCCATGATGGAAGGAGCAATTGCTGCTGTTACGAATAGCATTAATGAGTTGAGAAAGGATATGAATTTGTGGCTTGTTGCAAAGAGTGCTTGTTCAGAAATTAGTGTATATCTACAAAATAGCAATGGCAAATGGAGAATTGTGGAAGAAGGTTTTGATAAGCTCAAGCAATTGGAGCAAATGTTTTCTGTACCCACAACGGACAAATATATCAAAGGTTGCCAAGAAAAGGGGGACATTCTTTTAGTAGGTGACAGGCTCAATAGAAATGAGTATTTGATTAGTAAAAATAGACGTTTTGTTGTTGTTATGCAATCAGATAATAATTTGGTGGTATATAATTCGGAGAAGCCACTTTGGGCAAGTCACACAGAAGGTTTTTTGGGAAATGCATATTTGGAATTGGATTGTGATGGCTTGGGTTGCCTTAAAGGAATAGACTGTAACTGGAATACTAAGCGTAAGGGGGCTAGTTTTATTATTATGCAGGATGATGGTAATTTGGTTGCATACGATGAAAAACATAATCCGTTATGGTCTACAGACACTTACATTTATGCAAATGAACAAAGTATATATTTTATTTAATAGTCTTTAATCCTGTTTCATTAGCTTTATTTCTAGAATGCTTGCAGAGAGCCTTGGCGATTCGTTACACTTGATATAGTCACTATACACGTTAAGTGAGTGCAATGCGGTCAACGAATGTTCTGATACAAGGAGAAAAGATGGATATACAGAATAATTGGATAAAGAAGCAGGCAATGCATTTACTAGAGGCACTTTATCAAGGAGAACAGAGGGTTGTCGAAGAATCATATAATCCCAATACTGAAATATGGATTCCGTATGCGTGGGGAAAAGAATGTGATTACGAGACGTTGGGGTGCTTTTGTAAAATTCACAATAAGGTAGATAGGCTCAGGCATTTGTCTTGTGTGATTCAGGCTCAGACTCAATCAGAATATGTGATTTCGGGAAATTATTATGTGATATGGAAAGATAAAGGACAGAAGGAAGTATATATGCATTATACAATATTTTTAGAGGTGTCTAAAGATAGTAGCATTATTGTGAAATATCTTCATATTTCAGAGAATTATAAGGAAAAAAAGCGGTATTGTGTCAAAGATGTACGGGAGAGATTATTTTTTTTGTCAGATGATGAAATATTATATTTGGAAGCACTACATAATCATGTGATTTGGCATGGGATTTCCTGTGAGGTGGAAACGGTTGGTTCGCTAAAACAGACAGAAAAAGAATTATCTAGTGATTTCATACGTATTCAAAGGAGTTATGTGGTAAATGTGAAACATATACGAAAAATTGCCCGTTGTTATGCGGAGCTAGATAATGGAGAAATGATTCCAATTCCAGTAAAAAAGTATTGCAATGTGAAAGAAAGGATTTGGAAAAATGAAATTTACATAGGAATAAGGAAATAGGGAGGAGATTGCCGCTTTGAAGGACAAACTAGTGGCATCATAGTAGAATGGTATAATGTGAATGTGTGAGACGGTTTCAAGATTCTGAAAGGTATCTTGGAATCGTCTCTTTTGTTTGCTATAATATGAGATGTGTCTCGAATCATAAGGCACGGTTGTAACATTGCTACGGAAGATGAGATTTTATTATAGGGAAGGATTAGATGACTGAATACGAAACGAAAGATAGCTATATTTACTATATTGAATATATTGTGTTTAGCAGTGTTTGGTTTACTGACTTATTATAATACGCAAGATCAGGAGCAAAAGGTTTTGAACATATATCTTGGTGAAAGCCATGCAGGAAAGAATAATATTGCACAGCTTTTTTATTCTGAAGATGCTAAGAAGTTTACAAGTGCGCAGTCAGTAACCCAATCTTTTGCGGATGATGTGATTTCCATTCCTATTCAGGAGGTGGAGTTAAAGGATACATATCTCCGTCTAGATCCCTTTAATCAAAAGGGCAATTTCTCCATTGTGAAAATGGAAGTGCTGTATGGCGAGGATGTTGTACTGTCCTTGCAGGGAAAAGAATTGAAAAAGCAGATACAAAAGATGAAGAAAATATCAAAGAGATGGGAAGAAGGAGTCCTTTATTGTGAGGCGAAGAATAGTAACCCTAGGATTATTATGAAACAGTCTTTCTCGCGATTGGTTTATCAAAAATATCTAGTGAGAGATGTGGCTCCTTATATAGGAATCATCTTGCTTTGCATTGTTTTAGGAATTGTTGAGGTTCGTTGCTTGAAGGGTGCAACGATGAAGAAAGGTGCTTTTGTAGCGATGAGTACGATTGTCTCCGCGGTCCTTGTGTTAGGTATCGTTATATTGTACGCATTTCAGTATTTTGAAAGCCACTTGGGACAAGTACCATTTAGCCATCTCATGTATCATTTACACACTCCGTTGGGTGGAACGGATGTGTCTTCTTATACGGATGTCATTATCATCGGTGTTGTTTTGACGCTTTTATGTGTAGCTTTGTATTTGGTTGTCGGAGTAATTCTCAAGAAAAGGGAAATGCAATTCGGTTATCTCTTGTGGGGCAGCCTACTTGGATTGTCACTAATTTTAATTGGCGGAATTCGGGCGGTATTGCATTTTGATATCATAGAATACTATGAGTATACCAAAGCGAGCACCACCTTATATGAAGATTATTATGGAGATGGTCGAAAGGTGGAGTTGACATTTCCGGAAGAAAAAAGGAATCTCATCTATATCTTTTTAGAATCTATGGAGATTACCTTTGCGGATGTGGAGTCTGGTGGGGCAATGGCAGAGAATTATATGCCAGAGTTGACGCGACTTGCACTAGACAACAATTGCTTTACCGATGGTAACGTGTTGAATGGAGCCTATCATGTCAATGGTGCAACCTATACCATGGGTGCAATGGCGGCACATACATGTGGGGTACCGATTAATACAGAGTTGATTGGCACGGATACGGTTAATAGCACATTTGAATCGGAGAACAATTATCTGCCGGGCGTATGGAGTATTGGAGATGTGTTGGCTGAACAAGGTTACAACCAAGAGTTGTTGATTGGTTCCGTTGGTGACTTTGCAGGACGTTCCTCCTATTTCAGGGGGCATGGTGGATATATGGTTGAAGATTATAAAGAGGCTATTACAAAAGAGCGAATTCCGGCAGACTACAAGGTTTGGTGGGGATATGAAGACAAGAAATTGTTTGATTTTGCCAAGGAAGATATTACGAAATTGGCTGCCAAGGGTCAGCCATTTAACTTTACAATGTTGACGGCAGATACACATTTTACAGATGGATATTTGTGTGAATGCTGTGGCGGTGAATATGATGAGCAGTACAGTAATGTGATTGCCTGTTCTAGTAAGCAGGTGATGGAATTCATCGGTTGGATACAGGAACAGGATTTTTATGAGAATACGACCATTGTGCTAGCAGGGGATCATTTGACGATGGACTCTGCGTATATTAATAATCAGGGTGCGGCTGCATTTGATCGTAGAATGTATTTTAATGTAATCAATGCGGCGGAGGGTAAGGTGAATCACAACGGAAAGAGAACCTATACTTCTCTAGATTTATATCCGACGACCTTGTCAAGTCTTGGTGTTTCTATTGAAGGGGACAGATTGGGATTAGGCGTAGATTTGTATTCTGATACCCCAACCTTGGCGGAGCAGTATGGGCTAGAGTATTTGAATATGGAATTGCAGAAGAATTCAGAGTATTACACGAAGGAATTGCTATATAAGTAGTTTTTTGCTACAATCTAGTAAGGTATTACAAACTGGGAGAGGAAATGGGAAAGAGGTGTAAGCTTGCAAAGAAGCTTGCCGCTTTGAAGGAAAGATTTATGGATAAGATTGCGGTATTAATTCCCTGTTATAACGAAAGTAAGACAATTGAAAAAGTAGTAAAGGATTTCAGGCAGGCATTACCGGAAGCCGTCATTTATGTTTATGATAATAATTCTACGGATGGAACAGATGTAATTGCAGCGAAGGCTGGTGCAGTTGTGCGTTATGAATACCAACAAGGAAAGGGAAACGTAATTCGTAGAATGTTTCGCGATGTTGATGCACAGTGTTATGTGATGGTGGATGGTGATGATACATATCCGGCAGAAGCATCGAGTGAGATGGTTCATAAAGTTTTGGAAAGACATGTGGACATGGTGGTAGGTGACAGATTGTCTTCTACCTATTTTGAGGAGAATAAGAGGCCGTTTCACAATTTTGGAAATGCATTGGTTCGAGGAGCAATCAATGTTTTGTTTAAAAGTGAAATTAAAGATGTGATGACGGGATATCGGGCGTTTAGCTATCAGTTTGTTAAGAGTTTTCCAGTATTGTCGAAAGGGTTTGAAATTGAGACGGAAATGAGTATTCATGCTATTGATAAGAATATGTTCGTGGAGAATCATATTATAGAATATCGCGACAGACCGGAAGAAAGTATTTCTAAGTTGAACACATACTCGGATGGTTTTCGGGTGCTGTGTACGATAATACGATTGTTTAGAACCTACAAACCGATGACCTTTTTTGGAATGATTGCAGTTGTGTTAGCATTTATTTCCACTATCTTTTTTATACCAGTTTTTGTAGACTATTTGCACAGTGGATTGGTGCCGAATTTCCCTACATTGATTGTATGTGGTTTTACTATGATTGCTGCGATTCAATCATTTTTTGCAGGGTTAATTTTGCAGACTATGGTACAAAAGAACCGACAGGATTTTGAGATGAATTTGATTCAAATAAAAATGGATAGGAATTGACGAAGTTGTATCAAAGCCAGCTGACTAAGGTTAGCTGGTTTTCTAGGTGAATGGGGGGCATGATGATGAATGGTTATTATACTTCTGGACAATTTGCTAAGATGGCGCATATTTCAGTGCGAACAGTTCGCTTTTATGACAAACAGAATATTCTAAAGCCGTCCTTTGTGAAGGACTCCGGAGCAAGATTTTATACGGATGAGGATTTTGTAAGGTTACAGCAGATTCTTCTGCTTAAGTACCTTGGTTTTTCTTTGGAAGAAATTCGCAATATGATAGTGGGACAATTAGACAAACAGATGTTGCGCAATTCCTTGCGGTTGCAGCTCAAGTTGGTGAAGGACCGTATCGAGCAGATGCAGATGGTGGAACAGGCAATTGAAGATACCACTGAGGCGTTAGATGCGAACCAAGAGATGGATTGGGCGCATATGATGAATCTGATTCACTTAACAGGAATGGAAAATTCTTTAAGGACGCAGTACCAGAATGCCACCAATATTGATGCAAGAATCAGACTGCACCAAGAATATTCTAGTAATAAGCAGGGGTGGTTTCCGTGGGTTTACGGGCAATGTGATTTCCCCCAAAATAGTCAGATATTGGAGATAGGTTGTGGTAATGGAGCAATGTGGTTGGAAAGCTTTGAGAAACTTCCACAAGGGGCAATGATTGTATTAAGTGATATTTCAGAAGGAATGCTCAGAGATACTAGAAGAGAAATTGAACAGTTGGAAATGGTGAATGGTATAGAGAATTCGCAATTCCAGTATCAATCCTTTGATTGCCACAAGATTCCTTACAAGGATGGAAGCTTTGATTATGTTATAGCGAACCATGTTTTGTTTTACTGTGACAATTTGGATATGGTGTTAGGCGAAATTCAGCGTGTTTTAAAACCACATGGAAAGTTGATTTGCAGTACCTATGGTTCTAGGCATATGAGGGAGATAACGGATTTGGTACAGGGGTTTCAGGAACAGATTACTTTATCTGCGGATAGATTGTATGAAAAGTTTGGATTAGATAACGGAATGTTGGTATTAGAAGATTATTTTTCTAATGTTGAGTGTAGAGAGTACGATGACTTTTTGTTTGTGGATGAACCTGAACCTTTAATAGAGTACATTTTATCTTGTCACGGAAACCAGAATCAGTATATTGTGAATCGCTACAAGGATTTTCGCAATTTTGTAGAGAAAAAGACACGAAAGGGATTCCGCATTACAAAGCAAGCGGGAATCTTTGTGTGTAGAAGGTAGATGGGTTGTATATAGTATGATATTTTGAGGATAGAAAGAAAAATATTTTTATGTTGAAATAATAGACGCATTGTGTTAAAATTATGGCAAAGCAAATAGTTTCTATTTAATCTTATGACGATGTGTCTGTTCTAGAATCGTTTTTAAAGACTCTTGCTTTTTATTATCATTTTGTAAAAGAATAAGCAGGAGGTCACCGATTGCAAATAGCATCCATTGTATCCTGCTAGATAAGGAGGACTATGGAGAAGGATATTACAACCAATGATTTGTTGAGCAATGCAGATGTGTTCGCGGACATTGCGAATGTGAATTTGTTTGATGGTGAAGTTGTAATTCACCCAGAGGATTTAGTGGCTGTGCCAATCGATACAAGTTATAAAGATTTGGAAGGAGAACATCATAAGCTTTTTCGAGATGTTTTGATGAAAGTGAATCGGCTTGGCGGTTGTATTGCATTTATTGGATATGAGAATCAGACAGAGATTAATCGAATTATGCCTGTGAGAGATATGGGTTATGCTTATATGTGTTATGCGAAGCAGATTAAGAGTATTGTAGCGACAAACAAAGCTGAGAAGAATTCTGCATATGCAAAAGTGTTACATAATAACCAAAAGTTGATGCCGGTTGCAACATTTGTATTATATTATGGCGAGGAGACATGGGTAAAGCCGCTTTCGTTGATGGATATTTTAGATATACCGGAAGAGGAAAAGGAATTGTGGCATGAACTAATTAATGATTATTCGATTCGTGTAATACATATGGTTGGACAGTCAGAAGAGGTTAGGAAAAAGTATCGTTCTGATTATGGTGTGATTGCAGATTATTTGGCATATTATAAGGATAAGGAGAAATTAATAACAAAGTTTTTCTGTGATACAAGAAAGCTGTTACATGTAGAACAAGTCCTTGATATGTTAGATGCATTTAGTAATGATACGCGGTTTGAGATTGTGAAGCAGAAATTTATATCGTGTGAAAACAAGGAGGCGAATAATATGTGTTTATTGATGGATATTATAGAAGAGAAGAGTGAACAGGGATATCAACAAGGAATACAACAAGGAATACAACAAGGAATACAACAAGGAATACAACAGGGAATACAACAGGGAATACAACAGGGAATACAACAGGGAATGGATAAGCAAGCTCGAGCGATTGCAAGAGGGTTGTTGGGGCTGTTAGAAATTTCAGTCATTGCAGAAAAGACAGGTTTGTCGGTGCCAGAACTAGAGCAGTTAGGAACAGAAAAGTGCTAATATTAAAATTGTGGAAAATAGCAAAAAGTACTTGAAGGTGACGTAACGTCACCTTTTATAATGCAATTTAGTAGCATATATGATATACTAGTTGGAAAGAATGAGAATAGAAGATTTAGGAGGTACATTCAATGAAAGGTATTATTTTAGCAGGTGGTTCTGGCACACGCCTTTATCCGCTTACAAGAGTAACGTCCAAGCAGTTGTTGCCAATCTATGACAAGCCGATGATTTATTATCCACTGTCTGTCTTGATGAATGCTGGAATTCGTGAGATTTTGATTATATCTACCCCACAGGACACACCAAGATTTCAGGAGCTTCTTGGAGATGGTCATCAGTATGGTGTGGAGCTTTCCTATGCAATACAGCCAAGCCCAGACGGATTGGCACAAGCCTTTATTATCGGTGAAGAATTTATCGGTGATGATACCGTGGCAATGGTGCTTGGAGATAATATTTTCTCTGGACACGGATTGAAGAAACGTTTGAAGGCAGCAGTAGAAAATGCAGAATCCGGTAGAGGCGCAACTGTGTTTGGCTATTATGTGGATGATCCAGAGCGTTTCGGTATTGTGGAATTCAACGCAGAAGGAAAAGCAATTTCGATTGAAGAAAAACCGGACAAGCCAAAGAGTAATTACTGCGTAACAGGTCTCTATTTCTATGATAATAAGGTTGTAGAGTATGCCAAGAACTTGAAGCCAAGTGCTCGTGGTGAATTAGAGATTACCGACTTGAATCGTATTTACTTAGAAAATAATGAGTTGAATGTAGAATTGTTGGGTCAGGGATTTACCTGGTTAGATACTGGAACTCATGAAAGCTTGGTAGAAGCCACCAATTTTGTAAAGACAATTGAGGACCATCAGCATCGTAAGATTGCCTGCTTGGAAGAGATTGCCTACTTAAATGGTTGGATTACGAAGGAAGACGTAATGGAAGTTTATGAATTATTGAAGAAGAACCAGTACGGACAGTATTTGAAAGATGTCTTAGACGGCAAGTACCTAGATGTACTACACTAGAATATACAATTGTAACGATGAGCTAAGGTAAGGGATTATCTGGGGTTGTATTAAGGTGAGAGAAGTTGAATATCTTTAACAACCACCATAAGCAGGTACTCTGCGGCCGTCGGCACTTAACGAGACGTAGTCGAGTTTAGTACCGCTACGAGCCAAGGGTAGCGAGAGCGTGCCTGCGTTGGTTTGTTAAAGATAGACAACTCTTAGGCAATAAAAAACCCCAGATAATCCCGGAATAAGAGAGGAGATTAAAACTATGACTATTATTGTAACCGGCGGAGCAGGATTTATTGGAAGTAACTTTGTATTTCACATGTTAAATAAGTACCCAGACTACCGTATCGTATGTTTGGATTGTTTAACCTACGCAGGTAATTTATCAACCCTTGCACCAGTAATGGATAATCCGAATTTCCGTTTTGTGAAGGAAAGCATTACAGATAGAGAAGCGGTGTACAAGCTATTTGAGGAAGAGAAGCCGAATATGGTGGTTAACTTTGCAGCAGAGAGCCATGTAGACCGTTCCATTGAAAACCCAGAGGTATTCTTGGACACCAATATTAAGGGTACTGCGGTATTGATGGATGCGTGTCGCAAGTATGGCATTGATCGTTATCATCAGGTATCTACCGATGAGGTATATGGTGATTTGCCACTTGACAGACCGGACCTTTTCTTTACAGAGGAGACCCCAATCCATACAAGTAGCCCATACAGCTCATCAAAGGCTGGAGCAGACCTTCTTGTGTTGGCATATCACAGAACTTACGGTTTGCCTGTAACAATCAGCCGTTGTTCTAATAACTATGGTCCATATCACTTCCCAGAGAAGTTGATTCCATTGATGATTGCCAACGCATTGAATGATAAGCCACTTCCAGTATATGGTAAGGGTGAGAATGTGCGTGACTGGTTATATGTAGAGGATCACTGTAAAGCAATTGATTTGATTATTCATAAGGGGCGTGTTGGTGAAGTGTACAACATTGGCGGACACAATGAAATGAAGAACATTGATATTGTTAAGATTATCTGTAAGGAGTTAGGAAAGCCGGAAAGCTTGATTACTTATGTGACAGACCGTAAGGGACATGATATGCGTTATGCCATCGACCCAACCAAGATTCACAATGAGTTGGGTTGGTTGCCGGAAACTATGTTTGCAGATGGAATCAAGAAGACTATTCAGTGGTATTTGGACAATAAGGAATGGTGGGAAACCATCATTTCCGGTGAGTATCAGAATTATTATGAGAAAATGTATGGTGACCGCTAGAGGTAGATTAAGAAACAATAGGTAAAGTGCGAGAACCGGTAGAGGGATAACCTCGCCGGTGGTCTCGTGATGCAGGAAGGGCGGTTTATAGTTATGAAAATATTAGTAACAGGTGTAGCAGGACAGCTAGGTCATGATGTTATGAATGAGCTGAATAAGCGTGGTCTGGAAGGAATCGGAACCGATATTGCAGAAGCCTATGCGGGAATTCAGGATGGAACAGCAGTTACCACCATGAAGTATGTGCCTATGGATTTGACAGATGGAGAAGCAGTAGAGGCTCGTATTATTTTTGAACAACCAGATGCAGTGATTCATTGCGCAGCATGGACGGCAGTGGATGCTGCAGAGGACGAAGAGAATCAAGCGAAGGTAAAGGCCATTAACTTTGGTGGTACACGGAATGTAGCAAAGGTATGTGCATTGTTAGATATTCCTATGATGTATATTTCTACGGATTATGTGTTTGATGGACAAGGTTTGGAACCTTGGAAACCAGATTGTACGGATTATAAGCCTCTTAGTGTATATGGTAGCACCAAGCTTCAGGGTGAAAAGGCAGTTACTGCAAACCTAGAGAAGTTTTTCATTGTTCGTATCGCTTGGGTGTTTGGTGTGAATGGCAATAATTTTATCAAGACCATGTTGAACGTAGGTAAGAAGTATGACCAGTTGAAGGTGGTCAATGACCAGATTGGTACACCGACTTATACTTATGATTTGGCTAGACTTTTGGTAGATATGATTCAGACAGATAAGTATGGATATTATCATGCAACCAATGAAGGTGGGTATATTAGTTGGTATGATTTCACCAAGGAGATTTTCCGTCAGGCAGTAGAATTGGGACATAATGAGTATGGTGAGGATAAGGTGACAGTGAATCCGGTAACAACAGAAGAATATGGAGTGTCCAAAGCAGCCAGGCCATTTAACAGCCGATTGGACAAGAGTAAGCTTGTGGAGTGTGGATTTGAGCCATTGCCAACCTGGCAGGATGCTCTTGCAAGATATCTAAAAGAGATAGAATTTTAATTATGAAAGAGAGTAATAATATGGGACAGATTAAAGTAGAGAAAAATGTAGGTGGCATTGAAGGCTTGTGCGTCATTGAACCAGCTGTACATGGTGATGCCAGAGGATATTTTATGGAGACCTATAATCAGCGTGATATGGAAGAGGCAGGACTTAATATGACATTTGTGCAGGATAACCAGTCGTGTTCCGTAAAAGGTGTACTTCGTGGTTTACATTTTCAGAAGGAATTTCCGCAGGGGAAATTGGTGCGTGTGGTAAAAGGTTCTGTGTTTGATGTGGCAGTGGATTTGCGTAAGGATTCTGCAAGCTATGGAAAGTGGTATGGTGTGGAGTTGACAGAGGAGAACAAGAAGCAATTCTACATTCCGGAAGGCTTTGCACACGGATTTCTAGTGCTTTCTGATATTGCAGAGTTTTGCTATAAGTGTACCGATTTTTATCATCCGGGTGATGAAGGTGGTCTTGCATGGAATGACCCAGAAATCGGTATTGTGTGGCCAACACTTACTGGTGAATATCAGGGAAGTGCATCGGCGGTAGGGTATCAGTTAGAGGATGGCACAGCACTTAATTTGAGTGATAAGGACCAGTTATGGTTAGGTCTTAAGGATACATTCGCATTTTAGATGCTTGATGATTAGGAGATTGTATGAGAAAGATATTGATACGGGCATGGGTGAATCCATTGGAACCCTTGGACCCTGCAAAGGTAACTGGCAACAATATGATAGGTAATAATGCAGGCAATTTGATGTTTGCACATAGTATTATGCGCACGTTACTCTGTGATGATATGACGGTAGATACCATAATGACCTACCGGGAATTTTCGGACAGAGAAGTGGACTATTATAATAGCGAATACGAGTGTTTTATCATTCCACTTGCCAATGCCTTTCGTATATCTTTCCAGCAAGAGCTAATTTATCTACGGCATTTAGTTGACAGACTTACAATTCCCTGTGTTGTGATTGGTGTGGGAATGCAAGGGAAAGTGGATGTTGATGTAAAGCAGCATTTTCAGTTTGATGATGAGGTTGTGAAATTTGTCAAGTCCATTTTAGGCAAATCAGCAATACTTGGGGTTCGAGGTGAAATTACAGCGGCATACCTGAAGAAACTAGGATTTGCCGAAGAGAGGGATTTTACCGTAATCGGTTGCCCGGCTATGTATATGAATGGTGATGAACTTGCAGTAAAAGCACTGGTAGAATTGCAGAGAAGTTCTAAGGTCAGTGTGAACCGAAAACCGGGAATCTCAGCCAAGATGCATAACTTTATCGTAAAATCTAGCAAGGAATTTGATGATTATATGTACATTCCCCAAGGAATAGAAGATTTGGCACTTTTGTATGCGGGAAGACCATTTCAGAAGAAAAAGCATCCGAAACTACATGCCACCTATCCGGGGGATGTTCAGAATGAAATCTATGCCGGTGGGCATGAGATTGGGTTTGTCAATGTGGTGTCTTGGCTTGAATTTTTGAAGACAAGAGATTTTTCTTTCGGAACCAGAATCCATGGTAATATTGCTGCAATTGTTGCGGGAGTGCCTGCCTTTGTGTTTGCTCCAGATGCCAGAATTCTGGAGTTGGCACAGTATCACAACATCCAGTATATGCTGACCAAGGATGTAAAGGATACTACCAACATTTTTGATGTGTATGAAAAGGCAGATTTTAATCGCGTGAAGGATGGACATGTAAAGCGATTTCATCATTATCTTGATTTTTTGGAGACAAATGGATTGCAACATGTTTACGGTAAGGAGCGTGTGAATATAGAGACTCCGTTCGACAGAGCTTTGCGAGAGAAAGAATTTTGCAAGGGGATAGAGCCAATCACATTGGCTACATCCAAAGAACAGATTGCGCGTAAGAGTAAGTATTATTGCCAGCTTGTTGCAGGAAAATGTGCCCGTGTGGTGGATGAGTCGAGAAGAAAGAGCATTCGTGTAGGTGAAGAGTAATATGAAAATGATATTGCAGTTATTAAAACGATATCGGGAAATTGTAGCATATCTCTTTTGGGGAGTGATGTCCACAGTGGTTAGTTGGGGTAGCTATAGCTTGTTTGCAATCATGTTTGCAAATCAAGTTGGTGAAGTGCACATATTTAATTGGAAATTTTCAATGGTAGTGGTGATTGCCAATGTGTTATCCTGGCTTTGTGCCATTACGTTTGCGTTTTTTACAAATAAGATTTGGGTTTTTGAGAGTAAGAGTTGGAAACGTAAAGTGTGGTTGCCAGAGCTTGGAAAATTCTTATCCTCTAGAATGATAACGGGAATTGTGGAAATGATAGGAGTTCCTCTTTTGGTAAGCCTTGGTTTGAATCAAACCATCTACGGTGTAGAGGGAATGGTTGCTAAGATTTTAGTCAGTGTTATTGTCGTTTTGTTGAATTATGTGTTCAGTAAATTGTTTGTGTTTAAGGACTAGAGATGATGAGGGCATGGAATGGCATAATGAACATTGTGATTTAGATGAAAGGATATAGAAAAGATGCGTATCATAAAGGGAAATATATTTCGTCATTGTATTACGATTGTGTTGGCATATGTATTAGTGTTTGGCATGAGTCTGAATTTGTCTGTTTCCGATGAATGGACGATGGCTGGATTGTTTCAAGGTTCTGTGGGCTGGAATGGTTTTATTGCAGTTGGTTTGATGGCGTTGTGTTATTTTGCTTTAAAACCGATATTGTTAGAACAAAAGGTTGCAATTAGAAGATTGGACGTTGTGCTATCCATGGTGATAGCATTTTGTATGTTGCTGGGAAAGAGTTTTCAGGAATATGGAAGCTTTTATATGTTTAATGCAAATAACGTGCAATTCTGTAAGTGTATCGCAGCCTTTTTTTCTTTTGCTATAATAGCGACAACCTTTGTTTGCTATATTCGTCATTTTATTGAACAAAGAAGCTTTTTCGTGCCGAATAGCAAGACAAAGGGGATTCTTTATCAGATTTTTGATAAACGACCATTTTTAATACCGTTTTTCATTATTTTGTTGGTTTGGTTACCTTTGCTTCTTCTGTTTTATCCAGGTTTTCTGATGGGAGACACTTCTTCTCAAATTTTCATGGCGTTTAATTTGGAAAACAAATTCGCATTGCAGGTAGATCGCCCAAATCCAGAGATTTGGATTACCAACCAGCACCCAGTGGCACATACTATGCTGATTGGTGCTTGTATGAGGCTTGGTAGAATGATAGCAGGCTCTGACACCATTGGATATTTTATCTATACTTTGATACAGACGGTTAGTGTTGCATCTTCCCTTGCGTATGCCATGTCATTTTTGACTAAGATTAAAACAGCGTATGTTATACGCATATCAGTGATGCTTTTTTATCTAGTGCACCCACTGTTTAGTACATATGCAATGTTAGGTACAAAGGATACTATTTTTACAGCGTTTGCGCTTGTGTTCTGTGTTACAGTTGCACATATGGTGCATAGTGACAAGGAGCAATTGTATGGCAAACGTGAGGTGATACTTTATTTTGTGAGTATGCTAGGTTGCATCTTGTTCCGCAAGAATGCTTATCATATGTTGTTGGTTACCATTCCTTTTTTAGTTATGGTGTTGAAGAAAAACAGAGGAATACTTTTGATGTCCTTTCTCGTTTTGATTGCATTTCAGAGCGCATATACCAACGTTTTTTTGATGAAGGCGCAGATTGCGGATGGAAGTGCGAAGGATACATTTTCAGTGCCATTTCAACAGACTGCCCGCTATATTAGAGATTATGAGGATGAAATAACTCCAGAGGAGAAAGCGGCAATAGAAGGTGTCTTAGATTATAATTATATTAGGGATAAATACGATCCTATGAAATCGGATGAGGTAAAGAAAACCTATCGAAATGAACGGACGGATGAGGAATTTGTAGCATATGTAAAGGTATGGTTTCAAATGTTTCTAAAGCATCCGATGTGTTATGTGGAGGCAACCATTGAGAACACATATGGATATTATTGTTTCTTGGAAGAACCTATTGAAAATTGGAACTATACACAGTTTTCTGCTAAGGAGCAACAAAAGCGTATTGCGAAAGAAGGCTTTGATGTGCATTTCTGCGATGCAACGGAAGGGGTGCGCAATATTGTTACTAGGTTGCAACAGATGTTTGTTCACATGCCATTGATGTCGAATGTGATGCAGTGCGCACTTTATATGTGGATTACGATTTTTATTGTATGCGAGTACTTAAAGAAAAAGCGTTTTAAGGAAATTGGTCTTTATATGCCGATTGTATTATTACTTGCTATGTGTTTGGTTAGTCCGGTAAATGGTTCCATTTATTTCCGGTATGTGTATCCAGTTGCTTGTATTCTGCCGATTTTGATAGGCGTTTCACTGCGATATAAGGTAATAGATGGGGACGATGACAAAAGTAAATATTAGACATGAGTTTATTGATTTTCATGCAATGAAGGATTATAATTACTATAATTATGTGAAGTTATAAGACGGCTTTACAAAATCAAGTAACTGAGGGTAACGTGTATAGACAGAATAGGAGATGAGCATTATGAAGAAATGGATGAAAGGTTTAACATTGGTAGCATTTATGATTGTATTTTGTTTGGTGCCTGCCAAGATTTCCAATGCAGCAGTGGTGATTCCGGCATCAGGAGACACTACTGGTAAAACAGATTATAAGAATATGATGGATGGGCTAGAGACAGATGGTCATATTATTTTGGAAGAAGGTGCGACCTATTATACAAGAACTACGCTTTGGGTGGAGAGTAACCAGTCTATTACAGCAACTGGAGCAACCATTCTCTGTAAGACGGGAGCATTTCGTAATAAGCCAACTAAGGTAAATTATAAGTCGATTCAGAATTTTACTGTAGATGGCGGTTTTTGGAAGAATCAGAATTCGAATACTTATAAGAAGACATTAATTCAACTTTCCCATGGAAGTAATATTACACTTAAGAACATGAAGGTATACTGCAATTATGCGGGACATGCGGTTGAGTTAATTGCATGTAAGAATGTGACAGTGGATAATTGTATCTTGAAGGGTGTGGGAAAATGCAGTTCTACATCAGCGGAAGAACAGTTGCAGATTGATATTGCAGCACCCAAAAGTGCACCGACGTTGGCCAACTATGGAAAGAAGTATGTGAAAGGTCAGATTTGTCAGAATATTACAGTTACGAATTGTACCATTACGGGTGCAAGAGGCGTATCTGCCAATTGTGCAAAGGAAGCACCATATAATAAAAAGTTTCATAAGAACATTGTGCTACAGAACAATACGATTACTGGCATGTCATCAGAAGCAGTTATATTGTTTAATGTAATGGGTGCTACTGTGGAGAATAATACGATTATCAGCAAGAGCGAAAGAACCACTACAGCATATTCGGTAGGATTGCATATTGCCATGTTTGGAACTGCACCGACCGATATGAAGAATGCGGTGTATACCGTGAATAATAATACGATTAAGGGAGGAAGACAGGGATTCTATGTATATTCTCATTCCTCTTCTAAGTTTGGTAAGGTGATAGCAAAGAAGAACAAGTGTTATGCGAAAGCTGGAAAAGAGAAAGCAATTTGGTTGGATAAGAACAGTGTAAGAAAATCCGTATTATCTAAGAATAAGATGTACAAATGGAAATAGATTAGTATCGGAAGACGGAGAGGATTTGCAAAATGATATTTGTAAAACAACTATGTATCGGTATGACTGTATTGCTTGCAATATGGTTTTTGCTGAATCGAAAACCGAATATATGGAACGGTATACGGGAGCGTGTAGAGAATACGAAGGATAGAAATATTGTTCTGCTTATGGCTTTGCTCATATTATTGGTGGAAGGGTCTGTGGTATTATTCAGACAAACTCCTTTTGTGGCAGATGAAGTATATTCTATGTCCGGTGCAGCCTTCTTTGCAGGTTACGACTGGAGTAATTATATGTCTCTCCATAAGTTTTATAATTTTGGATATGCCATGTTGTTTGCACCATTGTATAAGGTTTTTACAGACCCAGTTTTCATTTATCAGGGAATGTTGTTTGGAAATGTTATTCTTTTTGTTTGCATTTATATCATGGCATATTACATCGCAAGAAAGCATTTGCAACTTGCGAAGCTGTATAGTGCTGTAATTGCCTTGGTTTGTTCTTATAATTCCATTAGCTTATTTTTTAAAGGATATCTTTATAATGAGTTGCCACTGGCATTTATTATGTGGATTACACTTTTATTATTGTTAGAACTTTCTGTGGCAACTGGCAAGAAGAGAGTGGTTCTTTCGGGTGTATTGGGAATCATCACTGCGTATGCATACTTAGTGCATAGCAGATGTTTGATTTTGTATGGTACTTTGGTTGTACTAGTATTGCTCTTTTTGTTGATTTACAAAAAATGGATTGTACAACCATTATCGTTTGGTGTGGCATTTGGAGTCTGTTTCTGTTTGGAAAAACTATTATTGCAATATGTTCAAACCAACCTTTATTTACAGGGAACAGAAGTGGTGATGAAGAATTCGGTAGAACATATGGCTACGGGAACATGGCAGTACAAAATACTTGGTTCTTTGGAAGGAATAGGGAAACTGATTGCGCAGTTTTTCTCTTTGGCGGGGGCTATGACAATCGAAACGGGTGGTTTGGTAACGGTTGTCTCGGCGGTGGCACTCTATTATCTATACAAGAATTTTAGGAAATTGAGAACTGGCGAGATGGATAAGGCACATTTCCTATTAACCGTGTTTTCCTTTGTTTCCTTTTGGGGAATGGTGGTATGTATTGCGTTGTTCGGTGCATCCAATTCCAAACCGAGATTTCTTATGTATAGCAGATATTTTTCGCCATTCATAGGACCATTTTTATTCCTGGGATTAGAGCGATTGAAGAATGATAAACAGTTGAGGCTCAAGTGGATTCTGATATGGTCCACAGTGCTGACAATGATAGTGGGACTGACCTATCTGTTCTATACCTATCCGTTGTCAAATGATGCTAGCATGAAGGAGAATGCTTCACTTTATCTGTTTATGCCATTTTCCATGTACAATAAGCAGGTTACATTTTCTAAAAATGTTTTTTTCATAGCAATGGTATTATTACTTCTGTTTACAGTACTTTTGTTGTATTTGAATTATCGAAAGCAGTTCGTAGCATTTTGCATGGTGAGTATTGCCTTTTCCGCTATATTAGTATGGCGCGTGGAGCTGAGACAAAATCAACCGGCGGCAGAGCGTCGATACGAGATGTGTGATACTACTTATAAGGTGCTGCATGCAGACATATTTGAGGATGTAGAGATTCACTGTGATGGTGATGATATGTATGAAAAGAGTGTTCTTGTTATGTGTTACGACAAAGAGATTGTCTATAATCTTGAAGGCGTTACCGTGGGTAAAGGAGATGTACTGTTATCCAATTCGTTGGATTATATAGAGACATATGCCCCACAATATATATATCAGTTGGATGATGGTGAATACATGGCTGTGTGGGATGAAGATGTGCATGCTTATCTGCAACAACATTATGAGTTATATAAGGAATAGAATACCAAAAGGAGAATGAGAATGAAGCTAATTATTCAAATACCATGTTTAAATGAAGCAGAAACATTGGAAATAGCATTAAATGATTTGCCGAAACAGATTGACGGAATTGACGAAATTGAATATTTGATTATCAATGATGGTAGTACAGATGATACTGTACAGGTGGCACGCAATTGGGGCGTTCACCATGTCGTGACGTTTAAGAAAAATAAGGGACTCGCGAGAGGTTTTATGGCGGGTTTGGATGCATGCTTAAGAGCAGGTGCAGATATCATTGTGAATACTGATGCGGATAATCAATACAATGGTGCAGATATCGAAAAGATAGTTCGTCCTATTTTGGAGGGAAAGGCAGATATTGTTATCGGAGAACGTCCGATTGATGATACGGAGCATTTTTCACCGCTGAAAAAGAAATTGCAGCATTTGGGTAGTTGGACCGTGCGTGTCGCATCTAAGTCAGATATTCCAGATGCACCTAGCGGATTTCGTGCATATAGTCGGGAGGCGGCTATGCGTCTCAATGTGGTGAATGAATATACCTACACATTAGAAACAATTGTACAAGCAGGTCATGAAAAGATGGCAATGACCTCAGTTCCAATTCGTACCAATGCAGAGCTTCGTTCGTCTCGATTGTTTAATAGCATGTTTGGCTATGTGAAGAAGTCTATGGTGACGATTATTCGTTCATTCCTTATGTATAAACCGTTGCGATTTTTTGGTGGTATTGGTACAGTACTATTCATGATTGGTTTAGTATTAGGTATTCGCTATTTGGTATTCATGTTTACGGGGGATGCGGGAGGACATGTACAGTCTTTGATTTTGGCATCTACTTTGTTGATGATGGGTACCATGACTATTATTATTGGTTTACAGGCGGATATTATTGCAGCGAATCGTAAAATACTAGAAGATGTTCAGTATCATGTGAGAAAGATTGACTATGATTTAGCAGTGAAACAAGCAAAGAAGGATAAGAAGAAAGACCAGAAGAAAGATAAGCAGTAGATTGGTAAATGAGAGAAAGAGTGCTAGATGACAACCCAAGGTTAATTGTTGGAATGACTAGCGGAGAATAATTATGAGTAGATGTCAAGTGTCGGTGGTTGTGCCACATTACAATTCACCGGAATTATTAGTTAAGTTATTAGAAAGTATACCAGATGAAGAGAGTATAGAAGTGATTGTTGTGGATGACAACAGTACGATGGAATTAACTGTTGTAGAGGAGTATGTAAAGCGACGTAGCAATGTACAATTCTATACAAATGATTCCGGTGTAAAGAATGCAGGTGCCAGCCGTAAGTTGCATTGAAACATGTGACAGGAAAATGGATACTGTTTGCAGATTCTGATGATTTTTTTGTGGAGAATTTTATGAATGTAGTGTCACCGTTTCTGAATTCTGATTATGACATGGTTTATTTTCCTCCAACCAGTATGGATTTGAAGACGGGCAAGATTTCATCTCGCCATGTCATGTATATGGAGATGATACTAAAAGCATACGAGAAGCCAACACTGAAAAATATTACAGAAATGAAGTTTGCTTTTTGTTCACCGTGGTCAAAATTAATCCGGACAGCCATGATGAAAGACAATGATATTACTTTTGATGAGGTGGCAGTATCCAATGATATTATGTGTCTGACTAAATGTGCATACCATTGTAGAAAGGTTGGTATATCCAATCAAACAATTTACTGTGTTACCCGTGGAGGGAATTCTCTTACAACGAACAAGGATGAGAAGCGGTTTGATACTAGAGTAGATGTGTTTGTCAATCGTTATATCTATGCACGAGAGCATTTATCTAAGAAAGAGTTTCGTTATACGCATCTTGACCGACAGGCTTTGGGTAAGTTAGTAGACGTATTCATTGAAAAATGGGGAGCTAAGAAGTTTTTTTGGATATGTGGTTTGTATATGAAGAATCGCATATATATATTTGACTGGGGATTGTTGAATCCTGTGACTTTATTCCACAAGGCAAAGGTAGAACTTCAGTGGTGGATGGATATTAAGAAGCATCGAAAATAGTGAGTGAAAGAGTATTTATTGGATTATAATATGAGGATTTTGTGATGAGGATTTGTGTAGTAACGGTATACAATGGTTCCAATTATGGTGCCCGTCTGCAGGCATTGGCTTTAAAACATGTGTTAGAAGAAAAAGGTCATACCGTGACCCATGTTGAGACAGGAGCTCGTAATCCAAGGTCAAGAGCGGTCAAAAAGATTATTAAGAGATTGATTACTTTTGATTGGAGAAAGGATTCTCTGAAATTTCAGTGGGATACAGGAAGTTTATTTGTTCAAGAGGCAAAAGAATTTGATGTTTGTAGTATTGCCGAGGCAGGCGAGGCAGATTTGGTAATCTTTGGTAGTGACGAGATATGGAATGTTAGACGTAAGATGATATATCAATATCCGGTATTGTTTGGTAAGGGCATTGAGAATGATTGGAAAACATCTTATGCGGTATCCATTAATGATGCCACAGTGGCAGATTTTAACAAAAGACCATTTTCACTTGAGGAGATTCGCAAGTTTAAAAAGATTACGGTGAGAGATCAATACTCAAAAGATGTGTTGTCTTCTTTGCTACCGGAATATGAGATTGCCACAGTGGTGGATCCAACATTTTTACCAGAAAGAAGCTTTTATGAAGGCATTATGGAAACGCCAGAATTGGATTCCTATATTTTGATTTATTCATATGGAAACTATCTGACAGAGGATGTAATGCAGCAAATACAGGAATTTGCAAAAAAGAAAAACTTGAAGATTATCTCTGTGCTAGGATATTTCGCATGGTGTAATTATAATACACCATGTTCCACTAAAAAGGTATTGGGTTTATTTAAGAACGCAGAGTATGTATTTACAGATACTTTTCATGGCGCAATATTTTCAATGCTATTTGAGAAGAATTTTGTTGTTATTTCGAGAGGAACCAAGAAATTAGATACACTGCTTGACATATATTCCTTGGAAGATAGAAAGATACAACCTGCAGGTAGAACCATTGAGACGATTGCAAATCAGACAATTGATTATGTTTCATTTAATCAGACGCGAGAAGAACTAAGGAGAAGGTCATTCGTGGAGTTGGATGAAATATTAAATTTGAAAAGTGAGTAAAAAAATGAGTAATCAGAAACAGACAAAAAAATTAGGCGTATATTTGGACAGCATGATTAACAAAATTTTATATTGTGCATTTAGTTTTTTTGCTAATATTTTAATTACACGTTATTTGGGTGTAGAATTCAAAGGAGAGTATACGTATGTGTTGAACACTGCAAGTATGATCTCTATTTTGGCTGGAATGGGTATTTATCATTCCATCCCATATTTTAATAGAAAGAATCAAGACACAGAACAAACATTGTTCGAGTATATGAATATATTCGTTTTTCAATGTTTGTTTTATACGTTTGTTGGAATTCTTATAGGAGTATTTACTCCAGGTGTCCGTGTTAAGTTTATTATTCTATTGATGGTTTTGGATAATGTGACACAGCAATTGAATATGTTGATGCTAGTTAAGGATGTGAAAAAGAGAAATCGGATCTATCTTCGAGGTGCAATTTTAAGTTTGCTTCTCAATGGAATTATATTTGTTTTGCTGGAGAAATATGTGCTGGCTGCAGTTATGGTTACCGCATTTGTGAAGGTGTATTATTTGATTTCTTATCTGGTGACCATTCACAAACCAATTAGTTATCGTGCATTGAATAAAAATCATATTTTACAGTATGTGAAATTTGGATATCTTCCAATGTTATCCTACTTTTTAATTACCATCAATTACAAAATGGACGTTATTATGTTGGAATGGTTCCCTCAAGTCAGTGATGCGCAGTTAAGTTATTATTCCTTAGGTGTGACAGTGGCTGATATTGCATGGATTATTTCTGATGTGTTTAAGGATGTGATTTTTTCTAAGACAGCGAGAGGGGATCATTACAAAGAAATCGCAGCAGCAATTCGTGTTTCCAATGCATTTATGTGCTTGATTGTACTAGGGATGATTCTGTTTGGAAAGTTATTTATTCAGATTTTTTATGGGGAGGATTTCCTTCCTGCTTATGATATTACTGTGATGTTATTCTTTGGTGTTCCATTGATGTCATGGTTTAAGATTTTGCATCCGCTATATAATGCACAGGGTAAGAGAGTATTCTCTTTTGTGACGCTCTTGATTGCGGCCCTTGTGAATATTGGGATCAATGGAGCAGTGATTCCGCATTGGGGAATTGAAGGTGCAGCATTTGCATCCATTATTTCCTATGCAGTATGCGGTTTGGTATACTTGGTTACTTTTTCAAGAATGGCGAGGCTTTCATTTTGGAGTTTGTTTATACCAAGGAAGGCGGATTTTGTGAAAATATTTAAAGCTCAATAGCGAGTGGAGGCTATCATGAAAATATTGACAATGGAAAATCTCAAAAAATATACTACAATACGTATTGGAGGTACAGCAGCCCAATTGTATATCCCGGAAAGCAGAGAAGAGCTGATGAATCTCTTAACTGACTTGCAAGGAGAAGAGATACGTATCTTGAGCGGTGGCTCCAATATATTGATGAATGATGAGAGGGTATTTCCTCATGTGATTTACATGGAGCAGTTTGATAGAGAATTACGGCATTTGGGTGATGGGAGATTTTATTGTGGTGCTTCTGTTCGCTTGCAAAAACTAATACAATATACCAATGAGTATGGTTATGGTGGCATCGAATATTTGATGTCTGTTCCGGGGATGATTGGTGGTGCGGTCGTGATGAATGCCGGGCGCGGGAGGAAGCACAATCAGACCATTAGCGATTATATTGTTGAGGTGGAAGTTTGGCAGGATGGACAAGTTAGAAAGATGTCCAAGCAAGAGTGTCAATTTTCTCACAGAAATTCCATATTCAAGCATCAAAATATGGTGATACTGAGTGTTGTATTTCAGTTTCTGCCAGAAGAGAAAGAGCTCTTGGTGGAAAAGAGAAAAGCTAGAATTGAGTATAGCAAGAATTTGCAGGATAATAGCAGATACAATTTTGGCTCAGTGTTTTGTAGCTGTAATAATATAGCAATGCGTATGATAAAGCGATTTCAGTTTTGTAAAAAAGGTGAGATTTCATTTTCAAAGAAAACCAGTAACTGGTTGTTGAATAAAGGGAATGGAACCTTTCGTGAAGCGATGACGGTTATGAATAAGGCGGAGCGCCTGAACCGTTTGTTGGGAACGAAAGCAGAAAAAGAAGTAATTATCTGGGAGTAGAAAGGAAAAAGGGCATATGATATTTTCAACATACAAATTTATTTTTGGATTTCTTCCAATTGTGTTTGGAGGATACTATATTCTTAACAAATTAAAGTGGAATATGATTGCTAAGATTTATCTGGTAATCGCATCACTTTATTTCTATGCACAGGGTAGTCCAGACTTTTTCCCTTGGTTTTTGTGTAGTGTAGTGGGAAACTATATCGTAGGTAATGCATTGTCCCGACTTCAAGCAGATGAGCAAAAGGTGCAAAGAAAAGTTCTCTTTATCCTGGGTATGTTAGGCAATGTAGGTTTATTGGGATATTATAAATACACAGATTTCTTTATTGAAAATGTGAATTGGCTTGCAGGAACCGATATTGGATTAATGAACATTGTATTGCCGATTGGTATTTCCTTCTTTACATTCCAGTTGATTGCTTTTTTGGTAGACTCTTATCGCGGTGAGACAAAGGATTATGATGTGTTGAATTATCTTTTGTTTATCACCTTTTTCCCACAGTTGATTGTAGGACCGATTATTCACCATGGCGAGGTGGTACCTCAGTTTGAAAATGAAGAAAATCAAAAGGTGAATTGGAATAATATCGCAGCGGGAATCTTTTTGTTTGCTATTGGTTGTGCCAAAAAGATACTACTGGCTGATCCATTAACAGACAATGCGCAGGAATTCTTTAATGTCATTGTTGAAAATGGTACCTATGAGTTTTTTGAAACATGGTTTTATTCTATTGAATATACCATATCTTATTATTTTGACCTGTCTGGATATGCAGATATGGCTATTGGTCTTGGTTTGCTATTTAACATACATATTCCTAGAAACTTTAATTCGCCATATAAAGCGAGAAACTTCCAGGATTATTGGAGAAGATGGCACATGACCTTGTCAAGATTTTTGGGAGATTACATTTTTAGAAGTGTATTCCGCAAAGGCGACAAGTGGAGAAATTTCTATGTAGCAACCATGGTTACCTTCTTTGTATCAGGCTTCTGGCACGGAGCAGGTTGGACCTTTGTTGTATGGGGATTGGTAAATGGTATTTTGGTATGTACTGCTTCATGGATGAGCCGTAAGGGGTGGAAATTCCCAGCCGTACTGGCTTACCCGCTGACTGGCTTGGGTGTAGTCTTGACCCGTGTGTTATTTGTATCGAATACATTTACGGAAGCATGGACGGTATATAAGGGAATGTTTAACTTTCAGGGCTTGCTAGGCAGTCCGATTGTAGAACAAATCAAGAGTGTAATGAGTGGTAATATGTTAGCTATGGCAACCCTGTTTGTGGGGACATGTATCTGCTGGTTTGCACCAAACTCCCACACAATGCTTGAAAAATTCAAACCAAATGCAAAGTATGCAATTTTTATTGCAGTACTATTGGCTTTGAGTATTATGAGTATGAACAAGGTAGCAGCATTTTTGTATTTCCAGTTTTAAAATGTGGAAGCACAAGAGAAAGGATATTGGTGTGAATTATGTCATATAAAAAATGGATTATTGTTACGTTAGCATTTACATTGGTGTTATGTGTATGTTCCATGGGTTTGAATTATTACGGAGATACATTTGACTATTTTGGTGCAATGGCGGGAAAAGTTGACCGTATCACCTCAGACAAGGGTTATACCCGTGTTATCAAAGCAAAGTATATCGAACGTAATGCAGATCAGTATAATGCAGTTGTAATCGGCGGTTCTAAGGCAGGAGCTATTGACACAGAGACATTGAACGAGGTAACAGGGTTACAATTCTACAACTCATATTTTACTTCTGGTTGTTTTAGGGATTATCTTGCGTATGCAGATTATTATCTGGATACCATGAAATTAGAGGAGATGGTATTGCATATCAGTAGTATTGAGATTAATGCGTATGAACCAACAGGAAGTAGCAAAATGTTAGATTTACCTGCTGTTGTGACGGGAGAATCCAAGGCAAAGGAAGCATTTTCATTTTTAATTGTAAATGTGGATGAAAGCGCAAAGAAGATTGGTAAGCAATTGCTCGGAAAATCAGATGATTTCTATGAGGATAAAATAGATGGAACAAGAGATTTGAAAAAATACTACAGCTTGGATGCAGAGGAGATTGTATCATCATCCACATTGATGGATTATGACATCGAGATGGATACCTTGTGTCTGGAGCAGGAGAGAGATACTGATGCGTATGAAGACAATCTTCTTGCTTTAGAGCAAATCAAGGAGATGTGTGATGAAAAGGGTGTGAAGTTCACTGTTATCGTAGGTGCGTCTTTTATTGGTGAGAAGGCACGTTATGAAGGCGATGTGTTCTACGACTATTTGAGAGATATTGTAGAAATTACAGAAGTTTATGACTTTAGCGGTTTTTATGATGTCAATTTGAATCCATATAACTTCTATAATTCTGGTCACTATTATTATGAAGTTGCAGATGAGATGATTCGTATTGTGTATGGCGACAAGGAGAATACAGAGTTTGGTACCTTGTTGAATGAGGATAATATTGATAATTATATCACTGAGCGTAGTGCAGCATATGACAAGATACTAGAGGAGTATAACAGTACCGGAAGCGTTGAACTCTTAGGTAGAGAGGATACGAGTAATTTGTGTAGATGACAAAAGAAGATTGTTATATGAGGAGAACATAATATGGGCAAGGTGATGGAATATGTCGACAAGGACCCGGATGTACTGGTGTCGGTAATCATGCCGGCGTATAATTGCGAAAAATATATAGGAACCGCCATTCGGTCTGTGTTGGAGCAGACAGTTTCCTTGGAGTTAATCATTGTAGAGGACTGCGCTGAGGATGGAACAGAAGATGTGATTCGTTCCTTTTTGCCGGACGAGAGAATTATCTATATTTGTAACGAAACAAATTTGGGTGTTGCAGCTAGTCGGAACAAGGGAATGGAATTGGCAAGAGGCAAATACATTGCCTTTTTGGACGCAGATGACTATTGGACGAAGGACAAATTAGAGCGACAGGTTTCTTTTATGGAAGAGGGCGATAAGATATTGTCTTCCACGGGGAGAGAGTTGATAGATGAAAACGGAAGCTCCACTGGCAAGATAATCAGAATTCCAGAGAAGATTGGTTATAAAGATTTGTTAAAGGGAAATGTATTGAATACTTCTGGTGTTATGGTGCTATCTGAGACGGCAAAGCAGTATAAAATGGTACAGGATCATTTACACGAGGATTATATTATGTGGCTTTCTATTTTGAAGGAGCATGGGAAGGCGTATGGAATCAATGAACCGCTGTTAAAATACCGAGTGATGCAGGGAACGAAATCAGGAAATAAGCTGAAATCTGCTAAGATGACATTTGGTGTGTATCGTTATATGGGATTGAATTTGATACAGGCTGTGTATTATTTTTGCCATTATGCGATAAACGGAGTGCGAAAGTACCGATAAACCTTGTAAAAAATATGATTCAGTGATATAATTTTGATGGTTATGTGTTTTTATCTGATGGTATATTTGTAACATGTTTTACACAAAACGTTCATAGTTATGGAATATAATGGTTATGATTGAATAATTAGGAGGATGACATATGTGTGGTATTGTTGGATATATTGGTAAGGAGCAGGCTGCTCCTATTTTGTTAGATGGGTTGGCAAAGCTTGAGTATCGGGGATACGATTCTGCAGGCCTTGCTTTATGCAACGGAGAGGACATCGAAATTGTAAAGGCAAAGGGACGATTACAGGCGTTGAAAGACATGACTGCTGACGGCAACAGTATTAAGGGTACATTGGGTATCGGACATACCCGTTGGGCAACCCATGGAGAGCCATCTGTCTCTAATGCCCATCCTCATTTTAACAAGGAAAAGACCATTGCAGTGGTACATAACGGTATTATTGAGAATTATCAGCCATTGCGAGAGAAGATGATAGCAAGAGGTTACACCTTTGTATCAGAAACCGATACCGAGGTTGTAGCTCATATGTTAGATTATTATTATAATGGTGACCCATTGCAGGCAGTTGCTAAGGTGATGCACAGAGTACAGGGTTCCTATGCGCTTGGTATTTTGTTTAAGGAATTTCCAGATAAGCTATTTGCAGTGCGCAAGGATTCTCCATTAATTGTTGGGCAGTCAGCAGATGGCAATTTGATTGCGTCAGATGTTCCGGCAATTCTTAAGTACACAAGAGAGGTTTACTTTATCGAAAATCGTGAGATTTGTGAATTGTCTAGAGAGGGAATTAACTTTTACAATGAGGACATGGAGCCGATTGCAAAGGAAACCAAGACCATTGAGTGGGATGTGGAGGCTGCTGAAAAGGGCGGTTATGAGCATTTCATGTTAAAGGAAATTTATGAACAGCCAAAGGCTGTATTAGATACGATTAGTCCAAGAATCAAGGACAATAAGATTGTCATTGATGAATTGAATATGACAGAAGAGGATATTAAGAATCTAAAGCGAATTTATATTGTGGGTTGTGGTTCGGCATACCATGTAGGAGTGACTAGCAAGTATGTGTTAGAGAAGCTTACTAGAATTCCAGTAGAAGTGGATTTAGCATCAGAGTTCCGTTATCGCAATCCGATATTAGAGAAGGATTCTATGGTAATTATTATCAGCCAATCTGGTGAAACTGCAGATTCTTTGGCAGCGTTACGTCAGGCGCAGGAAATGGGCGTTAAAGTATTGGGTGTTGTTAATGTGGTTGGTTCTACTATTGCAAGGGAAGCAGACAATGTATTGTATACCTGGGCAGGTCCCGAGATATCTGTTGCAACAACCAAGGCGTATAGCACACAGTTAGCGGCTCTTTATCTGTTAGCAATTCTGTTCGGTGAGACAAGGGGGGTTATTTCTGCGGAGGAATATCCAGAACTGTTGAAGGAGCTTCAAAGCTTACCAGATAAGATTGCAGAAATTTTGGGAGACAAAGAGAGAATCCAGTGGTTTGCAAGTAAGTATGCCAACGCAAAGGATGTTTTCTTCTTGGGGAGAGGTGTGGATTACGCAACTTCACTAGAGGGTTCCTTGAAGCTTAAAGAGATTTCTTATATTCACTCGGAGGCGTATGCCGCGGGAGAGTTGAAGCATGGAACTATTTCCTTGATTGAGGATGATGTGCTGGTGGTTTCGGTTGTGACACAACCAGATTTATATGAGAAAATGATTAGTAACATTGTGGAGGTTAAGACTCGTGGAGCTTACATCTTTACATTGACCAATAAAGGAAACTGTGTAATGGAGGATACGGCTGATTTCATCGTGTATGTTCCTAAGACGCACCCTTGTTTTGCTCCGTCCTTGGCGGTGATACCATTACAGCTATTTGGTTACTATGTGTCGGTTGCAAAGGGATTAGATGTGGATAAACCAAGGAATCTTGCAAAATCAGTTACGGTTGAGTAGATTCAGAATGGATTTTTGCATATAACTATGAAAGTGTTGAATGGTTAGAAGGAACATTTAGGAGGAGTATGGTTCATGAGTAAAATGCGTAAGAGTAGCAAAAGTGTGAATAAACGATTGGGAATCATTTTGTTAGTGGAATTTTTGGTGTTGATTGGTCTTATAGCCGGTTATGCCTGGTATTATTTTAATCATGCAGTAGGTCTGATGCAGATTGATGAGACTGCGAAAGAGGAGATTGACGTCAGTGATGCGGTAACAGAGACCATGGAGGTTACCTATACAACCTTTGCGTTATTTGGGTTGGATACAAGAGAGGTTGGTGCCAATTTGACCAGTTCTGGTGTGGCACATAGTGATGCGGTAATTCTTGTCAGTGTGAACAACGAGACAAAGGAAATTCGTATGTGTTCTGTATATCGTGATTGTTTTATGGAAATCGCATCAAACACACCGACCACTCAGAAGTTTACTCATGCATATTTGTTGGGTGGACCAACCTGTTCTGTGGAGACATTGAATCGCAATTTGGATTTGAATATCAAGGATTATGTTGCGGTGGACTTTAGAGCTTTGACCAAAGCAATTGATGCGTTGGGTGGTGTTACCATTGACGTAAAGAGCAATGAGATTACCAACCTGAATAAGAATATTGAAGAGCAGGTTGCAGTTACAGGAATTCCTTCTGAGGGTGTATGGTCAGCAGGCGAGCAGACCTTGAATGGAACGCAGGCAACTGCTTATGCCAGAATCCGTAAGGTGGGTAACGGTGACTTTGAGAGAACTCAGAGACAGCGTGCAGTTATTTCTGCTATGATTGATAAGGCAAAGCAATCAGATTTGGCTACGCTCAATGAGGTGGTGACAGAGGTATTTCCTTTGGTGGCCACTAATATTACCAAGACACAGATTCTTGATTTGGCAGCAGATTTGTTGGAGTATGAGATGGGAGATAGTATGGGATTCCCATCTGCGAATCGGACACCTACATTAGGTTCTAAGGGAAGTGTTGTAGTTCCTGCAAACTTAATCAGTAATGTGGAATATTTACATGAATTTTTATATCCAGAAGATAAGGCGTATGCTCCATCTGATGAAGTGAAACGTATCAGTGATGCCATTATGAATGAAACCGGTGTGCCTGATGAATTCTCAGAGAAACATACTACGGAAGAAAAGACACAGACAAAGTCTAAGTAGAAAGAAGATAATGCAGAGAAAAGAGGATGACAGCTATTTTCGTAGCTGCCATTCTCTTTATGAGTTTATGATTAGACACAGAACACTTGTGGATTTATTATGAGTGGATTGAGGAGGAGAAGATATGAAAGCTTGGAATGTTAACAAAGGCAATATGCGCAAATGGATTGGAAAGGCAATGCTTGGTGTATTGTGTGCATGTGGTGTAATGCTTATGCTACCTTGGACTGTAAAGGCAGCTACTGCGGTGGAAACGAATGGTGCACTTAAGGTGGAAGGAAAGAAATTGGTAAGTCAGAAAACTGGGACAGAGGTACAGCTTCGAGGTGTCAGTACCCATGGCATTAACTGGGATGTGGGATATCCATATATTTCAAAGGCAGCATTTAAAACCTTACGAGATAAATACAGTGTCAACGCTATCCGTTTGGCGATGTACACAACAGAGTATTATGGGTATTGTGATAAGGGAAGTGCTTGGGAGTCTAAGGAGACAGTACAGTCTACATTGAAGAGTCGAATTGACACGGGTGTACAGGCTGCAACGGATCTTGGGATGTATGTAATTATTGATTGGCATATTTTAAATGACCAGACTCCAAAGAAGTATCAATCTGAAGCGAAGAAATTTTTTAAAGAGATGTCTGCAAAGTATGCAAATTATGATAATGTTATTTATGAGATTTGTAATGAACCGAATGGTGGAACAAGCTGGAGTGATATCAAGTCCTATGCCAATACGATTATTCCGATTATTCGTGCCAATGACAGCGATGCGGTGATTATTGTAGGAACTCCGACTTGGTCTCAGGATGTGGATGTGGTTTCTAAATCACCGCTCAGTTATGATAATGTTATGTATACGTTGCATTTTTATTCTGCAACACATCAGCAGTCCTACCGAGACAAGCTACAGGTTGCGTTGGATAATGGCTTACCAGTTATGGTAACGGAGTTTGGTGTGTCAGAAGCTAGTGGAGCCGGTTCCATGAATACTGCGGAAGCCAAGAAATGGTTGGATATGTTGGATAAGAATGACATTAGCTATTTTGCGTGGAGTCTTAGCAATAAGGATGAAACTGCGTCTTTATTGAAGGCGGGAACCTCTAAGAAAAGTGGATGGACAAAGTCCGATTTGTCTCCTGCCGGTAAGTGGGTATTGACACAGTATAATAAGAGAAGTGGTAATACCACTGTTTCTTACGAACCAGCAAAGGTGGGTAAAATTACCCTGAAAAATACTAAGGGTAAGAAATTGAAGATAACCATTAAAAAGGTTAGTAATGCAACTGGTTATCAGATTAAGTATAGTACCAAGAAAAGTTTTAAGAATGCTAAAACGACTAAGACAACGAAGACAGCCTACACGTTAAAGAAATTGAAAAGAGAAAAGACCTATTATGTGAAGGTAAGAGCGTATCGTGTCGTAGATGGAAAGACTTATTATGGTTCTTATAGTGCAGTAAAGAAGGTTAAGATTAGGAAGTGATGAATTGGAGAATACTATGAAGAAACAGATAACACATAGATGGTTATTGTACGTAATAGGCGTACTTGCTTTTGCATTGTCTTGGGGTGACATTTCTTTTGCTACAACGAATAATGCGGATATGCCTGCCACAGCTACAGAGAATGTTTCTGTGGATGAAACACAGGATTCTACAGAAGTAGAAAATGATACTACTGTGGAAGGAGTTCAGGATGGTTCTACAGATTCTGGGCAGAAAGATGGTTGGAATGACCAGCACAACATGTATTATGTGGATGGAAAACCGGTAGTTGGTGTATACAATATTGATGACAAGCTGTACCTCTTCAAAAACGACGGAACTCAATATAAGAAAAAGGGACTTAGACAGGTAGAAGGGAACTATTATTACCTGAATAAGGATTACTCCTTGAAAACTGGAGTTGTCAATGTTAAGGGGAAATGCTATTATTTTCAAAAGGTTAACGGCATTCGTTACGAGAAGAAAGGGATTCGAAAGGTAGACGGAAAGTATTATTGCTTTGCATCAGATTATCGGTTAAAATCCGGTTGGAAGCGAAATGCCAAAGGTGCCAGATACTATTTTGATAAGAATACTTTGGCTGCCAAAGTTGGCTGGAAATATGTTGGACAATACAAGTATTATTTTAAGAAAAATGGACAATTGATGCAGGATGTAAGGAATCAATTAACTAAGAAGCAGAAGAAGGATTATTTGATTCGCGTAAATCGTACGGCTTGCTGTGTTACAATTTATGCCAAGGATGGAAAGAAGGGATATACCATTCCAGTGGTAGCATTTATATGTTCAACAGGAGGTCCTACTCCGACAGGAACCTTTAGTATTAAGAGCAGAATGCGTTGGCATACATTGTTTGGTCCTTGTTGGGGACAGTGGTGTGAGCATATAGTGGATAATATATTGTTCCATTCCGTACCGTATCTCAGACCGAATGATAATCGTTCCTTGGATGTGAAAGAGTACAATAAACTGGGAACGATGGCAAGTCATGGTTGCATCCGTTTGAAGGCAGGGGATGCAAAGTGGATATATGACAATTGTAAGACAGGAACAAAGGTGATTATCTATAATAATGATAAGAATCCAGGACCGTTTGATAAGCCAAAACTGAAGAAAATAAAGGCTAGTCATACATGGGATCCGACAGACCCGAACATAAAGTAAAAGAGTAGAGAAGTGTAAGCATAAAGGATGAGTGTAGAATGAAATATGTAGTTTTTGCTATTTTAATAATACTGTTTTTATACATGATGGTTTGGTCCTTCAAGCTTTATTTTCATTTGAAGCGTCAGAAAAAGGTAAAGCGTATTCAGGAGCTTCGTGCCAAGGCGAAAGAGCCACAGCAGCATGTAGATGAGAACCGAGATTACTGGTTTAATGTAAAGGAGTTAGAAGGCTGTGAAGAGGGTGAGGAAGCGACAAAGTGTTACCACTATTTCAGTAGTGTTCAACAGGGTGTGAGAGAGCTTTTGGTGGAAATGTATGATTACGGAATTGTGCGAACGGATGAGTTGACAGAGATTGCCTACGGACAAAGTTTTTTTGATAGTGTGGATTTGTCTTTTTTAAAGGATATGGAATCCACTACCGAAACGGTAGAAATGACTAAGAAAGCTGTTGATGATACAGAGCCAAACAAGGAATCAGAAACCATGGAAAAGCCAGAGACTGTGCTAGATGATGTGATTCAGGTGGATGGTGTAGCGGGAGGCTTTTTCTCCAAACCAAAGCCGACTATTGTGGAGGCGGCTAAGGATTTGAAGGGGGATGACCCAGGAATTACAGACCTTCATGGTACTTTGTCAAAAGGTGTGGAGAATGTGCTTGCTGCGGTAGAAGCGGAAAAGCAAGAAGAAGAAAAGAAAAATGAGCCGATTTTGAAAAAGCAGGAGAAATCGGTGGAAGAGGCACGTAAGGCAAGAGAAGTAACATCAAATGCTGAGATTCGTAACAAGATTTATGAAAAGTGGATTGGATATGTAGACCATTTATATCAAATAATAGGAATTAACGCTAGTGAAGACACCAAAACAAAGATTCATAAAGCGTTAATAGAGTATGGATACAATGATGTGGATGTTCTGTTAGAGAGTCCAGAATAAAGATAGAAGGGGATGCGAATAACATCCCTTTTTCTTTCGCATATTAAAGATAGTAAGAAAAACCATGATCTGCAAGTATGTGTAATATGGAGAGAGAAAACATATGTTGGCTTGCAGAGTGAACAATGGGAAGAAAGAGTAAGAGAGTTTGTATATGAAATTTTTTGTACCAAATATCAATGATATCAATCGAATAAGAGAGGCGCTGTCTCAAAATGAAAAACAAAACTGCGAAATGTCTCCAGCAAATACAGTGCTGTGGGCAAGAAGGTATAATACAGAAGTTGCCTTTTGGAATGGAGAGATTATATATCGTTCTCTATGGGAGGGAGAGAGGTATTCCTATTCTTGTAATTTGCTAAATGCTAAGAATCCTAAAGCGTTATTTGACCGGATTGTGAAGTTTGCAGTAGAAGAACCGCAGGAGTTTCAGATGCATTGTATGTCGGAAGAGGAATTTCAAATGATTGATCAGTGGTATCCAGGCGTGTATTCTTTTGATTATCGGCGAATGGATAGCGACTATATCTATTTGAGGGAAAAGCTTGCAACCTTATCAGGGAAGAAACTTCATGGCAAAAGAAATCATATTCATCGTTTTGAAGAACGTTATCCGGATTGGTGTTATGAGCCAATTACAGCGAAAAATGAGGAAGATTGTGCAAGGATGGCAATGCGCTGGTGCTTCCTGAATTGTGCAGATGAACAGGATAATTGGGAACACGATAAGATTGACGAATCTAAGTTGGTTGTGTATGCGGTTCGGCATAGAGAAGAGTTGGGCTTAACGGGTGGTTCAATCCGAGTGAATGGTGAGATTGTAGCGATTACCTTAGGGGAGCCACTTACTAAAGATACTTTTGTAATTCATTTTGAGAAAGCATTTTCAGAAATACAGGGAGCTTACCCAATGATAAATCGGGAATTTGTAAGGAATGAATTAGAGGCATATACTTATGTGAATAGAGAAGAGGATTTAGGGCAAGAGGGACTTCGTAAAGCAAAGCTTTCCTATCGCCCGGTTATGTTGCTGAATAAAGGTCTGATACGATTAAAGAGAAATGTTGAGGCAGAATTAAAGGGCGAAAAATAATGTCAAAAAAGAAGGAAGAGAACTGGAATAGGTAAGTCTCTCTTATTTAGAAATCTCAACTAGTAAAATAATATGGATAATTGAGGAACAGGAGAAGACAGTTACGTCTCCTCCTGTTCCTGTATATTGCGAACGCCGGATTTCAGAGTGATGGATAATACGGTGATATTCGCAACGGCTAATATGATAATCAATATTAATGCAGTGGATGCAATGGATATCTTTGTATTGCAAAACAGGAAGAATCCACCCAAACAGATAACCACAGTAAATGCAATGGAAATTGCCATGGAGAAAAAGGTATTGTAATTTTCTCGTAGTGCACTCATTTCGTCATCCCATATGAGCTTTGGCTGGATGGAATCAATGTAGATTCCCATGTAGGAAACAAAGCTGATTGACATAAGTGATAGCAGAGTATACATCGCAATATGTATGATTGGCATGTGCAAAATGATACAGGCCGGTATTAGAAATACCAACACACCGGCTGCTGGGAACAGAATTCCCACAAAAGCCTTCATGTTCCACTGCGTCCAGTAGGATACTGGAATGTATTTCATAAAAGAAAAATGCTTGCCTTCTCTGGAAATAGCGTTAGAGCTTAAGCTGCTAATGGCTGCTACAATAACGGAAACGCCTACGGAAATCAGAAGGAAAAACAGTTGAAGCTTCATATCTTTGTCGGCGTATAACTGACGTAATTGGACGATGTCAAAGTCAAATTGTTGAATTTTAAGCATGGCATATACAAACAGTGGCCATATAAAGTTAACAGCAATGCAGTTTGTAAAGAACACAGGTGTACGAGTTAGGATTCGAACTTCCTTTAGGAAGTAGGAAACTCTCGGTTTGCGTTGTTTGCAAGATTTCAATAGCTTATCCAGGTCAGTTGTTTTTTTGCTAGAGTTGGCGGAGGTTAGTCCGATTACACCTCTAAAATACAAAAGCTCGGATAATCCAATCATAATGGCAACTGCAATCGCATTTATTGCAATATATGCCAAAAGTGCAAGGAGGCTACCTTGTGTAAATGCTTCAACAAATAAAGTGACATTCGGGAATACATAATTCATTACATTGAGGAATTGTTGGTCGCCGGATGCCAAGGTTTCCACATAGTTGTCAATATCCATATTCTGTAGAAATCCGATGGAACCCACCAAGGCAGTTATCATAATGAACATTAAAGCAACAGAAAGTCGCTGTATCAAATCCTTGTTTCGGATGATTTTTGTAAACGCCATTAACAACATGCTGGCAATGGCGCAGTATACCAAGGGAATGATTGGTAAAGTAATGACGCCGATGATGGATATAATCCAATGAAAGATACCCATCCCAGTGGCAATGCCGTATCCTACAATGCAGGCAATTACTAAGAAAAATTGCATAAAGTTTTCATTTATAAATGCTGCTGTAAACTTAGAGGCAATAATCTGATATGCTTTCAGTGGCCAAGGTAACAGATATTCAATGTCATTGGAGAAATAGAATTCATTAAAGATGACATTGATACCGAATATCAGGGTGAACAGACAAATGATGTGGAACATAAGCTGGATTCCCAAGGACTCGCATCCTACTGGAATCAAGGTTTGTGTCATGAGATTCACCAAAACGCCCATGGCAATGGTCACTGGAAGTAACACACCGAATACACCGAATAGAGAAAGGATGGTAATCATAACCTTTCTGCGCTTGTCCTGAGGTTCACTCATGCTGATGGCAGCAATAAATGTTTTTGTGAGAGTAAGATATCTATTCATGGGCAGTCATCTCCAAAAAGATTTTCTCAAGATCCATATCTGGATACTTGGCAGTTAGTTCATCTAATGTTCCATAGAACAGAGATTTGCCGTGGTTGATGATAATAACCTTGTCACAAAGCTTCTCCGCAACCTCTAACACATGGGTGGAGAATAGTACGGAGTTACCTGCATCTGCATGCTCTCGCATCATCTGTTTCAATGCATAGGCTGACTTTGGGTCTAATCCAGTTAAAGGCTCGTCTAAAATCCATACCGCCGGGTCGTGTACCAAAGCCGCAGCAACCATCATTTTCTGTCGCATACCATGGGAGTAGCTTTGCATTGGTTTGTCCAACACCTCTGCTAAATCAAATCGTGTGGCAAAGGTTTTGATTCGTTCCTTTCGCGTTTCTGTTGGAACCTTATAAATGTCAGAAATCAAATTCATAAATTCAATACCCTTTAGACGAAGAAACATGTCGGGGCTATCTGCAATGTAGCCGATTTCCTGCTTTGCCTTTAGCGGTTCCTTTTGCATGTCATAATCATTGATGAAAACGTTACCAGAATCTGGCTTTAAGATTCCCGTCATCATCTTGAGTGTGGTAGTCTTACCGGCACCATTTGGTCCAATAAAACCAACAATCTCGCCATCATTTACGGTAAGATTTAGGTTGTCAACAGCGCGTACTGCACTGTTGTAGGTTTTAGTGACATTTTCAATTTGAATCATAAGTGCTCCTTTCAACTTTATAAATTCATTTTAGTAGGGTTGGTGACATCGCTGGCAGCTACAGCATAGATTGTAGTGATGTCTGGCTGTGTTCCAGAAAGACTAGAATCTGCCACTGCGGTCACATAGGTTGCATCTGTATCTGACTGGTTGTTATTTGTAGTAGCATTGTCAGGAATGGAAATGCTACCCTGCCCGTAATAGTGTAATACGCTTTTTACATAATTCTGTGTCTCCTCAAATGGAGGAATGCCACCGTACTTGTCCACGTTACCAGGACCTGCATTGTAGGCCGCTAGTGCCAGAGAAATACTTCCATTATATTTCTTCATCATTTGAGAAAGGTATTTGGCTCCGCCCATGATATTGTCCTCTGCATCATAAGCATTGGTTACTCCTAAATACTTGGCAGTATCTGGCATCAACTGCATAACGCCCATAGCTCCAGCGGAGGATGTGGCATTTGGATTGAAATTAGATTCTTGCTTTGCAACAGCCTTTAACAAGTTTACGTCCATTCCGTATTTGGCAGCAGCACGTACAAAAATATCATTGAGTTCGGTTGGTGCGGTTACAGTTTCTGTGGAAGGAACTGCCGAAGCCGTTTCGGTTTCGTTGGCACTTGCCGGCTGTGCATATATCGTGATTCCTGCCTGCAACATACTGTCAAAGCTGGTATTCGTTGTCAATCCTGATGAAGTTCCCTGATAATATGTACTTTCATCCACATATCCTAGTCCATTTATGTATATCATAGATTACTCCTATTCTTCTCTTTAGAAAAAATTCATGTCAAATATCCACTATCTTTAATCATACTACAAAAGGCGACAAATTTAAATGATAAGTTGCGGTATTTATCCCTCTTTTGCTATAATATTTGTAAATAGTTGCGAAAGGTATACTTTGTGCAATGAACTTTATGTAATGAGCGTCGTGCAAGAAAACAAACCGTCGCAGGCACGTTCGCACTACTCCGAGTGCGTAGAGGTACTAAGTTCGGCAATACTTGCCTCACTAAGTACCGACGGACTCAGATGTACCTGCTTACGGTGGTTGTTTACTTTACACGACGTAGTTTACGCTTAACACAAAGTATACCTTTCGCAACATTACAGATGGGAAAGGATATTTGACATGTACTTAGATAAGGTGAATCCGTACAGTGTTACGAAGCAACATAAGAGGGACAAATTACATATTTTGGAGAGAGTGAGACTCTTGTTTGATAAAGGGAGTTTTCAAGAGTATTACCCGGAGGATGAGAAAGGACTAAATGTTACCGCTGGCTATGATGGTGTGATTACCGGCTATGGTAACATTTATGGTCAGAGGGTATATTTTTATGGACAGGATTTTACCTGTATGGGTGGAACCTTTGGATATCATCATAGCCAACAGATTATTGCAATCATTAAGGAAGCCATGCAAGCAAAGAAACCGATTATTGGGCTTTATGATGGTGGTGGTGCCAGAATTCAGGAGGGAGCAGCCTCCGTTGCAGGATGTGGCGAATTGTTTCGCATGAATGCATTGGCATCAGGCTATATTCCACAGATATCTATTGTGGCAGGCACTTGTGCCGGTGGTGCAGTATATTCTCCAGGACTTACAGATTTTGTGTTCACCATTGACCGGATTAGCAACCTGTTTGTAACGGGAGCAAAGGTGATTAATGAGGTGCAGGGGACGGACTATCTCATTGAGGAATTAGGTAGTGCAGACATTCACTCTAAGATAAGCGGTGTGGCACATTTTCATATGCAGGATGAGCGGAGCTGTTATCAAGAAGTGAGACGTTTAGTGGATATGTTACCGCCTTGCTACAGCAAAGAGCGAATGTTTCGTACAGATGCATACCATCAGAAGGATATTTCAGATATTACTAGGTTACTGCCTACGGATGTGGAAGAAGCCTATGATGTTATGCCTGTCATAGAAGAAATTTTGGATGATGATACATTTTTAGAGGTGCATAGCGAGTTCGCCCAGAATATGGTTGTTGGTTTTGGAAAGCTTGGTGGAATTACAGTTGGTGTAGTTGCAAACCAAACCTTACATAAGGGAGGTTCCATTGATGTGGATGCATCGGATAAAGCTGCAAGATTCGTACAATACTGTGATTGTTATAATATTCCAATTATCACGCTAGCAGACTCCACTGGATTTGTCATGGAGGCGGAACAGGAACACAAGGGGTTGATTCGTCATGGTGCCAAAATGATACAGGCATATGCTGGTGCAAGCACAATCCGTCTTACTGTGATTTTGCGAAGAGCCTATGGAGGACCATATATTTTTATGGGTTGCAAACAGTTGGGGGCGGATAAGCATTATGTATGGCCGAAGGCAGAGGTTGCTGTGATGAGAGCCGAAGGAGCAGTTGCAGTTATCTGTAATAGTCAGCTTTCCCAGTTGGAAGGTGTGGAAAAAGAAGATTATCTGAAAGAGCAGTTAGCTCAGTATCGGGAACACTATATGAACAGTGACTTGGTGTTGAAGCGACATTTTGTGGATGCAGAGATTAAACCGCATAGTACAAGAGAGGTTTTGTATCAGGATTTGATTCGAATGGCAGGAAAACAGGAAAGTGTATTGGTGGAAAAGAAACATGCCAATGCACCAATGTGATTTTTAATATAAACTTACTTGAGAATATCTGTTTGATAGACTTCATAACAAAAAGGAGTAAAGGGGAACCATAGGGCTCCCCTTAATCAGCTATTGATGTGATACTAAGGAATTAGCATCCACATCCACAACCGCATCCACTTCTTTCGCAACCATCGTTGTTACCGCAGCAGCAGAAGAGAAGGATTAAGATGATAATCCATGAGCAAGAGCCGTTACCACAGCCGTTATTGCCGCCAAATAGACCGCTTCCGCAACCGTTGTCATTGCCACCGCAGCAGCAGAGAAGAAGTAAGATGATAATTAAGCAAGAGCAATCGCCGTTGCCATTAGATGTTAAACCACACATAGGAGTTCCTCCAAATAATCTTTACACTCATATACTATTCAGGTATGGAGAAAGTGTGACAATGTGTCTGAAAATTTTTTTAGGAGCAGATGAAATATGATAAATAAAAACAAAACTTGGCAGAGGAAGTTTTCTAGGGTTCGTTGCATACATTATATTATAGTAACGTTGGGAATTATGTGGATTATGATGAATGGTTGGAATGGGGAAATCTGTGAAGCGGCTTCCTTTCAAACGAATACAGTATATGGTGTTATGTCAACTGCAGTGAAGGATAATGTGGTGATTACGTGGGAACCACTTAAGAATGCGGATGGATATCGCTTGTATGAAGCGGAAGGAAAGAACAAATATCGCTTAGTTTGCCAAACTAAGAATTGTAAGGTGATATTGAGAAAGAAGGAGAAGGGGATAACCTATCGGTATTATGTGAAAGCATATAAGCAGTCCGGCAATACTAAAGTGTATAGTAAAATAAGTAAGAAGGTTTCCACAACCGTGCCAGAGCGTGGAAAGTCTACAATCAAAAATTTTTTGCAGACAGCCATTGCACCTATGGGAACTACCATGTATGTGTGGGGTGGTGGTTGGAATAAGGAAGACACTGCGGCCGGAAGAGAGGCTAGAAGAACAGGTTTAAGTTCTTCATGGAGAAAATTTGCCAAGGGAAAGACTAGTTCCTATGATTATAAGAACTATCGCTATCAGATTCATGATGGTTTGGATTGCTCTGGGTACGTGGGCTGGTGCGTTTATAATGTGATGAATACAAAGAACGACCAAGAAGGATATGTGCTGAGCGCATCTAACCAGGCAAAGGCATTTGCTAGGATGGGGATGGGCACATATCGGAGTGCATCTAAGATAACTGATTATAAGCCGGGAGATATTATGAGCTCCACCTGCTCCTGTTGTGGGCATGTATGGATTGTCATCGGGCAGTGTGATGACGGCAGTGTGGTGTTGGTGCATGCATCTCCGCCGGGAGTGCAGATTTGTGGAACTACTACACCGGAGGGAGCGAAGAACAGTCAGGCGTATGCTTTGGCAAAGAAATACATGAAAAAATATTATAAGTCATGGTACAACAAGCATCCGGATGTAAGCCGAAATGTTTCTTACCTTTCCCATTATGGTCAGATGCGTTGGACAGTGCGGGGAAGGGATTGCGTACTTTCTGATCCTGACCATTACCGCAAAATGTCTGCGGAGGAAGTGCTTGCGGACTTATTTTCTATTGTGAACTAAACATTACAAAATGTATACTTTGTGCAATGAACTTTATGTAATGAGCGTCGTGCAAGAAAACAAACCGTCGCAGGCACGTTCGCACTACTCCGAGTGCGTAGCGGTACTAAGTTCGGCAATACTTGCCTCACTAAGTGCCGACGGACTCGGATGTACCTGCTTACGGTGGTTGTTTTCTTTACACGACGCGATTTACTTTTAGCACAAAGTATACATTTTGCAAAAAATGCATACCCTAGTAGAAAATAGGGTGTGCTTTTTTTATGGAAGAAGAGAAAATAAGTCCGGAGCTTCGAATAGCCATGAATTTGTCAGAAATGGAAAGGGAAAAAAGCTTGGATTTAAATGTGGGATATAGCGAAGAGTTTGAAGAGTGGGAGTTGATAGTTCGTTATACCGGAAGTATTCAAAATATTCGGGAGGAGCTGCAAATAGCTATTGTGGAGTTATTGGGGGGCTATGCAGTGATTCGGATTCCCCAGTATCTGATTGGAAAATTATCAGAGTATCCCCAAATAGATTATATCGAAAAGCCCAAATCTCTCGTGCTACAGCAGATGGTAGGGATTACCGCATCCTGTATCAATCCGGTGCGTCGGGAACCCTACAACCTACGTGGTAGGAATGTATTGGTCGCCTGTCTTGATAGCGGCGCAGACATGTTTCACCCCGATTTTCGCAACGCCGATGGTTCTACGCGAATTGCAGTTTTGTGGGATCAGACAGTTTCCGGGAATCCACCTGTTGGTTTCGAGGTGGGGAGCGTGTATGGGAGAGAGGACATTAATCGTATTTTGGAGACGCAAAACCAAGAGAGCCTATCGGCGGTTCCCATTCCAGGTGATGATGTAACAGGGCACGGAACGGCTGTGCTTGGAATTATGGCAGGCAATGGAAATGCATCTGGCGGAGAGATTGTGGGGGTGGCACCAGAAGCAGATATTGTGGTGGTGAAAATGGCGGTTGCAGATAGCCGGGGATTTCCTAGAACCACACAGCTTATGACTGCCATTGATTTCGCAGTACGGTATGCCATTTCTACAAATCAGCCCATGGCGATAAATATAAGCTTTGGCAATAATTATGGTGCACACAACGGAGATTCTATATTAGAACGCTATATGGACACAATTTCTAATCTGTATACGGTAACGATTATAAGTGGAACGGGGAATGATGGAACCACCGCAAGGCATGCACAGGGAATGCTTCGAACAGGGGAAAATCAGGTGGTGGAAATTTACGTGGGAGACTATCTCACTGCATTTAATCTACAAATATGGAAGCACTATATGGATGACATAGAGGTAGAACTAGAATCCCCTACTGGTCGGAGATTGGGACCATTTTCCCCATATGCTGTGGTGCAAAATTATAGCCTGCCCATGGAGAATATAGCAGTATACTACAGTGAACCCACGCCCTACAATCCAGAGCAGGAGATATATCTTTCCTTTATTGCGAGAGGTAACTACTTGACAGCAGGAATTTGGAAGTTACACTTGCGGGCAAGGGATGTGGTGGCAGGTGATTATGATATGTGGTTGCCGGTGGCAGGAAGCACCACATCGGAGGTTTCCTTTGTAAGACCAACCATTTTTAATACTTTAGTTGTGCCCTCCACCGCAAGGTATGCCATTTCTGTGTCCGCCTATGATTCCATAAATGATACCTTTGCTAATTTTTCTGGACGAGGGCCGAGTGTGGAGCAGGGGCTTCCCCAAAGAATTGCAAAACCAGATTTGGCAGCACCAGGCGTTAACATTAACACATGTGCTGTTGGTGGCGGCTATGGAGTATTTTCAGGCACATCCTTCGCCGCACCATTTGTTGCCGGTGCGGCGGCACTTCTAATGCAATATGGAATCGTAGAGGGAAATGACCCCTATCTTTATGGCGAAAAGGTTCGTGCAAGTCTGATAAAAGGTGCAAGACCATTGCCGTTTCAGGAAAAGAGACCGTCTCCGCTGGTGGGCTGGGGCGCACTTTGTGTAAAAGACAGTTTGCCGGAAAATTAAGGAAAGATAAAATGATACCGTTTACGTGCGAAGGGTTTGCTTGCAAACTCTTTGTTCTTTTTCGTATAAGATGACACTTCTTCGGAAAGAATAAGAAAAAATAGCAATGAGATGCGAAAAGTCGGAAATTGCTAATTTCGAGAAGGAGACAAAAAATGAAAGACAAAATATTTGGTGTACTTCAACGTGTGGGAAGGTCATTTATGCTTCCCATTGCCATTCTTCCAGTGGCAGGTTTGCTGTTGGGTATTGGAGGTTCCTTTACCAACACCACTATGTTAGAGACCTATGGACTGATGGGAATTATGGGACCAGGAACCATTTTAAATAGCATTCTTCAGGTGCTTTCGAAAGCTGGAGATATCGTGTTTGCTAATCTTCCAATTATCTTCGCTATCGGTGTTGCCATCGGTATGGCAAAAAAAGAGAAGGAGGTAGCAGCCCTGGCGGCAGCAATTTCCTTTTTTATCATGCATGCATCTATTTCTGCTATGATTGCTATTAACGGCGGAATTGAGAATTTGTTAGAAGGTGCAACAGCAGATGTATGTGGAATTACGTCTTTGCAGATGGGTGTGTTTGGAGGTATTTTAGTAGGTCTTGGTGTGGCAGCACTACACAACCGATTTTACAGGATTGAACTTCCTCAGGTGTTGTCCTTCTTTGGTGGAACTCGCTTTGTGCCAATCATCTCGGCGCTTGTATATGTGTTGGTGGGAATCCTTATGTACTTCATCTGGCCACCAGTGCAGAGTGGCATTTATGCCATAGGTGATGTAGTGCTTCGCTCTGGTTACTTTGGAACCTGGGTATATGGTTTGATGGAGCGTTTGCTGATTCCTTTTGGCTTGCATCACGTGTTCTATCTTCCGTTCTGGCAGACTGCGGTGGGTGGAACCTTAGAGGTAGGAGGAAGATTAGTGGAGGGTGCTCAAAATATCTTCTTTGCCCAGCTTGCGGACCCAACGGTTGAGCGCTTTGCGGTGTCTGCAACAAGGTTTATGTCTGGCAAATTCCCGCTTATGATATTTGGTCTTCCGGGAGCTGCCCTTGCCATGTACAAGACAGCACGACCAGAGCGAAGAAAAGAAGTAGGTGGATTGTTGCTGTCCGCAGCTCTTACCTCCATGCTAACAGGAATTACTGAACCGTTAGAGTTCACATTTCTATTTGTAGCTCCGTTGTTGTATGGCATTCATTGTGTGTTTGCTGGTCTTGCTTACATGCTTATGCATGTATTTGAGGTTGGTGTGGGAATGACCTTCTCCGGTGGTTTTATAGATATGTTTCTCTTTGGTATTTTACAGGGAAATGGGAAAACCAACTGGATATGGATTGTGATTGTAGGAGTGTTTTATTTCATTATTTATTATCTGTTATTCAGCTTCCTGATACGGAAATTGGATTTGAAAACACCGGGACGAGGTGAAGAGGAGGAAGTGAAGCTCTACACTAGACAAGATGTGGAAACAAGTAAAAATGTAGACACGGCCAGAAGGGAATTGGATGACCAACAAGCAGTTAGTGATGCAAAGCGACGCATGTCAGAAGGGATTTGCAAAGGTTTAGGTGGTAAACGCAATATCTCAGACGTGGATTGCTGTGCTACGCGACTTCGCTGTACTGTGTATGATGCAGATAAGGTGGAACAGAGTATGTTAAAGGCTACCGGAGCATCTGGCGTTATCCAAAAGGGAAATGGTGTGCAGATTATCTATGGTCCAAGAGTAACTGTGATTAAGTCAGACTTGGAGGAATATCTGACTCAGGTGGCAGAAGAGGTGGAGGAAATAGCTATGGTTGGTGAAGGCTCAGAAAAGGCAGTGCAGACGGAACAAGAATTGCAGGCAACAGCTTCTATGAAACAGAGAGTAAATGCTTCTGGACAGACTTCGGAAGAAAAAAAGGAATTAACCATGACAAAGTCTGTGGTAATTTCCAGTCCGATTACTGGTATTGTGGAGGAACTTTCCAAGTCGCCGGATGCAGTGTTTGCTGAAAAATTATTAGGAGATGGAGTGCTTATCACACCGGTGGACTCTGTTGTAAGGGCACCGGAGGACGGCGAGGTTACCCTTGTGGCAGACACAAAACATGCGGTTGGTTATCTTACAGAGTCCGGCGTTTCCTTGCTGATGCATATCGGTATCGACACTGTAAAGTTAAATGGTGTAGGCTTTAAGGTGATGGTACGTCATGGACAAAAGTTGAAAAAGGGAGACCCGATGATGAAGCTAGACTTGAATTATCTTACTTCCAACGCAACTTCTATTGCTTCCCCAGTCATTGTATCGGAGATGGATGAAAAGGCTCACATTCGTCAATTGAGACAGGGACAGATAAAAGCAGGGGAAGAAATATTTGCTGTAGATTTTTACGAGTAATCCTTGCTAATAAAATAGGACTTATGTTATACTTCACAGCAGAAAGATATTCTTCGGAAGGTGGAAAGGAGCTGTGAAGTATGGCAAAAAGGAATCATTTATTGGCAATTACAGTTATGTTGGTTGCTTTGCTATGTTCCGTGTTACAAAGCGGGCTTTCTTTTGATGCCATGATGACAGTACCCATTTCAGCGGAAGGCACAGTTGTGGAAGCACAGGAATGTGTGGTGGTGTATGAAGTGAGTCGTGGATACAGCAATGTTACCCGACAAGATTATTTGACATCCAGTCCAATTACTCGTATTGCAACAACCTTCAAGCGTTCTCAGAACAATTATCGCCACTATCCGGGACAGGGAGTATTAACTGCTATTTTAGAAGAAGTGTCTAAAATAGTTTTATTTTCATTTATTATGATTCTGTTTGCAACAGGAAAAGCAGGACTTTCTATGTCATTTCAGTGCCTGTTGTATTATATCCAAAATACGGACGGAAAAAAGAGAATAGCGTAACCTTCATGTATAGTTGACAATTACAAAACATGTAATGAGTGAATGAAAGTACTGGCGTATGGTAATTGTTCATTTGCATAACTTTACATCAGTTTTCGAGAGTTTTGTAATTGCCGTAATAATTCAAATTACAAGGAGAAAAGAAGAGATGAAGTTTACGGACATAATGGGATTACTAGGTGGATTGGCTCTATTTTTGTATGGAATGCAAATGATGAGTTCTGGTTTGGAGGCAGCTGCGGGTAATAAGATGAAGCAGATTTTGGAAAAGTTGACTGCAAACCGCTTTTTGGGTGTATTTGTAGGTGCGGTGATTACAGCGATTATTCAGTCATCCTCTGCAACTACGGTAATGGTAGTGGGGTTTGTTAATTCGGGAATGATGACCCTTCGCCAGGCGGTATGGATTATTATGGGTGCTAATATTGGTACTACTATCACTGGACAGTTGATTGCATTAGATGTGGGTGCAATTGCACCAATAATTGCATTTTTAGGTGTAGCAGTTGTTGTGTTTTCTAAGAATTTGAAATTACATCATATCGGTAATATTTTTGCCGGACTTGGTATTTTGTTTATAGGTATGGATATGATGGGAGCAGCAATGAAACCGTTGCAGGATTCCCAAAGCTTTATTGACATGTTGACCACATTTGAGAATCCAATTCTAGGCATTTTGGCAGGTATGATATTTACAGCGATTATCCAGTCGTCCTCTGCGTCAGTAGGTATCTTGCAGGCTTTGGCTGCTAGCGGTATTGTGCAGCTTTCTAGTGCTGCGTATGTGTTGTTTGGTATGAATATCGGTACCTGTATCACAGCGCTTCTTGCGTCCATTGGAACTAACCGTAATGCAAGACGTACAACCGTAATTCATGTATCCTTTAATGTGATTGGTACGGTAGTGTTTACAACACTTTGTATGATTACGCCATTGATTCGTTTTATGGAAGGTTTGACACCGAACAACGGACCGGCCCAGATTGCAAACTTACATACCTTGTTTAATATCGTGACAACCTGTTTGCTGATTCCATTTGGCAATATGCTTGCCGCTCTTTCTGAGCGGATTCTTCCAGAGATAGAAGAGGAGGAAAACGAAAGTGTTCGTCTTATGTATCTTCCAAAATTGAAGAGTATCGAAGAAGATATGTTGGGTCTTTCTGCCATCAGTATGGATGCTACGAAGAATGAAATTCAACGTATGATGCAGATGGCGAAGGATAATATTGCATTAAGCTTCGATGCCTTTAGAAATCGGGATACTAAGTTGTTAGAACAGGTGGAGCGTAACGAAGAATATATTGATTTTTTGAACAAGGAAATTTCTAAGTATATTTCTAAGGTTATTACCCATGAGCGTAATGAGCGAGGAAGTAAGATATTAAACTCCTATTTCAAGATTACAAGCAATGTGGAGCGAATTGGAGACCATGCAATCAATATCTGTGGATATTCCAAGATGCTTAAGAAAAAAGATATTACGTTTTCTAAGGGTGCACAGAAGGAAATTGTTCACATGAAGGAAATGTGTGAGGAATTGATGGAACATTTGTTAAATCCGGAGAATGATGCAGTAAAAAATTATGGTGTGATTGCGACTATGGAGCAAAAGATCGATGATTTGACAAAAAAATACAGGGAGAATATGTTACAACGTATTCAGAAGGGTACTTGTAGTGACGAGGGAAGCATTTTGTACTCTGAAATGTTGACCGACTTTGAGCGAATTGGAGATCATGCTTTGAATATTTCAAAGGAACTGACAGAAATCCAGATTGCACAGCAATAGTCACATGTAATGGTTAGAGTTTCGCAATCGCCTATATTGGTGGTGTTCATGAAAGGAGAGATATACATGAAAAATATCTATCAAATGCAACCAGATGAACTTTATGAGCATATATGTGCAAATGAGAAGGGACTGACAGCAGAGGAAGCGTCAGAGAGAAGAAGAGAATATGGAGATAATGTTTTAGAAGAGGGAAAGAGAAAAACTGCGCTACAGGTATTTGCAGAACAATTTTGCGACCTGCTAGTCATTATATTGATTGTGGCAGCAGTGATTTCTATGATTTCTGGGAATGTAGAAAGTACCATTGTCATTTTTGTAGTTATTATTTTAAATGCAATTTTAGGAACGGTGCAGTATGTGAAAGCGGAGAAGTCCTTGGATTCCCTTAAGGCATTATCCTCACCACATGCGAAGGTTATCCGAGATGGAAATAAGATAGAAATCCCATCGAAAGAGGTGGTGCCGGGAGATTTGTTGTTGTTGGAAGCTGGAGATATGATTGTGGCAGACGGAAGGGTGCTTCACAATTATTCCTTGCAGGTAAATGAGAGTTCTTTAACTGGAGAATCCACGAATGTGGACAAAACAGATATGGTGTTAGAAGGAGAACTTCCGTTGGCGGACCGCATCAATATGGTGTATTCTGGTACACTGGTAACCTATGGTCGGGCTGAGGTTTTGATAACTGGAACTGGAATGCAGACAGAGATGGGAAAAATTGCAGGATTAATGAATGAAACCAAGGAAAAACGCACACCGCTACAGGCCAGCTTAGATGGTTTTAGCAAACGTCTTGCAGTCATCATTATGGTAATTTGTTTGGTGGTGTTGGCGTTGCAATTGTATCAAGGAACACCGCTCCTTGATTCCTTGATGTTTGCAGTTGCCCTAGCGGTAGCAGCAATTCCAGAAGCGTTAAGTTCCATTGTAACCATTGTTCAGGCGATGGGAACGCAGAAAATGGCAGCGGACAATGCCATTATGAAGGAGTTAAAGGCAGTGGAAAGTCTTGGCTGTGTATCCGTAATCTGTTCGGATAAGACAGGAACCTTGACGCAGAACAAAATGACTGTGACTGATGTGTATATGGATGGTGCTACTATCAAGCCAGAAGAGATTGACATTTCATCCCAGCTTCACAGATATTTGTTGTATACTGCAATTCTCAACAACGATTCTAGCATATGCGACGGCAAGGGCATTGGAGACCCTACAGAAGCTTGTCTTTTGGTGATGGCAGAAAATGCTGGACTTACCAAGCGTGGAATTGATGAAGAAACCATTCGGAGTATGATGCCAAGGCTGGAGGAGCTTCCTTTTGATTCTGACAGAAAACTTATGAGTACCAAATATCGTCTGCATGGGGTGCCGACGGTGCTTACCAAAGGTGCAGTAGACGTGTTGTTAGACAGAATTACCCATATTGCTACGGGAGAGGGCGTAAGAACCTTTTCTGAAGAGGATAGGGAGGCAGTGGTTGCCAAGAATCAGCAGTTTTCAGAAAATGGATTGCGCGTGTTGGCATTTGCATATAAGGAAGTGGAGGAAGAGGATACCCTCTCCTTGGAAAATGAAACTGGATACACCTTTATTGGTTTGGTTTCTATGATTGATCCTCCTCGTGAGGAGTCGAAGCAGGCAGTTAGCGATGCCAAGGATGCTGGAATCAAAACGATTATGATTACCGGTGACCATAAAGTAACCGCGTCTGCCATAGCAAAACAGATTGGTATTTATAGGGATGGAGATTTGGCAGTGACGGGTCAGGAATTGGATTCTATGGATGATAATGTACTAGACCAGGTTCTTCCACAGATATCTGTGTATGCAAGAGTATCTCCAGAGAATAAGATTCGCATTGTAGATGCATGGCAGAGAAGGGGGAATATCGTCGCCATGACAGGTGACGGTGTAAATGACGCACCAGCACTCAAGAAAGCAGATATCGGTGTGGCAATGGGAATTACTGGAACGGAGGTTTCCAAAGACGCTTCTGCCATGATTCTTTCAGATGATAATTTTGCTACCATTATCAAGGCTGTGTTAAATGGTAGAAATGTGTACCGTAATATCAAAAATGCGATTCAATTCCTGTTATCTGGTAATATGGCAGGGATTTTCACGGTGTTGTATTGCTGTCTTATGGCACTTCCGGCACCATTTAAACCGGTACATTTGTTGTTTATTAATCTGTTGACGGACTCTCTTCCGGCGTTAGCAATTGGAATGGAACCAACGGATAGTAAACTGTTACAGGAGAAACCAAGAGATCCTAAGAAGGGAATTATGACAAAGGATTTTGTGATTCATCTATTGGGGTATGGTTTGATGATTGCAGTTGTTACCATGGTGGCATTTTATGTGGGATACAAAGAGAATGCGGCTGTGGCAAGCACTATGGCGTTTGCTACATTGACTTTGGCAAGGTTATTCCATGGCTTTAATTGTAGAAGTAACCAGTCCATATTCCGCATCGGACTTATGAGTAACCACTGGAGTGTGGGAGCCTTTGTGTTAGGTGTTATGTTTTTAGCGGTGGTATTGTTTGTACCATTTATGAAGGAGTTGTTTTTTGTGTCAACCTTATCGGGAATTCAGCTTGCATATATTATAGGTTTAGCTGTCCTGCCAACGGTTCTAATACAGATTACAAGGACTTTACGAAAATAAAATCTTGTGTTATTCTATAATTTGATTGTCAAAGAATGGAATATTATACCAAATTTTTGTTTTACTATGTTACATGAAGTTCAATATTAGGGAGTAGTTCACATTCGTAGATCGGATGTTATGCATAACGTCAGCACGCCGAGCAGGCCGGGATGCATACTGCAATAAGAACGAGACTTTTATTGTGCTTTCGTGCAATAAATGTCTCAGAGTATTGGTTTGTTCCAAGAATACTCAGTGGGATGGCAATTATTTTATATACCAAGGAGGAAGAAAAAATGGAACTATTATGGCAATTTGTAGTGTTAGTGGTCGGCTTTGCTATGCTTGTAAAGGGTGCTGACTGGTTTGTTGACGGTGCGGCAGGAATTGCAGAAAAATTTGGAATTCCACAAATGGTTATTGGTCTTACCATTGTTGCTATGGGAACTTCCGCACCGGAGGCGGCTGTGAGTGTTACGGCTGCATTGAAGGGAAATGCGGCGATTACCATCGGTAACGTTGTAGGTAGCAATATAATGAACATTTTAATTATTTTAGGTGTAACAGCGGTGATTACTTCTGTAGCAATTGCAAAGTCTACACTTAGGATTGAGCTTCCGATTATGTTGGTTATTACCTTATTATTAATGGTACAGGGTTATACTGGTAACGAGGTAAGCCGTGTGGAAGGTATTATTATGTGGATTGCATTTATTGCTTATCTTGCATACCTTTTCGTTGTGGCAAAGAATAATCCACAGAAAGTGGAGGACAAAGAAGAAAAGAAAAAACCAATTTGGTTACTGTTAGTCTTAGTTGTGATAGGTCTTGTAATGATTGTATTTGGTAGTGATTTCGCAGTTGATGCAGCAACGAATATTGCGAAGACAGCAGGACTAAGTGACCACTTTATTGGTCTTACTATTGTTGCCCTTGGTACATCCTTGCCGGAATTATTTACATCCGTATCGGCTGCGAGAAAGGGAAATGCGGATATTGCAATCGGTAACGTTGTGGGAAGTAATATCTTCAACATTTTGTTTGTTGTAGGTACCTCTGCTTTAATTACTCCGGTAATCTTTGAGTCGAAGTTTATCATCGATTTCATTGTCGCAATTTTGGCAGGTGTCTTATTGTGGGTATGTACCTTTAAGAGTAAATTGTTAAAGCGTCCACACGGAGTGATTATGATTGTGTGCTACGGAGCGTATTTTGTATATCTGTTACTATTTGCAGAAAAGGTAGCACCATATATTGACAAAGTATTAAAATAAAATATAAGTGTCGAAAGTCAATCTTTCACTTATAAAAAGAGCTTTTGATTTGTGGTATATTATATATGTGTAAGTGCAACAGTCACATGCAATTGGTATACATTAGAAAAGGAGATAATTATGGAAGAACACTCGGTCTCGTTAATTGTAATATTATTTTGTATTGTTATGTCGGCATATTTTTCAGCCACAGAGACTGCATTTTCATCCCTGAATCGCATTCGTATTAAGAATATGGCAGAGAAGGGGAATAAGAAAGCGGCATTGGTGCTTCGGCTGTCGGAGAATTTTGATGGGATGCTGTCAACTATCTTGATTGGCAATAACATCGTTAATATCTTATTAGCGTCGCTTGCTACCATTCTCTGTGTAGATATGATAGGGGAGGATTTAGGTGCAACGGTATCGACGGTTGTGACGACTATTGTGGTATTGATTTTCGGTGAAGTTTCGCCAAAGAGTATCGCAAAGGAGTCCCCAGAGTCATTTGCAATGTTTTCTGCACCACTTCTCAATGTGCTGATGGTAATTTTAACACCGGCAAACTTCTTGTTTAGACAGTGGAAGAAGTTGTTGTCTAAGATGATCAAGGTGTCAGATGATACAGGTATTACAGAAGAGGAACTGCTTACCATTGTAGAAGAAGCCGAACAGGAGGGTGGAATCGACAAGGAAGAGAGCGATTTGATTCGAAGTGCCATTGAATTTGGCGAGCTAGAGGCTGTGGATATCTTTACTCCAAGAATTGATATTGTTGGTATTTCTGTGGATGCATCAAAGGATGACATTGCAAAAGTGTTTATGGAAACAGGTTATTCCCGTTTGCCGGTATACGAGCAGGATATTGACCAGATTGTTGGTATACTTTATCAGAAAGATTTCCATAATTACATTTATAACAGTGAACAAAGTGTCAGAGACAATGTGAAGCCAGTGCTTTTCACAACAAAGAACAAAAAGATTGATGCTCTTATGAAGGAATTGCAGAGGGAAAAGTTACATATTGCAGTGATTGTGGATGAGTATGGTAGCACATTGGGAATTGTTACATTAGAGGATATCCTTGAAGAACTTGTGGGCGAGATATGGGATGAGCATGATACTGTGATTCATGAAATTGAGGAGATATCTGCCTATGAGTATATTGTTTCCGGTAAGGCAAATTTAGAGAAAATGTTAGAGCGACTCAACAAAAAGCAGGATACAGAAGTGTTGACTGTCAACGGTTGGGTAATGGAGAAATTAGAAAAAATTCCAGCAGAAGGCGATTCCTTTGAATTTGATGGTCTGTCTGTAGAGGTTGTGAAGATGAATGGTAAACGAGTGGAACAGGTAAGGGTTCTCATTTCTGGCGATGACGCTTAGTGGAGATTTGGCGGAAACTCAAGGAATATAAATGATACAAAAATAAGAAGGTCTGGAACGAATTCCGGACCTTCTTTTAATGAGGGGGGAGAGGATTTCAGTACAACTAAGTTGTACTATATGAAAAGCTCTTACAATACATACTATAACGTGAAAATGTGAACAAAATGTGTTCAAAATGTTTTTGTTGTGTGAAATAAATTCCAAAATTTTGACAAAATGTGAGGATTTGGTTTTATTTTCTCTTGGATTGTAGTAAGATATTCTTTAGAAAAAGGAGGTTACGGATATGGTTCGTCATTTGATTTTATGGAAGTTAAAGGATAGTTTGACATTAGATGAGAAGAAAATTGTTTTGGCAGACATGAAAGAACAGCTTGAAGGTTTGGTCGGAAAGGTGCCGGGGCTTGTTAGCCTTAAGATTGTAATCAATGAGATGGAGTCCTCCAATGCGGACGTTATGTTGGATAGTGTATTGGAAAGCGAAGAGGCGTTGAAGGGATATCAAGGTCATCCGGCTCATGTGGCAGTGGCCAATACCTATGTGAGACCATTTACAGAGGTTCGTATGTGTATGGATTATGCAGAGTAGATTGACGAGTAAGAGATGAATCACAGGTTTTAAAGATGTGGCAAGGGATAGAATGAAAGAGTAGAAGAGGAAGATAGAACATGAATGTAATTGCAATGGAACATGTGAAAAAGAATTTTGGTGAAAAGGAAGTGCTGAAGGATATCAGCTTTCGCGTGAGAGAGGGAGAAGTGGTTTCGATTATTGGTCCGTCCGGTTCGGGAAAGTCTACATTACTTCGATGTGCAACGTTCTTAGAGAGAATGAACGGAGGAAGTCTTTCTTATCTAGATGAGGAAGTGGTTATGGATAGAGATGGAATTTCTGTATATCCGGGCAAGTCCGTAATACGTAAAGTATGTAATAACTTTGGTCTTGTATTTCAGAATTTTAACCTATTTCCACATTATTCTGTGTTAAAGAATGTAATGGATGCACCTGTGAATATCCAGAAGCGTAACAAAGATGAGGTGTATGAAGAGGTTAAGTTATTGTTAGAGAAAGTAGGGCTTTCGGATAAAGAGAAAGCATATCCTTGCGAATTATCAGGCGGTCAACAGCAGCGGGTAGCAATTGCAAGGGCATTGGCTATGAAGCCGAAGATGCTATATTTTGATGAACCGACTTCGGCACTAGATCCAGAGTTGACAGCAGAGATTCTTAAGATTATGAAGGAGCTTGCGGCAGAGAAGATGACTATGGTAATCGTTACACATGAGATTGAATTTGCCAAAGCAGTTTCTGATAGGGTAATTTTTATGGATGAAGGTGTCATTGTGGAAGAAGGAGCACCAGAAATGGTCATTGATAATCCTTGCAATGATAGGACTCGTGAGTTTTTGAGGAAGTTGAATTATTAATTAGAGTATTAGCTTACATAAATTGCGTCGTATAAAGTAAACAAATGGTGGTTGTTTACTTTGCACGACGCAATTTACGTTTAGCACATTTTAAGAGTAGGTAATGTGATATTTTGTTAATATGGAAAATTTGCTTTACCAGCTACCGCTTTATTCGGACTTAATGGTACATTGGTATCTACCATAACATGTCCGTATATGTCTGTCACTCGGAATGTGTATGGACCAGCTCCCGGATTATCCATGCGGAAGAAGTTGTATTCCTGCCGTTCAAGCTCCACATATGTGCCGGAGCTATTCTTCATTTCTAGCTTTTTCACCGGATAACGGTGGTTTCTCACTTGAACTTCCATCCAGTATTGGGTGCTGGTTGGCTTGTACACATATTGGATTGGCTTGTCTGTTGGAAGAGGGATAATTTCCCAGGTGACAGTCATGCGTCCGGTTACAAGGGGTTCAATCTTGGCAAATGCTTCTTTGTTCAAATCGATATCGCCCTTTTTTCCTTCACCATCAGCTAAGGTATCTGTAATCAGTACATTGATACTGCCGTTAGGTCCAGTTACTTTCAGATAGGCACCTGCCAAATTACCTGCCCGATAGTCGATTTTATTTATGGCAGCCACATAGTAATCACTGGAAATGGCATCTAAGTTACAACAACCACCGATATATCCTCCATCATAATAGGTTCCGTCTCCAGTGTGGACTGTGCCAATGGAATATTCCCCTGCATCATAAGCAGCCGTTTCTGCACTTGCAGCACAGTCTGTCTGATTCGTGTTTCCCGATTCGGATACCGTTACGCTACAGGTATATTTTTTTCCACAGGTTAAGGTGGCGGTAATTTTTGCCGTGCCGATAGAATGAGCAGTGATGATTCCGGTTTTGCTCACGGTAGCAACTTTTTTGTTGGAACTTTTGTATGTGATAGACTGCTTCGTGTTTTTAATTATTAGTCTGTAGGTTTTTCCTGTTTGCAACGTCAACGTTTTTTTATTGATGGCAGGATTCTCTACTTTGATTTTGCAGCGAAGTGTTTTATTGTTCAAGGTGGCGTAGATGTAGGTAGTTCCCTTTTTCTTTGCTTTGATTTTAGCGCTATACTTTCCACTTCGAGTAAAGGTAGCAATTCGCTTATTCTTACTAGACCATTTTGGTGATTTCTTACTTCCTGTTAGCTTAAGCGTTTTTGATTGACCTTTTGCTAAGACGATGTTGGTTTTATTTAACTTTGTTGTAGCCATAGCTTTGATTGCAGAGGTTGGGTGAGTAAATAGTATAGTGGTTATCATGCAGATAATGCACAAGATATGTAAACGTGTTCTTTTTCTTTGTCTCATATGTATTCTCCTTGACAATGGAATCTGTTAATTGCATATTGCTTGCTTCGCATGTAATCCGCTCAACAGTTTCACCATTGCAAGCAAGTGAAACTGTTAATCGTATATTGCTTGCTTCGTATTGTACCATAAGATTGAGTGGTAATAAAAGTAATAATTGTATATTTTGTGCAATGTTGCGAAATAATAGTATTAGGAGAACTTACAAGAGGGAAAAATCAGGGGTATTGTAAAAATGCACAATTATTTTTTGCGTCGGTGTGTAAAATGCAGAAAAATGGAAAAAAGCGCAAAACGACTTACAAAATTTTACTAAATTTGTTATCATAAAAGAAGTTGTGAAGCGTTAACCGAATTTTAGAAAGAGAGGAGAAAGATGTTTAATATTGGTGAGTATATCGTTTATGGAATGAATGGTGTATGCAGAGTGGAAGAAATTGGACCGATGAATATGAGTGGGATTGACAGTGACAAGGTTTATTATACGCTTTTACCACTATATACAAGAGGAAGCAGAGTATTTACACCTGTGGATAATCAGAAGGTTGTTATGAGACCAGTCATCAGCAAACAGGAAGTTTGTAAGTTGATTGATGATATGAAGAACATTGGGCAGATTGAAGTGACTGATGACAAGAAGAGAGAACTGGCATACAAAGAAGCTGTGAAGTCCTGTGATTGCAGAGAATTGATTCGAATTATCAACACAGTGCTTAAGAGAAAAGAAGAACGTTTGGCGCAGGGCAAGAAGATGTCAGCTTGTGATGAGCGTTATTTGAAGCAGGCTCAGGATACCTTATATGGGGAGTTTGCAATCAGCTTGAAGATTGAGAAAGGGGAAGTGGAGGAGTTTATCACTCATAGAGTAGAGTTGAAAGATATGGCTTCTGCATCCTGAAAGTTATGGGTAACTGAATAAGAGGAATCAAGCGGTTGGTTTTTTCGAATGCGAAGGGGCTGACCGTTTTTTTGTTTGTCACATAAAGTAAAACTTGAAAATGGGAAAAAGATTGGTTACAATTACCATTGTGTGTTTTATAAATGAGTTAGGAGTTTACGAAGATGCAGGAAAATGTAAAAGAAAACAAAATGGGGACGATGCCAGAGAATAGGTTGTTGATTTCTATGGCATTGCCAATGATGTTATCTATGTTGGTACAAGCTTGTTATAATATTGTGGACAGTTGGTTTTTGGCAAAGGTTAGTGAGGAGTGTTTAACAGCAGTTTCATTGGCGTTTGCAGTGCAGATGCTCGTGGTATCCTTTACTGGTGGTTTGGGCGTAGGTATCAATGCTTTGCTTTCTAAAAGCTTAGGTGAGAAGAATTTTAAGGAGGCAAATAGGGCAGCTATGAATGGCATATTGATTGCCATCGTAGGGGCAGTTGTTTTCCTTATTTTTGGTTTGTTTTTTTGTGAGGCATATTTTCGGGCACAGACGGATGTGGAAAGTATCATTAAGGAAGGTAGTTCTTATCTGTCTATCTGTATGACTTGTGGTTTTGCACTGATTGCACAGATGATATTAGAGCGTTTGTTGCAGTCTACAGGAAAGACACTGTTCTCCATGATTACCCAGATGACAGGAGCTCTTACCAATATTATTCTAGATCCGATTTTTATTTTTGGATACTTCGGATTACCGGCGATGGGAACAGCAGGTGCAGCAGTTGCTACGGTAATTGGTCAGACAGTTGCAGCAAGCCTTGCTTTGATTTTTAATCTGACAGTGAATAAGGAGATACAGTTCAGTCTGGCTGGATTACGTCCGAAAATGTCAACCATTAGAAGGATTTTAACAGTTGGTTTTCCGGCTATGGTGATGCAGTCTGTTGGTTCTGTTATGAACTTTGGAATGAACCAGATTTTGCTAACCTTTTCAGAGACTGCAACCGCAGTGTTCGGTGTATACTTTAAGTTGAATAGTTTCATTTTTATGCCGGTATTTGGCATGAATAATGCCGTGGTTCCGATTCTTGCCTATAACTATGGAGCCAGAAACAAAAAGCGTATGACGAAGACTATGAAGTTAAGTCTTCTTTATGCATTTAGCATTATGACCATAGGTATGATTATTTTTCAGACCATCCCAGACAAGCTTTTAGGTATTTTTGAAGCTTCGGATAATATGCTAGCGATTGGTGTTCCAGCACTTCGTACCATTAGCTTATCCTTTGTAATTGCTTCCGTTTGTATTATTTTGATATCTACGTTTCAGGCACTTGGTAATGGTCATTACAGTTTGATTATTTCCGCCATTCGACAGCTGGTAGTTTTGTTGCCGGTGGCGTATGTATTTTCTCTTACGGGCAATATCGACATGGTATGGTGGGCCTTCCCAATTGCAGAGCTTGTCGCGTTAGCCTTGACGATTGTCTACTTTTTGCGTTTGTATCGCAAGAAGATTAAACCGTTAGAGTTGCCTGTACAGGAATAGACTTCCTCATTTTGTGTGGATGTGATATACTGATAAAGGTTTATGAATTATGACGTAACAGGAAAGGCTATAAAGTATGGGTAGAAAAAATAAAAAGGACATATACGGAATCTATGAGTTTCCAGATGATAAACCAAAGAAAAAGAAGAAACCAAAGAAACCGTTTACCATTCGCAATGTAATCAAGCTTTTTGTGATGCTAGTGTGTTTGGTTTTGGTGGCTTATGGAGTATCATTTGGTGTGAAATACAGCATGAAAAACAAAGCCATATCCCTTTATGAGCAGCAGGATTATACAGGAGCGATTGACCTATTTTATGAGGCGTTGAAGCCAAGGCTGCCATTGATGGAAGCCTTTGACAGTGACGTGCGGTTTTATATTGCAGATTGTTATATCAATGTTGGTGAGTATGGATATGCCTGTCAGCAATATGATTTGATTCGCCTTTGGACGAAGGAGGACGAAGTAGAAGGTCTGGATTATCTGCAAAATGTTGCCTATGGTTTACAATTATACAGTTGGGAAGAGTACCGCAGTGCACTGCCGATTCTATTAGAGGCTTATGAGGATGGATACAAGGATTTGGTATTGTATGTAGGAAGCTGCTATGGACAGATTGGAGATTTGGAGAATATGCAGATTTACTATAACGTATTTTTGCAGGATAATCCGATGAATAGCTTTATGTATGCACAATATGCAGCCATTGCATTGGATGAAGGAAACTTCGAGGACGCAATTTACTACATTGAAACTGGTAAGCAGTTGAAGGATCAATCCAATATCAAGGAGTTACTTTTTGATGAAATTGTGTACTATGAGAAGATGAAGGATTACAATACCGCATTTCAAAAAGCGGAGGATTTTGTAGAGCTTTATCCAAATGATATTGACGGAAAGAATGAATATGATGTGTTATATACCAGACAGACGTTGACTGAGGAATAAATGGAGGTTTTTATGGCACAATATTTTGAAAATAAGCAGGACGTTGAGAGAGTAGTATTAGTTGCGGTACATGAGCATCGCAATGATGCAACAGATGCATCGTTAGAGGAACTGGCGGAGCTTGTGAAAACTGCTGGTGCTGTTAGTGTGGGCACGGTTACCCAGAATTTGGAGCATGCTAACAATGTGACTTATTTAGGAAAAGGTAAATTAGAGGAACTTAAGACAATGCTTGTGGCGTTAGACGCTACAGGCATTGTTTGCGATACGGAATTATCCCCAGCACAGATGAAGAATCTGTCACAGATATTGGATACGAAGATTATGGACCGCACCATGATTATTTTGGATATATTTGCAGCTCGTGCGAATACAAGAGAGGGTAAGATTCAGGTGGAACTGGCGCAGTTGAAGTACAATGCCACTATGCTAGTTGGTCTTAGAGATTCTCTATCAAGATTAGGCGGCGGTATCGGAACTAGAGGTCCCGGTGAGAAGAAATTAGAGATGGACCGTCGCTTGATTCGAGAGGAGATATCCAAGTTGAAAAGAGAGTTAGAAGCGGTGAAAAAGCATCGTGAGACCCAGAGAAAGCTTCGGAGCAACAACAGTAGTCCTGTGGTCTGTATTGTGGGGTATACCAATGCAGGAAAATCTACCCTGCTGAATCATTTGACAGATGCTAATGTACTCTCGGAGGATAAGCTGTTTGCCACACTAGACCCAACTACACGAATGTTGAAGCTACCCAATGGACAAAATGTTATGTTAACCGACACGGTTGGTTTTATTTCGAAGTTGCCTCATCATTTGATTCAAGCATTCCGTTCTACATTGGAGGAAGCGAAGTACAGTGACATGATTTTGCATGTGGTAGATAGCTCTAATCCAGATATGGATCGTCAGATGTATGCAGTGTATGAGACGTTACGGAAATTAGATATTACGGATAAACCAGTGATTACCGCCTTTAACAAGGTGGATTGTTTGCCAGAACTGCCGGTGTTGAAGGATTTGAAGGCAGATGCAACAGTAATGGTGTCTGCAAGATATGGAACCGGTATTGGTCAGTTGTTAGAAACAATTGAAGCGAAGATTGCGGAAGGACAGGTTTATGTCGAGATGACAGTTCCTTACAAGGCCACCGGAATTCTTGCGGATGTCCGCACGTATGGACAATTGTTGGAAGAGGATTATAGGGAAGACGGAATTTATATTCGTGCCAATGTGAGAAAGCAGGATGCAGTTCGGTTAGAGGGTATGTGTCAATGAATATTTTGAATATTGAAAATGTTACAAAAACATATGGAGATAAGCGTTTGTTTGATAGGGTGAATCTCGGTATTAACGAAGGGGAAAAGATTGGAATTATTGGAGTTAACGGCTCCGGTAAGAGTACCCTTTTGAAAATGATTGCAGGTTTAGAAGAGACGGACGAGGGGAGAATTATTAAGAATAATCAGGCAGATATTGCCTATCTTTCTCAGAATACGGAATTTAGTGAAGGAGATACTATCTTGTCTTATGTGTGCCGGAATAAAAAAAGCTCCAATCCAAACTGGAGTATTGAGGCAGAGGCAAAAACCATATTAAGGAAGCTTTGCATTGAGGATGTGGACGCAAAAATTGCCCCCCTTTCTGGCGGAGAAAAGAAGAGGGTTGCTTTGGCAAGAACGTTGCTGTCACCAGCTAAGATACTGATTTTAGATGAGCCAACGAACCACTTAGATAATCGCATGGTGTTGTGGCTAGAAGAGTATTTGCAAAAATACAATGGCGTGTTAATTATGGTGACGCATGACCGATATTTTCTAGACCGGGTTACCAACAAAATCGTTGAAATCGATAGAGGTAGCATTTATTCCTATGAAACTAATTATTCCGGTTTTTTGGAACTGCGTCAGCAGCGTATTGACAATGAAGCGGCAAGCTACCGTAAGGTTCAAAGCATATTGCGAACGGAGATAGAGTGGGTTCGAAGAGGGGCGCAGGCACGTTCTACTAAGCAAAAGGCCAGGTTAGAGCGGTTTCAAGAAATGCAGGCAATGAAGGCTCCAGAGAAGGACAAACAGGTAGAGATGGATTCCTTAGCTTCCCGTTTAGGAAAGAAGACTATAGAGATAGAGCATCTAACTAAGGGGTACGAGGGTCGAACATTGATTGATGATTTTACCTATTATACGATACGCAACGAGCGCATTGGTATTGTGGGTGAAAATGGTTGTGGAAAGACTACGTTGTTAAAGCTGTTGGTGGGTGAAGAACAACCGGATGCAGGAAAAATCACTATGGGAGAAACAGTACAAATCGGATATTTCTCTCAGATGGCCGAGGAGATGGATGAAAGCGTCCGGGTGATTGATTATGTGAAGAACGTGGCGGAATATATAAGAACTAGCAAAGGACTTACCTCTGCTTCTCAGATGTGTGAACGTTTTTTGTTTACACCGGAGATTCAATATAATCCAATCGGAAAGTTATCCGGTGGGGAAAGACGCAGACTATATTTGTTAAAAGTGTTGATGACCGCACCGAATGTATTGATTTTAGATGAGCCTACCAATGACTTGGATATTGCAACCTTGACCATATTAGAGGATTATTTAGATTATTTTGAGGGGATTGTAATTGTGGTATCCCATGACCGCTATTTCTTAGACCGGGTGGTGGACCGGATTTTTGCCTTTGAGGGAAATGGTGTGATTACCCAGTATGACGGCGATTATACTTCTTATATCGAAAAAGCGCGGGCGAATGGAACATTCATGATCGGAAAGGTGACCTTATCGGAGACGAAGGAAGAGGGAAAAGAAACCGATAGTTGGGCAACATGGAAGGGAAACCGTGAGAAGAAGTTAAAGTTTACCTATCAGGAGCAACGGGAGTATGCTACCATCGACGATGATATTGCGTCCTTAGAAAGCAAAATTGAAGAGATAGATAAGGAAATGACAAAGGTGGCAAGTGAGTATACAAAGCTTGCGGAGCTATCTCAGGAAAAGGAAACACTGGAGCTACAATTAGAAGAAAAGATGGAACGCTGGGTTTATTTAAATGATATGGCACAGCGGATTGAAGAAAGTAGATAGAGGCTATGGCGGAAACAAATCTTTAAAAAAGTTAAAATTTTTTCATTTGTATTTCACAGTTGTTACATACTATTTTACATAATGTGACATTATATGTTATAACGGATGGTGGAGAAAATTGGAAAATATCCCCATTTAATCGCATAAATTGTAGAAAAAACAACAATTTCCAGTTGAAAAGTAGACATAATTATAGTATTATGTTACTAAGTTATGTAAATTTGTTGCAAGATGATACAAAAGGAGTAACGATGGAATACAATCGAAAAGAAAGAATTAGAAAAAAGACAATTAAATATTTTGTTATTTTGTTGATTGGTATATTGCTAGTTCCAGCGATGGGAATGAAAGCGGAAGCTGCAACTACTTGCAAATCGTTGATTTCATATCCAGGAACTACAACTGCACAGGTGAATTTCCGAAAGAAAGCAGGAACGAACTATAAGAGTTATGGAATGTTGCAGAAAAATCAGTCCGTTACGATTCTTGGCTGGTGTACCAATAAGAATGTAAAATGGTACAAGTGTAAGGCAAAGATTAACGGTAAGAATAAAACCGGTTATATCAGTTCTGCATACGTTCAGATGAAGTCCAATGTGGCAGCGTATGTAAATGACAAGGTTACTTCAACTTTGAATGTGCGAAAGAAAGCGAAGACTTCAGCGAAGGTACTAATCAGAGTTCCCAAGGGAACCGTTGTTACCATTCGCGGAGTTGTTAAGAAATCTAGTAAGTATTGGTACAAGGTTAAGGTTACATATAACAAGAAGACGAAAACTGGATATGTGTTGAGTACATATATTACGACTGGGGTGAATGCACCTGACAATACGGCTACCCCGGGTACGGATACAACAGTGAGCGGTTATGTGAACGATAAGGTGACTAGTACCTTGAATGTGCGTAACGCAGCTTCTACACAGAGTCCGATTTTAATTTCTATCCCAACCAAAACAGTAGTATCTGTTTTGGGAACCAGTGGGGATTGGTATAAGATTAAGGTTACCTACAATGGAAAGACAGTAACCGGCTATGCGTATAAAACCTATATTACCTTAATAACAGAATCCGGCGGTACAGACTCCGGAAATGATACAACAGGTGATAATACAGTGACAGATCAGTCCTTTGAAGTATTGTTGGCGAATTTTCCAGAAAGCTATAAGGCTAGCTTGCGATCTTTGCATGCTACTTATCCAAATTGGAGATTTGTTGCAGTAGATACTGGCTTGGATTGGGCGACCGTAATTCAGAATGAGAGTGTTGTGGGAAGAAATGTAATTCAAAGTAATTATCCGAGAGGTACAGCCTCTTTGGCGCCATTTTCTTATCTGTCTACTGAGTCCGGTGCGTACAACTGGGGAACTGATAAGTATGTGGTGAAGGATGGCGTTAACTGGTATAGTGCAAATTCCCAGGTGGTTGCATATTACATGGACCCGCGTAATTTCTTGAACAGTACAGATATATTCCAGTTTGAAGCATTGGCGTATGACGATTCACAAAATGCAACAGTGGTGCAGAACATTTTGAACAACACTTTTATGAGTGGTGATTATAATGTGTATGATTCTGCAGACAAGAAAAATGTGACAGGTTCTTATAGACAGGCGTTTATGGATGCGGGAAAGACTGCAGTTGCAAACCCATATTTCCTTGCGACCAGAGTAAAGCAGGAAGTAGGTTCAAATGGTTCAAATGCTACGAGTGGTACTTATGCTGGTTATGAAGGTATTTATAACTTCTATAACATCGGTGCATTTGACGGTACAGATGCTGTGGCAAAGGGCTTACAGTGGGCAAAAGGTGGTGCGTCTAATGCAACAACCTATGGACGTCCTTGGACAAATCCATATAAGTCCATTGTGGGCGGTGCACAATATATTGCAAAGAATTATATCAATCAGGGTCAGAATACATTGTATTTCCAGAAGTTTAATGTGAAGCCACTTGACCCGTCAGATTTATATTTACATCAGTATATGACTAATGTGCAGGCACCATACTCAGAGGGCAGAACAACAAGAAATGCATATAACACAATGGGAATTTTAAGTGATGCAATGGTATTTTATATTCCGGTATATAGTAATATGCCAGCTACTGCTTGTCAGTTGCCAGCGGCTACCGGTAATCCAAATCCTTATTTGAAGAGTATCAAATTATATAATGGAGAAACAGAAATTACCGGTTTAACTCCGACCTTTGCGTACAACCAGTTTGAATACACAGTTGTAGTACCAGCGAATGTGGCGACTGTATCAGTGAAGGCTACTGCAGTAAGTGGATATGCATCTGTTACAGGAACTGGTAATGTGACATTGAAGGCAGCAGGGAAGACTACAACCATTAAGGTTGTTGGCACAGCACAAAATGGTACAACCCAGACCTATACCATCAAGGTAACTCGTAATACACAGTAATGTAAGTAAGAAAGGAAAAGCGATATATGAAGAAGAAAATAGCAATTATATTAGCAGTAGTATTGGTCTTTGGCCTTTCAGTTTTTGGAATCGTATTTCAGGATGAGGTGTATGCCAAGTCTGCAGAAATGCAACTAGAGATACCGGAATCTATTAAGAAGGAACAAGAGTTTACGGTAACGGTAGTGTTAGAAAGTGATGTGCAATTATATTCTATCGATGCATATTTATCGTATAATCCAAAGTTGTTGGAGTTTGTTCCAGACAATAGCTGTGTGACTGGAGCCGATGGTGTTTTGGAATTGAAGGATGTTTTTGAGGAAGAGACTAAGAGAGCAACCTATGATATTACATTTAAAGCATTGGAAGTTGGTGAGGCAGAAGTTGCGTTGACGGATGTGTATTTGATTGACTATGCGGATTTGGATTATATTACAGTGACACCGTCTGCTAAGAGGTTTGATATTGGTATTAACAAGATGGTTGCAGAGGATGCCAGACTTTCAGAGTTGATCGTGGCACCGGGTTCATTTACACAGGAGTTTTCACCCAATGTGTTAGAGTATGAAATGCATGTGGGATTAGATGTGACTACAGTTGGTGTCAGTGCCATTCCAATGGACGAAAGCAGTGTGGTTGCATTGGATATGCCAGACAAGCTTCAGCTTGGTGAAAACATAATTAAAGTGACTGTAACAGCATTGTCTGGTAATGTGAATGAGTATATTGTTACCGTAATCCGCGAAGAAATTGTGGAGTCACCGGACGCATTGTCCGTTGATGATAATTCTACTCAAGAAAATAGTGAAACAGAAGGTACATCAGAGGAGGCAGTAGAAAGTACATCAGAAGAAGTTAGCAAACCTACCACGGAGGAGACATCTGGAAACACGGTGGAATCTACGACAGGAGAAACTACGGAAACTACAACAGATGAGGCAGTGGAATCTACAACGGAGAGTACTACAGAATCTACAACAGAGAAAGCTACAGAAAATACAGTAGATAAGGCAATACAAGACACAGCAGAGTAATGAAAGGAAATACAGAAGAGATCTGAAAGAAACAAAAGAATCAGAAGATACAAAAGAAGGTAAGGTACAAGAGATAAAAGGAACTTGTCATTGTGATATGCCCCTTGTCTACTTAAGGGGAATCATATCATTGGCAAGTTCCTTTCTTTTATAGCTTTATTTTCTTAGGTTCTTTTTATGGAATGTTTTATACTGTTACGCTGTATAATTCGTTCTGGTGTTATGCATTCGAAAGCATTGTTTGTAAATCAGAGATTTCAAATATATATTTTTTGTTGCAGAAGTGACAACCAACCTCAATTGGTTTATCATCTGCTATCATATCTTCAATCTCAGCTCTACCCACGCTCATAACGGCATTGTAAACTCTCTCTCTCGAACAATCACAATAGTATTCTGGTGTAAGAGAATCACTGAGTGTAATGTCATATCCCTCAAAGAGCTTGTTCATCATGTCCTCCGGTGTCATTCCGCTATCCATAAGCGTTGTGATAGAAGAAAAGTCTTTTAATCGGGTTTCTAAATCGGAAATCAGCTCTTCCTCAGCAAATGGCATGAGTTGGATGATAAATCCGCCAGCATGCTTTACGGTATTATCCTTTTCCATCAGAACACCAAGCGCTACAGAAGTAGGAATCTGTTCGCTAGTAGCAAAGTAATAGGTCAAATCCTCGGCGATTTCGCCGGTGGTCAAATTGGATTGTCCCACATAAGGTTCTTTTAAACCAATATCTTTAATAACACTCAGAACTCCAAGGTCCAAGGCTTTGCCTACGTCTAACTTTCCTTGCGGACTAGGTGGAAGCATTACTTGTGGGTTGTTGGCATATCCCTTTACCTGAGCTTTTGCATTGGAAGTTACGGTCAATCCGTTGATTGGACCGGAACATTGGATTTGTAAGGTTAGTACATCGGTATCATTTTTACACATGCTGCCCATCATAGCACCGGCAGTTAGAAGTCGACCTAGTGCCGCAGTGGCAACGGGACTAGTATTGTGGGTCCCACGGGCTGTTTCAACTAATTCTTTGGAATAAGAGGCAAAAAAGCGAACCTGCTTGTTGGCAGCCATGCCTCGGATAATAATATCTTTCATAGTATGTCTCCATTTCTTGCAATAATATAAATGCGCTTACTGGTAGCTGTTGGCGGATTGGATGTGAATGCATCATACGCCGTAACATATTCTAAACCAGTAACATTTAGTAAGTCAATTATTTCTTCTAATTCGTATCCTCGCTGATGGTGCACCTCGTTAAATTTTTCATACAGATTGGATTGTGATTGCTTTACAAATAGGGTTAAGTCATATTGGTTCACATTGTCTTCTTCAAAAAATGAATTTTCCCATATGTAGCTACAATCCTCCTGATGGTCACAAAAAATCTGGTCACCTAAGATATTTTGATAGAAATGAATGGTTTTCAAATCAAAAATAAAGATGCCATTTTCTTTTAAATGATTGCGTACTCCTTGGAATGTGTAGGCAATTTCCTCTTCGGAAAGAAGGTAATTGAGGCTGTCGCATACACAGTAAATGCCGTCATAATAGTTAGGTAAATCCAATTCGCACATGTCCTGCAAGATGAGCTGAATGTGATGATTCGCTGTCAATTTTTCGGAGGCAAGACTCAACATATCTTCAGAATTGTCAACTCCGGTGATACAATACCCCTGCGCTTCTAAGAGCAGGGCGAGAGTAGCGGTTCCGCAACCTAATTCCACCAGATTGCCAGAAGGAATGTTGTATTGCTGAAAGAGCTCTTTGAGATATTGGGCCCATTCCTGATAAGGGATGTTATTCATGAATTTATCGTATACGTAGGCAAATGTGTGATAATTGGTTGACATAATGTGCACCTTCCTTTGTAATCCATATTTGTAAATTCTGTTTGGATAAATATTTTGGTTAGCTGTCATATATAAGAAAACCGTAATAGTGTAATCACTATTACGGTTTAGCGGTTGTTATGGAATCGAGTAAGTGATTAGAAATCCAATCTATCCTGGGATTCTAACACATCGGGCTCCTCATATATGTCAGATAATCCTTCATTCTCATAGCCTTCGACTTCTTCTGTGGTGGCAGAGGTTTTATCTTTTTCCTCTGTGTTATTCTTTGCACCGAAAGTGATGGTCGGAATAACAGTGTCAGCAAAAATTTCCTTCATATCATCTACCGGTTTGTCTGACACAACAGTAGTTTCCTCGGCATCCGCTGTATCCTCTTCATTGGACTCTGTGTCCTCTGTATCACATGTTGTGTTGTCATCATCGGATGCATTGTCGTCATCCTGAGTTGCCTTGTCTGTTGAAGCTACAGTGCTGTCCTTTGCATTGATGGTGATAGAGGTGTACTCTCGGCTCTTCTTGGCATCGTCAGAAAAAACATCATCCTCAAAGTCATCCTCAAAATCATCATCAAAGCAGAAATCGTCCTCGTCTGCTAATTTATCTGATACTTTGCTACGTAGATTGGATAAAGTATCTTTAGATTTCTTATAAATGGAACTTTCCTTAATCTTGTCACGATATACATAACAAATTCCGCCGATTGCTGCAACAGTAGTAGTAAAGGCAATGAATTTGCCTAGTGTTGATTTTCGCTTAGCCATAAATATTATCTCTCCTTATGAAATATAATAGAACAACAGTTAGTTTCATTTTAATACGGTAATGTGGAAAATGCAATTTATTTTTCTTTCTAATTTATTATTATGCAAATATACAATATTGTTTATACAAAAATATTAAAATAAAGAGATTTTTGGCAAAGAAATGTGGAGATTGTACAAACTACACAATGGAAATTTGTCAATTTAACTGAAAACCAATTAAAAACTTGTTGTAAATGCATTTTAGTTGTGATATTATGTAAATAATTAGGTGAAATTTATCGATTTCACACAAATGCAAGAGGTAAGGAGGAGTTACAATGCAGAATTTGCCAGCAAATGTTACACGTAGTAACGACACGAATATAATTTCTATTGCAGCATCTTCGAACAAGGGAATGTTGATTCGTTTCTTGAATGAGCAGGTTGAGGAAGGTTTCTATGCGTTAGTTATCGATTATTTAAAGGATCATAATTTTGACTTATCCACGATGCTTGTAGATGACGATGTAAAAGCTCAGTGCACTAAGTTATATGAGCTAGGCGAGTTTGTGGATGAGAATATTAAGAAACAGGGAAAGTACGATATTGAAGAGTGGATTGAGCCATTATTCAAATTTGTATATGGTGATATCGACCCTACAGATACAGATGCCATTATCAACACTACAGGTATTTATCGTTATAGCATATGGTTGATTTACTTGTATCAGTTAGATCATTTTGGAGAGGCAATGCGCTTAATCGGAGAGCGAGTGGCACCGCTTTTGATTAATACATGTTATCAGATTGCGGATGCAGATGACAGACCGGCTACTTATGATAAGGCTGTTATGGGTTATATGGACTTAATCAATGTAGTTATGGAGATGGATTTGTCGCCAAGTGAAGCAAATTCTGAGTCATATATGAACAACTTGGAAGTTCTTTACGATTATTTTGTGGAGGATACTCATGTAGGTAATGATTACAAGATTCAGTTTAGTATTGGAATGTTCAATTCCTTTATCCGTAAGCAGGACTACACGAAAGCATTTGAGTTTTATGGACTGAATGCAGAGTATATTCCAGTAGATAATATGATGGTATACGAAAACTTCAAGGAATTAATCCGTAACTGTAACAGTACGCAGTATACCAATGTGCTGAGCAGAACCGTAATTTCTGCGATTTCGAAGCAAGATATTTACAATAAGAGAATTGATAGTTTGTTGGTAGAAGTTTCCGCATTTGTAAAGAAAGTATATCGTTACATAGAAGATGAACCAACTATGAAGCGTAATCTGCAAATTCTAGGTACAGGTGCTTCTTTGTCGGATAAAACCAATGTATTTGAAGGCTTGTATGAATATAATCTTGTATTCCATGAGTGCGGAATTAAGCAACTGGTAAATCAGGATTTATCAACTCGTTCTTGGGAAGAGAAATATGAGATTTTAGAAATGTTATATACAACCTTGAATGTTGTATTTGATGGTTATAACGTATATGAAATTTCGAACCGAATTGAGCATCAATATGTAGAACTCACTTGGATTGGTAACTATGTGAATGCAAATCCGTCTATGCTTAAATTGTTCTTTAGTGTAAAGGAGAAGATTAAAGCATTTAAGGTTCGTAAGAACACGATCATTGAAAAGAGCAAAACAAATTACGAGATTAAGCAGTTGCTAGAGGATCGACAGAAACATCTTGTGTTCTTGGCAGCAGATGATATGATTCGTCATGGATTGAACGACAAGGATTCTCGTATTTTGCATGACACTTATAATATTGACCGTGCTAGAAAATTGTTCCAGGATACTTACGCAAAGGTTAATTTGCCTTCTAAGTATGAATCTGGTAAGCAGGAAGCTCCAACAGCAACACCGAAGTTTAGTTTTGGTAAGGTGGTTGCCAATGCAGCAGCTGGCAATAGCAATCCGGAGTTGAATAAGATGTTTGCAAATCTTCAGATGGAGGAAATGCTTTGTAAGTCTGAGTGGTTGTGGAATCAGTATTTGGAAAAGGGAGCAGAACGTCAAACTGAGGAAGAGGGCACGTACAGTGTTGCATGCTTAATTAAGGTAGTAGAACTTTTGATTGTTCGTAAGAATAAAGCAGCGGCACCAGAGGCTTCACCAAACAAGAAGGTTATCATTACAAAGACTGGTAAGGTAATTGAATTATCGGATGAGTCAGATGATAAGCCAGTGAATAGTAAGACCAATGAACCTACAGTTATCGAACACATCAACACAATTGAAGAGTTTTTGAAAGATCGTCGAGAGGATAATGTTGCTTACGTTAAGTCCTACATCGAGGATTGGGTGGCAATGTTAATGCAGAATAAGTTTGATAAGGATTCTTTGTTATCACCATTTGATGCGGACGAGATTCGTACTAAGACATTACAGACCATTAAGAAACTTAACATCGATATGGTATCATTATAAGATCTTGGGGAACTATAATTATAGTTCCCCTTTCTTTTTTGTCCAATGCATGGTAGAATGCATAAGGAAACCTTGGGTTTCAAGTTGTTGGAATGGAGATGTCGGTTATGAAGAATAAGGGTTTGACAGTAATAGAAGTTATGGTAGTGGTGGTTGTCATTTTGGCAATTGGAGCATTACTATTTCCGGTTATCGTGGGATATGTGAATAACTGTAAAATGCAGGCAGATATGGAAACCGCAAGTAAGATAGCCACTGCTATGACTAATGTATTATCTGAAAAGAAAATTAGTGAGAATGCAGTTTCCCATGCTACGCCGCAATTGGTATCTAATATGGATGGCAGTGATTTTAGAAAAGCTGTGTATGAAGAATTAGGTATAGAGGAGATAAAGGGCTACACGAAGAAGAATGTAGACGGTGAATTGTTAGGAGTGCCTGAATTTTATTACACGTTAAATACAACAAAAGTACAGATAGAAATATACTATGGTGGTATCACAGAGGAGTATAAAATTTATCCTAAGGTGGGCAACAAGCTTGTAAAATAGTGCTTTTTTCAGTAATTAAAATTTTTTTGAAAAAAGTGAAAAATGTTGTTGACAAATATATTGGTTTTTGATATCATACTATTTGTCGTTAAGATATGCGCGAGTGGCTCAGCGGTGGAGCACCTCCTTGCCAAGGAGGGGGTCGCGGGTTCGATCCCCGTCTCGCGCTCTATAACAAGAAAAAAAGTGATATTCGCAAGAATATCACTTTTTTTGTTTAGAGTCGAATTAGGGCTCGAAGTTCGATCCTCTTCGTTTCAAACCCAATTAGGGTTGGAAGTTTGGTTGCCTTTGTTTCACGACCGTCCGAGTAGAACTAAGGTGCACTAGACCCTGTGTGTTGAGTTTGTTTTATTCGTCACCGGGACATATAAATAATTTGTATACAGGAATATCCAGAGCGGATGCAATTTGGAATAGAACCTCCAAAGATACAGATGTCTTCATGCCGATTGCTTCAATGTTAGAAATATGGGTTCTGCTAATATCGGCAAGTTCGGCTAATTGCAATTGTGTTAAGCCTTTCATTTTTCTATAATATGCAACGTTTAGACCAATTGCTTTATATTCAGTAGCGTGTTGTATTTCCATAACATTTTTCATAGTAATCACCTCAGATTCAGTTTATATGTAATCAGTATTTGCATAAACAATTCAGAAATATGCAAATGCACACATTTACTTTGCAAAACCTGAAGCAGGTGTTATAATGTGTAGAGAAAATGTATATTTTAAAGGAGAAAAAGAATATGAAGGATAGTATAACATTTCAGGAATGTATCGAAACTTTGTCTTACAATCAAGAGCATTATGGGAAAAAAGGATTGAATATCCAAATATATTTTGTGGCACAGATGTTTCAGCTTACCTATAAGGATGTTTTGCGTCAGATTAAGAAATATGAGAGGGAAGCGAAGAAAATGCAGAAATTGGATGAGTAATGCAAGAGATGAAACTGGATTAGTTGGTGTAAAATGGTTACAGAAGTAGCGCACATTGTGTGCTACTTCTTCATTTTGCAAATTTTTTTGAAAAAACAATTGTCAAAAATCATAAAAAAGACACAAATCTAATATATAGTGTTACAGTATATTAAACATAAAAGGAGTTGACGTATATGAATCGAGGTTTCGGATTCAAGCAAAAAATAATACGCTTTATGCAAGGGAGATATGGTGTGGACCAGTTGTCTAGTTTTATGATTTGGTGTGCAGTAATGCTTGCATTGATTGGAATGTTTGTGCAAAGCCCCATATTCACAATTCTTTGTTGGGTGCTCATTATATTTGGATATGTGAGAATCTTGTCTAAGAATACAACTAGGCGTTATACCGAAAATCAGAAATTCTTGGATAAAACCTTTGGTATTCGCAATGCATTCGCAAAGGTCAAATATCGTGTGAAGTACGGAAAGCAGACTCCTGAGGCATATTACATATACAAATGCAAAAAATGTGGACAAAGGATTCGGATTCCTAAGGGTAAAGGAAAAATTTTGATAACCTGCCCGAAGTGTAAGTATCAGTTTAAAAAGAATAGTAAATAGTTTACATAACACATAAAACAAAAATGGTGGAGTGATAAGAGAGCATGTTTGGTTACATTGTAGTTAACAAATCGGAATTGAAAATCAAAGAGTTTGAGGAATACCGCACATACTATTGTGGTTTGTGCAAGGCATTGAAGGCAAAAGCAGGAATGAGAGGTCAAATTTCTTTAAGCTATGATATGACATTTTTGGCATTGTTACTAAGCTTATTGTATGAACCGGAGCAACAGGAGTTCGAGAGCCGATGTATAGTGCATCCTCTTTCTAAGCATAGAATGAAGCAAAATGCCATGATTGATTATGTGGCAGATATGAATTTGTTACTTACATGGTATAAATGCAAGGATGATTATGCTGATGAGAAGAAGGTGGTCAAAGCATGCTATGGCACACTTATAAATGGTCCAGTTAATGATATACAAAGTAATTATCAAAGACAGCATAAGCAAATTCAGGAGTGCATGTCTGAGTTGTATTCCTTGGAACAGAACAAGGTATATGACATTGACAAGCTTTCTGGATGTTTTGGTCATTTACTAGAGGAGATTTTTGTGGTAAAACAAGACGAGTGGGAAGGTTACCTTCGAAAGATTGGATTTTATATTGGTAAATTTGTGTATATCATAGATGCATATGATGATTTAAGTGAGGATAAGAAAAAAGGATGTTTCAATCCCTTTGTAGAGAAAGAGACGGAGGAGGATTTTGACGAATGGGTTAGGCAGTTGCTTTTGATGATTGCAGCGGAGTTTGCTAGAGAATTTGAGAAATTGCCGATTGTGGATAACGTGGATATTCTCCGCAATGTCATTTATTCCGGAGTCTGGACAAGATACGAGGAAGTAAAGGCAAAACGGCAGAAGAAAATGGCGGAAGGAAGTCAGAGTTCAGCTACAGAGTGATAGGATACGGAAAAGGAAGAATGAAACGATAGAAAGAAGTGGAATGAGATGAGAAGTCCATATGATATATTGGGGGTATCGCCCAATGCATCAGAAGAGGAAATTAAAAAAGCATATAGAAATCTGAGTCGAAAGTATCATCCAGATGCCAATGTGAATAATCCGAATAAGGATAAGGCGGAGGAGAAGTTTAAGGAAGTACAACAGGCGTACGATGCTATAATGAATGGCAAGACAGGTGGCTATGGAAATAACGGATACGCTAGTGGTGGCTATGGTGCCGGTTATGGAAACGCAGGACAAAGCTATGGAGGATTCGGTGGTTATGGTCACTTCGGAGGTTTTGGTGGTTACGGCAATCAGAATGCTAGTTCTTATGGAGATGATAAGGATGCAACTTACTTAAATGCTGCCATGAATTACATCCGGGGTGGAGATTACAATTCGGCACTTCGTGTGCTTTCCGAGATTGAGAATCGCACAGGAAAATGGTATTATGTATCTGCAATTGCAAATTACAGTGCCGGGAATCAGGCAACAGCAATACAACATATTCAGATTGCTATGAAAATGGAGCCAAACAATATGGAGTACCAACAGCTTTACAGTACCATGCAGAATGGTGGAGCATGGTATACAACAAGAGGGACACAGTATGGATATCCAAGTGGTGGAAGTGATTATTGTTGCAGGTTATGTATGTTCAATCTGTGTCTTAATATGCTATGCGGCGGACCGTGTTGTTGATGTAAAGAGTGGAAATCATGCACATTTGTGACAGAGAATGACAACGTGGTATGGTATAATAACCACATCAATGAGTTTGGATTACAGTGGAGGGGTAGTTATGGACAGAGAATATAAGGAATATGATAGTTCATTTTTTGCAATGTTATCTAGAATGAAGTATATCAATCGTTGGGCGTTGATGCGTAACTCCTATCCGGAGAATATTAGTGAGCATTCTTTGGAGGTGGGGATGATTGCGCATGTGTTGGCGTTAATCAGCAATAAGAAGTATGGAAACCATCTCAATGCAGAACGAGCTGCACTAATCGGAATGTACCATGATTGTACTGAGATTATTACTGGAGACATGCCTACACCGATTAAGTATTACAACAAGGATACCGTGGAAGCTTATAAGTATGTGGAGGAGCAGGCTGCCAAGGATTTGATTGGTATGTTGCCGGACTATTTGCAGGATGAATACGAGAGCATTTTATTTCCGAGAGAAGGAGAAGAATACCTTTGGAAGTTGGTAAAGGCGGCAGATCGTTTGTCTGCATATGTGAAGTGTATTGAAGAGGAAAAAGCAGGAAATCGGGAGTTTGCCAGCGCAAAGTCTGCGGTGTATGCAAAGATTGCAGAGATGGATATTCCTGAGGTAAGGGATTTTATTCGTGATTTTGTAGAAGCATACAAGAAGACATTAGATGAATTGAGATAGCTCTGTTTTGTGTGAATGATTATAATAATAGGTGTTACAGGTATAACGCGTGTATTGTTGAGAGCAATTTCAATTTGCCGAAGAAAAGCTTGCAATTTCGTAGACATCTTTTAGAAAAAAAGGTATAATTATATAGATAGTGTTTTGTGAGTTGATGTTGAATTACTGAACACTGTAGTTTTTCGAATAATCGTTATGGAGGGTGTTAGGTATGAAGAATATTTTGTTTGTAGCATCAGAATGTGTCCCTTTTGTTAAGACAGGCGGCTTGGCAGATGTTGTAGGTGCATTGCCAAAGATGTTTCCGAAGGAAGAATATGATGTTCGTGTCGTGATTCCGAACTATACGTGTATTCCTTGGGAGTATAGAGAAAAATTTCAATACGTGCATCATTTTTACATGGATTTAGGTCAGCGTTTTGAAAATGTTCACGTTGGTATTATGAAGTTAGAGTTAGATGGAATTACATATTACTTTATTGATAATGAGTATTACTTTTCTGGTTGGGCTCCATATGGAACTATCCGCTTTGATATTGAGAAGTTTACGTTCTTTAGTAAGGCTGCGTTGGCAATTTTGCCGGTTATCAACTTTAAGCCAGATGTGATTCACTGTCATGATTGGCAGGCAGGGTTGGTTCCTGTTTATTTACACACACTTTATAAAGACAATTCGTTCTTCCATGGAACCAAGACAATTATGACTATTCATAACCTGAAGTTCCAGGGCGTGTGGGATGTGAAGACTTTTAAGTATATTTCTGGTCTTCCAGATTATGTATTTACACCGGATCGTATGGAGTTCTTTAAGGATGGTAATATGTTAAAGGCTGGTATGATTTATTCCGATTATATTACAACGGTTAGTGATACCTATGCAGGGGAGATTCAGACACCGGAATATGGTGAGAATTTGGATGATGTGTTACGTTTCCACAACCAGAAGCTATGCGGTATCGTCAATGGTATTGATTATGATGTATATAATCCGCATACGGATGAGAAACTATTTAGAAAGTATAATGTGAGAAGCTACAAGAAGGGTAAGGCAACCAATAAGATGGAGCTTCAGAAAGAGCTTGGATTACCTGTAGATGAGAATAAGTACATGATTGCCATCATTTCTCGTTTGACTGACCAGAAGGGATTGGATTTGATAGACTGGGTAATGGAAGGTATTGTGGATCCATATGTGCAGTTTGTTATTATCGGAACCGGGGAGGCGAAGTACGAGAACATGTTTAAGCATTATCAATGGGTATATTCAGACAGAGTGTCTGCTAACATCTGTTACAACGATGAGAGAGCACATAAGTTATATGCAGCCGCAGACGCCATGTTAATGCCTTCCAGATTTGAACCATGTGGACTCACACAGTTGATTTCCCTTCGCTATGGTACCGTACCAATTGTACGAGAGACCGGTGGTTTGAAGGATACTGTTGTTCCTTATAACGAGTATGAAGGAACTGGAACGGGATTTTCATTTACCAACTACAATGCAGATGAGATGCTTAAGGTAATTAACTATTCAAAGGAGATTTACTACGATCACAGAGATGATTGGAACAAGATGGTAGTAAGAGGCATGAAGGAAGATTTCTCATGGGATAAGTCTGCAGTGAAATATATGCAATTATATGATAAAGTATTAGGATATTAAGAGGAATAAGAGGAGAGAGAACATGATCGACATTAGATTTTTACGCGAGAATCCTGACGTGGTAAGGCAGAACATCAAGAATAAGTTTCAGGACGATAAGTTACCTTTGGTTGACGAAGTAATTGAATTAGATGCTAAGAGCCGTGAGGCAAAAGGTAAAGCAGATGCACTTCGCGCTGACCGTAACAAGATTTCGAAACAGATTGGTGCACTTATGGCACAGGGTAAGAAGGAAGAAGCGGAGGCGACGAAGAAGCTTGTAACGGAGCGGTCTGCTGAGCTTGCTGCTCTAGAAGAGCAGGAGAAGGAATTGCAGGAGAAGATTACCAACATTATGATGGTGATTCCTAACATTATTGATTCTTCTGTTCCAATCGGTAAAGATGATAGCGAGAATGTTGAGATTCAGAAATATGGTGAGCCTTTCGTACCTGACTTTGAGGTTCCATATCATACAGACATTATGGAGAAATTTGATGGTATTGATTTGGATGCGGCAGGTAAGGTTGCTGGTAATGGTTTTTACTACTTGATGGGTGATATTGCAAGACTTCATTCTGCGATTATATCTTATGCGAGAGATTTCATGATTGACAGGGGATTTACTTATTGTATTCCACCATTTATGATTCGGTCTAATGTAGTTACCGGTGTTATGAGTTTTGCTGAGATGGATGCCATGATGTACAAGATTGAAGGGGAAGACCTTTACTTAATTGGTACAAGTGAGCATTCTATGATTGGTAAGTTCATTGATACCATTATCAAAGAGGACCAGCTTCCAAAGACACTTACAAGCTATTCGCCATGCTTCCGTAAGGAAAAAGGAGCGCATGGTATTGAAGAGCGTGGTGTGTATCGTATTCACCAGTTTGAGAAGCAGGAAATGATTGTTGTGTGTAAGCCAGAGGAGAGCCCGATGTGGTTTGATAAATTGTGGCAGAATACAGTGGATTTGTTTAGAACATTAGATATTCCAGTTCGTACATTGGAGTGCTGTTCAGGAGATTTGGCAGACCTTAAGGTTAAGTCCATTGACGTGGAGGCTTGGTCACCAAGACAGAAGAAATATTTTGAGGTCGGTAGCTGTTCCAACTTAGGAGACGCACAGGCGCGTCGCCTTAAGATTCGTGTAGATGGAGAGAATGGTAAGTATTATGCACATACCTTGAACAACACGGTGGTTGCACCGCCTCGTATGTTGATTGCGTTTCTAGAGAACAACTTGAATGAGGATGGAAGTGTTAATATCCCAGTAGCATTACGTCCATATATGGGTGGTAAGGATAAGATTCAGTAGAATCGTTACAATTGCAAAGTCTATGAAACAAGAAAAGGACCGTATGGTCCTTTTCTTGTTTCATATTGCAAAAAGTATGCTTTGTGCTAAAAGTAAATTGTGTCGTGTAAAGTAAACAACCACCGTAAGCAGGTACATCCGAGTCCGTCGGCACTTAGTGAGGCAAGCGTTGCCGAACTTAGTACCGCTACGCACTCGGAGTAGTGCGAACGTGCCTGCGACGGTTTGTTTACTTTGCACGACGTTCATTACATAAACTTCATTGCACAAAGCATACTTTTTGTAATTGCTTCATCGAGTAAAAATCACTCGGAGATTTTCTTGAAATATTTCAAAATATGCTTGTGCATAGTCTTTACAGCAGGTGCCATGAATTCTTCGTTCAAGGTACAGATACCGATGGTACGATGTTCGTCCGGTTTTAGCGGATACATGTTAACCTCGTATGGAATATTTTGCATGACGAGGCGTGGCATAATACATACTCCAAGTCCTGCCGCAACCATGGCGATGGTGCTTAAGTCATCTACCACATGACAGGAAGAGCGAATCGTCAATTGGTATTTCTGGAATAGGTTTTGAATATCTGCATCCGTGCTTTCTCGCTGAGAGACAAATTTCTGTTCCTTTAGTTCTTCTAGTTCAATGTATTTCTTGTTCTTAGGTTTGAAATTTTTGGGTACGATACAGAGTAACTCATCTTCATAAAGGGCAGTGATTGGCAAATCTTTACAACTAGAGGAAGATAGAAATCCCAAATCTACAACACCAGTTTTAATCCAATTATATACATCATCATAGGTTCCCTGGTATATCTTGATTTCAATGTTAGGATGCAGTTTGGAAAAGCTCGTAACTAATTCCGGTATGAAGCTATTGCAAACGGAGGAAAAGGTTCCAATTTTGACAGAGCCGTGGGTGAGACCATTAAATTCTAAGATGGCCTGTTGTAGCTTTGCGTCACTGTTTAATACGGTTAAAATGTAGGGCTGCAGATTTTCGCCATAACTTGTTAGGGTTACACCATTTTTGTTTCGATTAAATAAAGGGAATCCCAATTCTTTTTCTGCAGTGGATACTGCGTGACTGATAGCGGAAGGGGTAAGGTTTAACACTTCTGCAGCACGCTGGAAGCTTCCTTGTTCTACAACTGTTTGAAAAATTTGATATGCCAGTAGCGTCATAATAATTACTCCTTGTTGAAAATCTGAGCAAGGTCAGCAGGTTTCAATGTCATAAGTGCATCTGCATCGGTAACATTTTCTGTTAGCAGGCGGTTGGCCTGTGCGGAAATGGCAATGTCAAGGAAGTTACGGATGTCACGTGCGTTACCAAAATACTTGTCGGAATTGGCAACATATTGGTCTAATTGTTCCTTGAGATAAGTGCTAGCATCCTCACTTAATATATAGTCATTGCTCTTTGAAAATCTTTGAAAAATTTTGTATAAGTCATCTGCATTGTAGTCTGGAAAATGAATTGTTTTCTGGAAACGAGATTTCAAGCCAGGATTTGATTTTACGAATTTCTCCATCAAATCGGGATAACCTGCAACAATTACAATCATATCTTCTCGATTGTCTTCCATTCCTTTTACTAAAGTGTCGATAGCTTCTTGTCCAAAATCACCTCCAGGGGTTTCATTGGAAAGGGCATAGGCTTCATCAATAAACAAAACTCCGCCCTTGGCTTTGTCCATAACCTCTTTTACCTTAATAGCAGTTTGTCCCATGTAGCCTGCAACCATACCGGAACGGTCTACCTCCACCATGTGTCCCTTTGATAAAATGCCAAGGGAGCAATATATCTGGGAAAGGAGACGGGCCACTGTGGTTTTACCAGTTCCCGGATTTCCTGTAAATACAAAGTGTTTCGTGACAGATGGTGCTTTTAATCCATTCTTGGTACGAAGTTCAATAATTTTAAGCAGATTGATTAAGTTTTTCACCTCTTCCTTTACGGAAGCAAGACCGATAAGGGATTCCAATTCTTCTAATAGGGTATCTAAGTCTTCAATAGTTTTGTCGCCACCGGATACGGTACCTACAAATGGTATCTCTTCTTTGTTGTCCTCGTTATCAGCGATTTCCTTTTGTTCTTTCGACTTTAACTTGAATGGAATGCTGTCTGGCCGGTGTGGCGCGACACCGCCATTCTTGATATAAGAATTGATGGAGCTTTCCAACATAAAGCGATAGCGGGTCAACTGATTGACTTCTTTTGTGTCCATATGCCGGCAGGTGGAAAGAAAGTCTTCTCCAATAATCTGGAATGTCAAAAGATATAGTTTTTTAACATCATAATATTTAGATTCATGTACAATAAATTCATCCTTTGCGTATTTGAGAAAATACTTAAGAGAAGCAGGAGGTTCATTTAAAAAATCATCACGAACCATTCGACTTCCCAAGGCAAAGGATTTCATGGTATCTGAATCAAAGGTATAGTCTAATGACTTGTTAATATATCGAATTTCATCCTTTGCAACGACTCGGTCAGCGATAGTAAGAAAAACTAGAAAATCTCTCAAATCCATGCGTAATAATTCCTTTACCGAAATGTTTTCATCGCTAGTTTTCATAATATATTTGTCAATTTTATCTGCAATTTGCATTGTAGTGTTATATACGCTTTTTGTTTCTGAATCCATAGTTAACCCCTCGTTATTATTCTATTCTTATAATTTGTCTTATATCATAACAAAAAAATGAAGGACAGGCAACCAATCCTTGAAGAAAATTCATGTTCTATAAGTTGATGTAGACCACTTATGTTTGTAATCATGCAATAAATCTGGCAGATGGAATAAAAATGAAAAAGTATCTAGATATATTGTGGCAAGTGTTATACAATAAGGGAGTACATTTTTGGAGGTGTAATAATGAAAGATTTAGCGTATAGAAAATTTTTGAAATATGGAATTACAGTAGCACTGTTGATTTTGGCAGTGGTGAATTTTGAGGAAGTGATTGGTTTTGGACAGACTTTATTATCTGTTGCATATCCATTAACGTTAGGATGTATCATTGCATATATTGTGAACATTTTAATGGTACGTTTGGAAAAGATTTATTTTCCAAAGAGTAATAAGAAGATTGTTACGAAGACAAGACGAGGTGTTTGTATTGCATTGTCCTTTACGTTGTTGGTAATGATTGTGATTTTTGTATTATATTTGGTGATTCCACAAGTAGTGGATTGCTTTGTGGTTATCTCAAAGGACGTACCGGTTGTCCTAGAAAATATATGGAACTTTATAATTCAAAATTCAGAAAAGCTACCGGCGTTACAGGAACAACTAACCAGTATGGATATTGATTGGGGCGGACTCATCAATAAGTTGACCTCAGGTGTTATGTCTGGAACAAAGGGGATTCTCGCTTCGGCAACTAGTATTGTAGGTTCTATTTTTGGTGCGGTTGCCAATGTGGTTGTGGGAATTATTTTCAGCATTTATGTACTTGCATGTAAAGAAGAGGTTAGTCAGAGAATCAATCGTGTTATGCAGGCATTTATGAAGGAGGATATATACAAGAGAACCATATATGTATTGGATGTTGTTCACAATAGTTTTTCTAATTTCTTTGTTGGACAGGCAACAGAAGCAGTTATTTTAGGAAGCTTATGTGCGCTTGGGATGTGGATATTCCATTTGCCGTATGCAGGACCGATTGGTGCTCTAGTGGGTCTTACTGCATTAATCCCAGTGTTTGGTGGATATATTGGTGCAGTACTTGGCGCATTTATGATATTGACCGTGGACCCGAAATTAGCATTGGTATTTATCATTTATTTATTGATTTTGCAGCAGCTAGAAGGTAACTTGATTTATCCGAAGGTGGTCGGTTCTTCCATTGGCTTGCCGGGTATCTGGGTACTCGCAGCTATTATGATTGGTAGTGGATTAGGCGGTGTAGTAGGAATGTTGGTAGGTGTTCCGATTTCAGCTGCCGCTTACAAGCTTCTTCGAGAAGCAACTGTAAAACGATTGCAGGAGAAGGGAATTGTTGTGCCAACGAAAGAGAAGAAGATAGAGGCGGTTAAGCAAAAGCCAGTAATAAATGTTGGAAAGAATAAGAATACAAGAAAGAAATAGAGTAAAGAACAATTAAAGGAATTCCCCTGAATGATGGTGTGTTGGACACCAGGCGATTCGGGGGTTTTTCTTTCCTGAGAAAATTCATTATTAATATGATATTTTAAGTGGTCACATTTTGACATAACAGGAAAATGGTGTTATGTTACTATATGTTAAAGAGGGATAGGATTTTGACAATAATATACAAGGAAAAGCTACCGGATTCGTGAATAAAGGAGTGAAGGTACATGGAGCAGCAACAAAGTGCAGGCTTACGTCTTTGGAAAAAAAGTAAACAAGGTTTGATTAGTATCGTATTCAGTCGTCTTGGTTTGATTGTGTTTTTATTTTTTATTAACTTTGGGCTCATGTTTTTGGCTTATCGCTGGTTTGCAGAATCAATACCACAAGTTAATGGTGTGTTAACGATTATTGAATTGATTATGATTATCTATCTATTTAACTGTGACTACGATAGTGATGTCAAACTAACATGGCTAATTGTCATTATGATTTTTCCACTATTTGGTTCGCTGTTTTTGCTATATACTCGCTTTGATGTTGGACATCGCGCTATCAAGCATGAGATGCAAAAACAGATTCAGGATACAAAGGAGAGTTTATCGCAAGATCCAAATGTGATTGCTAACTTGAGGGAGGAAAATCCAGAGAGTTTTACATTAGTACACTACGTGGGAAGAACCGGGTGTTATCCAGTATATGATAATACGGAAGTGACGTATTTATCCTTAGGCGAGGATAAGTTAGAGGAATTGTTGAAGCAATTAGAAGCGGCCAAGCATTTTATTTTTCTGGAATATTTTATTGTAGAAGAGGGCATCATGTGGGGAAAGGTATTAGAGATACTGGCTCGCAAGGCGAAAGAAGGTGTGGAAGTTCGCATGCTGTATGATGGAAGCTGTGAATTTACTACTTTGCCACATGATTATCCTAAACGCCTTCATAGGTTAGGTATACAGTGCAAAATGTTTGCGCCTCTGACCCCGTTTGTGTCCACGGTGTATAATTATCGTGATCATAGAAAAATACTAGTGATAGATGGACATACCGCTTTTACAGGTGGAATTAATTTAGCGGATGAATATATCAATGTGAAGGAAAAGTACGGACATTGGAAGGATGCATCTATTATGTTGAAGGGGGAAGCAGCTAAAAGCTTTACCTTAATGTTTTTGCAGATGTGGAATTGCGGCACCAGGGGCGAGGATTATTCCGCATTTTTGCGGTGTTCTTACGAGGATGTGTTGCGAAAAAATGCTACCGATAAATTGAAGGGATATGTTCTTCCATATGGTGATAGTCCACTAGATCATGATAAAGTTGGAGAGCGTATCTACATGGATATTCTCAATCAGGCTACGGAATATGTACATATCATGTCACCATATTTGATTTTGGATGAGGAAATGGAAGCGGCATTGCAGTTTGCAGCGGAACGTGGCATTGATGTAAAGATTATATTGCCGGGGATTCCAGATAAAAAGGGACCGAATGCTTTGGCGAAGACGCATTACAAATCTCTGTTGACTTCCGGCGTGAAAATTTATGAGTATACACCCGGATTCATACATTCCAAGGTGTTTGTAAGCGATGATAAGAAAGCAGTGGTGGGAACCATCAATTTGGATTATAGAAGCTTTTATCACCATTTTGAGTGTGCTGCGTATATGTATGGTGTGGAGTGTATTTCTGATGTGGAAAAGGATTTTTGCGAGACGCTCGAAAAGTGTAGTAGGGTGACCTTTGAAACTATCAAGAAGGAAAAGTTATCGGTAAAAATAAAAGGAAGCTTGCTAAAGGCATTGGCACCACTAATTTAATTATAGGTTATTTGAAATGACAATAATATGGCAGGAGAGAACAATTCTATGAATTTTTCAAGGTTAGAACAGCATATGATGGACACAATAGAAGAACAGCAGCTGAAGCTAGGGTATTTGCCAGAGACAGTGAGATTGTATTATCCACTTACTTCGTTGAATCGATTTTTAGAAGTGAATGTTTCTATTACTGAAATGCAGGAAATATTACGGATGTTTAGAAAATGTACAGCAGATACATTGGGAGGAGTTCTTGTTTCTAATCAGGGGGAACGGTTTTGTCTGGCTGTTCCGCCAAGTGGAGCTAAGCATATCCATGAGCAGATGAAGGCGAATTGTTTTTTGGCGGATTTGATTGCATGCGTAAGCAATCATGGTAATACATGGCAACAGGTACTTTCCGTATTTCAAAAGCACTCTGACCGGGTTCATGTAGAGAGGGTAAACAACGGCGAGTTCGATTATCTTGTTTATTTTGAAGAGGGCATGCCAGACAATTACAGGTACTGTATTGTAGATGAAGGGCATCATGTAACCTACCATCGGTACACACCGGAAGATTATGAAGATTTTGGATTTTAATGTATTGTTATATTGGTGTTATGTAAACTACAATTGATTTAATAAGTGAGGAGTGAAGTGTATGCAGATGATTTTTTTAACAGCTTTAGGTGTTGGTGGTGCAACCATCATCGGAGCACTGATTGGCTTTTTCTTTCATAACGTATCCCATAAGGTGAACGACATCATTTTAAGCTTTGCAGCAGGAATTATGCTTGCGGCAGCGATTATAGGCTTGATTCTTCCAGCGGTGGAAGCTACGGGAGAAAGTGGAATTTGGTGGCCCATTATAGGGATTTTTGCGGGAGCAATGTTTTTAAATGCAATGGATAAGGTTACACCGCATCTGCACAAATTGTCAGGAGTAGATATTGAAGAACATAAGGATAACAAGAATTTGGATGGCGCCCTTTTGTTTATGCTGGCAGTTGCCATTCACAATCTGCCAGAGGGTATGGCAGCAGGGGTTGGTTTTGCGGGAGAGGATACCAGTGCTGCAATAACGGTTGCGGTGGGTATTGCGTTACAGAATATACCAGAAGGAATTATTACGGTATCTCCACTTGTTATGGCAGGTGTGAAGCGGGGAAGAGCATTTCTTCTAGCCGCGGTGACAGGACTAATTGAGGTGTTGGGAACATTTATCGGCTATTCGTTGGCTGCAGTTTCCACGGGACTGTTGCCATTTGCATTGGCGTTTGCAGGAGGAACCATGCTATATATAATCAGTGATGAAATGATACCAGAAACCCATAGTCACGGATATGAGCGAACAGCCACTTATTCGTTGCTGATTGGATTTGTGGTGATGTTGGTTATGGATACAGTGTTATAAGTAAGAGAGTCGGGAGTTTGTGATGTGCTCCCGACTTTTATATTGGAATTATAAAATGTGAACAAGCGAGAATATTTTCCATAATCCTTTCTATACTATAAAGAGGACAAAACATAGAAAAGTGAACCGAAGGGTTGTAAGGAGGAATCGAATGGAACAGGAAGTGACATTGCCCATTACCAATGAGAATGGATATTATGAGATACGCTTAGAAAGTATTGGCGGATTAGGAGCCAATCTATGTGGCAAGATGTTAGGGGAACTAGGGGCGGTGCATATGAAATTAAATGCAGCTAGCTTTTCTAGCTATGGCTCGGAAAAGAGAGGTTCGCCGGTGAAAGCATTTATTCGTTATAGTGCTAGCAATAAAGAAATCGGAATCAACTCACCAGTGGAGAAGCCACACATCTTAGGATTGTTTCATGAAGCTATGATTGGCAAAAGTGCGGTGACTGCTGGTGTGGATGAGAATACCCAGGTAGTCATCAATACAACCGCTACGCCAGAGGAAATGCGGAAGAAAATGAAGCTTTACGCGGGAACCGTTTCCTGTATTGATGCCCTAACCATTGCCATGGAGGAAAAAAGCCGTATCAATATGGTAATGCTAGGTGCGGTGGCAAAAGCTTCGGGATTTATTCCGTTAGAAGCGGTGGAAGAAATTGTAAGAGAAACAGTAGGAAAGAAATATCCGGCAATGTTAGAAGGGAATCTATCTGGCGTGCGAAGGGGCTATGTAGAAATGGTGAGTCAGCATTTTACGCCACTAGAAAAGGACTTACAGAATGTTATGGAAGAGCAAGAAGCATATCCGTATGTTCCATATGAGGATGTGAAAAGTCAGTGGGGATACGAAAATGCACCCATTGGAGGCGTAAATATATGTCCGGGTTCTACGGTGTCCAATGACTTATCTGCGTCAAGGGAAGGTTATATTCCGCTATTTATCAAGGAACGTTGTATCAACTGTGGATTGTGTGACAGTACCTGTCCTGATATGGTGTTCCAGTTTGAAAAGGGAGAGTACAAGGGAAAAGAGATGATGGTGAATCAAGGTCTTGATTATCATCATTGTAAGGGGTGCTTGCGGTGTGTGGCGGTATGTCCAGTGAATGCATTAGTGCAGGGTGTAGAAAAGGAACATCCGAATCCGGAGTTCTCTATGAAGAATAAGGATTTGCTACCAGATGAAATAGAGTATGAAGAAGTGGGACCTAATTCCTATGTCACCAGTGAGTCCTATTTGACAGAAGAACGTGTGGATGGAGGTTTGGTGTAATGAAAGAGCAGAAAATGTTATTTGAAAGTGGCAATGAGCTTGCTGCGTATGCAGCGAAACAGATTAACTATCATGTGATGGGATATTATCCCATTACACCATCCACACAGATTGCAGAATATCTTGACCAGATGAAGGCAGATGGAGAGCATGATATTTCTTTAATTGCAGCAGAAGGAGAACACAGTGCAGCGGGAATCTGCTATGGTGCATCTACTGGTGGAGGAAGAGTATTCAACGCAACCAGTGCCAATGGACTTTTGTATGCCATTGAGCAGTTGCCGGTGCAGTCTGGAACTCGGTTTCCTATGGTGATGAATGTGGCTTGTCGTACCGTGTCCGGTCCGTTGTCCATCAAAGGTGACCACAGTGATATCATGTATACGCTGAATACAGGGTGGCTCATTTTGTTTGCTAACACGCCTCAAGAGGTATATGACTTTAACATCTGTGCGCTGAAATGGGCAGAACAGGTAAAACTACCGGTAATTGTAGCATTTGACGGATTCTTTACCAGTCATCAAAAGCGAAACAGTCAGGTTTTTGTGGATGATAAAGTGGTAAAAGAATTTGTAGGTGAATATCAGGCGCAGTATTCTGCACTAGATATGGAGCATCCTGTATCTATTGGTTCTTACATGAATGAACCGGATATTATCAATAATAAATATCAGCTGCATAGAGCAATGGAGGAAGCGTTACAAGTGCTACCTACCATTTTTAAGGAGTACGAGGAGATATCAGGAAGAAGCTATAATCTAGTGCAGGGCTATCAATGCGAGGATGCAGAGGTGTTGCTTTTTGTCTTAGGTTCCGCTTATCACACGGCAAAGGTTGCTGTAGATAAGTTACGGGCAGAAGGGAAAAAGGTCGGTGTCTTTACCACAAAGCTACTCCGCCCTTATCCTGCAAAAGAATTGTATGAGATGTGTAAAAATGCTAAGACCATCGTGGTGGCGGACCGACAGGATAGCTATGGCGCAGGTGGTGGTAATCTTTCCATTGAGTTGAAAGCTATGTTGCAGGAATACCAATCACGGGATGCGGAACATGTATCGGAACAAGGAATACAGAGTGGAATTGCCGGCAATATTACCTGTGATGTCTGTCCATCGTGCAGAGTGATTAGCCGTATTTATGGTCTGGGTGGAAAGGATTTCTACGAAGAAGATGCAAGAAGTCTGCTCTTACTAGGATATGACAAGGGTGCAAAGTCCTTTGATTATCTAGGGGTATATCCAGGTGAGGGAAATTATAAAGTGACCCAGATGTTTGCTCCGCTTACGGAGAAGGATACTGCATTGGAGTGTAAGACATTGAATGAATCTACCGCTATGCCAAAGCGTATTGCTCCAGGTCATGGTGCTTGCCCTGGCTGTGGTATTCCGGTGAATGTGAATATGCTGATGCGTGGGATTGGCGGCAATGTGGTCATTTTGTTCCAAACTGGCTGTGGTATGGTGGTAACCACTGCCTATCCGAAGACATCATTTAAGGTACCATATGTGCACAATCTGTTTCAAAATGGTGCAGCGACGCTGTCTGGTTTAGTTGAGATGTTTAAGCAAAAGCAGAAGCGTGGCGAGTATCCGGAAGGAGAAATCACATTTATCATGGTGAGTGGTGATGGTGGAATGGATATCGGTATGGGCTCTGCGCTTGGAACGGCGATTCGTGGTGCCAATCTGATTATTTTTGAGTATGATAATGGTGGATATATGAATACGGGATATCAATTGTCCTACTCCACTCCGATGGGAGCAAAGAGTGCAACTTCCCATATCGGTGCGAAACAGTATGGAAAGACATTTTTTCACAAGGATTCCCCAATGCTAATGGCAGCCACGAATCTGCCATATGTGGCAACTGTGGCAGAGTCCAATCCAGTAGATTTCATGAAGAAGGCAGCAAAGGCAAAACGGTACGCTAATGAGTACGGAACAGCCTATGTGAAAGCGATTTCCGCTTGTCCTTTGAATTGGAATGATGCACCGAATAAGGAGCGAAGTGTGATTGCGGCAGCAGTGGATTGCTGTTACTTCCCTCTGTTTGAAATGGAACAGGGAATTACTAGCTTAAGTTATGACCCGGAAAAGTCCAAAAAGAAAATACCGGTTTCAGATTGGCTTGCCGTGATGGGAAGAACCAAGCATTTGGGAAAAGAAGAGTACCGCTCTGTGGTAGAGAGTATTCAGGAAGAAGTGGATAGAAGATGGGAGCGGTTGAAGGCGAGAGCGGAGCATCCGCTACTTTAAGAGTTGGAGTGGGAAATTGTGAAACTTTAATTTAGGTTGTGAACATTGTATAGATTTTTCACAATTTCCTATAGATAGAGAAAGGAGAGTGCGATTATGCAGTATGTATGTGATGTGTGTGGATGGGTATACGATGAAGAGGTAGGATGTGAGGAGCAGGGGATTGCTCCAGGTACCAAATGGGAAGATGTACCGGAGGATTTCCTTTGCCCACTTTGTATGGTAGGAAAGGATCAGTTTAGTGAAGTGGGATAAAGGTTTTGAATTTGGTAAAAACCAATATTTATAATATGCTCTAGTATCATATGAATAAATAGATTACAAAAACAATTATGTAAATATGTTACGTAAATAGATTATGTAAATGAATTATGTAAATTGCTCATGTAAAGAGATTATGTAAACAGGTTATGTAAACAATATGTATGAATGATTCATATGATCCAGTATGTTAATTAAAAGAGAATTTTCTATAATAGCATAGAAAGTTCTCTTTTTTTCTTTGTTTTGTCACAAATGTGTGTTTTTGAGTGTTATGATTAGTGTAAGGACATGACACGTGTATGTAATTATGAAACAAGAGAGACAGGAGGTGGCTGCTTGGACAAGAAATACAAAGAGCTTCGTTTTATAGAACAGTGTTATACACTCTATGAACATAAGATGTATTACATTGCATATTCCATATTGCATGATGTGGGGATGTCAGAGGATGCGGTACAAGAAGCATTTATACGTCTCATGCGAAGTGGGAAAATCTTTGAAGATGCTTCGTCAGAAGATTGTCAAAGGTATCTATATACGATTATAAAAAATGTTTCTCTCAATAGTTACCGGAGAAACAAGAGAGACGCTGAGTGGATGTATTTAGCAGATGAAGACACCATCCAACAAGCACGTTCCGATACTTACGAAGAGATTTGTGATATAGACATGGAGGCAATGATAAATGCACTTTCTGAAAAATACGCAAAGGTTGTACATTTACTTGTTGTTGAGAATTTATCGGTTCGTGAAGTAGCAGTCCGCTTGGGGATTAGTGAACCGACTGTTAGAAAGCGGTTTGAACGGGCGAAAAAGATGATGAAGAAAAGGAGTGAGCAGAATGAAGAAGGAAGATTTATGCATCGAATCATTCATTCCTGAGTTTGAAGAATTTGTTTCAAATGAAGAAAAACATGAGTTTTCAAAAAGCTATAAGGATAAGAAAAAGAATATGTTAAAGGAATATCGAAAATCTATGTTGTTATCAAGAAGAAAACAGTACGCAAGAGTGGCAGTATTTGTGGGTGTTCTAGTACTCGCTTCTCCATTTGCGGTAAATGCCGCAACGAATGGAGCATTGTTTGAGCGCATTTGGGGTAATGCAGGTAAGGAAGATATTGCATCCCATGATGAGATTCTTTATGATGCCGAAAAGGACAAGGAGATTACAGTAACCTATCCTGCAAGAGATTACGTGGAAGTGGACGAGGAGCAGGCGAAGGAGCTGATAGGAGATAACATTTCTTACGAACCGATTGTTGAACAGATTGGTGATACTACCTTAACGATTCTTTCTACTGTGTATGATGGCAACTCAGCTGTTGTGGAATTTACATTGGAGCGAGAAGGTGGAGTGAATGCCCTTAATTATTCTCAGCTAGACAATGAGGCAAAGGGTGCTTGGTTTTCGGATGAGGCTACGTTTTGGTTTCATTTTATGGATTGTGGAGAACATATTTATGTGGATTTAGAAAAATCAACAGATGAGAAAATGTATTGTTACGATTACTTGGTTGCTTTTGATGGAATTTCTACGTTGAATCTGGAGATTTTAGAATACCCGAATGGTAAAGGCAACTATGCAATTGGCAAAGATGAGGATATCACAACAAGACAAGTACTCGTTCCATTAGGTGAAAAAGTGACATCTACGCAGTTTGTTAATGCCGATGGAGGAACCATTATCATCTCTCCTATGTCAATGACAATTGATATGAAAACCGGACTAGGTCTAGAAGGGCATGAGGCTGGTGATCCTGGTAATATATACTACGTTAATATTCAGTACAAAGATGGTTCGTCCTACCTTGTAATTGATGATTTGGATTATAGTTACACAGAGGACGGTACAGAAATTCTGTTAAATAATCCGAATGTCATTGTGGATAACACCAGCTATGCATGTGGTACATTGGGAAATGAATTAATTTTAGAATTCAATCGCTTGGTTTCCATCGGTATGATAGATACAATAACCGTGAATGAGGTAACATATAAGCTGAGTGAATATTAGTTTTATTGATTGCGAATAATAATTGCAAATACAATTTAGTTTATTTCTACGAGACAGGGTAGGAGAAGTATTGATTCTCTATCCTGTCTTTTAACATGTATGGAGTATTTTATTCGAATTGAAAGTTTGGGTATAATGATGTAAAATTTGAAATATCATTTAGTGCAATTTTGGATAAGAATGGAGAGATACATCAATTATACAGTCAATAGAATCATTTATAGTAAAGGAGATATAACATATGGAAAAGGTATTAATTACAGGCGGTAACAGAGGAATTGGTTTGGAATGTACCAAGCTATTTGTGGAAAATGGATTTGAGGTCATTGTGGTTGCAAGAAACTTTAGCGACTTTCCATACAAAGAACATCCGCAAGTACGAATGATAGAATTTGATGTGAGCAAGGTCGATGAAATCAAAGCGTTAGTAGAAGAGATTGGCTGCGTTGATATTTTGTTAAACAATGCAGGTGTTATGAATTCGTTGCCTTATGATGCTTATCCAGAAGACAAGAAGGAAAATCTCATGAATGTAAATCTCTATGCACCAATTGAGTTCATTACTCATATGGCACCTTTGATGATGGAACAGGAGAAGGGGCGTATTGTGACTGTTGCCTCGGTAGCGGGACAGATTGGACATCCAGACATCTGGTATGGAGTTTCCAAAGCAGGCGTGATTAACGCAACTAAGAGCTTTGCCAAAATTCTTGCACCAAAGGGTGTGGTGATCAATGCAGTGGCACCAGGACCAGTGGAGACCGATATGATGCATGTGATTCCAGAAGCGAGAAAGCAGGCAATTAAGAGTAGTGTTTATACAGACCGTTTTGCAAAGCCAGATGAGGTTGCAAAAGCGATGTATTGGTTAGCTGTGGAGTCGCCAGAGTATATCAATGGAGTTTGTTTGGATATTAATAATGGTGCGTTTCCGAGGTAGGATATAAATGAATAGTATATGAAATATAGCACTCGCGGGTGCTATATTTTTCGTACATAAAAATGTTGAAACGCTTTTGTAGGTAATATAAAATTAGAAAAGTAATGAAGATTTGAAAGGACAGAATATGAGTGATAATAATTTAAACGCCGAGCACAAACGCCGTGTGCGCTACAAGGGTACACACCCTAGAAAATTCAGTGAGAAATATAAGGAACATAACCCAGAAAAATACGCAGACACCATAGAGAAGGTAATTCAGAAGGGCAGTACGCCAGCTGGAATGCACATTTCTATTATGGTACCAGAAATTCTAGAATTCTTACAGATTGAGCCGGGGCAACAGGGCTTGGATGCAACCTTAGGGTATGGTGGACATACAAGAAAGATGTTGGAGTGTTTAGATGGACAAGGCCACATATATGGTTTGGATGTGGATCCAATTGAATCGGAAAAGACCAAGAAGCGTTTGGCGGAGGCTGGTTTTGGTGAGGATATTCTCACTGTGAAGCTTATGAATTTCGCAGATATTGATAAATTATTGGAAGAAACCGATGGATTTGATTTCATTTTGGCAGACCTTGGCGTATCTTCTATGCAGATTGACAATCCGGAGAGAGGCTTTTCCTATAAGGTGGATGGACCACTAGATTTGCGCTTGAATCCGGAAAAGGGAATATCCGCAGCGGAGCGTCTACAGAATATTTCTAAGGATGAGTTGATTGGTATGTTAGAAGAAAATGCGGACGAGCCATATGCAGAGGAGATTGCAGAAGTAGTGGTAAATGAAATCCGTAAGGGAAACAAGATTGATACCACAAAAAAGCTTGCGGAATTAATTGAGAAAGCGCTTGTTTATGTGCCAAAGGCAGAGAGAAAGGATGCAGTAAAGAAATCCTGTGCCAGAACCTTTCAGGCGTTGCGTATTGATGTAAATAATGAGTTTGAAGTGCTGGATTCTTTCTTAGAGAAGCTTCCATTGGTGCTAAAACCAGGGGGAAGAGTGGCAATACTTACGTTCCATTCGGGAGAGGACCGCTTGGTTAAGAAATCATTTAAGTGGCATAAGCAGTTAGGGGATTACAGCGAGATTGCAAGAGATGTGGTGCGTCCTTCCAAGGAGGAATGCTTGAGAAATAGCCGTGCGCATTCTACCAAGATGCGCTGGGCAATCAAGGCGGAATTATAGTATCCATGCATTCATGTGATGAGATGAACAGATATATGTAGCATTCAGTTCAAATTAAAATGAATCCAGGATAGTTGGAGAAATGGAGCAGATATGCAGATGATAGTCCGGTTGTTTTATAGTGTTATTATATTTTTATTGGCTAATTATATAACTCTGTCAGAACGGATTTCAATGACGATTATATTACCAGTTAGCGCTATATTCTTTTTGGTTATGAATATTGTTCCTTCTGTGTCGAATCTTTCGTTAAAATCAAAGCGGTTGCGTATTTGTGCGAATGGATGTGAGTTACTGAAGCTTTTTCTGATATCCACTAGCCTATGTATTATCTATTTGTTGTCAGGGATATGTGGATGGCTGCCACTTCCAAGTATGATACAAAGTCCATACAAATGGCTTTTTAACGTATTTATTATAATCGTTATAGAAAATATTGTTTTTTGGAATGGAATCATACGAGTGTATATGACATCAGAGCAATTAGGGATTCGTTATAGAGTGATTGGTATTATGTGCGGAATGATACCGATTGCACATTTGTTAGCTCTCGGAAAGATTCTTCAGATTGTATCAAAAGAAGTAATCGTTGAAAATGAAAAGATTGTGCTGAATCAATCTAGAAAAAATGAGCGTATATGTGCCACAAAATATCCAATTTTAATGGTGCATGGTGTGTTTTTTCGAGATTTTCGATATTTTAATTATTGGGGAAGAATACCAAAACAGCTAGAGGAAAACGGAGCAACGATTTATTATGGCAACCAGCAGTCTGCCGGCTCCGTGGAAACGTGTGCCATGGAGTTAAAAGAGCGTATTTTACAAATTATAGAAGAAACCGGCTGTGAAAAGGTGAATATTATTGCCCATTCCAAGGGTGGATTGGATAGCCGTTATGCAATATCAATGCTTGATGTAGCACCTTATGTTGCTTCCCTTACAACAATTAACACGCCACATTATGGTTGTGAATTTGCAGATTATTTGTTAGATAAAATGTCTGATAAACAAAAAAATGCAATAGCAAAAACTTACAATGTGGCATTATCTAAGCTTGGGGATTCTAATCCGGATTTCTTAAAAGCGGTGAGTGACTTGACTGCATCAGCATGTAGGAAACGTAATGAATACACAAAGGATGTGCCTGAGGTTTATTACCAAAGCGTGGGCTCCAAATTGAATATTGCATCCAGTGGAAGATTTCCTCTTAATTTCTCGCACCATTTGGTTAAAGCTTTTGATGGAGTTAATGATGGATTGGTGGGAGAGAAATCATTTGTTTGGGGAGCACATTTTGAAATGCTTACAGTACAAGGAGTTCGGGGAATATCTCATGGGGATATGATTGATTTGAATCGGGAGAATTTTGATGGCTTTGATGTCAGAGAATATTTTGTGCAGTTAGTGGCGGATTTAAAGAGACGTGGGTTTTGATTTGAAGCAAAATATATGAATATTTATCGGAAATATTATTGCAATTGTACTAAAAAAAAGACATGTTTTTCGGAAGATTTTGTTGAAAATGGGTTGAGAAATTGGGAAAAGGTTATATAATAAAAGAAGATTGTATACAAAGTGAGAATGGAGGGTTATATAATGCAAGGTTTTGGGCAGATGATTGATATTTTGAAGAAGAATCCAAAAACAATCGTGTTGACAGAGGGTACAGATTCAAGAGTGTTAGAAGCATCTTCGCGTTTGCTTGCTAGTAATTTCTTACATCCGATTTTAATTGGTGATCCAGATAAGATTTATGAAGCAGCAGAAGAGTGTGGTTTTAATATTAGAGGTTCAGAAATCGTTAATCCAGCTACTTATGAGAAGATGGATGAGATGGTAGAGTTGTTTTGTGAAATTCGAAAGAACAAAGGCGTTACACCAGAACAGGCAAAAGAATATTTGTTGCAGAACAATTACTTTGGAACAATGTTGGTGAAGATGGGATATGCGGATTCATTGCTTGGCGGAGCTACCTATTCTACCGCTGATACGGTAAGACCTGCGTTACAGTTGATTAAGACAAAGCCTGGTAATTCTATCGTATCATCTTGCTTCATTTTAGTTCGTCCATCAGCAACTGGTGGTAATGAGGTGTTGGCAATGGGTGATTGTGGTATCGTGATTAAACCTTCTGAGGATGAGTTGGTTGAGATTGCAGAGGAGACAATGCGTTGTGCTAGAATATTTGGTGTGGATCCAAGAGTGGCATTTCTAAGCTATTCTACAGATGGTTCCGGTTCTGGTGAAGATGTAGATAGAATGCGTAATGCAGCGATGAAGACAAAGAAGCGTAATCCGGATGTACCAATTGGTGGTGAACTACAGTTTGATGCTGCCGTATCGCCTAAGGTATCTAAGAAGAAATGCCCGGATTCAGAGATTGCTGGTGCAGCGAATACATTTATCTTCCCAGACATCAATGCAGGTAACATTGGTTACAAGATTGCGCAGAGAATGGGTAATTTTGAAGCGTATGGTCCGATTCTTTTAGGATTGAATTCGCCAATCAATGATTTGTCCCGTGGTTGTACTGCGGCTGAAGTATATTCTATGGCGATTATTACAGCCGCATTAGCGAATCAGTAAAGATTAGATAGAACTAGAGTATAGTCTAGCAACGAAAAAGAACCTTGCAAAAGCAGGGTTCTTTTTCAGTGTGATTATATCTTGCGATAAATGGCAGTGCCATTACGAGATTAGCTTGTTCTTTGAGAATCAGATTGCTTAATTTTTAGAAATAAATTCTTTGATTGCCTCAAAGCTCTCTTTGCTGATGGCGTGTTCCATTTTACAGGCATCTTCGGAGGCGATTTTCTCATCTACACCGAGACTAGTCAACCAAGAAGTAAATACCTCATGTCTTTCATATATCATTTCAGCGATTTCTTTGCCGGTTTTTGTGAGAGTAATATAGCCTGCATCCGACACTTCAATGTGCTCTTTCTCTCTAAGATTCTTCATTGCGATGCTGACACTTGATTTCTTATATCCTAATTCCGTTGCTATATCTACAGAGCGAACTACCGGTAATGTTTTACTTAATATTAATATGGTTTCCAAATAGTTTTCTGCTGATTCGTTCATTCCCATGACTTTCCTCCAATATATGATGGCTTGTATGACCCATATATGATGCAACTTAATGCAGTGTAATATAGGGTTCTTCTCTAGTATAGCACAAGCATGCCTGTTTTTAAAGATATAAAATGAAAAATGTTATTGACAACTAATGAAGGTTAGAATAAACTAACTGTAGTAAAAAGGATAAATCGTTTTGTATATAATAGGAGGTTGAAATATTGAAAGTATTTGATGAAAATGTACAGCAGGAAACACAATTTGAAACCACTCAAATGCAGAAGGATATGCTTATTGAAAAGCTAAGGAAGCAGGGATGTCGCATCACGAAGCAGAGATTGGTGTTGTTGGATATTATTTTAAGCGAAGAGTGTTCTTGCTGTAAAGAGATATATTATAAAGCTTCGAAACAGGATTCTCGCATTGGCTCAGCAACAGTGTATCGTATGATCAATACGTTAGAAGAGATTGGAGCGATTAACCGTAAGAATATGTATAAAGTTGCTTGTAGTGACAAGTGCATGATGCAAAATGCATGTAGCATTGCCTTAGATGATGGAGTTATTGTGGAATTGTCTGCAAAGGAGTGGCATAAGGTGATTCGTTCTGGGCTTATTGCTTGTGGTTATGTGGATGATCAGAAGATTTGTAATTTGGTGGTAAAGCCGTGTGAATGTTTGTGTTCTTGATGCATAGGGATAGATATGTATCCTATTAAGCAAGAGAAACCCAATTAATATATGAAAGAGAATGCAAGTGTGATTACTTTGTGAAAATACAAGAAAAACACTTGCATTTTTATATGGATAGAGATAGAATGTTCGTTGCCGAACATTTAGGAAAGGAGTTACATACATGATAGATAAAGTATGCGACATGGAACAGACTACTTGTTCTTGTAGCGAAGTGAAACAGGTTGGCTTTCAGCTGAAAGTCTTAGACTTGATGTTCCGACGGAATATGGAAGCGCATTTTCGCAAAAGTGGATTTGAGGGATTGTCAGTGATTAATGTTTGGATTATTGAATATTTGTCGCACAATGATAATAGGAATATATTTCAGAAAGATATTGAAAAACGTTTTAATATCGGAAAATCTTCCATTGCAGGAACATTGAAGGGTATGGAGGAAAAAGGACTGGTTGTGAGACAATCGGTGGAAGAAGATGCCAGATTGAAAAGGGTGTGCTTGACCGACAAAGGACGAGAATACGCCTGTAAGATGGAACAGGGAAAGCGAGATATGGAGCAAAAGGTGAGTGCGGGAATCTCGGAAGAAGATATGAATCATTTTTTTGATGTTATTAAAAAAATGCAAGAGAATTTGAAATAAAGGAGTGACAGCATGTTAAAGACATTAGGAAAACAATTGTATGGATTCCGCAAGGATTCTATATTAACTCCATGCTTTATGATATTAGAGGTTGCAATGGAAATGATAATTCCATTAATGATGGCTTCTATTATTGATGACGGCGTGGAAGCAGGTAATATTAACCACATTTATCAAATGGGTATTTATATGGTGATTGCGGCGGGAATCGGTTTGTTTGCAGGTCTTATGGGTGGTAAATATGGCTCTAGAGCGTCAGCAGGTTTAGCGAGAAATCTTCGTCGTGCCATGTATGACAATATCCAGACCTTTTCTTTTGCGAATATTGATAAATTCTCAACCGCAGGTCTTGTAACCCGAATGACCACCGATGTAACCAATATTCAGAATGCATACCAGATGATTCTTCGTATGTGCATTCGTTCTTTGATTAGCTTTGTGGTTGCGATGTGTATGGCGTTTTTTATTAGTCCAAGACTTGCAACGGTGTATCTTGGAGCGGTTATTTTCCTTGCTTGCATTTTGATTATCATGATTCCAAAAGCAATGAAGTATTTTACACAAGTTTTTCCAAAGTATGATAATTTAAATGAAAGTGTACAGGAAAATGTATCAGCAATCCGCGTTGTGAAAGCATTTGTAAGAGAAGATTATGAGAGAGAACGGTTTTCTAAGGCAAGTAATGCTTTGTATGGTATGTTTGTGAAAGCTGAATCCATTGTGGCGTTAAATGGTCCAATTATGCAGACAACCGTGTATTCCTGCATTTTGTTAATATCATGGATTGGTGCGAAGATGGTAGTGAATTCTGAACTTGCCACTGGTGAGCTTATGAGTTTATTTACATACTGTATGAATATTCTGATGAGCTTAATGATGTTATCTATGGTGTTTGTTATGATTACCATGAGTATGGCAAGTGCAAAGCGTATTGCGGAAGTGTTAAATGAAAAGAGTAGCTTAACAAATCCAGAGAATCCAGTGATGGAAGTAAAGGATGGTAGCATTTCTTTTGAACATGTGAAATTCAATTATCATGAAACAGCAGAAGAACCAGTGCTTAAGGATATCACTCTTGATATTCATGCTGGTGAGACCATTGGTATTATTGGTGGAACCGGTAGTTCCAAAACAACCTTTGCTAATATGATTAGTCGTATTTATGATGTGTCGGAAGGAAGTGTGAAGGTTGGAGGAGTGGATGTCCGTGACTATGATATGGAAACTCTCCGTAACCAGGTGGCAGTTGTACTACAGAAGAATGTGTTGTTTTCTGGTACAATTTTGGAAAATCTTCGCTGGGGCGATATGAATGCCACAGAGGAAGAGTGTATTCATGCTTGTGAACTTGCATGTGCAGATGAATTTATTCGAAGTTTTCCTGATGGGTATAATACATATATAGAACAGGGTGGAACCAATGTATCAGGAGGACAGAAACAGCGTATCTGTATTGCAAGAGCACTGCTTAAGAAACCAAAGATTTTAATTTTAGACGATTCTACCAGTGCGGTGGACACTGCAACCGATGCAAGAATCCGTAAAGCTTTTAAGGAAGAGATTCCAAATACAACAAAGATTATTATTGCCCAGAGAATTTCCAGTGTAGAGCAGGCCGACCGAATTATTGTAATGGAAGACGGAGCTATCGATGGTTTTGGAACCCATGAGGAATTATTAGCAAACAATGAGATATATAGAGATATTTACGAGTCACAGACTAGTGGTAGTGGTGACTTCGATGAAGGAGGTGACAACTAATGGGACAGGACAATAGTAAAGTGACGCCAGCAAGACCGGCAAAGGGTCCAGGTGGAAGAGTGCCAAGAGGAATGAAACCAGCAGTTGAGAATCCGGGAAAGATATTGAAACGATTATTTGGCTATGTGATGAAATATTATAAGTTCCATGTCGTTGTGGTTGTCATTTGTATTTTCTTAAGCGTACTTTGTAATGCACAGGGAACCATGTTCATGCAGAGTTTAATTGATGACCATATTACACCATTATTGGGTTCGAAAAATCCTGATTTTTCTGGACTTGCTGGTGCCATTGGAAGAGTGGCAGGATTTTATGCATTGGGAATTATTGCATCCTATCTGCATGCCAGATTAATGGTAAATGTAACTCAGGGAACGCTACGCAATATCCGTAATGAAATGTTTGTGCATATGGAAGGGTTGCCAATCAAGTATTTTGATACCCATTCCCATGGTGACATTATGTCATTATACACGAATGATATTGATACATTACGACAGGTGGTTTCCCAAAGTGCACCTCAGCTTTTAAACAGTGCGATTACAATTGTTACAGTACTGATTTGTATGATACGTTTGAGTGTACCACTTACTATTACAACCTTACTTATGGTGGTGGTTATGATGTTTGTCACTGCGAAGGTTGGTAGTCAGTCTGGAAAGTATTTTATGCAACAACAAAAGGATATCGGTGCAGTCAATGGTTATATTGAGGAAATGATGTCTGGACAGAAGGTTGTTAAGGTATTCTGTCATGAAGAAGTGTGCAAGAAGGATTTTAACGAGTTAAATGACCAACTGTTTGACAGTGCATATCAGGCGAATAAATTTGCTAATATGCTAGGGCCTATTAATGCGCAGCTTGGTAACATGAGTTATGTTGTCTGTGTCATTGTGGGTGGTCTTTTGGCAATCAATGGAATTGGTACATTAACCCTTGGTAAGCTTGCAAGTTTCTTAACATTTAATAAGAGCTTTAATATGCCAATTAATCAGATTAGTATGCAGTTTAATGCCATTATTATGGCACTTGCTGGTGCAGACCGTGTATTTAAATTGTTGGATGAAGAACCAGAGGTGGATGATGGTTATGTGAAGCTTGTGGTTGCTGAAGAGAAGAATGGTGAGTTAGTGGAAAGTGACAAAAAGTATACCGGTCATTGGGCATGGAAGCATGAACATCAGGCAGATGGCAGTGTGACATATGAGCCTTTACAGGGTGGTGTTGTGTTTGACAAGGTGGACTTTGGTTATAACGATGAGAAAATGGTATTACACGATATTGAGCTTTATGCAAAGCCAGGTCAGAAGATTGCATTTGTCGGTTCTACCGGTGCAGGTAAAACAACCATTACGAATTTGATTAACCGATTCTATGATATACAGGATGGTAAAATTCGTTACGATGGTATTAACGTGAATAAAATCAAGAAAGCGGACCTTCGTCAGTCTCTTGGTATTGTATTGCAGGATACACATTTATTCACAGCAACGGTAAGAGAGAACATCCGTTACGGCAATTTAGATGCTACTGATGAAGAGGTGGAGGCAGCGGCAAAGCTTGCCAATGCAGATAGCTTTATCAAACATTTACCACAGGGATATGATACGGTACTTACTGGAGATGGTGCTAACCTAAGTCAAGGGCAGAGACAGTTATTGGCGATTGCAAGAGCTGCTATTGCCAATCCACCAGCTTTGATTCTGGATGAGGCGACTTCTTCCATTGATACCCGTACAGAGCGCTTGGTACAGGATGGTATGGATAAGCTTATGAAGGGAAGAACCACATTTGTGATAGCTCATCGTCTTTCGACAGTGCGCAACAGCGATTGTATCGTTGTATTAGAACATGGAAGAATCATTGAAAAAGGAACGCATGACGAATTGATTGAACAAAAAGGTAAGTATTACCAGTTGTATACGGGTAAGACGGCATAAGTGAGATAAAGGCGATATCTAACATTGGTTGGATATCGCTTTTGTGGTATAATAGGAATGTTATCAAGAAAATTTTGGGTGAAAGGTAACGGAAGGAGAACTTATGTACAATAAATAGGGGAGGAACAACAATGAAAGAGACAATGAAAACAATGCTACAGGAGACAATCAAGACATGGGTTGCGGAGGATATTTATGCAATTTCTATGTGGTTACAGTATGACAATTATAATCCATGTAAACCAGTGGTGATTGTAGGTTACAATACAGAAGAACAGTACCAGAAAAGTTTAAGTGAGACAGATGAGAGGGAGGCTAGATGGAATTTTGCTTTTTGGTTACAAAATGAGGAGATGTGTTTTGGTGTAGATGAGACGGCAAAGGCTGTGCGTCAGTGGATTATCTCCAATGGTTATTCTGTGTTTGAGGATGATGACGACGTGGAGGATGTACAGTGTGAAGCAATGGAACGCTTTATTGAGAATACCTTGATAGAAATCGTAAAAGAGATTCATCAAGAAAAGATTTTGACGAAGCAGTTTGGGAAGGAATTGCCAATTATTATTCATGAACTCGAGTATTATGACAAAATTGCCGAGAACAATATAGAAGCAAATGGTGATATTTTAGATGAGGAGTTTGTGAATTACTGTATCGAGGGATAAAGTGATGGATGAATTGAGAGTTTCTTTTGTGGTTAATTAGTATAAAATATTATTACGAAAAATTAGTGAGGATTAAACATGATTTACGAAGCAATTAGTAAAATGAATAGTTTACACGAGAAAAGCAGAAGATATCATTTACTATCGCAACTCTCTATTGGTGTAGGTGTAGTTAGTTTTTTGTTTGGCGTGTGTACGATGCCATCATTATTTGTGATTTTTATTGGAGTAGCGGTAGTGTGTGGTTTGGTTAGTATTATTTTCTTTGCTCCAGAAGCAAAAAGAGCAATGAATGCAGTGAGAGCGGAATACAAGGATACGTTTATTCCAGGAATATTGAATGAAAACTTTGATAGTGCAAAGTTTGAATATTGGGGTGGCTTGACAGAGATGGAAGTTATGCAAACGAGTTTGTATAAGTTAGGAAATCGATTGGAATCAGAGGATTTGTTGACTGGTGAATACAAAGGAGTTTCCTTTAAACAAGCAGATGTGCATATATGGAATCATGTAGAGAGAGAAAAAGATAGTGAAGATATTGAATATTTTGATGGAAGAATCATTATGTTTGATACCAAATCCGATTATAGCAGCTCTGTTCGTGTAATTAGTAAGCCGAGAACTTTGGCAAAAGGAGATTATCGACTTGGCTTTGATGAGGAGCATAGAGTTGAAATGGAAAGTATGGAATTCAACGATGCATTTAAGGTTTATGCAAGAACAGGGCATGATGCATTTTACATACTGACCCCAGAGGTCATAGAACGCATGATGAAAATTTGGAAAAAATATGGAAGAAATGAAAAGAATCAATATCGAGATATGAGTTTTCATTTAAGGGATAACAAATTTTATTTTGCGATAGAGAATGGAGGTAGCACCTTTGAACCAGGTAAATTTCCAATTTCTTATCCGGATGAAAAGGCTAAGTTAGAAAAGGATATTGAGATTATTGTGGAATTAATTGAATGCTTTGCATTTATAGACAAATAAAGAGGTTGATTGTGAAAGGAGTTTTTGATTAATGGAGACAATGGCAGATTTTGAAAAGGAGTTAACAAACTCATTTCGTGTGATTAAAACAGGAGAACGTGTGAAAGGAATGATTGTGGATATCAATGATGAGGTGGTAACCCTAGATTTGGGTTATTATGCACCGGGTGTAATACCTTTGACTGAGCTTTCTGATGATCCGGATTTTTCGGCTATGCGAGATTTGAAAATAGGAGAGGATATTGAAGCAATTGTGATTCAGACAGACGACGGAAAGGGAAATGTGGAATTATCCTTAAAGGAAGCAAATGAGATTACTGCATGGGAGAAGTTAAGAGTAATGCAGGAAGAAGAAACCGTTGTTACCGTTCGGGTGAAGGAATCTGTGAATGGTGGTGTCATTGGCTACGTCGAGGGAATGCGTGCATTTATTCCAGCATCACAATTGGCATTGACCTTTGTAGAAAATACAGAGGATTATATTGGTCAAGATGTAGATGTCAAGGTTATTACGGCAGACGAGGATGCTAAGAAATTGGTTCTCTCTGCAAAAGCGGTGTTAAAGGAGAGAGAAGCTGAACATGATAGAGCCAAGATGGCAATGATTGTACCAGGTTCTATTTTCGAAGGAACCGTGGAATCGCTTATGCCATATGGTGCATTTGTTGTTATGGATAATGGGTTAACTGGACTTGTTCACATTTCTAAGATTTGCATGAAACGAATCAGCAAACCGTCTGAGGTACTAAAGGTTGGACAGAAGGTAAAGGTTAAGGTATTAGAAGTTAGGGATGGTAAGATTAGCTTGAGTATTCGGGATGTGGAAACCAACACCTCGGATATTGTGATGGATGAAATAGAAACCTTTGACTATGAATGTGAAGAGGTTCCAAACAATCCTTTTGGGGCGTTGTTGGCTGGAATTAAGATTGAGGAATAATGAGTAGAGTTGATAGACACTCTGGCTTTGGTAAAGCTGGGGTGTCTTTTTATGTTATGAGTGAGCCGATAGGTTTTGTGCTATGTATCAGACTAACAAGTGTTATAGATATTTATTGGTATTAAAGTACGCAAAGCGTGCAAAATTGTCTTGCGTGCTTGATTATAATGATATATAATCTATACAATAAATATACACGCAAATGGTGCACAAACAAAAGAAAAGGGGTTGCGTTGTAGAAGGGATTTTAATATAATAGGGAGGAAGCATATGACAAAAGTGAAGAGAACAGTTGAGAAAACCGTGGATGAACTACGTCCTTTTGATGACACATTTATGCAGGTGCTTACAGAGGACAAAGGGTTTTGTGAGGAAATGCTACGGGTGGTTATGGATAATCCGAATTTGAAGGTTGTTCGCAATCTGCCCCAGAAACATCTTCATAATATTGATACTCGTTCGGTTACAGTAGATGTGTTGTGTGAGGACGAACAAGGGATACAATTTAGTGTAGAGATACAGAAAGAGGATAATGATGACCACCAGAGACGAGTTCGGTATAACGGAGCCTGTATACAGGTTCGAACGTCGGTGAAAGGTAGCACATTTGGAGAATTGCCAGATGTATATATGATATATATTACGGAGAAGGATTTTCTGAAGAAAAGTAAGACAATATATCATGTAGATAGAGTGTTATCTGAGACTGGAGAGGTTGTAGACAATGGATATTATGAAATATACGTCAATGGAGAGATTGATGATGGAACTACCTTGGCAGAATATTTAAAACTGCTCAAGAGCGAGAATGCGGAATACAATGAGAAGTTTCCGCGTACCAGTAATATAATTCGATATTATAAGTTAGGAGAGGGACGAAAGCAGATGTGTAAGGTTGTAGATGAATATGCAAAAGATTATGCAGAAGAATATGCAAAAGATTGTGTATATTCAAATTTAATTCAATTAGTATGTAAGAAGCTGGAAAAAGGAAAATCTATTTCTGTGATTGCGGATGAATTAGAGGAAACAGAAGAAAATATTAGAAGAATTGTAAGTGTTGCTAAGAAATATGAACCGGAATATGATGTTAAGGCTATTTGTGAGGAGTTATTGTATTCGGAGTGAAGATTTCATTGACACTGTATCCAATATGAAATATAATAACCGCATAGAATATGGTATTCTATAATAGAGGTTACGAAGCCTACCAAAATCGTTATAATAGGAAACAGGTAAAGCCTGTTTTTTCTTTATTTCTTATTCTTTGAAGTGATAGTAGATTATCTTTAAGTATCCACATTATTTTAATTTATATTTTGTTAGGAGAAGTGCGTATGATGAGATGGGTTATTATTTCAGAAAATTATCTTTCGTATTTGAGAAGTGTAGAGCCCCACATTCCGAATTCTGAATATGGTAAATATAAGTTTAAACCATTCTTTGGTGTGTTGTTTGAGACGGATGATTTTTGTTAAAAATGACAGACAAATTTTATTCATCCTTACGATGAAAGGTTTTCATATTTTCACTTTACAATTTACCCCACAGCACATATAATAAGCGATAGTGTGCTGTGGGGCATTTTTATTTTTAGCATTACATACCCTACACCAAAGAAATAGTTAAGGAGTAAGTATCGTGAAAAACACAGTAGAAATCAGATGGCATGGCCGCGGTGGCCAAGGTGCGAAGTCTGCTGCTTTGATGTTGGCAGATGCAGCATTTATGACAGGTAAATATGTACAGGGTTTCCCAGAGTACGGTCCAGAGCGAATGGGTGCGCCAATTACAGCGTACAACCGAATTAGTGATACACAGATTCGCGTGCATTCCAACATTTATGACCCAGATTATGTAGTTGTAGTAGATGAAACCTTGTTGGAGAGCGTAGATGTGACAAAGGGATTGAATCCAGAAGGTGCAATCGTAATTAACACAACCAAGAGTGTGGATGAGGTAAAGCCATTCCTTAAGGGATATACTGGTGGTGTATATACCATCGATGCAAGAAGAATTTCGGAGGAAGCGCTTGGCAAGTATTTCCCGAATTCACCAATGCTTGCAGCCATTGTTGCAATCAGCAAGGTAATGACAAAGGAAGAGTTCTTCCGTGAGATGGAAAGCTCATATAGACACAAATTTGCGAAGAAGCCAGAGGTTATTGATGGTAATCTTAAGGCATTACATATGGCATATGAGGAGGTGGAGTAAATGGCAGCAACAGATATTACAAAGATTACAGAAAAGAGTAACTGGCAGGATATTACATTAGGTAATCAGGTGTACGGTGCCGGAACCTCCAAATTATTCAAGACAGGTGAGTGGAGAACACAGACTCCAGTATTTGACAGCGAGAAATGTAAGCAGTGCTTGCTCTGCGTACCAGTATGTCCAGACAGCTCCATTCCAGTATGTGAGGGTAAGAGAGACGAATTTGACCTTGACCACTGCAAGGGCTGTGGTATCTGCGCAAAGGTATGTCCTTTCGATGCAATTTCAATGAAGGAGGGACAGTAAGATGGCAATTAGAGAACGTTTATCCGGAAATGAAGCTATTTCCTATGCAATTAAACAGGTGAACCCAGATGTTATGCCTGCATTCCCAATTACTCCATCTACAGAGATTCCACAGTATGTGGCAAATTATATTGCTAATGGAGAGATGGATACCGAATTTATCCCAGTCGAAAGTGAGCACAGTTCTATGAGTGCGACAATTGGTGCTGAGGCGGCTGGAGCTCGTTCCTTAACAGCAACCTCTTCCTGTGGTCTCGCTTTGATGTGGGAGGAACTTTATGTGGCAGCCTCTAACCGTTTACCATTAGCACTTTGCTTGGTGAACAGAGCATTGTCAGGTCCAATTAACATTAACTGTGACCACTCCGATTCTATGGGTGCAAGAGACACTGGATTCATTCAGATTTATGCTGAGAATAATCAGGAAGTATACGATAATTTTGTACAGGCTTATCGTATTGCAGAGCATAAGGATGTTATGCTTCCAATTATGATTTGCCAGGATGGTTTCATCACAAGCCATGCAGTAGAGAATATTGAGTTGTTAGAGGACGACAAGGTTAAGAATTTTGTGGGCGAGTACAATCCAGAAAATTACTTGTTAAATGCCAACCAGCCAATGGCGATGGGTCCTTATGCAGTTTCCAACTACTATATGGAGACAAAAATGGCACAGAATACTGCTATGAACAATGCAAAGCAGGTTATTTTAGATGTAGGTAAAGAGTTTGGCGAGATGTCTGGAAGAGAGTATGGTTTCTTTGAGGAGTACCGCTTAGAGGATGCAGATTATGCTATGGTTATGATTGGTTCTGCAGCGGGAGCAACCAAGGATGCCATTGATAAACTTCGTGAGCAGGGTATGAAGGTTGGACTATTAAAGCTTCGTGTGTTCCGTCCATTCCCAGATGAGGAAATTGCAATGGCACTTAAGAATTGTAAGGTGGTTGCAATCATGGATAGAAGTGAATGTTTCCGTGGCAAAGGTGGTCCTTTGGGTGCTGAGGTTAAGGCAGCCATTTATGACTACGCAAAGGATGTGAAAGCATTTAACCTTGTATATGGTTTAGGTGGACGTGACTTTACAGTAGAAGAAGCAGAGCGGATTTTCAATGACTTAGCAGCATATGACAAAGATGGTGCTACATTTGAAGAGTACCGTTATGTAGGACTAAGAGGATAAGGAGGCTTTCGGAGATGAGTTATAATTTTAAAGAAGAAATGAGTAAACCGGAACGTTTGGCTCCTGGACATAGAATGTGTGCCGGTTGTGGCGGTACCATCGCAGTTCGTGCGGTACTTCGTGCGTTGCATGAGGGAGATAAGGCGGTTATTGGTAATGCAACAGGATGTTTGGAGGTTTCTACTTTCATGTATCCTTATACCGCATATGAAGACAGTTATATTCATAATGCATTTGAAAATGCAGGCGCGACCATGAGTGGTGTAGAGACTGCATATAATATTTTAAAGAAAAAAGGCAAGATTGATGATACATATAAGTTCATTACTTTTGGTGGTGACGGTGGTACATATGATATCGGTTTCCAGTCCCTTTCAGGTGCTATGGAACGTAACCATGATATGGTGTATGTGTGCTATGACAATGGTGCATATATGAATACAGGTATTCAACGTTCTTCTGCAACACCAATGTACGCGGACACAACCACAACGCCTGTTGGTAGCGAGTCCAATGGTAAGATGCAAAATCGTAAGGACTTGGCAGCAATCATTGCAGCCCATGATGTCCCTTATGTAGGTCAGTCTACATTGCTTGGCAATTTTAAGGATTTGCATACTAAGGCAGAAAAGGCTATCTACACACCAGGCGCGGCGTTCTTGAATGTAATGGCTCCATGTCCAAGAGGTTGGAGATATCCAACTGAAGACATTATGAAAATATGTAAATTGGGTGTGGAGACTTGTTACTGGCCACTTTTTGAGGTGGAGCATGGCAAGTGGATGCTTAACTATGAGCCAAAGAAGAAACTTCCAATCGAGGATTTCTTACGTCCGCAGGGAAGATTTAAGCATTTATTCAAGAAAGGAAACGAACATTTAATTGAGCAGTTCCAAGCGGAGGTTGACAGACGTTGGGAAGAATTGCAGTTTAGATGCTCGAAGTACTAATCAAAAATATATATACGTATTTTACAGGGAGATTTTTCATCTCCCTGTTTTCTTTTTCGGAAAAAGTTGTTATACTGATATATACGCAAACGGTGTTTGGAGATAATACAGATGTATATGTTTTAACTGAATATAGTAAAGTTTGTGGAGCGTTTATATAATTAAAATAGATGATTGCGAAACTCGAGAAAACCGATATTGAATTGTGCAGATTTAACAAGTACCATAAGTAGGTGCTTCGAAACCCGTCGGTACTTAATGAGAGATTTTCTCGAATTTAGTACCGCTACGCGTTGAGGCAGCGGAAGCGTGCCTACGTTGGTTTGTTAAATCTGTACAATGTTCATAACGTAAATTAGAGTTTCGCAATCGTCTAATATAATTAAAATATGGTTAAGGAGATAAAAGGTGATGGAATCAAAGGACGTTGTAAAGGGATTGCGAGAGGATATGCAATTGAATCGAAGAGAATTTTGTGATTATTTTGATATTCCATATCGCACGGTGCAGGATTGGGAATGTGGAAAACGCGTAATGCCTGATTATGTATTGCGTTTGTTGGAGTACAAGATTCGAATGGACCAGATGCTACAAAAGAAAAGAACTATGTCAGCGAGCGAGGAACTGGGCAATGAAATGAAGAAACGGAAATTTTCAAAGAAATTATCGAAGGATAGTAAGCAGAGTGAAGGAGTTTCTATTTGTAATATGTGTCCGCAGGACTATAAGGCTGTTCATGAATTGTGGGGTTCTTGTGATGGTATTGGATTGAATGAGATAGATGATTCGGAAAGTGGTATTGCCCGTTTTTTATTTCGAAACCCAGACACTTGTTTTGTGGCAAAAGTAGATGAGACGATAGTAGGAGCAATTCTTGCTGGGAATGATGGAAGAAGAGGATATATTTATCATTTGGCAGTAGAAAAGCAATATCGTGGGAAAGGAATTGCAAGACAATTGACCAACATGGCAGTTTCTGCCTTGGAGCATTTGGGAATACAAAAGGCAGGTTTAGTTGTATTTTCAGATAACAAAGAGGGAAATGCTTTTTGGGACAGATTAGGATTTACTGTTCGGGAAGATTTGACTTATCGGAATAAGATGACAAAAAAATCTTAAGGAGAGGAATATCGTATGGATTTTTTGTTTACACAGGAAAATGATAATTTGCAAGTGTTCAAGAATGAATGTCTTAGCGAGAACGTGTCTGGTGCTTACATATTAGTGGGGAAAAGCGGTAGTGGAAAGACTGCATTTTTGAAATATTTAGATGGGCAGTGGAAAGAAAACATGGGAAAACAGGTTGCTTGGCTCCATGTAGAAGATATTGTGTCAAGTATAATGGAGAAGGAAGATTTGTTTTCTACAATGGATGCCGCAGTATTTATATTGGATAATATGGAAGAATTGGTGGGAAAGGAAAATACAATAGCTATATTTTGGGACGTGTTAGAGTGTTGGTTGAATGAGGGACAACATTTGTTTATTGGTGTTACAAACAGTGAGAGAATGCTTATACCATCGTATGTGAAGCTATTAATTGCTCAAGGGATTACGATTACGCTACCAGTGGTTTCCGCACTTGCAAAAGCAGAAAATATACAGTTTAGTGATGAGGAAATGATGAGTTTATGTGAAAAAGCAGAAGGTTCCTTCTCTCGTTTAATAGGCATTATAAAAAGAGAAAAATTATTTAAAAACATTACTTGACGCGATGCGTCATGTGATGTAATATTGTATATACTCAGAGTGTACTGTCAACACGATGACAGATGTCATAATACTTGTTCTACACATAATTGAGTGTCATATTATACATAGAAGGGAGGTCGTGCAATGATTGATGCAGAATTGTTACAAGCAATCTCAGATTTGTTGGATCAGAAGCTAGAAGAGAAGCTAGAAGAGAAGCTAGAAGAGAAACTAGAAGAGAAACTAGAAGAGAAACTAGCACCAATACGTCGAGATATTGAGGAGTTGAAGGCGGATAACAAGCGTATTCACGCAAGGCTAGACGCTTTGGAGAAGGAAGTCAGAAGAACTAGTCTTATCCTGGAGAATGAAGTGTTGCCTAGATTACAAACTATTGAACAATGTTATGTAGACTCATCAAGAATTTTTATGAAAAAGTCAGAACGGATTGATACTATGCAAGATGACATTGATGTAATGAAGGTTGTTGTACAGGAGCATAGTCGCAAGTTGGGAATGGCATATTAAGTATAGGTGGCAATTATGTATTCAGATTTGGAAAACTCTTAAGAGGTATTTCATAATGTTATATTGTGAAGTGCCTCTTTTTGTATCAGATAAATTTGGATGACATGGAAGTTGTAGGGAAATATTAGTGATGGTCGTAAGGATGAAAATCGAGTATAATAGTGTGAAATCAATCAGTTCAATTTCGGATATAGATGGTGTATGAATGAATTGTATTGTTGCAATGGAGAAGAGATATGTATCATTTTATTATGAATCCAATGGCGTCTTCTGGTAAGGGATTGGAGGCGTGGAAGCAAATTGAAGAAATACTAAAGAGGGAACATGTGGAATATGAAGCGCATGTGCTTTGCAGTGCGAAAGAGACTACAGATTTTGTGAAGCGTTTGACGGATAAGGCTACGAGTGAGTATATTGATGACAACGCTAATATAAAAGAGAGTAGTGATAGTGTTGAATTAGAAGCAGAGACTGTTTTTCAGGTTGCAGCCACCGCAGAAGATGTAGTGGGAGAAGGCAAAGTTTGTCATATCGTAGTCGTAGGGGGCGATGGTACTATCAATGCAGTGTTGAATGGTATCGTAGATTTCGAACATACGATACTTTCCTGTCTTCGCACTGGTTCTGGTAATGATTTTGCAAGGAATCAGAAGGTGGATAAGAATGTACGAAAAGCATTGCATCATTTGTTGCGTCATCCGGAAATGTGTACACTAGATTATGGTGTGATTCATTACGAAACAGATACAGGAAGTGTCAACCAGCGGTTCGCAATTAGTAGCGGTGTGGGATATGACGCTGATATTTGTGAAGAAGTGGGACACAGTCGCTTGAAAAAAGCTTTGAATAAGGTGGGACTAGGGAAGCTTGTGTATGTGATGATTGGTGTAAAGCAGATTTTTACTAGGAAAAATTCAGGTGCTATCCTATATATAGATGAGGAAAAGTTACAATTGCCGAGCCTGTTCTTTGTTGTGGGGATGATTCATGAAATGGAAGGCGGTGGAGTTCCATTTTGTCCTCAGGCTAATCCGTCGGACGGTCTTTTAGATGTATGTTTGGTAAGAGGAATGTCTAAGCTAAAATTGTTGATGGCAGTATTTATGGTGTACATGAAGAAACATTATAAATTTCGAGCAATTACAGCTCATAGGTGTAGGCAACTACGAGTTGAGTTTGCGGAATCACAATGGTTTCACTGTGATGGAGACACTTCCATAAAGGTAAAACACATTGCCATGGAGTGTAGAACAGGCTTGCATTTTTGTAAGTGATACATGGTATGTGCCCGGGAACTGCATTCTTTGAGGATTCAATTTGTCTTTTGGGAGCAATTCACAATGGTGGTTCTGCAAATAATGAGTTTTACATATACTTATGATAGATTAAGAAAAATGGATAGGTATATGCTAAATTATCTATGGGCAGGAATGCTGTTGGTTGGAATGATTGTGGCAACAATTGAGGGGAATTTGCAAGCTGTATGTGAGGGGGTTATTGACTCCTCAAAAGAAGCAGTAGAGCTTTTGTTTGTTATGGCGGGAGTGGTCAGTATGTGGAATGGTATGCTCTACATTGCAAATAATTCAGGGATGACGGATGCTATGGCGAAGAAAATGAAACCGATACTTCGTTTTTTGTTTCCTCAATTACCCCTAGAGCATAAGGCGGCAAACTATATTTCTGCTAATTTTATTGCTAATATATTGGGGCTTGGATGGGCGTGTACGCCAACAGGAATTCAAGCAATGAAGGAGCTCAAGAAGCTAGAAGTAGAAAGAGGCAATCCACCGGGGGTTGCCAGTGATGAAATGTGCACGTTTTTACTAATTAACATTTCTTCCTTACAGCTTATTCCCATGAACATGATTGCGTATCGAAGTCAGTATGGTAGTGTGAATCCTGTGGGAGTTGTGGGGCCTGCTTTGCTAGCCACAGCACTTACTACAACCTTGGCAGTTGTTATTTGCAAAGTTATGTGCGGAATATCAAAAACAAAATACAAAAGAGGTGGTTTTCGATGATGAATGTACTGAACTATTTGTCTGTATCCATGATACCACTTCTTATTTTTTTGATTGTAATAAATGGTGTTTTGAATAAACGTGCTGTGTTTGAGGATTTTACAGAAGGGGCAAAAAATGGATTTCAGATTATTGTGGAAATCGCACCTACAATTGTTGGACTCATTGTGGCAGTAGGTGTACTTCGAACGTCAGGAGCATTGGATTTGCTAAGTGAAATTCTTTCCCCAGCGGCAAGGGTGCTATGCATTCCACAAGAACTTCTTCCAGTGAGTATTGTAAAAATGTTTTCAGCCTCTGGTGCCAATGGACTATTGTTTGATTTGTTTAAAGAGCATGGAACGGATTCGGTCATTGGCTTCACCGCCTCGGTGCTGCTTAGTTGTACGGAAACGTTGTTCTATACGGTGTCCGTCTATTTTATGAGTGTAGGAATTGGAAAGTCTCGTTGGACCGTTCCTGCTGGAATTGGAATAGCAGTGTTTAGTCTGTTTATCAGTGTGTGGATTGCTGTGAGAATTGTGGATGGATGAGCAAGGAAAAAGTGAAGGCACGTTGCCAACTGGAAATGTCGAAGGGCTATAGGAATTGCGATTTGTAATTCTTGCACCCGTTGTCATGGGGTGGTATACTATGAAGATAGCGAAGGCATTTTGTCTGTGATAAGGAGAATTAGGAGGATACACTTATGCAGGATAATTATGGAATTGACAAGTATGTGAGGAGTATACCGGACTTTCCAGAACCGGGAATTATTTTTAGGGATGTCACAAGCATTATTCAAAGTGCGGATGGCTTGAAGATTACGATTGACGGTTTATTGGAACAGTTGAAGGATGTTGACTTTGACGTGGTGTTAGGACCAGAGTCAAGAGGATTTATATTTGGTATGCCGGTTGCTTATGCAATGGGAAAGGGATTTGTACCAGTTCGTAAAAAAGGCAAACTTCCTTGTGAAACCATCGAACGCGAGTATGAATTAGAGTATGGAACAGCCGTTATTGAAATGCACAAGGATGCAATTCTTCCGGGACAGAAGGTTGTGATTGTGGATGATTTAATTGCAACAGGAGGAACCATTGAAGCCATTACTAAAATGGTAGAAAGTTTGGGTGGTGAAGTGGTTCGTATTCAGTTTGTTATGGAGTTGGCAGGATTGAAGGGCAGAGAGAAATTGCAAGACTATGATGTGAATTCCTTGCTTGTATATGATGGGAAATAAGAGAACACGAGAGCAAGGGGTCAGAATACATGGTGCACAGCAGTGCATTGAAAATATTAAGGATAACTCATGCAGTTGTGCATGAAGAAAGAGGGAGTATGGATTATAAGAAGCTAGATAAAAAGGCATTGACATGCATGTATGTGAAGGAATGGATTGGTAGCATTATATGGATTGTTCTATTGTTGGTAGGAAATTTCCTGTTGGCAGATGAAATTCCAACATTTGTAAGCTATATTATCTATGGAGTGGTAGTATTTATTGTTGTCATATCTTTGATTGCACCGAAGGTTCGCTATGAACGTTACCGCTATTTGTTAAGTGAGGAAGAATTTGCAGTGCGAAGAGGATTGATTGTGACAACCACGGAGATTGTTCCTATCGAGAGACTTCATAAGATTGAGGTGTCCAGTGGACCAATTTTCAGAGCGTTTGGATTAAAAGAAATTAAGGTGACGACCGCGGGTGGTGAAATTAAGATTTCATATCTTACCAATGAAGTGGCAGACCAGATTGCGGAGCATCTAAAGATTCGAATCAATGCGATTGCAGTGGAAGAACGTAAGGCAGAAGCAGAAGAGAAAATGATGTTACAGCAGGAACAGGTTGTTGCAAATGATACATACACGGAGGGTGAGCATGGAGCAGAATAGATTTCGATGTCACGCAAGTGTCATCATTGAGAATTTAGGTGGTGTATTCTGGTTTGCGGTTTTGATGCTCATTTCTTCTATGGATGACCTTGATTTGGGGGAAGTGCTTTCTTTACTGGAAGAGGGGAATGCCAGTGCGAAGGAAGTGTTAATGATTGTGGGGATTATTCTTGCGATTGTTTTAGTTGTTCTCGCTTACAACTGGGTTGTGTGGGCAAAGACGTGGATATCCATTGAAAAGGAAGCGATTGTGATTGAACGCAATTTGCTAAATCGCAAAGTGAACACTATTGGAATGAAGAATATTTCCAATATCAATATGGAACAGAATATATTTGAGCGTATTATTGGTACTTACAAGATTAAGTTGGATACCAATTCAGCTACCACAGCAGACCAGACAGATGTGAAAATCATTCTTTCCAAAGCAAAAGCAGAATGGTTCAAACGGCAGGTAATGCAACGGATGAACGAGACCTGTGAGGAAGTAAATGAAGAAGCTGTGGAATATGATGTGCAGTATAAGGCAAAAGATATTATTATGCATTGTGTCTATACTGCAAGTCCTGGCGCGGTGCTTTTCTGTCTTGCATTTTTGGTGGGCTGTGTTGTGACACTGAATTCTGTGAACACGGGTGCGGTTTTATTGGACGGAATTATTAACGTATTGGGAAGTTTGTTGGCTGTTATTATTGTTGTAGGTTCCGTGTTTCAGTCTCTCGTAAAGGATTTCTTTGTGTATTTTGGTTTTAAGGCAAGAAGACAGGAAAATAAGATTTATTTGACACATGGTTTTTTTAAAAAAAGACAGTACACCATTGCAGTGGACAAGATTAACGCAGTGGAGATTGTTTCATCTACCGTATCCCGTGTGCTTCGCAGACAGTATGTAAAGGTAGTTTGTGTGGGGGTTGGTGACGAGGAGAATGAGAATTCCATGTTGCTTTTGTCAGAAAAGACCGATGTGATGAAAGAGAAGCTGTCTATATTATTACCAGAGTTTGTGATTGGGGAGCCTACGATTATTTCACGGCACAAGAAGTCTATGTGGAGTGAATTGCTTAGCTTGCTTGTATGTTTTATCCTTTTTGGTGCAATTGCAGTGTTGTTGGGCGGAATGAATGTGCTAGAGATTGAGCAGATGTGGGTACGAGTTGTCATTGTAATAGCTTGTATCGTAATCTGGTTGCTAGTTCTATTGGCAGATTGTCTAAGCTTTAAAACTGCTGGAATTGGATTGGAAGAGAATAATTTGTTGGTAGTGCTGGGAACCTATAGCAAGACTTCGACATGGATACCATACTCTAAGATTCAGGAGATAGAGTATTCTCAGGGACCGATTGCAAGGCATTTTGGTTACGCTAGTGGTGTCATTTATATTTTGGCAACAATGATAGACTCCATCAATGCAACATCCTACTTTGATGTGGAAGTGTTTGAACAAATTCGTGCAAAAATGTTAGAACGTAAGGGTAAGAAGTAAAGATATGTGAGCAGTCTTCACATGTTTTTAGTAAAATTGCTTGGATTTGGATATTTCACAAAAATTTCAGTTGTGCGAAGAACATAAAAAATGTACAATATGGAATAAGATTACAAAGGAAAGGGAGGTAATCGTATGGGACCAATTATATGTTGGCTGTTATTGGCAGCAATTTTTATTGTAGTTGAATTAGCGACATTGGGACTCACCACAATCTGGTTTGCAGGCGGTGCCTTTGTGGCAGCGATTGCTGGTGCTTGTGGAGCAAGCTTGCCGATTCAGGTGATTCTGTTCATGGTTGTTTCAATTGTGTTGCTTGTTTTGACAAGACCAATTGCAGTAAAGCATTTTGACGGCAAGATTCAGAAAACGAATTCCGAAGCACTGATTGGACAGACGGCAGTGGTTACACAGGAGATTAATAATGTCAATGCCACGGGACAGGCTAAGGTTAATGGTATGGATTGGACTGCAAGAGCAAAGAATGAAGATGAGGTCATTCCAGTAGGTACCAATGTTACTATTGTGGAGATTTCTGGCGTGAAGTTAATTGTTGAAGTAGAAAAAGGTGAATAAGGAAGGGAGATTGTTATGGCAGGTTTAGGAGCAGCATTTTTAGTATTTATGGTGTTTATTTTAGTAATTATTGTGATGAGTTGTATTCGTATCGTTCCACAGGCGTATGCATATGTTGTAGAAAGTCTTGGAACATACAAGTGTACATGGTCAGCAGGTATGCACTTTAAGATACCAATTATTGACAGAGTGGCAAGAAGAGTTACCTTGAAGGAACAGGTTGTAGACTTTGCACCACAGCCGGTTATTACAAAGGATAACGTAACCATGCGTATTGATACAGTAGTTTTTTTCCAAATTACAGATCCGAAGTTGTTCTGTTATGGTGTTGAGAATCCAATTATGGCGATTGAGAACTTAACAGCAACTACACTTCGTAACATCATTGGTGATTTAGAATTAGATGAGACTCTTACATCAAGAGAGACTATCAATACTAAGATGAGAGCAACACTTGACGTTGCAACAGACCCATGGGGTATCAAGGTAAATCGTGTAGAACTTAAGAATATTATTCCTCCAGCTGCTATTCAGGATGCAATGGAGAAGCAGATGAAAGCTGAGCGTGAGAGACGTGAACAGATTCTTATCGCAGAAGGTGAGAAGAAGTCAGCAGTGTTACGTGCAGAGGGTCACAAAGAGTCTCTTATTTTAGAGGCAGAGGCAGAGAAGCAATCTGCAATCTTACGTGCTGAGGCGAAGAAGGAAGCTACTATCCGTGAGGCTGAGGGTCAGGCAGAAGCGATTCTTGCAATTCAGAAGGCGAATGCGGATGGTATTCGTTTGTTAAATGAAGCTGCACCTTCTGGAGAAGTAATTCAGATTAAGAGTTTGGAGGCATTTGCTAAGGCGGCAGATGGTAAGGCAACTAAAATTATTATCCCTTCGGAGATTCAAGGGTTGGCAGGTCTTGCAAAGTCTGTAGTAGAAGTAGCGAAAGAGCAGTAAGAGGTTGTGATTCGGTTTGGTTTTGATGCAAGCTTGGTGCCAAATTCTCGAATTACGTGGTAAATGTATATGAATTTGGGACGGTTGTATTCCGTGATGATTTTGTAACGATGTTACAGAATGCGCGGAGTACAACCGTTTTCTTTTGGTTATGAACAATTCCCTAAGAGGAAATTTAGTAAATTCTTTGATGGTTTTTCTTAGTTTCCATATCCATCAGGTGTAGACGAAACAGCAAGAATCCTTTATAATATACCAGGTAAATTTATAATTCTTTGTAGTTTAAAGACACGTCTAACTGCATGCTTTATAGTAGGAATACATTGTAGTGAGTGGTTCGTTTGATACAATGGATGATGAAGATTAAGATACGGAGGATGCGATATTATGAAGTGGAAGGTTCAAAATAAGTATATATGGTACGGAGTTACAGCCTTTGTGGTGGTGGCATTATCTTTGTTCCTCAGCTATGTGTTGGATAATGAATCAAAGTTTAATGAATGGAAAGCAGTAGTTAGTCATGCGATATTTCCAATTGTTGCAGGAAGTATCATGGCATATTTGTTGAATCCATTATTGAATTTCTTTGAAAGAACGATGTTCACACCTTTAGGTAAGAAGATTTTTAAGAAAGACCAATCAAGACACAAATTTTCTAGAGCCAGTGGTATTGTGTGTACTTTAATTGTATTTTTCGTTTTGTTAGTGGGTGGAATCTATATGGTGGCACCGCAGGTATATCAGTCTATTGTTAAGATTGTTACGGAAGCACCGAATTATTATAACAATGTGATGTCGTGGATTGCAGACATCAGTGAGAATAATCCAGAGTTAGGCCAGTATTTGATACCGGCAATCGACCACATCTATGAACAAGCGTTAAACTATTTGAATGATAGTATTCTTCCGAATATAGACAAGATTGTAGCTGGTGTCACTTCTGGCATTGTGGGTGGATTGAAAATGCTTCTCAATATCGTTGTTGCCGTTATTGTTTCTGTCTATGTGATGTCAGAAAAGGAAATTTTGATTTCTGTAGGAAAGAAGCTTACCTATAGCTTGTTTAGCCGTAAGAATGCAAATGCAATCGTGAGGGGTGTGCGATATGCGGACCAGGTGTTCGGTGGTTTTATCAATGGTAAGATTATTGATTCCTTTATTATCGGTGCGCTTTGTTATATTTTTATGGTGATTGTAGATTTTCATTATGCGGTATTGATTAGTATTATTGTTGGTGTGACCAATGTAATTCCGTACTTTGGACCATTTATTGGTGCAATCCCAAGTATTTTGATTTTGTTGATGATGGACTTTAAGCAGGGCCTTATCTTTGCTGTGTTTGTACTGATTTTACAACAGTGTGATGGTAATATCATTGGTCCGTTGATATTAGGTGACCGCCTTAAAATATCTAGTATGTGGATTTTGTTTGCTATTTTAGTTGGCGGTGGATTCTTTGGTATTCCTGGCATGATATTAGGAGCACCTTGTTTTGCGTGTATTTACGCTTTAGTAAGTACCTTTTGTAAGATGAAGCTGGAGCAAAAGGGATTGCCGTTAGAGACGAAGGCATATTTGGATATTGAACAGGTGTCGATACAAACGCCAAGTGAACCGTCTGGAGAGAGAGTCACAGAGTAGTATGTGATTGTTGAAGGTTTGGCAATAGAGAGCAGGACACTAGTGTGAATAGATGGATAAAGGAGAATGCATATGGCGAATATTCCAAGTGACCCTATGATGTTGTTAAGCTTTGTGAATACAAAGCTAAGGGATGAATACGATAGTCTGCAATTGATGTGCGATGATATGGAGTTGGATGTGCAGGAGATTACGGCAAAGCTTAACTCAATTGATTATGAGTATCATGCAGATTTGAATAAATTTATGTAGTTGACGATATGTGTGCTTGGTGAGATAACAGAATGGATATAAGTTCAATATCGTCTGTTGAGATTTCAAAATTGGGTGAAAGAGAGGAAATGATAATGGAACAGTTTAAAGGATATACTTATGTGGATGGCGGAGTGTGTGCCGCAAAGGGATTTCAGGCAAATGGTCTTAATTGTGGGCTGAACTCCGATAAGAACAAGAATGATTTGGCGTTGGTAGTAAGCGATTGTTTGTGCAATACAGCGGCAGTTTATACAACCAATAAGGTCAAAGGTGCTCCGATTCTTGTGACGAAGAAACATCTAGAAGTAACTGGAGGAAAGACGAAGGCTGTAATTGCTAATTCTAAAAACGCCAATACTTGCAATGCAGATGGTGAGGAGAAAGCAAGTATGATGGCATCCCTTACTGCAAAGCAGTTAGGCATTGCAAAAGAAGAAGTGATTGTGGCTTCCACCGGAGTGATTGGTCAGATTCTTCCGATTGAGCCGATTGCAGAGCATATGGAAGAATTGGTAAAGGGACTTTCCTATGATGGTAACGATAAGGCAACCAATGCGATTATGACAACGGACACCGTTCCAAAACAGGTTGCGGTGTCATTTGAAGTGGATGGCGTTATCTGTACGTTAGGTGGAATGGCAAAAGGAAGCGGTATGATTCATCCGAATATGGCAACTACACTTAATTTTGTCACTACCGATATGGCAATTTCTGTAGAATTAATTGCGAAAGCACTGTCTGAAGTTACCAAGATTACTTATAACTGTTTGAGTATAGATGGTGACACTTCTACAAATGATATGGTATGTGTCATGGCGAATGGTTTGGCAGGTAATGCGGAGATTACAGAAGAAGGTAATGCCTATGAAGCATTTAAGCAAGCACTTTATATTGTTATGATGAATATGACAAAAATGCTTGCCAAGGATGGTGAGGGTGCAACCAAGCTGATTGAGTGTACTGTGTCAAAAGCAAAGGATTTGGATACTGCAATTATTGTGGCAAAGAGTGTAATTCGTTCTCCGCTTTTCAAGTGTGCAATTTTTGGCGAGGATGCAAACTGGGGAAGAATTCTATGTGCAGTAGGTTATGCGGAGGCAGAGTTTGATATTAATAAAGTAGATGTGGATTTGGCGTCGGCAAAAGGTGTGCTTCCAGTTTGTAGAAATGGTGCCGGTGTGGAATTTTCAGAAGAATTTGCAAAAGAACTATTATCAGAAGATGAAATTATGGTTAACATAACATTGAATGAGGGGGAAGCGACAGCTAAGGCTTGGGGCTGCGATTTGACTTATGATTATGTGAAAATTAACGGTGATTACAGATCGTAATAAAGACGGAATGAGGAGTCAGGAATGAGTCTTGGTTCGATTGGCAGAATATCTATGGATTGACAGAGAAAAGGAGAAGAAAGATGGGTGTATTATCCGATTTAGAACCAAAGCGAGTGTTTCACTATTTTGAAGAGATTTGTGGCATTCCACATGGTTCTTATAATGAGAAAGTAATTAGTGATTATTTGGTAGCGTATGCGAAGGAGCACGGTTTTGAATATGTTCAGGACAAGCTTTATAATGTGTTGATGTGGATTCCGGCAAGCGAAGGTTACGAAAAGGAAGAACCAATTATTTTGCAGGGGCACATGGATATGGTTTGCGAGAAGAAACCAGGTGTTGTTTTGGATATGGAAAAAGAGAGTATTGAACTTGTAGTGGACGGTGATTATGTCCGTGCAAAGGATACCACTTTAGGTGGTGACGATGGTATTGCCATTGCATATATGTTAGCTGTTGCAGAGGACAAGACAATTGCCCATCCACCGCTTGAATACATCATTACGGTTTCAGAAGAAGTAGGCATGGATGGTGCGGCCGGAATTGACTTGTCTAAGTTGAAGGGAAACCGTATGCTTAATATTGACTCGGAAGAGGAAGGAATCTTTCTTACCAGTTGTGCAGGCGGTGTATCTGCCCATGTAACAATTCCAGTTTTGTGGGAGCTGGCAAATGGAAAACAATGGTACGAGCTTGTTGTGTCTGGATTACTTGGTGGACATTCTGGTGCTGAGATTCACAAGGAGAGGGCGAATTCCAACAAGGTGCTTGGAAGAATATTATCAGATATACATGGGACAGAGTCGCTTGTACTAAGTGCTATGGAAGGTGGCGCAAAGGATAATGCAATCCCGCTTTATTCCCGTGCTGTAATCGGTTTGGATGCAAAGGATGTAGATATAGTTAGAAAACAGATAGAAAAGATAAGTGTTGTATTGAAAGCGGAATATGCTGTGTCAGATTCGGAGATTGCTGTTTGCATGAAGGAAATGGAAAGTAAAGAGTTGGTGACGAAGGTGTTGTCCAAGGAAAGCCTTAATCATGTTATTACCTTCTTGGTGACAGCACCAGACGGTGTGCAGAACATGAGTGTGTCTGTTCCGGGATTAGTGGAGACTTCTTTAAACATGGGTATTATGAAGCTTACAGACGAACATTTATTTACCCAACATGCCATTCGAAGTAGTGTGACAACGAAGAAACATAATGTGGCCAATCAAATGAAGTGGTTGGCGGAAGCCTTTGGAGGAACAGTAGAGTGTAAAGGTGAATATCCAGCTTGGGAATACAAGAATGAATCAGAGGTTCGTAATCGAATTGTAGCACTCTATGAGAAAATGTATGGAAAACAGCCGAAAATGGAGGGTATCCATGCAGGATTGGAATGTGGTTTGTTGGCAGGAAAGATTGCCAATTTGGATTGCGTGTCCATGGGACCGAATATCTTCGATATTCATACACCAGCGGAACGCTTATCCATTTCATCCACCAAGCGTGTGTATGAATTTTTGCTTGCTTTCTTGGCACAGAAATAAATGTGGTTTGTTATAGATGACAGGAGGACAAAATATGCGTGTTGGAATGGGCTACGATGTTCATAAGCTAGTAGAAGGAAGAAAGTTGATTATCGGTGGTGTGAATATTCCGTATGAGAAGGGGTTGTTGGGGCACTCTGATGCAGATGTGTTGACCCATGCCATTATGGATGCATTGCTTGGTGCAGCGGCACTTGGTGATATTGGAAAGCATTTTCCAGATACAGATGAGCGTTTTAAAGGGGCAGACAGTATTGCATTGTTGCGTCACGTGAAGAAGCTGTTGGATGAGCACAATTACTTGATTAGTAATGTGGATGCAACTATTATTGCACAACGTCCGAAAATGGCAGCATTTATTCCGGATATGGTGACTGCTATTGCAGAAGCATTAGAGGTTTCTGAAAATCAAATCAATATAAAAGCAACAACAGAGGAAGGGTTAGGGTTCACTGGTTCAGGTGAAGGAATTAGCTCTCAGGCAATCTGTTTGTTGGAAACGGTAGCAAATTATAGCTATGATGTGATGGGGGAACAAAGAGGTTGTTCTGGATGTAGTGGATGTTCGAAAGCTTAGGCGCGATAGATAAGAGTGGAGTTGAATTGTTGTACAAGCAAAGTGAGCTGTTGTGACAAAGAAAGTCTATCAAGGAGTGATAAGTTGACGGAAGCAAAGGAACGAGAACCAATTATACTTGTGGAGCATAAGCGCCAAAAATCAGAATACGAAATGACCTTTCGCGATTTGTGGAAAAGGTGTTTTCAGGACCCGGAAGCCTATGAGGAATTTTACTTTGATACAGTGTATCCCGAGAATCTTGTGTATACCTTGTCGGGAAAGGGGATGCTTCATGTGAATTCCTATCGCTGTCAAGTGATGGGTGAAGAGTATCATTTACCTTATATTGTAGGGGTGGCAACTAATAAGAAATATCGAAGACAAGGGATTATGAAAAGTTTGCTCTGTAGAGCAATGCAGGATATGCGTGAGGAAAAACTCCCTTTTGCTTACCTCATGCCTGCCAAGGTTGAATACTATAGTCCTTTTGGTTTTTATCCTGTGACTGCAAAGCAGGAACGTCACGTGCTGTGTGAAATTTCCAAGGGAAAAGAATTATCTTCAAAGGCAGACTTTCAATATGTCTCTTATAGTGAAGTAAGAACCTGGGATGATAAGCAACAGCAGGAATTGTTTCGCCAGATTGATGGTTGGATATCTAGCCGTAATCAAGTGTACGCTTGTCATGATGCAGCCTATTACGATTTGCTATTAAAGGAAAAGCAGTGTCAGGATGGAGATGTTTTATTCGCATTTGTAAATGAAGACACAACGCCTAATTTGTGCGGTGTGTTTGCCTATGTAATGGATGAAACAACACCCTATGTGGAACAGGTACTATGCAAGGAGAGTCTCTTGGATTCGGATTGTGTGTTAGTTCCATATTTTGCTGGTAAAGAGATTGTGGTGATGGATTCCTACTGCTATATGTTCCGTGTAATTGATGTGGAAACATTTTTGGAGTTGTTTGGTTCATTTATATGTTCCAAGGAACAGGAGGAGAAAACGCTTTGCGTTGTAGATGAGTGGTTGCCGGAAAATTGCGGACAATTTAGGCTACGACGGGCTGATGACACCGTGATAGTCGCGAGAACAGATAGCATAAGAAAGAGAGAAGAACAATCTCTTCGGAGAGATTATACCTTAAAGTGTGATTGCGTTACCATGACAGTGGCAGAATTGATTTCCTATGTGTTTGAGGAGAAAGAACGCATTTATTTTGCAGAGATAGTATAAGGTTGAAAGGTAGCTTGGTGATATCTATGGATTACCTGCCTTTTGTGAAGCACAAAGGATTGTAATATCTTGACAAAACAAATGCATAAAAATATACTAAGAAAAGATGTGTGAAGCTGTAGCGTGTGAGGCGTGATACAGGGAAAATAACACGGGAAGGAAAGTAGTATTATGAAGATTTACAATACAATGACAAGAAAGAAGGAAGAGTTTGTACCAATTCGTGACGGTAAGGTAGGAATCTATGTATGTGGACCTACAGTATATGATTATATTCATATGGGAAATGCCCGTCCGATGATTGTATTTGATACACTTAGAAGATATTTGCTGTATAAGGGATATGATGTGAATTATGTTTCCAACTTCACAGACGTGGATGACAAGATTATTAAGCGTGCTATTGAGGAAGGCGTGACTTCTTCTGAGATTTCTGAGAGATACATTGAAGAAGTAATGAAGGACATGAAGGATTTGAATGTCATGGAAGCGACTACACATCCAAAGGCAACAGAAGAAATTTCGGATATGATTGCCATGATTGAGACGTTGATTGAAAAAGGTCACGCCTATGAGGTGAATGGCACTGTGTATTTCCGTACTAGAAGTTTTAAGGATTATGGTAAGTTATCTAAGAAGAATATTGACGATTTGGAAGCAGGACACAGAGATGAAAAGCATGCCCTTAAGGTGTCTGGTGAGGGAGAAAAAGAGGATTTCCTTGATTTTGTTCTTTGGAAACCGAAGAAGGAAGGAGAGCCATCATGGGAGTCACCATGGGGAGATGGAAGACCTGGCTGGCATTTGGAGTGTTCAGTAATGTCTAAGAAATATATTGGTGACATTATTGACATTCATGCAGGTGGTGAGGATTTGATTTTCCCACATCATGAGAATGAGATTGCACAGAGTGAGGCTGCCAATGAGGTAGAGTTTGCAAGATACTGGATGCATAATGGTTTCCTTAAGATTGATGGTGAGAAGATGTCAAAGTCGTTGGGTAATTTCTTTACCATTCGTGATATTGGTAAGAAGTATCCGTTACAGGTGATACGTTTCTTTATCTTAAGTGCCCATTACAGAAGTCCGCTTAATTTTGCAGACACATTGGTGGAGTCTTCTAAGGCTTCCCTTGATCGTATTTTGACTGCTGTTGGTCGTTTAGAGGATGCTTTAAATGCTGCTACAGATCGAGAGTTGACTGCGGAAGAAAAGGAAGTTCAGGCTAAGCTTAGAGAGTACGTAAGTAAGTATGAGAATGCCATGGAGGATGATTTGAATACAGCGGATGCAATTTCCGTTATCTTTGAGATGGTAAAGCTTACGAATTCATCTATTACTTCTGATACGGCGAAAGCGTTGGTACAGGAAGCATTTACTACAGTTGGAAAACTTTGTGATATTTTAGGTATTATTACAAAGGTGGAAGCAGAGATTTTAGATAGTGATATTGAGGCTTTGATTGAGGAGCGTCAGGCTGCCAGAAAGGCAAAGAATTTTACAAGAGCAGATGAAATCCGTGATACATTGGCAGCTCAGGGTATCATTTTAGAGGATACAAGAGAAGGTGTAAAGTGGAAGAGGGCATAGTTTGCTTTTGGAATCGCGGATAGAAAGAGAATGGGTATGGAGCAGGAAAAAAACGATAGTTTCCAGTATTTTAAAGAAGTATTTCATATTGAACATGGCAGTCCAGAGGGGTATTCGCCACTTGCCCTTGCATATATTGGTGATAGCATTTTTGATGTGATGGTGCGGACAATCGAAGTGAGTAAGGCGAATAAGCAGGCGAATAAGTATCACCGAGATGTCAGCAAGATTGTATGTGCACCAGCGCAGGCAAAGATGATACTTGCAATTCTCGAGAGTTTAACGGAGGAGGAGATTGCAATATATAAAAGGGGGCGCAATGCCAACTCCTATACCAAGGCAAAGAATGCGTCAAGAACGGATTATCGCAATGCAACGGGATTTGAGGCACTAATCGGATATCTGTATCTGAAAGAGGACTTTGCGCGCCTTACAGATGTGGTAAACATGGGACTTGCAGTATTAGAAAGTGAGTAGGATGAAACAACAATTCTGAGTTGAAATAAAAAGTGAGTAGAATTGTTAAAAGTGCGTATGCAGTTGCATGCAACGAAAAGAAAATAACAGCTTGCATGTGCTGATAGTTTGAGGAGAATAATTATGAGATATGAAGAGTATACAATAGAGGGAAGAAATGCAGTAACAGAGGCGTTTCGGTCTGGCAAGACCATTGATAAGTTATATGTGCTAGATGGTTGTCATGATGGTGCGGTGAATACCATTAAGTCTTTGGCTAGAAAACAGGATGCTATTATCAATTATGTGACAAAGGAGCGTCTTGACCAGATGTCTTCTACTGGTAAGCATCAGGGCGTTATTGCTATGGCTGCTGCTTATGAGTATGCTGAGGTGGAAGATATTTTGCAGGTTGCAAGAGATAAGGATGAGCCACCATTTATTTTCATCTTAGATGAGTTGGAGGACCCGCATAACCTTGGAGCCATTATTCGTACCGCTAATCTTTGCGGTGCTCACGGTGTGATTATTCCAAAGAGAAGAGCGGTAGGACTTACTGCAACGGTGGTAAAGGCCTCGGCAGGAGCAATCAACTATACTCCGGTTGCAAAGGTGACCAATATTGCTAAAACGATTGAGGAATTGAAAAATGAAGGAATCTGGTTTGTGTGTGCAGACATGGACGGAGATGTGATGTATCGTCACAATTTAACTGGTCCGATTGGTCTTGTGATTGGTAACGAGGGAAGCGGTGTGAGTCGTCTTGTGAAGGAGAAGTGTGATTACATTGCATCCATTCCGATGAAGGGTGACATTGATTCCTTAAATGCGTCGGTGGCAGCAGGAGTATTGGCATATGAAATTGTGAGACAGAGATTGCAGGGAAAATAATTATTTTTTCTCTTTACAAAGAGGTTATAATTTGATATTATAGACAAGTCGCAAAGACAAGCTGGCGTGGCACAGTCGGTAGCGCACCTCATTGGTAGTGAGGAGGTCACGGGTTCGATTCCCGTCGCTAGCTCTAAGCAATGAAATAGTTAATATACGTAAAAGACGAGGAAGAAACCTCGTCTTTTTATGTTGCTTGCGTTTAAAAATAGATTAGCTGGTGATTGATAGAATCACCCAGTTGCTATGTTATTTCTCCGCAGGAACATATTCAATCAAATCATTCAAATCACATTCGAGCGCGTAGCAAAGTCTTGCGAGTACTGCAAGGTCAACACGTTGAACTTCATTTTTAATATAAGCTTTGAGTTGTGTTCTTTGCATCTCAGCGCGAAAGGCTAATTTATTGATGCTGATTTGCTGTTCTTTCATAATTTGGTCTAATTTTAAATGGATGTGTCCGTAGTCAACGTTAATCATAGTAATCACCTCGTATAAGTATATGATATGATTTTATAAATATTCTTGCTACGAGTATGAAAATATGGTATATTTGTATGAGTAGAAAGATACTCATGTATTGAGGCGTAATGGTTGTAATGGAACTTTTAAATACAATTCAGTGCTTTGTTACATATGTGGTCGTCTATAAATAATAATTATACGAAGGGGATTGATAAATATGGAAGAAAAAAGAGGACAGAGTGCATTGGGTATTGCGGCATTTATAGTTTCACTGTTAGGATGTGGCTGTTTATCGCTTGTAGGATTGATACTTGCCATCATTGATTTGGCAAAAAATGACCAGTCGAAAAAACATGGTCTTTCTATCGCCGCTATTGTAATTTGTGTTTTATGGGGATTGTTTATTCTTGTTTTTGGATTGGCAGGCGAGAGTAACGTGTCTGAACAGGGAACGACAGAGATTGCATCAACACAACAGAACGATGTGGCGATGGAAGAGAGTACCACGGAAGAGGTTATAACAGAGGAAGCATTGACAGAGAAAGTTACTACAGAGGAAATAGCCACAGAAGAATTAACGGTTGGACAAGAAAATGCATTAAAAAAAGCATTGTCATATTTGGATTTTTCGGCTTTTTCTTACAGTGGCTTGATGGAACAGTTGGAATTTGAAGGTTTTACACATGAGGAAGCAGTGTTTGCGGTAGATAATTGTGGTGCGGATTGGAATGAACAAGCTGCTCAAAAGGCAAAATCATATATGGATTTCTCCTCATTTTCAAGGGAAGGACTTATTGAGCAGTTAGAATTTGAGGGATTTACGCATGAACAGGCAGTATATGGTGCAGAATCAGTTGGATATTAGACAAAATTATATGAGAATGTAGTTAAATATAACAATGTATTTACAAAGACACTTAAGAATATATTTCTAAGTGTCTTTTATATATTTTTGGAAAAATTTTGAAAAATTGAACTAATCCCCTTGACAAACCATGTGTGGTATGTTACTTTTTATGAGGTTAGTCAAAACTAATTTTTGTTCGCCGATTAGGAGGAAATCATGAATTTAACAGATGCAGAAGTGGAACAGGAATATATTGTTAAGGCGATTGAGACAGATGATGAGGAATTGAATTCGTTTCTGTTCTCATTGGGTTGTTATAGCGGAGAGCCAATTACTGTGATTAGTCACTTGAAGCGTAGTTGTGTGGTTTCAATCAAAGATGCTAGATACAACATTGATAAGGAATTGGCAGCAGCAATTATAATATAAGTGTTTTATGTGGTAAGCATGTTTTTTGTGTTTACTACATATATTTTATCTAGCGGTTAGTTTCTGCAAACTTTTGTTAGTAGTATATGACTTGTATGGACATATAGAAAGGGTATAGGAGGAAAAGAAAAATGAGAATTGCTTTAACAGGTAATCCGAACAGTGGTAAGACCACCATGTACAATGCGCTTACTGGTAGAACAGAACGTGTTGGTAACTGGGCTGGTGTTACCGTGGACAAGAAAGAAAGTCCAATTAAGAAGAACTATTATGGTGGAGGGGAAGAGTTGATTGCAGTTGACCTTCCAGGAGCATACTCCATGTCTCCATTTACTTCAGAGGAGAGTATCACAAGCGGATATGTTAAGAATGAGAATCCAGATGTTATCATTAACATTGTGGATGCTACGAACTTAAGCAGAAGCTTGTTCTTTACAACACAGTTAATGGAGTTAGGTGTTCCAGTTGTTGTGGCATTGAATAAGAGTGATATCAACGAGAAGAAGGACACAAAGATTGATGTGGCCGCATTGTCAGAAAAGTTGGGATGTCCTGTTGTTGAGACGGTTTCTACATCTTCTAGCGACAAGGGACTTTCAGAGGTTGTGAAAGCTGCTGTTGAGTTGAAGAACGCAACACAGAAGGCTCCTTATGTACAGGGTGATATTGATTTGACCGATAAGACTGCTGTAGAGGTTGCAGATAGAAAGCGTTTTGAGTTTGTAAATGGTGTAGTAAGCAAGGTGGAGACACGTAAGGTGTTGACAAAGGAAAAGAACGGACAGGATATCGCAGATAAGATTATCACAAATCCGACTATTGGTATTCTGCTGTTTGCAGGTATCATGTTCCTTGTATTTTATATTTCACAGTCTACAGTAGGTACATACATTGCTGACTGGTTAGTTGGTTGGATTGAGACCTTCCAGGAATGGGTGGCAGGTAAGGTTGAAAATGCAAATCCATTCTTACAGGCGTTGCTTGTAGATGGTATTATCGGCGGTGTTGGTGCTGTGGTTGGTTTCCTTCCGCTCGTAATGGTAATGTACTTCTTGATTGCTTTGTTAGAAGACTGTGGTTACATGGCTCGTGCAACAGTAGTACTTGACCCAATCTTTAAGAGAGTTGGTCTTTCAGGAAAGTCTGTTATTCCTATGGTGATTGGTACAGGATGTGCAATTCCTGGTGTTATGGCTTGTCGTACTATTCGTAACGAGAGAGAGCGTAGAGCAACTGCAATGTTGACACCATTTATGCCATGTGGAGCAAAGCTTCCAGTTATTGCTTTGTTTGCTGGTGCATTCTTCGCAGATGCAAAGTGGGTTGGACCAACCATGTATTTGGTAGGTATTGTATTAATCTTGTTGGGCGCGTTATTAGTTAATAAGATTACAGGTTATAAGTACAGAAAATCATTCTTCATTATTGAACTTCCGGAATATAAGTTCCCAAGCTTAAAGAGAGCGTTCCTTTCTATGTGCTCTCGTGGTAAGGCGTATATTGTGAAAGCAGGTACCGTTATTCTTGTATGTAACACAGTGGTTCAGATTATGCAGTCCTTTAACTGGAAGTTGCAGGTTGTAGAAGAAGGAATGGAGAGTACATCGATTCTTGCATCCATTGCTTCTCCAATTGCAGTAGTTTTGGTTCCGATTGTTGGATTTGCAGCATGGCAGTTAGCGGCAGCAGCTGTTACAGGTTTTATTGCAAAGGAAAATGTAGTAGGTACATTGGCAGTATGTTATGCGCTAACTAATTTTATTGATACAGAAGAATTGGCATTGGTTGGTGGTTCCAATGAAGTTGCAGCAGCTATGGGACTTACAAAGGTTGCAGCACTTGCATACCTTATGTTCAACCTTTATACACCTCCATGTTTCGCAGCACTTGGTGCTATGAATTCGGAGATGCAGAGCAAGAAATGGTTGTGGGGCGGTATTGCGTTGCAGTTGTGTACTGGTTACGCAATTGGCTTCTTAGTGTTCCAGATTGGCACATTGATTACAACTGGTAGCGTTGGTGCAGGCTTTGTTCCTGGATTGATTGCAGTTGCAATTATGGTAGCAGTTGTGTTAGCATTGATTAACAAGACGAACAAGAGTATGAAGGCAAAGTATGAATTAAAGAAAGCTGCCTAATAGAATATAAGCAGTTATCGGTATTATAAGGAGTTATCAGTATGGCAGATTTTATCATAATTGCAATTCTTATATTGATTATAGGAGCTGCAGTGGCTTATATTGTGAAGGTGAAGAAGGCAGGTAATAAATGCATCGGCTGTCCGGTGGAAGGTGCATGTCCGCACATGGTGAATGGAACTTGTAGTTGTAGTGTTAAAGATAAAAATACACATTGTCATACAGATAAAGAGTGATAGTTAGGCGAAGTTTCGTAGGGAACTTCGCTTTTTCTATATTTGAGTTTTAGCAATTGGGGATATGGCTTTTTCTTTACATTCCGTGATAATTATGCTAATATTAATATAAATATGGTTAAATGAATCAATAGATATACTTTAACCTGTATACGCCCAAACTCATATGGAGCTTGAGCGTTTTTCTATGTATAAATGCTGTTAATCAGGTATGATTTCGGCATGTTTACGGAAGAATAATATTATTAAATTACGGGAGGAAAACAATGAAAGAAGATTTCAAACCTTATATTCCGGCTGACAGAGTGGAGTCGGAAATTTCAGTTTCATCTATTTTGTTCGGTGTATTTTTGGCGGTTCTTTTTGGTGCGGCCAATGCATACCTTGGGCTTCGAGTAGGTATGACAGTTTCTGCTTCCATTCCGGCAGCAGTTATTTCGATGGGAATTTACCGAGTATTGCGTAAATTCTTTAAGAGAAATACGATTTTGGATAGTAATATGGTACAAACAGTTGGTTCTGCTGGTGAATCGTTGGCAGCAGGTGCCATTTTTACAATGCCTGCACTTTTCTTGTGGGCGAAGGAAGGGGTAACAGAATCGCCAAGTATGTTTACCATCGCAGCAATTGCGCTTTGTGGTGGCCTTTTAGGTGTTTTGTTTATGGTGCCACTTCGCAAAGCTTTAATTGTAAAAGAACATGGTGTGCTTCCTTATCCAGAAGGTACAGCTTGTGCAGAGGTACTTTTGGCAGGAGAGCAGGGTGGTGCTAGTGCTACAACGGTGTTTGCAGGTATGGGACTTGCATCCTTGTTTAAGTTTGTTGTAGATGGCTTGAAGGTGATTCCTGGTATTGTAACAGCACCGATTAAGGCTTTGAAGACAGAATTATCTACTCAGGTGTATCCGGCTTTGATTGGTGTAGGTTATATCTGTGGACCTAAGATTTCATCTTATATGCTTGCTGGTGGTTTGATTGGTTGGTTTGTAACGATTCCTGCTATTATCACATTTGGTGGGGAAACAATTTTGTATCCAGGAACAGATACCATTGCCAATATGTACGCCGCAGGTGGTGCTTCCGCTATCTGGAGTAGCTACATTCGCTACATTGGTGCTGGTGCGGTTGCCGCAGGTGGTATCATTAGTTTGATTAAATCAATGCCACTTATTGTAACAACATTTATTGACGCAATTAAGGGGCTTAAGGATGGCGGTAAAGGGAATGGTCTTCGTACTGATAAGGACATGGATATTCGTATTATTATCGGTGGAATTCTTGCCATTGCAGTAGTTATTTGGTTGTTACCACAGATTCCGGTGAATTTGTTGGGAGCGCTATTGATTGTTGTATTTGGTTTCTTCTTCGGTGCAGTATCTTCTCGTATGGTAGGTATTGTGGGAAGTAGTAATAACCCAGTTTCTGGTATGGCGATTGCTACGTTGTTGATTGCAACTATTGCATTAAAGTCTACAGGGGAAACAGGTGCTGAAGGTATGATGGGTGCCATTGCAATTGGTTCGGTTATCTGTATTATTGCAGCTATGGCTGGTGATACATCACAGGATTTGAAAACAGGTTATATTCTTGGAGCAACTCCAGTGAAGCAACAGATTGGTGAATTGATTGGTGCAGTCGTTTCTGCTATTGCAATTGGTGGTGTATTGGTTGTATTAGACAAGGCATGGGGATTTGGTTCTGCTGAAATTTCAGCACCACAGGCTACCTTGATGAAGATGATTGTAGAGGGTGTTATGGATGGTAACCTTCCATGGGCATTGGTATTTATCGGTGTGTTTATTGCCATTGTAATTGAGATTCTTGGTATTTCGGTATTACCGGTAGCAATTGGTCTTTATTTGCCGTTAGAGCTTAGTACAACTATTATGATTGGTGGTATCATCAGATGGTTTGTAGATAAGAAGAATAAAAATGCAGAAAAGAATCAGGATGCAAGTGCAGGAATCCTATTCTGTTCTGGTATGATTGCAGGTGAAGGTTTAGTGGGTATTCTTCTTGCAATTCTTACGGTAGCAGGTTTTGCGGATAAGTTTGATTTGTCAGGTAAGTTGAATACTGGTATTGTTGGAGGAGTACTTCTTCTCATCCTTATGATTCTTTGTGTATTGAAGTTTGCCTTTGGCAAAAAGGAAAAGATGAATGAAAAAGCGTAATAAAAAAGTAGCCAATTATCTGGAGTATATTCCAAGTCGTAATGAAAAGTATCGTTGGGAAACAGATGAAGAGGGAGCAGTAACTATTTTTGTGGAGAACAAAGGTGTGTTGATGCGAATTACTCAGAAACTGATAAATAAGCCAAAGGTATCCCAGATTCATTTAGAAGAGATGGGAAGTTTCATCTGGCCACTTATTGATGGTCAGCGAAATATTCTGGAGATTGGAGTTTTGGTGAAGGAGCATTTTGGAGATGCTGCGGAGCCATTATATGAAAGATTGGTGCAATATCTTCACAGTTTAGAAGTGAATGATTTTATCAGGGTGAAGGCTGTGAAAACAGAATAGGGCAATAGAACAAGAAAAGGACCGTTAGGTCCTTTTCTTGTTCTATTGTGTAAAATGCATGCCTTGTGCTATGAACTTTATGCATACAACCGCTTTACCTTTTCGCGGATTCGCTGGATTGCGTTGTCAATGGACTTTGGCTTTTTGTCCATGAGAACCGCAATATCGGTATAGGATTTGCCCTCTAAATAGTAGGCCAGTACTTCTTTTTCCATCTTGCTCAAATGTTTCTCAATATGGGATTCAATGTCATCTGTTTTCTCTTTGTCCAATATAATATGTTCTGGATTGGAATCATTTCCTGCTTCTAAGTTGTCAATCAGCTGTATTTCGTCCTCGTTTATCTTGCTGTAAAAGGATACATAGGAGTTGAGAGGAGAGTGTTTCTTGCGATTCGAAGCTTTGATGGCAGAGTATATCTGTCTGTCAATGCAAAGCTTGGCAAATGTAAAAAATGATGCCGTATTATTAGGTTGATAACCTTGAATTGCTTTGAATAATCCAATCATTCCCTCTTGGGATAAATCCTCTGTGTCTGCACCAATTAAGTACATGGTACGGATGGATTTCTTTACTAGAGGAGAATATTTTTTTAGTAGATATTCTGTTGCATCGGACTGGCCGTTTCTGATTAGTGCAATGATTTCCTCATCAGTATATTGTGTATAGTTCATAATTCCTCCCCAAAATGCTTATTCTTCCGGTATGGCATCGATATTCGCTTCTGTAGATGCTTCTGTGGATATCTCGGTGGTTGTCCCAGTAGAGACTTCCGTGGTTGCTTCTGTAGTCGCCTCCGTGGTTGCTTCTGCAGTTGGTTCCTTAGGCGGTTCCGGCTCTTTGTCGTCTTCGTTTTTCATGTCATCTACAACCGTGTTGGTAATATCTTTAATGCTTTCTTCAAATTCTTCCTTTTCTTTGTCTTCCTTGCTCTGTTCCTTCTTTGCTTCTCCTGTAGAGGTGTTTTTCTTTTCTTTTTTGGAATTGTTTTTTTCATCATAGTTGGTGGAGGCTTCCGTACGCTCACGCCCCTTGCCGGTACTGCCCGACAGGTTTACAATAAAACTGATGAGTCCTAAAAAAAGGCAGGCTACTACCACCACCAATAAAATGAATAAAATGGTTTTAAGCATATCTCGGTTTGGTTCGCCGGTTCCGTCACTGCCTGCGGCCTGTAATTTTGCATTCACCACTTCGGAACGGGAACCAGTTGGTTCCTTTGTACCCTCTTTTAGTTTCATTTTTTCCTGAGTTTTTGTTGTATCTTCTGTGATTTCATTCAAATCAAAATCTACAATATCAAAATTCTGGTTTATGTTGTTATTATCCTTTGATGTCATATCAATCAATCCTTTCCTAAACATAGTAATCCTAAAAAGTTACATGCTTTGGCTTTGAAACGTTTCATAATATTATCTTCGGGTATATGATACAACATAATATCGGAATAATCAAACAATTCAGAGGAAAACATGGGGGAAATATGTGTCATAAATTGACGTGATGCTATAAATATGATAAAGTATTACTAATTGTGAAATGTTGGTGAACAGGGTGTTTTTGCTTGTTCTATAGGATTTCTGATTGATAGGAATAGAATTATTATATAAGACATAAAGGAGTTACGTAGATGGAAGGCGAAGTAGTATCAAAGAATTTTATTGAGCAGATTATCGATAAGGATTTGGCAGAGGGAAAGTACGAGAAGATTGTAACTCGATTCCCGCCAGAGCCAAATGGTTATCTTCATATTGGACATGCAAAGTCTATTGTTTTGAATTCTGGTTTAGCAAAGCAGTATAACGGAATTTTTAATTTGCGTTTTGATGATACCAATCCAACAAAGGAGAAGACAGAGTTTGTGGAGTCTATCTTAGAGGATGTGAAGTGGTTAGGCGCAGATTTCGGAGACAAAGTATATTATGCATCCGATTATTTTGATGCTATGTATGAGGGGGCTATTAAGTTGATTAAGAAAGGAAAAGCCTTCGTATGTGATTTGTCTGCAGATGAAATTCGAGAATACAGAGGAACTTTGAAGGAACCAGGCAAGGAGAGTCCATATCGCAGTCGTAGTATTGAGGAGAATTTAGATTTGTTTGAGCGCATGAAGAATGGTGAGTTCCCAGATGGTTCTAAAGTACTTCGAGCAAAAATTGATATGGCGTCGCCTAATATTAATATGCGTGACCCGGTTATCTATCGTATTGCTAGAATGACACACCACAATACAGGAGATAGATGGTGCATTTATCCAATGTACGATTTCGCACATCCAATTGAGGATGCAGTGGAAGGTGTAACGCATTCTATCTGTACTTTGGAGTTTGAGGACCATAGACCACTGTATGATTGGGTTGTGCAGGAATTGGAATTTGAATTTCCACCAAAGCAGATTGAGTTTGCGAAAATGTATTTACAGAATGTAATTACTGGAAAGCGATATATTAAGAAATTAGTAGAAGATGGTGTTGTGGATGGTTGGGATGACCCAAGACTTGTTACTATCAGCGCACTTCGTCGTAAAGGTGTAACACCGGAAGCAATTCGTATGTTTATGGATTTGTCCGGCGTTTCCAAGGCTAATTCTACTTCGGATACTGCAATGCTAGATTACTGTATCCGTGAAGACCTTAAGATGAAGGCAAATCGTATGATGGCGGTTATTGATCCGATTAAGCTTGTGATTGATAATTATCCAGAAGGCGAGACAGAGCTTCTTGAGGTGGAGAACAATCAGGAGAATGAAGAATTAGGAAAGCGTATGGTAAGCTTTAGCCGCGAACTTTATATTGAGCGTGAGGATTTTATGGAAGAACCGCCTAAGAAGTATTTTCGTCTGTTTCCTGGCAACGAGGTGCGCTTGAAGAATGCATATTTTGTAACTTGTACCGACTTTATCAAGGACGAGGATGGTAACGTGGTTGAGGTACATTGTACCTACGATCCGGAAACTCGTTCTGGCTCCGGTTTTGAGGGGCGAAAGGTAAAGGGTACTATTCACTGGGTAGACGCTTCCAGTGCGGTGGATGCAACTGTGCGTTTATACGAGAATCTCATTGAAGAAGGAGAAGAGGTATTAAAGGAGGATTACTCTAATTTGAATCCTAATTCCCTTGTGGAGATGAAAAACTGTAAGTTAGAAGCTGCATTTGCAGGTACTGAACCGGGAGAGAGATTCCAGTTTTTAAGACATGGATATTTCTGTGCAGATTCAAAGGATTCCTCAAAGGACAATTTGGTGTTTAATCGTATTGTTTCTATGAAGAGTTCTTATCGTCCAAAATAGGAGGAAAATGGAATGGGATTATTTTCAGGACTTGAAATACTTGGTTTCAAAAATGAAGATATGAAGGTATACGAAGCAAAGAGTGAAGAGACGGTACAAGATGAAAAAGAAGAGGCAAAGGTTAATCAATCAATCGTTAAGGAAGAAGAGTGTCTGTTTCCGAAAACCCATGAGTGTCCAGTGTGTTACGAGAAGTTTAAGTCTTTGGCTGTGCGAGCTGGAAAGTTGCACAGTGTGGGAACGGATGATGATTTACGACCTCTTTACAGGGGGATGGATCCGATTAAATATGACGCCATTGTGTGTCCTCACTGTGGATATGCAGCGTTGTCTAGATATTTTGACCGTATGATGCCACATCAAGGAAAGATTTTAAGAGCGGAAGTAAAGTCTAAGTTTAAGGGGATGGATGTCAGTAATGATTTGTACAGTTATGATGAGGCTTTGTTGCGTTATAAGATGGTTTTGATGTGTGATGTTATTGGCGGTGTTAAGGTGAGCCGAAGAGCATATTCCTGCTTAAAACTAGGATGGGTAATCCGAGGTAAGTTGGAGAGTGAAGGGGCGATGTTAACACAGGAACAGTGTGATGAACTTCGTGCGGAGGAGTTAGAGTGTATTCAGCATGCTTATGAGGGATATGTGAAGGCTCTATCTTCTGAGCCTTTTCCAATGAGCGGAATGGATGAGCAGACGGTACTTTGTCTTGTGGCGGAATTGGCTTACAAACTAGAAAAGTATCGGGAAGCGTTATTGTTGATATCACAGATTGTGAGCAAGAAGGATGCAGCACCGAGAATTAAGGAGAGAGCCCTGACATTGAAGGAAAAGATACGGGAACATGTTAAGGGTGAGAATAGTTAGGAGTGTTACTGGTGACAAAAGATAAGAAGAATAACCAAAGATATATATATGTGTTGCTGAGCAGAACCAATACCGTGGTAGCTACTTTGGTACGATTCTTTACGCAGGCGCCATATTCTCATACTTCCATTTCTTTAGACCCGGAATTGGAGCATTTGTATAGCTTTGCACGGCGGAAGATAAATAATCCCCTTACAGCAGGTTTTATACACGAGGATATTGAAAAAGGTGTGTTTGGTTCAGATGATAGCATTACCTGCAAGGTGTATAGAGTTCCGGTTACAGAAGAACAATACAAACGCATAAAGGCAGAAATTGCCAAGTTTAATGAACGTCCGAGTTATTATGGTTATAATTTTTTGGGATTGTTCGCTGGAATTCTTAGATTGAATATTAAGGATGAAAGAAGGTTTACCTGTTGTGCATTCGTAGATCATGTGTTGGTTGCTGGTGGAATCCATCTTTTTGACAATGAGAATAAGCTCATAAAACCATATGATTTTCACAATGAATTATATCAGCACGAAATGTATGAGGGAAGACTTTGTGAATATAGGAATTTTTTAGAACGACATAGCTTATCCGAAAATGGATATGCGGAAGCGATATAGGATAAGATATGGAATGTAATAATCATGAAATGAATTTACAAAATGATCTTTTGTTGCAAAAAAGGAATGACTACCATATTATAGAATGCTAATAATTGGTAGTCGTTCCTTTTTGCGTATAATCGGGTAGGTACCGCCTGCTCAATCTGATAGCCAGTATGTTATTCCTTAGAGTCAGGCGTGATAGAACTGTGTGTCTTCATGACAGCTCTTGGAAGAGCATCTTTGGCATTTTTCCAAGGTTCATTTTGATAGCGATAGTCGAACTTATTGATGAACCACTCGATGTCCTCTTGCATGCGTTCCATATTGTTAAAGTATACTTCGTCGATATCTGTAAGGAATTGGTCTAGAACATCCTTTGAAAAGGTGTTACATGCCTTTTCGTACAACATAGCATAGTGATAGGTGCAAAATCCTTTGCTGTTCTTAAGTCTTGTAGGAAAATCACTATCTTTTTTGTAAAGGTGCAGTATGGTATCCACATAGCGGTCAAAGGTGTTATTCATGCGGTTACAAATGAAGCAGGTATGGGACAATCTGTCCACATATGCTCCGATACTGCCGGTGCCAGTTGCCTTTTTGAATAGAGATTTTCCGCTTGGGTTTGCACCAGCGGAAAGTTCTTTCAAATCCTTTGTTACCTTTGCCATGTGTGTGCTTAAGATGAGTGCTAGTCCTAAACGGTTCTTTTCTAAATACAAATCTTGAATGTGTTTTTCGCAAAAACCAGCCTCGTCTGTCATAGCACGATTGTCATCCTCCATGTAACTTGGTCCCAATGTATATTCGATTGCATTTTTCTCCAATTCCTGCTTCATCTTACATAGAGGACATTCGCAATCACTTTGAAAAGCATCATTTACCGGTATGGTATATAATTGTTCCTTCATAACCGTCTCCTTCGTGTTGTTGTATAGTTTCATTTATTATATCCAATAAAAGATGTGTGGGCAATGAAAAAATGCTACAAAAGAGAAAATCAGTTCTATTTTCTTGTTATAGTGAGTAGAATAATACACTGGAATGAGGCAGGTATCGGATTTTTGACAAGACGTTGCTTGTGCTGATGTAGATTATTAAAAAGAAATGCAAATAAGGGGTTGATTTTTTGCCAAAATAGGGTAAAATAGAGAATGTGTTAGCACTCTTTTTGAGTGAGTGCTAATGATGGAGAGGAAGAGAACAGTTCTTATAGAACTGATAATAGAAGGAGGACATTAACATGAAATTAGTACCATTAGGGGAAAGAGTTGTATTAAAGGAATGTGTAGCAGAAGAGACAACGAAGTCTGGTATTGTATTACCAACTGCATCTCAGGAGAAACCACAGTATGCGGAGGTGGTTGCAGTAGGTCCTGGAATCGTTGTTGACGGTGAGAAGATTGAAATGCAGGTTAAGGTTGGAGACAAGGTTATCTATTCCAGATTTGCAGGTAATGATGTAGAGTTGGATGGCGATAAGTTTATTATCGTAAAACAGAGCGATATCCATGCTGTTGTAGAAGCGTAAGAACTTATGGCATAGTGTGTCGTAATCGGAAGTGATACGGCATACGGTAAAGCAGAGTTAATCTGACGATAGTTTTAGAAATGAATGAAACAATGGAGGTTTGAAACATGGCAAAAGAGATTAAGTATGGCGTAGAAGCCCGTAAAGCATTAGAGTCTGGTGTGAACCAGTTAGCAGACACAGTAAGAGTGACATTGGGACCTAAGGGAAGAAATGTTGTATTGGCAAAATCATTTGGTGCACCACTTATTACAAATGATGGTGTAACTATCGCAAAGGATATTGAATTAGAAGATGCATTTGAGAATATGGGTGCTCAGATTGTAAAGGAAGTTGCTACTAAGACTAACGATGTAGCTGGTGATGGTACAACAACTGCAACTGTTCTTGCACAGGCGATGATTAATGCTGGTATGAAGAACTTAGCAGCAGGCGCAAACCCTATCATTTTGAGAAAAGGTATGAAGAAGGCTTGTGATACAGCAGTGGATGCAATTACCAATATGAGTGAGACAATCAATGGCAAGGAGCAGATTGCAAGAGTTGCTTCTATCTCTGCTGGTGATGAGAATGTAGGAACTATGGTAGCAGATGCTATGGAAAAGGTTTCTAAGAATGGTGTTATCACAATCGAAGAGTCTAAGACGATGAAGACAGAGCTTGATTTGGTAGAGGGTATGCAGTTTGACCGCGGTTACATTTCGGCTTACATGTCAACAGATATGGAGAAGATGGTTGCAGAGCTTGACAATCCATTTATCTTGATTACAGATAAGAAGATTTCTAACATTCAGGATATTTTACCAATTCTTGAGCAGATTGTTCAAAGTGGTCAGAAGCTTTTGATTATCGCTGAGGATATTGAAGGTGAAGCATTGACAACATTAATTCTTAACAAGCTTCGTGGAACCTTCCAGGTGGTAGGTGTTAAGGCTCCAGGCTATGGCGATAGAAGAAAAGCAATGCTTGAGGATATTGCTATCTTAACTGGTGGTAAGGTAATTACAGATGAATTGGGTCTTGATTTGAAAGAGGCTACTTTAGATGACCTTGGCCGTGCTAAGAGCGTAAGGGTAGAGAAGGAAACAACAATCATCGTTGACGGTGCAGGTGATGCTGCCGATATCGAGGGTAGAGTTTCTTTGATTAAGTCTCAGATTGAGGAGACTACATCTGAGTTTGATAAGGAGAAGTTACAGGAGAGACTTGCTAAGTTAGCAGGAGGTGTTGCTGTAATTCGTGTTGGTGCAGCTACTGAGACAGAGATGAAGGAAGCAAAGCTTCGTATGGAAGATGCTTTAGCAGCTACTAGAGCTGCTGTAGAAGAAGGTATCATTGCAGGTGGTGGTTCTGCATATATTCATGCTAGCAAGGAAGTTGCTAAGCTTACAGCAGAATTATCTGGTGATGAGAAGACAGGTGCTGAGATTATCCTTAAGGCGTTAGAGGCTCCATTGTTCCACATTGCAGGTAATGCAGGTTTAGAAGGTGCTGTTATTATCAATAACGTAAGAGAGTCTGACCCAGGTGTTGGTTTCGACGCATTGAAAGAAACATACGTTAATATGATTGAAGCTGGAATTATTGATCCTGTGAAGGTTACACGTTCGGCATTACAGAATGCAACTTCCGTTGCTTCAACATTATTAACAACAGAGTCAGTTGTAGCTGACATCAAAGAAGACGTGCCAGCTATGCCACCAATGCAGGGCGGCATGGGCGGAATGATGTAGTTATAACCTGCCGTGCAGAAACAAGAAAAGACAGTGTCTGAGCAAGCTTGCTTGCAGAAGACACTGTCTTTTCTTGTTTCTATAGGGCGGGTGCACTCTAGCGAGAAGAAGCGAAGCGGATTCGAGCTAGTGCACG
>JAFSIQ010000011.1 GCA_017439675.1 Lachnospiraceae bacterium
GGAGCTGTCCTTAGTACGAGAGGACCGGGATGGACAGACCGCTGGTGTATCTGTTGTATTACCAAATGCATAGCAGAGTAGCCAAGTCTGGAAGGGATAAACGCTGAAGGCATCTAAGCGTGAAGCCCCCCTCAAGATGAGATATCCCTGACTAAAAGTCAATAAGACCCCTTGAAGACGACGAGGTAGATAGGCTTGAGGTGGAAGTGCAGTAATGCATGTAGCTGACAAGTACTAATAGGTCGAAGGCTTAACTAGGTTAGTTATTGTAAGGAAATGTAGATGTGATAGTAAAGGCAAGCGTCACTTTGTATGAAGTTCTGAAGGTATATAAAAAAGTGTTGAAGGATTACCAAACTTGTGGTAATCTATATTCATATAGGGGCTTGGTCAAATGGTATGATAGGGGTCTCCAAAACCTTTGGTGGGAGTTCGATTCTCTCAGCCCCTGCTAAGCAGGAAGCTTTGGAATGATTAGTTCCAAGGCTTTTTACATTTGGAAGAATTTATGTATTTTTAGGAGGGAAAAGATATGAATCCAATGATGTTAATGCAGATGAAAGAAATGTTGGAGAAATTTCAGAAGAATCATCCCAAAGTTCCAATGTTTTTCAGGGCAGTAGCACAAAATATAGGAGAAGGAAGCGTAATCGAGATGTCGGTTATTTCTCCAGAGGGAAAGAAGATATGTACGAATATGCGTGTTACGGTAGATGATTTGAAGTTGGTTGAACAATTAAAATCTTTAGGCGGAATGTGATCGTATAGAAGTATAGAACGAATAGTTAGTTGATGAAAAGGGCATTTATAGAATGAAAATAATCAAAAAGCTTTGGTGATTATAGTGACGTCACCAAAGCTTTTTGATTGTGATTATATGTTAGTGAGTTGTTTTACGATAGAAAGCCAATATTGTCTTTATTTCATAGAGTTGAATTCTTCTTCATCCAACAATTCCTCAAATTTATCCTCTACAGCTTCCCATTCTGCATCGGATTCGATGTCTGACAGTTCTACAGTTTCTCCGTCCGATTGATAACGATATAAGAAATATTCTCCTTCTTCGTAGCCTTCGACAGTAGTCTGAGGCATCAAGGCAATATAAAATTGTTCCTTAATGGAGAAGATTGCTAAAATATCACATTCCACTTCTATGTTATTGTCTAAATATAAGGTCATAGTGTCTTCAATATAGATGGTTTCTTCTTTGTTACTCATATGATTCGCTCCTTTTTATTTGTAATATTGTTAGCTGTTATAAAATTATGTTATGAATTGATTCGAAGCATCTCGATAAATTCGTCTTCTGGAATTGCACGGCTGAAGAAATATCCCTGTAAAACATCACACATTTGATTTTGTAAAATGCGAAGTTGTTCTATGGTTTCCACACCTTCTGCTATGACAGTAATGCCGAGTTGATGAGCTAGGTTAATGATTGTACCAGCGATATAGGCATCATTTTTGTTATCACAAATACCTGCAATAAAAGATTTATCAATCTTTAAGGTGTTGATAGGGATTTTAGTTAAGTAGCTAAAGGAAGAATAACCAGTTCCGAAATCGTCCAATGCGATTTTTACACCCATTTCTTTCATGCGATTGATAATTGCAAGATTTCGGTCAAAGTTACTCATCAATACACTTTCTGTTAGTTCAATTTCTAAATTGTCTAGAGGAATAGAAGTGGAAGCTGGTAAAGCTTCAATTGCTTTTACTAGACGATCGCTGCGCAATTGTGCAGTTGAAACGTTGACGGAAATTTGGATTGGCTTGAATCCGGCATCCACTAGCCGTTGGTTGAATCTGCAAGCTTCCTGTAAAGCCCATTCTCCCAAATCATCAATCAATCCACATTCTTCCGCAACCGGAATGAATTCGTCAGGAGAAACAAATCCTACAATAGGTGAATTCAAACGCATTAGTGCTTCACAACCAATGATTTCCCCGGTTGCAATATTGGCTTGTGGTTGATATAAGAGATAAATATCTTTGTTGTCAATGGCATCCCTTAAAATATCAATCAAATCATTTCTGCGATTCACTTCGTCTTCCATGGTAGAACTGAAGAAGGTATAGCTGTTCTTTCCGGAATTTTTAGAAGAGTACATGGCAATATCTGCATTTTTCATAAGCTCACTTAAGGATAAACCATTTTGCGGGAAGAGAGCAACACCAGCACTCAGAGAGATGTGGACGGTTTCATCCTCTAGCAAAAATGGGTGTGAGGAGATAGAAATGAGTCGTTGCAAAAACGCTTCTAGTTCTTCTGTGGATTGGATGTGGTTGCGTAAAATTACAAATTCATCGCCACCATTTCGGGCAAGGATGTCATCCTTATCAATGAAGGATGAAAACTTCTCAGTAACGGCCTTTAACAACAAATCACCATAATCATGTCCTAAGGTATCATTGATGGATTTGAAACCATCTAAGTCAATGAAAATGACCGCATGACTTTTCAATCCAAAACGGCTATTTGTTAATATTTCATTTGCATATCGGAAGAATGCAGCACGATTGTAGAGACCTGTAAGTGTGTCTGTATAAGCAAGTCGTTCCATATCTTCATAATGCAATTGTAATTCCTGTTTGCTTGCTTCAAGTTCCTTTTTGGAATCCATTGCATCATTATAGTTTGTAGAAATAATATCCATCATTTGGTTAAAACTATTTGATAAAGTACCAAATTCATCATCGCTGTTGATGGAACAGTGAACATTCAGTTCGCCGGAAGCAGCAGTTTTCATATCTTCGTTTAGTTCAATAATTGGTTGTGTGTATTTGGCGGCTAATCCCTGGCTGATTTGTATGGAAAGAATCACCACAATTACCAATAAAATTAGCAGAATAATTGGCAAGGAGGAGACGATACTGGTAAACGTATTGGAGTTCTGCTTGACAACATAAATCCAATGATGTTCTGGTATGGTAGCGTATCCATAGTTGTAATTCTTTCCGCTAGAAAACACGTTATTTTGTTCCTTGTAAGAGGTGTCGACGTCCACTTCGGAAGTGCTTATAACTAACTTTGAGGATGAGGTGCGGATGATTTCGTCTAAGAAACTTTGATCCGCCTCGGAATTGGTACTATATCCGAATAATGCCTCTCCGTTTTTGTCAATAACAAAGCAAGTACTGTCATCATCACTAGAAAGATAGTTGCCGAAATAATCCGATGTGATGTTGGTTCGGATTAATCCGATTGTTTGGTTCTTTACAATGATTGGACATACTATGTCAATGGAATTTTTGGAAAAGTCGGAGTGGGAAATAATCTGTTCCTGTGAGATAGACGTAATTGGTTCTATCATAATTTCCGACCAGTCAGATATGCTATCGTTAGCAGAAGAAACTACTAAATATCCATCAATATCGTATATATAGTAATTTACGTTGTTGTCGTAATTGATTGCAAGCTGTGTTATTGTGTTCTTGATATTTGTGTAATAAGTAGATGATGTATTTAGTAAAACATCTGGTGAGTTAATCTTTTCTAGTAAATAGCTCTTAGTGTCATTGAGATTTGCAATTGAAGAGGTTTCAATTCGTTGTGTTTCTAACTGTGACGAAAAACTGTAACTGTAATCTTCAGCAAGCTGTTTCGTAGTTTCAGTGTTAATCTGTGCATATTTGGTAGCAGCTACTACATAGGATAAGATTGCCATGAGAATGACAGGAATAATTGCCATTAATATAATAGAACTTTGTAGTGATTTCTTGATCGACATATATGTAAAATCCTTTCTGGTTGAAAATCTAAAAATCTATTCCTAATTATATATAATAAGAAGGGATTATTCAATGAATAAATTCTAAATGTTGTAATATTATACAAATTTGCTGAAAATAAATTGCCATTTATAGTCAATGTGTGTTATAATGCGATTAGCAGTTTCACTTGCTTGCAAGGATGAAACTGTTGAGCGGATTACAGGCGAAGCTTGTAATATGGCAATTAGTGGTTTCACTTGCTTGCAGGGGTGAAACTGCACTTCTTTTACATATTGATTTTTACAAATATAATAATTCATATAAGGGGGCTAATATGTTCGGAGTATATTTTGGTAAGTATTTGGAAGATAAAGGGATTTTAACAAACGAGCAGTATAACACTATCATTAATGATAGTAAGAATGCGAGAGTGAAGTTAGGTTTATTGGCGGTTGAGTCTGGATTTATGACAGAGGCACAAGCTGATGAGGTTAACATGCTTCAGCAGATGCAGGATCGTCGTTTTGGAGATATCGCAGTGGAGAAGGGGTATTTGACAGACGATCAGGTGGGCTCGCTTCTTAAGAAACAAGGAGATGAGTATTTATTATTCGTACAGGCTTTGGTAGAGCAGGGAATCTTAACATTAGATCAGATTCAGAAAGAGCTGAATGCTTATAAGAAATCGGAACGTTTTACAGCGTTGGATGTAGAAGCAATTAAGAGTGGTGATATTGATAAGATTGTTCCTGTATTTACAAAGGATAGCGATGTATCACCAATGGTGAAGGATTATATTGCGTTGGTTGCACGTAATCATGTGAGATTTATCAATAGTCACTTTCGTATTGAGAAGGTTGAGAGATTGAATGAGTATACAGCTTCTTTCGTTGCAGCACAGGAGTTGGATGGTGATTATAGATTATTTACAGGTTTTTGCGGTGATGGTTCTGGAATCAAAGAGATTGCAGAAGCGTATGCAAAGGAAGAATTTGATACAGTGGATTTAGATGTATTGGATGCAGCTTGTGAATTCTTGAATTGTAACAACGGCTTGTATGCAACAAAGCTTGGTAATGAGGATGTAGAGTTAGATATGCTTCCACCGGTTATGAAGGATTCTGTTACTACAATTCACACAGAGGGCAATATGTATAGAGTTCCATTTTATATTAAGGATAAGAAGGTGGACTTGATTATATGTATTGAATCTAAGTGGAGTTTAGACTAGAGATTATTGGAATAAAGAGGTAGATAAACATGGCAAAGATTTTAATTGTTGATGATTCTAGAACATCTAGAAAGATTTTAAAAGGAATTTTAGAGAATACCGGTTGTGAAGTGGTTGGTGAGGCAACTAACGGTCAGGAAGGTTATGAACGTTATGTAGAGCTTAAGCCAGATATTGTGACAATGGATATCACAATGCCAGTGTTAGATGGTATTGAAGCGTTGAAGAAGATTAAAGGCGAGTATCCAGATGCGAAGGTAGTTATGGTTACAGCAGCAGGTCAGAAGACAAAGATGGTAGAAGCGGTTCAAAATGGTGCTAGCGAGTTTGTTTCAAAACCATTCGAGCCTGATCAGTTAAAAACAATTATTGAAAAAGTAATGGCAATGTAATTATGAGAAAGAGGTTTTTCGTCGAAAAATCTCTTTCTTTAATTTGACTAATTTTTATAAAAATCGGTGACTACTTGATTGACTTCACAAACAAGATATTATATAGTAGAGAGCATGAAAGTTTTTCTCTTGAAGTGCTGTTTTCGTATGATTGGGGAGCAGGATAGGGAGAGATTGATAATAAGATATACTTTAGGAGGACATTATGAGTAAGGTTAAGAGAGTATACGTTGAGAAGAAGCCCGAGTATGCTGTAAAAGCGAAGGAATTGTTTGATGAAATGACAGAATACTTGGATTTGAGTATTGAGAAAGTTAGGGTCTTGATACGTTATGATGTGGAGAATGTGTCAGATGCAACCTATGAAAAGGCGTTGAAGACGGTATTTTCTGAGCCACCAGTGGATTATGTATACGAGACCACATTTCCTTGTGAAGATGGAGATAGAGTGTTTTCAGTAGAGGCACTTCCTGGTCAGTTTGATCAGAGGGCAGATTCTGCAGAACAGTGTATTAAGTTGTTGAATGAGAAAGAAGAACCGGTTATCCGTACAGCTACCACTTATGTGATTAAAGGTAAGGTAAATGATGCAGAATTTGATAAGGTTAAGTCTTATTGTATCAATCCGGTGGATTCAAGAGAGACAGACGATAAGAGCATTCCAGAGACTTTGATTCAGCAGTTTGATGAGCCTGCAGATGTTGATATATTTGATGGTTTTAAGGATATGGCTGAAACAGATCTTAAGGATTTGTACGAATCTTTAGGACTTGCTATGACATTTAAGGATTTCCTTCATATTCAGAATTATTTCAAGAATGAGGAGAAGAGAGACCCATCTGTGACAGAGATTCGTGTGTTGGATACATACTGGTCGGATCACTGTCGCCATACCACATTTGCAACAGAGCTTACCAATGTTACATTTGAGGATGGATATTATAAGAAGCCAATTGAAGATTCTTATCAAAGCTATTTGGCAGATAAGGAAGAATTATATAAGGGAAGAGATGACAAGTTTGTATGCTTGATGGATATTGCACTTATGGCAATGAAGAAGCTTCGCTCAGAGGGTAAGCTTCAGGAGATGGAGGTTTCCGATGAGATTAATGCTTGTTCCATTGAGGTTCCTGTAACGATTGATGGAGAAGAGGTTATGTACTTGATTCAGTTCAAGAACGAGACCCATAATCACCCGACGGAGATTGAACCATTTGGTGGAGCAGCAACCTGTCTTGGTGGATGTATCCGTGACCCATTGTCAGGTCGTTCATATGTATATCAGGCAATGCGTGTAACTGGTGCGGCAGACCCAACAAAGCCACTTTCAGAAACGATGGAAGGAAAACTTCCGCAGAGAAAGTTGGTTACAACAGCAGCACATGGTTATAGTTCATATGGTAACCAGATTGGTTTGGCTACTGGTTATGTCAATGAAGTATATCATCCTAATTATGTTGCAAAACGTATGGAAATTGGTGCAGTCGTAGCTGCAGCTCCTAAGAAGAATGTTAAGAGATTAACTTCAGATCCAGGCAATGTGATTGTTTTGATTGGTGGAAGAACCGGTCGTGATGGTATTGGTGGTGCTACAGGAAGTTCCAAGAAACACACAACCAAATCAATTGATACATGTGGTTCTGAAGTTCAAAAGGGTAACCCTCCAACAGAGAGAAAGATTCAGAGATTGTTCCGCAGGGAGGAAGTTGCAAGCATTATTCGTAAGTGTAACGACTTCGGTGCAGGTGGTGTCAGCGTGGCAATCGGTGAGTTGGCTGATGGTCTGATGATTGATTTGGATAAGGTACCTAAGAAATATGCTGGTTTGAATGGTACAGAAATTGCTATTTCAGAATCTCAGGAGAGAATGGCAGTTGTTGTAGACAAAGTAGATGTGGATAAGATGTTAGGCTACTGTGAAGAGGAGAACTTAGAAGCAGTAGTTGTGGCAGAGGTAACAGAGAGTCCTCGTCTAGTTATGACTTGGAGAGGTAAGGAAATTGTGAATATTGCAAGAAGCTTCATCGATACCAATGGAGCACATCAGGAAAGTGATGTAACAGTTACCATGCCAAGCAAAGAGGATGATTATTTTAATCAGCCAGTTGATTTTACAGATGTAAAGAAAACATGGCTTGAGACATTAAATGATTTGAATGTTTGTTCCCAAAAAGGTCTTGTGGAGATGTTCGATAGCTCCATCGGTGCCGGCACAGTAGTAATGCCATATGGTGGTAAGTATCAGTTGACACCAACCCAGACAATGATTGCAAAGGTTCCAATGGACAAGGGGATTTGTAATGATGTAACTATGATGTCTTACGGTTTAGACCCATATATGCTCAGTTGGTCTCCATACCATGGAGCAATCTATGCAGTGGTTCATTCTGTTGCAAAGATTGTTGCGGCAGGTGGTGACTGGAAGAAGATTTACTTCACATTCCAGGAGTACTTCAAGAGACTTGGAACAGATTCTAAGCGTTGGGGTGAGCCAATGGCAGCACTGCTTGGTGCATATTCTGCACAGATGGGATTTGGTCTTGCATCCATCGGTGGTAAGGACTCTATGTCAGGTTCCTTTAATGAAATTGACGTTCCACCAACACTTTGTTCTTTTGCAATTGATGTGGCTAAGGCAGGAGATGTTGTGACTCCAGAATTCAAGGCTGTTGATAATGCAATCGTGAAGATTGATGTGAAGAGAGATGAGTATGGTCTTCCAGATTACGAAGACATGAAGGTAACATACACAGCACTTTATAACGATATGCAGAACGGTTTGATTGCATCTTCCTATGCAGTTTCCTTTGGTGGTATTGTGGAAGCAGTATCTAAGATGGGATTCGGTAACGGAATTGGCGCTGCAATTGCAGATTCTGTATCAGAAGCAGCTATGCTTATGAAGGACTATGGTGCAATTATCTGTGAAGTGAAGAAGGAAGATGTGGATAAACTTACTGCAAAAGCTACCGTTATTGGTACAACAACAGCAGATGGTGAATTTACCTATAAGGGGGCTACCATTACAATGGACGAGGCAGTGGATGCTTGGTCTGGAAAGCTTGAAAAGGTATTCCCAACTTCATCAAATGTGAAGCAGGAAGCTGTAAGAAATGATATTTACAATACAAGTGATATCTATGTATGTAAGAATAAAGTCGCAAAGCCTAAGGTATTTATTCCGGTATTCCCAGGAACTAACTGTGAGTATGATTCTACAAGAGCGTTTGAGCGTGCAGGTGCCGAGGTTGAAACAATTGTATTTAAGAATATGACAGAAGCAAATATCTTGGATTCAGTTGATGCATTTGCCAAGGCGATTAGTCAGGCGCAGATTATTATGTTCCCAGGTGGATTTTCTGCCGGTGATGAGCCAGAAGGTTCAGCTAAGTTCTTTGCAACTGCATTTAGAAATGCAAAGCTAAAGGATGAAATTATGAAGTTAATCAATGAAAGAGATGGTTTGGCACTTGGTATCTGTAATGGTTTTCAGGCATTGATTAAGCTTGGTCTTGTACCTTATGGTGAGATTAGAGACCAGAAAGAAGATTCACCAACTCTCACGATGAATAGTATCGGACGTCACCAGTCTAAGATGGTTTACACCAAGGTGGTTACCAATAAGAGTCCATGGTTACAGAAAGCGACTCTGGGCGGTGTCTATACAGTACCTATCTCACATGGTGAGGGACGTTTCGTTGCAAGTAAGGAGTGGATTGACAAGTTGTTTGCCAACGGTCAGGTTGCAACCCAGTATGTGGATATTGATGGTAATCCGACTATGAACGAGGATTACAACATCAATGGTTCCTATGCAGCAATCGAGGGTATTACAAGTCCTGATGGACGTATTCTTGGTAAGATGGCACACTCAGAGCGTAGAGACGAGTCGGTTGCAATTAACATTTATGGTGACCAGAATCAGTTAATCTTTGAGTCTGGTGTAGAGTACTTTAAGTAAAAATGTGTTTTGCAATGTTTTGAATCTAGTGAACAATTAGGTTGGCATTCAGACCCAAAAAGAATAGAGTAATAGAAATGAAGACAGAAAGAAAGTGGCAACAGGACATGTGAGCGACTTTCTTTCTCTTGTATATAGCAAAAATGTATCCATAACGGATGCGGGATTATTCCCACATCTATAAAGAGGAGAACGATATGAAGTATATTGTTACAAAAAAGGAAATGCAGGCAGTAGATGCCTATGCAATTGAAAAAATGGGAATTCCAGCAGCGGTTTTAATGGAACGTGCCGCCCTACAGGTCGCAGAAGAGGTAGAAAGATTGAATCCCAACAAAGGAAGAATTTTAGTGGTGGTGGAAGGCGGCAACAATGGTGGAGATGGTCTTGCAGCGGCAAGGATTTTGATGGAACGAGGATATCTGGTAGATATTTATTATATTGCAGGTTTCAGTAAGACATCGGAACAGTTTCAGGTGCAGAAGAACATTATGTTTAATATGGGTGTCCGGTTGCGGAAAGCCATTCCGAATAAAGAATACAGTGTGATTGTAGACGGTATTTTTGGTGTCGGTTTGTCACGCAATGTGGATGGACCGCAAAAGAAGGCAATTGAGACAATGAACCAGATGTCGGGAATGAAGGTTGCTATCGACATTCCTTCCGGTATTGATGCTACCACAGGTGATATTATGGGTGTAGCATTTAAAGCGGATTACACAGTGACATTTGAACTGATTAAACTTGGTATGTTTTTCTCTGACGGAATAGATTATTGTGGCAAGATTATCTGTAAAGGGATTGGATTTCCGGAGGCTGCTCTTAAGGCGGTGAAACCTAAGATTTATGCCTATGATGGACAGGATATGGATAGGCTTCCGAAGAGAGTGGATAACTCTAACAAGGGTACTTATGGAAGAGTGGCGGTGATTGCCGGAAGTAAGAATATGTCCGGCGCAGCCTATTTGTGCGCAAAGTCAGCTTACTCAACCGGTGTTGGTTTAGTTAAGATATATACCCATGAAAGTAATCGTACCATATTGCAATCACAGTTACCGGAAGCGGTTATGATGACGTATAACGATTACGAGGGAGCATTATCTTGTATCGAGGATGCTATGAAATGGGCAACGGTGATTGTAGTTGGTCCAGGTCTTGGAGTGGACTCCACATCTGAGCGTATGTTATATGAATTGTTGATGAGTACGGAGGTTCCTTTAGTATTAGATGCAGATGCCCTGAATATATTATCGAACAATATCGAGTTGTTAGAGGCATCATCGGCACCGGTGATTATGACACCTCATATGGTCGAAATGAGTCGATTGATTCATAAGACTTTGCCTGCCATTACAAAGGATCGATTTAATATTGCAAGACAGTTTGCAAGAAAGATGGGTGTCACTCTTGTACTTAAGGATGCAAAATCGATTGTAACAAATGGTGGCGAGCAGACCTATATGACGTTAGATGGTAACAATGGTATGTCTACCGGAGGATCCGGTGACGTGCTTGCTGGAATTATTGCAGGAATGATCGCAGGTGGTCTTTCTCTTGCAGAAGCCGCGCAAATGGGAACATTTATCCATTGCTTGGCAGGGGATAGGGCAGCAGAAAAGAAGGGGAAATACGCAATGCTTTCATCAGACATTATCGCAGCAATAGGGGAGGTCATGCGGGATGAGTAACTATTACCGGATGCGGGCAGATATTGATTTAAGCGCAATTCAAGCCAATATTAGAACAATGAAAAATTGTATCCCGGCGGATAAAAAGCTATTAGCGGTTATTAAGGCAAATGCATATGGGCATGGTGCTATTGAAGTAGCGAATGCATTAGAGGATATGGCAGATTATTACGGGGTAGCATTTATAGATGAAGCGGTAGAGCTTCGCAAGGCGGGTGTTACGAAGCCGATTTTGATATTAGGACACACAGACGAGAGTCAGTTTGAAACCTTGATTGCGTATAGCATTACCCAGACAATCTATACTTATGAGCAGGCAAAGGTATTATCGGATGTGGCTATGTCCATGAACCAGTCAGGAAAAATACATGTTAAGATTGATACCGGAATGAACCGCATTGGATTTCCTTGTGTGAAAGATAGTGTGAAGGATATTGTGGCAATTACTAAGCTTGCGGGTGTGGAAGCAGAGGGAATCTATACCCATTATTACAATGCGGACGCATTAGACAAAGGGTTAGCCATCGCGCAGCTTGAGAGGTTTACACAGATGACAAGGTGGTTAGAAGAGGAAGGAATTACATTCCCGATTCGTCACATTTCTAACAGTGCAGGAATTATGGAAATGCCAAATGCTACCTATGATATGGTGCGTTCTGGTATTGCCACCTATGGCTTGTATCCATCTGATGAGGTGGATTGTGATGCAGTGAAGCTGATTCCAGCAATGGAGCTAAAGTGTCATATCACCCATGTGAAAGTAGTGAAAAAGGGCGAGACTGTTGGATATGGTGGAACCTATACACTTCCAGAAGATAAAAGGATAGCTACGGTTGAAGTGGGCTATGCAGATGGTTACCCGAGAGCTTTATCCAACCGAGGAAGAATGCTGGTACACGGTGAATATGCACCAATTGTAGGAAGAGTTTGTATGGATCAGACTATGATAGATGTATCACATATACCAGATGTGAAGGTGGGAGATGAGGTGGTTCTTGTGGGATTACAGGGGGATAAGCGTCTTTATGTAGAAGAATTAGCAGCCATGTCAGAAAGCTTCAATTATGAATTTGTCTGTGATGTGAATCGCAGAGTACCGAGAATTTATTATTTGAACGGAGAAAGAGTTGGTGAGAAAAACTATCTGGTGTGATGGATGATAATTTTGTTCATTAACAAAATGTGAACCAAAGGAATAACCTTAGAATACAATGGTAATACTTAGAATACCTGATGACGCTATTGTATAGCAGATGTGCATTGCAATGCAGTGTCTACATAATTAGGAATTCGTAATTGGAGAGTGATATCATTGTTAGTATCAAGAGGAGATATATATTATGCAGATTTAAGGCCAGTGGTTGGTTCGGAACAGGGAGGTGTAAGACCTGTACTGATTGTACAAAATGAGGCGGGTAACAGACATAGCTCTACTGTGATTTGTGCGGCTATTACTAGCAGGCAGAACAAGACACCAATTCCTACTCATGTGGAATTGGCAGCCAGCAGATGTAATATTTCTAAGGATTCGGTTATCTTGTTAGAACAGGTTCGCACCATAGATAAGCAACGGTTGAGGGAAAAGGTTTGTCATTTGGATGATGATATTATGAGACGTGTCAATGATGCCCTGCGCATTAGTCTTGCCCTTTGATGAAATAAGTGTGAAGAAAGTTGACCAGATGAGGAATTAGTGATATATTTCACTACAATATATAAAACGTAAGAAGAGAGGTATTTGAATTTATGGCAATTGGTGGGCCCAGTAGTTTAAAATCATTGTTCGGGAGAAAAGGAAATGAAGACCAGGCGGAGGCTATGGAAGAAGAGATACTTTCTATAATCGAGGAAGGTCATGAACAGGGTGCAATCAAAGCAGATGAAGCAGAAATGATTTCCAATGTATTTGAGTTTGGAGATAAACTTGCGAGAGAGGTTATGACTCCAAGGCAACGAGTTGTTGCAATTGAGGCAGAAACGGATATTGCAGAAGCTTTGCAAATTATGTTGGATAATAACTATTCTAGATATCTGATTTATGAAGAAGATTTGGATAATATTATTAGTGTCTTACATATCAAGGATGCAGTGGCGGCGTATCTTACAGACCACACGCAGATTGTAAGAGACTTAGGAAGCGAGCCGTATTATATTCATCCTACCCAAAAAATTAGTAAGTTGTTTAACGAAATGCAAGCAAGCAAAAGCCATTTTGCTGTTGTGGTGGATGAATACGGACAGACAGAAGGCATTGTTGCCATGGAGGATGTATTAGAGGTCATTGTGGGTGACATTTTAGATGAGCATGATGAGGAAGAAATTGATATTATGAAGCTTGCCGAGGGAGAGGGGTATATTGTGAAGGGAAGTACCGATTTGGAAGAATTGGAAGATCTGTTTGGAATTACTTTCCCAGAAGAAGATATTGATACGGTGAATGGTTTCATTTTGTATGAGTTAGGACGTTTGCCGGAGGAATTAGAAGAGGTAAAGATTGAATATCAAGGCTTTTCTTTTGTGGCGATAGAATGTGTTGAGCACATGATTAAAAAGGTGCGAATTCGTAAACTCGCAGATTTGCCTGCGTAAGTATAAGTAATGTAATAGATGAAATGCAAATAGAAGTAGCGGAGCAACTGACCCAATGTTAGGGTTAGTTGCTCTTTTGGTATAGAAAAATGATATAACATGGTGTTTATCGGCTGATTGTCTGTCTTCGTCGGAAAGAAAACATAATGGAATATTGATATGTTATGATGGTAATATCTTTGAATGATGAAGGAGGAAAAGGCATGAAGATGAAGACGTGTGTTGTGGCGTTCCTGTTGGCGCTATTGTGTGTTGTGGCGGTAAAGCCGATGGAGGTAAAGGCTACTACGTTTGAGGAGCTTCCGGTTTATGTAGTGGATGATATGAGAAATTATGACCAAGTGGTTGGTTTGTCATGGAAGCTGGATTGGAGCCTTAACAAGGCGGCTGATGTAACAAAGCAGGTGAGATATGGTAAGTTCACGATTTCAAAGAAATCTTATGTGCATATCAAGACCGCGACCGTGAATGAGAAGACATGGGCTGCAGATGAATTTTTTCGTGTTTATGGGAATGCAAGTATGGCAACTCCTATAATGGAAAATACCATTGATTATGGTGAAGGTGATGACTGGTTGTTGTTGGAAGCAGGTACTTATTATGTGGAATGCGGTTCAGAGCTTTATCAGAAGAGCGAGTCTACACATTCCACAAAGGTTATGATTGGTGCTATTCCGGCAGATGGGGCAGTGAAGGCAACCAAAACCCTTAGTGCAGATGGAAAGTCTGTAACCATTACAGTGGAGCAGAAGTTGTGCAATGAATTTTCATATTTGACATGGGATGAGGGAAAAGAGACCAATGAAACGGTCATGCAAGTATGCGGCAAGGATATAGATCCGATTACATATTCATTTACTGTAACGAAGAATGGAACCTATACTGTATTATATACCCCTAAGTCAGGTGCTTGGTGCGAAGCGGTTAATTGCCTGATGTTTGTAGAGGTCAATGAAATTGGAGCTGCCTTGAAGACCGGGACAACATACAAATCAAGTAATTTAAAGTATAAGGTAGTAGCACCAGGTTTGAATGGAACAGGTACGGTTATGGTAACAGGTATTGTTAAGGAGAAATCCTCTGTGACGATTCCTAAGACAGTGAAGCTTAAGGGACATGCCTACAAGGTTGTAAAGATTAACAATAATGCGTTTAAGGGCAAAAGTAAGATTAAGAAGATTACCATTAAGTCAACTTACCTCACTTCTGTTGGTAAGAATGCAATTAAGGGAATTAATAAGAAGGCAACCATCAAGGTTCCAAAGAGTAAGCTTACAGATTATAAGAAATTGTTCAATGCAAAAACAGGCTATAAGAAAACCATGAAGATTAAGAGATAAGCCAGTTCAACTATAATGATTCGAAGAAGCGACAGTAGGTATTGTCGCTTTTTCTTGGTTTAAGTATGGTTTGTTTGATACGTTTTTTGGAATTGGTTAAGGAAAGTGTAGGTGTTGAATAAATGCAAATAGGATGGAATAAATTACCATGTCGGATAAATGGGGCTTTTCGTCGGAAAATATAGAAAATGGTAAATATATTTGTTAAAATTATGATTTGATATGGTGCAATCGCTGAATCATTTGCACATGAAAATAATGAGAATATATTATCTTGAATATAAGGGGTTTACTAGGAAAAGATACATTTAGAGGTTACAGATATGCAATATACAGATGTGCAACATCATTTGACAATTTTTATATGTGAAGATATTGCGGAAGATAGTACAAGATTATCGGATATATGTGAGTTTCTGTCAGAGGATTATGCAATGACGGTAGAATGTTTTTTGTCTGCGGAAAGTCTTAAGGAACGTTTGGAAAACATACAGCAAAAGGGGGAAAGATTTCCGAATCTTATCTTAATGGATATTGAATTGCCAGGAATGGATGGTATTACCCTTGGAAAGCAGATTAAGCAGATGAGTCCAGATGTGTTTCTTGTGTTTGTCACTGCTTATATTGAATATGCGGTAAAGGGATATGAAGCAAGTGCTTTTCGTTATTTGTTGAAACCGTTATCTGTGGATGTGATGCGAACACTAATTACAGATATACAAGCGGAATACATGAAAAAGAAAAAATTACTTGTCAAGACAAAACATGGAGAAATGGTGGTTTCTTTGCAGGATTTGTTGTATATTAGTGCAGAGGACAAATACACAGTCTTGTATACGAAGAGCCAGCATTTTATTAGTGACTATAGTCTAAAAAAGTATGAAGAACAGTTACGGGGGCAGGGATTTTTCCGTATCCATAGAAAGTATCTAGTTAATCTATATCACCATCAGGGAATTCGGTCTAGCAAGGTTGTATTGTCCAATGATTGTGTGCTTCCTATTAGTAAGAAGCGTATGTCAGAATATCAGAAACAATTGTTTCGCTATTTGGGAGAGGATATAGTTTGATGGATATTATTGTGTCTGTAGTGGCAGTGATGATGAATGTATTTGCGATGTTAGATATTTGGTTGATTCTTTGGTTGTTGTTTGGTTGCGACATGAAGATTAGCAAACGCAATATATTAATCGCTATGGGAATATTTATTGTATTAAATGTGATTGGTGCGATTGCTTTACAGGAACAGCCAACTGTGTTGTTCCTTGGGATTTGTTCATACTACGTGATAGGGACGATGTTGTTGGCAAAAAGTCGCAGAATAAAGACGTTGTTTTTGGTAATACCAGCGGTGTTGGTTTATTCTCAATGGGGCTCGTTTTTGAATTTGATTGAGAAGTTAACGACATTGGACCAGTTCTGTCTTGTGAATAGTCAGGGCGACACATTTACTTTAATTGGTTCATTTTCGGATGCATTGCTTTGCCTGACTCTTTTTTGCTTGAGTAGAACAAAGGTTGCGAAGTCAAAATCAATACAGCTTACAATCGGTGAAGGAATTTTCTTGTCAGTGTTCTGCTTTTTGTCACCGACAATTGTAATGGGTTTGGAATGGTTTGAAGGAATGGTCAATGCACCTGCGTATTCTTTTACATGGATTGTATTCATGATTGTGTTAAATGTAGCAGTGGTATATGCTATTGTCCATAGAAAAAAAGCTACGTATTACAAGCATTTGTCGGAAGGATACAAAGAGGAGTTTGAATCAGAATACTCTGTTTTCAGGGATTATAAGGAACAGCAACTAGAAACCATCAAGTTCCGTCATGATTGGAAGAATCACATGCTGTTGTTGCAGGAAATGATGGAACAAGGACAGTATGAGAAAGCAGAACAGTATTTTAAGGAACTGGCAGAGTCCACTGACAAAAGTGTGCGAAAGGTTACTACTGGTAATGAATTGGTGGACATGATTGTAAGTAGTAAGATGGGAAGAATGGAAGAACAAGACATTGAGCTTTGTGTCAATGGTGATATGGCATGGTTTGATAATATGAAGCAAGTGGATTGTTGCATTTTGATTTCTAATCTGATTGATAATGCCATAGAGGCAAATGGCAAGGTGAAGGAGAATCGTTATATTTTTCTTCGGGCACGACGGACAGAGAAAATGTTTTATTTCGAAATTAAGAACTCAATGGAGGGAGTGCTACAAAGAGAAGAACAGCGCATTGTCTCAACGAAAGACGATAAGGAAAGACATGGTATCGGATTACAGAATGTGTATGATATTATCAATAGCTATAATGGGCAGTATCAAATAACAACAGAGAATCAGGAATATACATTTCAGATGGTATTCTCCTTGTAGGGGGATACCATTTTTAGTTGATAATGTTTAGGGATAATTTTTATGAAGATTTTTACAAAAAAAGAACAACTACCGATGCGAGTGGTTGTCCTTTTAAGAATAGATGTAAAGTAAAATGAAAATGACGGCTAAGCCCAATAGGATGTGAAATGGTTGGTGTAAAACCATGCTGACAATCCAAGTGATAATAATCAGCAAGATCAATACAAGCATGGATATACGGAAAGGGATTAACCGGTCTCGCTTTTGGGAAGTAAATGCGATGAAATATGTAATAATCATAACAAGGGCAGCTACCATAATTAAGATTAGTAAAATTTTCATGTTATCACCTCGCAGTTCGTATAAATGTTGCAAACAATAGTGTGGGTATCTGTACTGTTACAAACACATCATATGGTATACCTATACATACTATACCACAAAACGTGTGTTCTCACTAGTCTATATTTTAAATTTGTGAAAAATATGGAAGAACGATTTTATAAGAGTATCAGAACCTTTGGAGTGTAAATCGCCGAGTGGAATGTGCGAAAGAGGAATGTGGGAAGTGACACTTGAAAAAGTGAAGACAGAGTGTTACAATAAAATCCGCGTTAATAATACAAGTAGATAGGAGTTAGAGTATGTCAGGACATTCAAAGTTTGCCAATATTAAGCATAAAAAAGAAAAGAATGATGCTGCGAAAGGTAAGATTTTTACAATTATCGGTAGAGAGATTGCAGTTGCGGTAAAAGAGGGCGGAGCAGACCCGAATAACAATTCGAAGCTTCGTGATGTGATTGCAAAAGCAAAGGCTAACAATATGCCGAATGATACCATCGAGCGCGGTATTAAGAAGGCAGCGGGAGATGCCAATGCTGTGAATTATGTGGGTATTACATACGAAGGATATGGACCAAATGGTACTGCTATCATCGTAGATGCCTTAACAGATAACAAGAACCGTACTGCTTCTAATGTGCGCAACGCATTTACAAAGGGTGGCGGAAATGTAGGAACTACAGGTTGTGTATCCTTTATGTTTGATAAGAAGGGTCAGATTATCATTGATAAGGAAGAGTGTGATATGGAAGCAGACGACCTTATGATGATTGCATTAGATGCAGGTGCCGAAGATTTTGCAGAGGAAGAGGATAGCTTCGAGATTCTTACAGCTCCAGATGATTTCTCTGCAGTTCGTGAAGCGTTAGAAAAGGAAAATATTCCGATGGCTTCTGCAGAAGTAACTATGGTTCCACAAAACTATGTAGAACTTACTTCGGATGAAGACATTAAGAAGATGAATAAGATTCTAGATTTGCTTGATGAGGATGACGACGTGCAAGCAGTTTACCACAATTGGGACGAATAGGATTTCGCTGGCGCAAACCATTGGAAAGCATTGATTTATAAAGGTTTTCTTGATGTTTGTAAAATTTAAAAATAAGAAAATTAGGTAAAAAACAACGTCAGTAATGATGTACGAATATATTTTTAAGTAATCAGTTACGGATAAACGAATGGTGTACCTCTTTTTCGTAGGAATATCAATAGATAGAGTTGCGATATTCCTACGAAAAGGAGGTCTTTTTTTATGAAAAACGAAGATGTGCTAAAGGAATTTTTATTTGATTGCACCATGAGGAAATTAAGTGAGCGGACGTTGAAAGGTTATAAGAATAATAAGTTCAACTACGAAACAGACTATCTATTGTTATTACAAAAGGGAAGAAAGTTGACAGTTGAAACAATAGAGCGGATAGTGTTAGAAGCTGGTTTAAATGTAGGTGTAAGGGCGGAAGTCCGCATTAGTCCGCATACGTGCAGACATTATTACGCACAGGCACAATTAAGAAATGGTTGTGACTTGTTTAGTCTTTCTAGATTACTAGTAATATCAATATAACAAAGATTTACCTACAATCCATGAATGAGGATGGATTTTTGGAGCTGACAAGAAAAACAAGTCCGCTAATGAATTTATAAGGGGGATGATAGAGATGGATAAAGATATATTGTATAAAATCATGGAGAATATGTTAGAGATTGATTTTCGGATTGCGTCTTTAACGAGTGTTACACAACACATCATGCAGAGTTTTAAAGCAAATGAGGATGAAGAGAACGAGAGATTATATTATTGTATTTATCTAGTTTTATCTTCGTTAGAAAAAGATATGCAAGATAATATCAATATGGTAGATGAATATATAGTACATGAAGATTGTGAGTAAATAAAAAGAATGGCGGTAGTTGATTAAGAAACTATCGTCATTCTTATTTTTTTGGATATTCAGTTTTGATGTTGCTTGCCCCAGTGATGTAATCAAGAGAAACATTGTAGTGTTTTGCAAGTATCATAATGTTATCAATGGGTATTCTAGTCTTTCCGCTTTCATAGTCTGCGTAAGTTCTTTGACCGATATTCAAAAGGTCAGCAACCTTTTGTTGAGTCATGGAATTATCTTCTCTTATTTCTCTAATACGTTCGTTGTATTTCATAGGCAACACTCCTTTGCATTAGTATAAACAATTTGTAGAATGATGTTGACATTTAGAGTTATAAACTCTAAAATGAGAGGGTGTGAAAATGATTTTAAGGGGGGATTTGAAATTAAGGAACAGAAATTCTATTTAAACGTCAACACAGGAAAATTACACATTGTTGGGTGTAAGTGTTGCCCACAAGGTAAAATTCTATCCGTTGATGGTAAATATTTTGCAACAGAGGATGAGGTTATCAGTTCTGAAACTAGATATTTTAGTCATTGTAAAAGATGTTTTAAGGATTAAAAATACTAATGGAGGATATGAAAATGCAAGAAGAAATGGACAAAAATAATATAACGCAAAGTGAAAAAGAAGATGCAAAAAAGGGATGTTTATATTTAGTTCTCTTTATAGCATTGTGTGTGTTTATGTGTTTTATTACTAGTGTAGGAAACTCTGGGAGTTCTGGAAGTTCTAGCAGTTCAAAAGAATGTCAAGTTTGTAACAGAGAGTTTTCGGATAGTTCAAACAAAAGTAGTATTCGGAAAACTAATATGTGTTCTAATTGCTACAATAATTATAAAACCGCTAATGAAATGCTAGGATATTAATTGTAGTAATAATTCTAATCAGTAGCAAAAATGCATGATATTTAAAGATAAAATATTTTTTAAAGGAGAAAATGAAATGAAAAAAAAGATTATTATTGTGGTGGTTTTGTTGTTATTACTAGCATGTGTTGGTGGGGTTGTTGCAGTGAAAGTAATAGAAAGAAACAAAACCCTTGCACTTATTGAAGAAGTAAAGAGTTTAGTCGTAGCAGAACTTGTGGAAGAAGTGGGAGGAGATGACATTTCCGCAGGTGACATTTCTATTGAAGTAAAAATGCTTTCTTATAATAGCAAACGAAATGATTATTATCTAAGTTATACGGCAAGACTGGAAGAAAATGGAGAGTATGATGAAGCTGATAAATATTTGGATGAGTCTTATCTCATTCGTTCGCAGATAGAAGCACCTAGTGGCTTTGATGACTGTGCGTATGTGGACATGGATACGAAAATAGTAGGTTTATTAGAAGTGGCAGAGTGTTTAGCTAGGAATTATGATTATGCAAAAGAAAATTATAGTTCGTTGCCAGCACTGGTTGAAGCAACTCAAAATAACTATCTAGAATATGCAGAAAACAAAATTAACCAGGATGGATTGGATGAATATATCAATAATGATGGTTCATGGGAGATATTGGTATTACCATATCTTGAAAAATGATTAAAAAGGGTAGCGGATGCGTCCGCTACCTTTTTTCTGTGATAACTCTATGTGTAGTGTATTGAAGTGTCGTAGGCAATGAAAACTTGCTTCAAATGAAAAGGTAACGGACTTAAATCCGTTACCTTTTTCTTTGTCTTGTAATAACTCTTTACATCCCTCTCTCAAACATTCCCTTGTCAAACTCACTGTTAAAATAATAGAAATTCTTCGCATTCATTTTCTCTTTTGTCATTTCCAATGCTTCTCCAAATCTTTGGAAATGCACAATCTCTCTGGCACGCAGGAACTTAAGTGGTGCGCGTACATCTGGATCATCAATGACTCTTAGCAAGTTATCATAAACCGTTCTAGCCTTCTGCTCCGCAGCAAGATTTTCAAAAAGGTCGGTGATGGCATCACCCTTTGACTGGATTTCCAATGCGGTAAATGGGATTCCTGCAGCGGCCTGTGGCCAAATGCCTGTAGTATGGTCGATATAATAGGCATCAAATCCAGCAGTTTTTGCTTGTTCGGGTGTGAGATGCTTGGTGAGCTGATATACCATAGAGCAGATGATTTCCATATGGTTTATCTCTTCCGTGCCAATGTCAGTGAGCAAACCACCTACCTGTTTAATAGGCATAGTATATCTCTGTGCCAGATAACGCATAGATGCTGCAAGTTCTCCGTCTGGTCCACCGTACTGACTGATGATTAACTGTGCGGTTTTTGGGCATGTGTTTTTAATCTTTACAGGAAATTGTAATCTTTTTTCGTAACTCCACATTAGATAAGACCTCCTTCCCATGGGGCAGGTCCTTCATCCCAGCCATAACAATTGGTATCATTTTCACCTACAATCATGGAAATCTGAGTGAGTGGATAGAACTTGTCAGCAAAGTCAGCCAGTAACTTTAAACGTTTTTTAAGCAGCTCTTTAAATAAGGATAAGCCGTTTTGGCAGTTCGGATGGGTATCGAGATAAAGAGTCAAGTCGTTGATAGCAAAGCTGATGATGGAAATCTCAGTTAGCATTTGCTCACGCTCATTTTCTTCTGGGTTGGCTGAGATGGTAGCAGTATTCAATGTGCTATCTCCGATTTCTGCTTTAAAAAATGGAAGGTTAAGACATGGGAAAATGGTTCCCTCTGTTAGTGCGGTCCTATAATCATAAGGTTCGCACCAGTTTTGTTTGGGGATAGATGTCATTGCCAATGTTTCTGGACAAGGACAACAAGTATTTGTATCCATAGTGTATTCTCCTTTTGTATATTATTTCAAACATTCTTTCATTGCATTGAATAAAATGATTTTTTACAAAACAATAAAAATGTCTGTATAAATATTTTTTGCAACAAGAATTGAATGTATTAGGACAGATATTTCCATACTTTTTAAATGTTAAAAAAACGCTTTGCGTTAATTGCGATGTGTGTTATAATCATAAATACTCTATTTCGTTTTATATATGTTTTTTGTGTATCAAGAATATTTCGTGTGATGGTAATTGATAATTTGGATGAATGATATGGGAAGGAGTATTTTGTGATGTTAAATAAGAAGGATATAGATTTATTGAAGGTGGCAATTGGAGAAGTTGTTGAACAGAAATTAGAAGAAAAATTAGAAGAAAAA
>JAFSIQ010000012.1 GCA_017439675.1 Lachnospiraceae bacterium
TGATGAGGTATCTACAGTATCACGTCCTATTGACCAAGCTATTACAGCATTTGCTCCAGGTGCATCCATTACAAAGGATAAGCACATCCTTACATCTATCGGATTTACGCAGCCATCCATAATTTATGGTGATGGCATGAATGGAAAGAAGTGCATCAAAACCAAAAGTGCCCCTGACTCCCCAATTTTCCCATTGAGAATGACCTTCTGGGAGTGCAAAAATCCCAGCTGCAAAAAAATTGTAACGAAACTGCCTGACCCTAATTGTACAGATTTGTTGTGTGATTCATGTAACTCGCCAATGGTACCTTCAACAATCTGTACACCAGCTGCTTTCATTACAAGTCTTTCAAAAGGTTTTGACCAAAGAGACGATTCAGAGATTCTCGTTAAGAGAAATGGTATCCGCATGGAAAATGATGCAACTCCTCAGATACAAAACGGAACTTCTGGACAAAATCTCACACTTACATTGAGAAAAGGTGGTAAGACATGGAGAGTTAGCGACAAAGAAATAGAAGGATGTAAATGTCATGTAAGGTATCGATTAGGTGGCACACATTTCTATTCGTCAGCTCAGCAATGGGTAGCTACACCTGTGTATAATGGTACGGATGACCCCAAACAGCTCTATACCGATGATGTTGTACTTGAATCATCAGACAACAAGGATGTCAAGACAATCATTGAGCCAAAAGAGCCACTTGAGAAAATCCATCTTGCAGCTCAGAAGATAACGAATGTCATAACTCTTTCACCTCGTAACCGTGTCAATGGGTTGGTTCTTGAGCCATTCCATTGCAATGACCAAGGAAAACTGGATTTCCGAACACAAGGTGTAAGAGCCGCATACTATACACTTTCATTCCTTATTCAGCGAGCGATTGCCTCAAAACTTGATATTGATCCTACAGAAATTGATATCGTGGAAGTTCTCGCCAAAGCTGGTAAATTAGGTGAGGTGTGTCTTGCTGATGAGAAGATAAACGGTTCTGGTTTCGTCGCAGATTTCTATTCCAACTTTGAGGATTATTCAAGAAGGATTTTAAATGGTGACGACCTATACTTTAAACAAATGTTAAGCGACCAACACATAGCAGAATGTGATTCTTCCTGCTATAAGTGTTTGAAAACATATCGCAACATGCCATACCACGGGTTGCTGGATTGGCGCCTGGGTATTGCGCTGTTCCGTATAATGATTAACAACACATACAAAGCTGGTGCAGATGGTAATTTTGATTATCCCGAATTAAAGGGATGGAAAGATTTGGCACGAACACTTTTAACAGCATTGAACGAAGGGTTCTTCCGCAAGAGCGATGGCCGGTTGGTTTATGAGCTGTCAGAGACAACCTGTGGAATTCCATACCTTTACGATCCAGACAAGACAAGGATGCCGATTTTTGCATCTCATCCTCTCTGGGAAGGTGTTGCTGAAACACAAATATTAGCGGATGCTGTATTTGAGGCATCAATGGAGCAAGACGAGCATTGGAATAGTAACAATGTTATTACAATTGATACGTTCAATCTGTTACGCCGCACTAGCAATTGTTATGAATATGTTCAAAATCAACAGAATCGCCAGTAATGAAATTTGAACAGATACCAAATATAGATAAGGCTTGGGATAGTGTTTCTATAGAAACACTATCTCCAAGTACCTTTTCGTGGATTCATAATGGTTGTGCTTACCAAGTATTGCTCAATAGGCTTCTTAATGCCCATCCCTCATGTCAGCTTCCTCCTCATAAAAACACTACTATTGGCACAATAGTGCACAA
>JAFSIQ010000013.1 GCA_017439675.1 Lachnospiraceae bacterium
GCCAGACTCCTTTGCATTCAATGCATGTGCATGTCCCTGGCTACCGTAACCGATAACTGCGATAGTCTTTCCATCCAATAATGATAAGTTACAATCTTCCTGGTAAAAAATCTTTGCCATTTCTCTATATCCTCCTAGAATTATTTAAAAATATATGTATACTGATTACTTCAAATCAGCACTACCTCTTGTTAATCCTGTAAGACCTGTTCTTACAATAGACTCAATCTCAAATCCATCCAATAAACCAATAAACGCTTCAATCTTGTTTGCGTTACCAGTAAGTTCAATCATCAATGAGTTCACAGACACGTCAACAATCTTTGCACGGAATACATCGGTGATAGAAATAATCTGTTGCTTCTCATCACGATTGGTCTTAACCTTAACTAAAACCAACTCTCTGCACACAGATTCTCCATCCTTCAATTCTGTAATATCAACTACATCCTCTAATTTGTTAAGCTGCTTCGCAATCTGGGCAAGCGTCAAATCATCTCCACTCACCGCAACCGTCATACGAGAGTACTTTGGATTCTCTGTCACACCAACAGACAAGCTGTCGATATTATAACCTCTTCTACTGAATAGTCCTGATACACGGCTCAATACACCGGCGGTGTTATCAACCAACAGGGATAATACCATCTTCTTCACTTTATCTTCCACCTTTCAAGTCAAAATGCGAATACACGCAACTATTGCCATTTTAGCAACTATTGTATTTACTGTCAAGCACGATTCCTCAACAAGTGAGCCTGCATTTTTCAATAGTTTGTTTTACCTGTTTTGCAAAAATCATTTCTTCGACAACAGCTGTTCCACAAGCTTGCAGGCTCCCGCTGCATCCTTTGAATATCCATCTGCACCAATTTCACTGGCAAAGTTTTCTGTGATAACGGCACCACCAATCATAACTTTCGACGCAATCTTCTTCTCCTTTGCATACTCCACTACATCCTTCATACGCATCATAGTAGTAGTCATCAGGGCCGACAAACCGATAACGGCTGCATTTTCCTTGATTGCAGTTTCCACTATCACTTCCTTAGGAACATCCTTTCCAAGATCAACCACATTGTATCCGTAATTTTTCAACATTAGAACCACCAAATTCTTACCAATATCATGAATATCACCCTCTACCGTCGCCATAATGATAGTTGGCATTTTTTCACCGTCATTTTTCTTCGGCAATAATGGCTCCACATAGGCAATCGCAAGTTCCATTGCCTCTGCAGAAGAAATCAACTGTGGCAAAAAATACTTCTTCTTGTCAAACAACTCCCCCACCTCATTGATGGCAGGAATTAAGTGTTCCTCTATGACAGACTGCGGTTCATTACCTTCTGCAAGAAACGCTTTCACATCCTCCACCATGGTTCGCTTGTTTCCCTTTAATACATTTTCATAAAGCTTGGAATGCTCTACCGCTCTATCCGACTTTGAATTTCCTGCTATAGTAGACTCCACTTTGGTTTGTTTGGGCTCACCCTTGGCTACTGCATTTGTAGCTACACTAATCCCGTTGCCCGTCCCCATGACAATGGGTTTCACATTTTCAATATAACGGACATCCGAGCCCTCCTTGTTCAACAACAAATCGGATGCATACGCCGCATTCATCAACAAATCCTGAGACGGATTCGCAATTGCCATAGTCAGACCACTGGCAATCGCCATAGTGAGAAATGCTGTATTAACAAAACTTCTCTCTGGCAACCCAAAGGAGATATTGGAAAGACCACAAATAGTGGCAAGTCCCAATTCCTTCTTACAATAAGAAATGGTCTCTAGGGTTTCAAGCGCTGCATTTTTGTTAGCCCCTACTGTTGCCACAAGCCCATCTACAATAATGTCTTCCTTTGAAAAACCAAGCTCCATGGCTCTGTCATAAATTGTATGGATAATCTGTTTTTTCTCCTCAATATCCTTTGGCAAGCCCTCATCAGATAACGGAAGCAATATAAACATCGCACCGTACTTCTTTGCAATCGGTAACAGACGTTCAAACTTCTCCTTCTCCAACGAGATGGAGTTGATCAGTGCACGCCCTGGATAAATACGAAGCGCGTGTTCAATGACATCCACATGAGACGAATCAATACAAAGAGGAAGATTGACCGCATTGGCCACCTCATAAATCACCTTCTGCATCATAGCATCCTCATCAATGCCGTTCATTCCCACATTGATGTCGAGAACCGAAGCCCCCATCGACTCCTGCTCCTCTGCCATTTGAATCACCAAGTCTAAGTTATCCTCTCTAAGCTGTTGTTGCAACATTTTCTTTCCTGTTGGATTGATACGTTCTCCCACCACAAGAAAGCTTCCATCTATATCAATTTCTAACATCTGGCGTTCCGACGCCAACAATCTTCTTTTCTTATTTGAAATCTCTGGCACCGCCAACAAACGAATCGTCTGCGTCAACGCAGTAATGTGCTCCTTTGTGGTCCCACAACAGCCACCTATCATGGACGCTCCTGCTTCCACAAGTCTTCTTCCAGCTTCCGCAAACTCCTCAGGCGTCATTGCATAAATCGTCTCTCCACCTACAAGCTCCGGCATACCCGCATTTGGCTTTGCCAAAATCGGAACATTTGCATATTGTACCATTGATTCCACCAGTGGAATCATTTGCTCCGGTCCAGTGGAACAATTCACACCGATGGCATCTGCCCCAAGACTTTGCAATACTGTGACCGCAGTCTCCGGATTGGTTCCGTAAAGAGTGCGACCATCCTCATTAAAGGTCATACTGATAATTATCGGAAGATCACAGCTCTCCTTCGCAGCAAGTAAAGCTGCCCGTGCTTCCGCCAGACTCATCATGGTTTCCACCACCAACAAATCCACTCCTGCTTCCACCAAGCTGCGAATCTGTTCTTTATACACCTCAATCAGCTCCTCCAGTTGCAAATTGCCAATAGGATAAAGCTGTCTTCCCGTCATGGTTAAATCACCGGCAACATAGGCACGGTATCCCGTTTTCGCTACCGCCTCCTTCGACAATGCCACTAGCTTTTTGTTAATCGCATCCAACTCCTGCTCCATACCATACTCAGAAAGCTTAATTCGATTGCCCGAAAAGGTAGGTGCGTAAATGATATTGCTACCTGCGTTGATATAGTCCATCTGTAACCTGATAAGCACATCTGGGTGTTCTAAAATCCACTGTTCCGGACACACGCCCACAGGCATTCCTGCCCTTTGCAGATTGGTTCCTGTCGCTCCGTCTAACACTAATATTTTTTGTTTTATCAACGTTTGAAATTGCTCTTTTGTCACAGTCCTTTTCCCCCTTTTTCATCGTCAACAAATCTCGTCACTATCCAATATAATCGTAAATGGTCCGTCATTCAACAGCTCTACCTTCATATCCGCTCCAAATTCTCCCGTTTGGACATCCTTCATGGTTTCCCTGCACTTTCCAATAATATACTGATACATCTCATTTGCCATATCTGGTTTCCCCGCTTTAATAAAGGATGGGCGGTTTCCCTTTTTACAATCTGCATACAGAGTAAACTGGGATACCAATAACAGTTTTCCGTTCACGTCTGAAAGACTCAAGTTGGTCTTTCCCTGCTCATCCTCGAAAATCCGTAGTCCCAACATTTTCTTCACCAGCTTGTCTGCCATATCTTCCGTGTCGCCATCCGCCACACCAATCAGTACAAGAAACCCCCGGTCAATCTCACCGGACACTCGACCCTCTATCGTTACACTTGCGTGTTTTACGCGTTGTATCACAAATCTCATATCAACCACCCCTTATTACGCACATTTTGCATCCTACCATATGACATTCACACAAAATAATAGACTTTTCCCCTGACAATGTCAAATGATAATGCTATAATCAAGACATATTTGTATAAAAAAAGAATTGAGGGGTGCTTTATGACAGAAGAACAAATTCTAAAGGGACGTTTGACAGATTTGGCAAAACGAGCCTATTCTCAAAATGTATATACTTACAGTAACTTCTTATCTCCCACGGAGCTTGCTATGTTCGAAGATATTCGCAGCGAAGTTTCCTATATCCACACGGAAGCTTATGGTGGAAATGAACTGTGCGAACGACAAATTATTAGGTTTGGTTCCGAGGATGAGTTAGGTTATGCTGGCGATTTTCCCATTCGGGTGGTGCATGTCACTCCACTACTAAAAAAATTCAGCGACGATTTGAATCACCGTGATTTCCTAGGTGCACTGATGCACTTAGGAATCGATCGTGATACCCTTGGTGATATTCTGATTAAAAATAATACCGCTTATATTTTCTGCTTAGACCGCATTGCATCCTATATCTGTAACGAACTTACCAAAGTAAAACATACCAATGTGACATGCGAAATCACCGCCATGGATATTCCTGCATTGACGCCAACCTTGATAGATATGGAATTCCCTGTGGCATCTTTGCGATTAGATGGTATCCTCGCTAGCTTATTAAAATGTTCCCGCAAAGAAGCCTTATCCTTCTTTGAAGAAAAGCGAGTAACCTTAAACGGACGAACAACTGGCCGCAACAGTATCACCTTGAAGGACGGTGATGTATTCTCCGTCCGAGGACATGGAAAGTTTATCTTCGACCACGCCGGTGGCAACACTCGAAAAGGGAAAATCTATGTTCACATCCGAAGGTATGTTTAAACAACACCTTCATTACAGCTTGCTCAACCGTGAGGTATTTACCACCACAATCAGTTTCATCCCCTCTTTTAATACCATGTCCGGCTTAATAGAGGTGCATACCCCTTTCTCTTCTCGAATCGCTATAATATTTAAGTCATACTTCTTACGAAGATCCAACTCAATAATAGAGTGGTTAACCCAGTCCGGCTTCACATCTAGCTCTACCAAGGAGACATTCTGCGACAATTCAATAATGTCGACAAAACCAGAGCTCAACAAATTCTTTGCCAGACGTACTCCAGAATCACTCTCTGGTAAAACCACAACATCCGCGCCCACACGACTTAATATTTTGCGATGCATCTCATTGGCACACTTGGCAATAATTTTCTTTACTCCCAATTCCTTGCACAGCATAATCGCCATTACACTTGCCTCCAAATTACTTGCCATTGAAATCACAACCACATCTACATTAGCAATTCCAAGCTGTTTTACCGCCTCCGGGTCTGTCACATCTGCACATTTGCATATCGGAATGTCCGAAGACATATCATTAACAATTACTTCGTTAATGTCCACTGCTATCACCTCAGAACCATGTGCTACCAGTTCTCTTGCAACTGCGATTCCATATCTTCCCAGTCCGAAAACCGCATACGTTTTTTCTGTATTCATAATCATTCTCCTTTTCAATCCATTATCCGATACTGATTTTCTCCACTGGATTTCTTACAATATTCGGACTTTCCTTTTTCGTATTAAATGCAACCGCAAGTGAAATCGGTCCAATTCTACCCAAATACATCGTAACAATGATAATCATTTTTCCCCATGCATTCAACGAGCCCGTAAGATTTCGTGTCAATCCTACTGTCGCTGTTGCACTGACAGTCTCATACAAAATGTCTAGTGCATCCGCATCCATTACTACAGATAACAAAACAGTGGAAAGAAATAAAATAATAAAGGACATGCTCATCACAGCAACCGCTTTTGCAATAGTCTTCCTTGTGATATCTCGTCCGAAAAATCCCACCTCATCCTTATTCCGGACAGCAGCTATCATGGTTGCCACCAAAACAGCCGCCGTTACAGTCTTAATTCCGCCTGCAGTTCCTACCGGCGAACCTCCAATGAACATTAGAAGAACGGATACAATCGCCGATGGGGTTGTTAAATCCTGTTGCGGTATCGTTGCAAATCCCGCAGTTCTGGTTGTTACCGACTGAAACAAGGAAACTTCTATTCTTTGCCACAAAGTGTAATCCTGCATTGTTTTGGGGTTGCTGTATTCAAATAAATAAAATGCCGCCGCCCCTGCTAAAATCAAAATCAACGTCACAGATATCGCAATTTTACTATGAAGGGACAAATGTTGGAGGCATTTACCACGCCATTGTTTCCAATTTCTTGCAACACGAATTATATCCCACCATACAATATAACCTAAACCACCTAAAATAATAAGCAGACTCGTCACCACATTAACCAAAGGATGAAAAACATAATCACATAAACTATCTTCTGATATTATATCAATACCTGCATTACAAAATGCAGAAATCGATGTAAACACAGAAATCCAAATCCCTTTTGCACCATATTCCGGAACAAAGACAAACATATAAAGAATTGCCCCCACTCCTTCTACCAACAGTGTTCCGATTATTACCTTTTTTACAAAGCGGACCAATCCAGATAAGGAGTTCAAATTAAACGCATCCTGAATAAGGATACGGTCCATAATACCAATTCGTTTGTGAAACAAAATCATTAACCCAGACATAATAGTAATAACACCCATTCCGCCGATCTGAATTAACAAAAGCAGAATAATTTGTCCAAACAAGCTCCATGTAGTCACTACTGGCAAAGTAACTAATCCTGTCACACAGGTGGCAGAGGTCGCAGTAAACAATGCATCCAAAAACGGAACCGCATTGCCATCTGCTGAGCTAATCGGCAATGCCAACAACACACTACCGGCAAGAATAGTAATTAAAAACCCAAACATAATCACCTGGGTTGTAGACATTTCCCTTTGATTATTTAATTTCATAATCCAAATAACCCTTTCTTATTTCAATATAAACCACTAGGCGAATTATCTTCTGCGCCATGTCATTGGGTTAAACAATACAAGCAGTGGTAAAATCTCTAATCGTCCAGCCAACATATCAAACATCAGTACATACTTAGAAAACCCTGAATATAAGTCAAAATTCTGTGTCGGTCCCACCTTTGCAAGTCCAGGTCCAATGTTACCTAACGCCGATGCAACCGCTGTAAAATTCGTTTCAAAATCAAATCCATCTACGCTAACCAATAATAAGGAGATGGTAAACAGCAATATATATATCACAAAAAAAACATTTGCTGAGCGCAAAACGGTATGCGCTAGCGACTTGTCATCTACTTGTATTACCTTCACATTTCTAGGGTGACAAAGCTGGTTCAATTCCTTCTTGATGGTCTTCAAATAAATCAATATTCTCGAAACTTTAATCCCTCCACAAGTGCTTCCTGCACATCCACCAATGAACATCAGAACAACCAATATGGTTTTCGATAATGATGGCCACAAATCAAAATCCGTAGATGAAAATCCTGCAGTCGTAATAATAGAGCCAACCTGAAAAAACGCATGCCGAAACCCTTCCTCTAGCACAAATCCACTATTCAACAAATTCGCAGTAATCGCTATCACCGCCAACCCAAATATAAGTACATATAACCGCACCTCCTGCAAAGAAAACGCATCCTTAAATCTTTTGATAATTAAAAAGAAAAAGAAATTATAATTAAGTCCAGCTAAAAACAAAAATATACCCACTACATACTGAATTGCAGGAGAATATGCTCCAAGAGAAGCATTCTTAACACCAAATCCACCGGTACTGGTGGTAGTAAAGGATGTACACACCGCATCATAAAGCGGCATCCCTGCAATGTACAGGCATATAATCTCTAATCCAGTAAGCGCAAAGTAAATTGCATACAAGTAATAGGCTGTTTTTTGTACCTTTGGAGCCAGCTTACCCACACTAGGACCCGGACTTTCCGCTCTTAACAAATGCAAATCCTGTCCACCGGTTAATGGAATAAGTGCTAACATAAAAACTAACACTCCCATACCGCCAATCAACTGAATAAAACAGCGCCAAAAATTCATACAGCGGGACATATCCTCCACACTACTTAATATGGACGCGCCTGTTGTTGTAAAACCCGAAATACATTCAAAAAGTGCATTTGTAAAGGAGGGTATCTCACCACTCAAATAAAAAGGCACACAGCCACAAACAGACATCAACAGCCAGCTCAATGCAGTCACCACATATCCTTCTTTTGCAAAAAAAGATTTCTTCTGCGGTTTTTGGGCAGTCAACAAAAAACCTACAACAAACAAAGCCAATGCACAGGCCAGAAAATATTTACCACTGTCCTCGTGATAGTATATAGAAACCGCAAAGGGCACCAACATCAATGTCGCCACAGTATTCAACAACCATCCAAGCATATATACAATCATTCTAATGTTCATAATCTATCCTTATCCTGTATCACCATTTTCATCAAACTAAAATATCATTAATATTTGCCATTCCACGGTTTGTCGTTACAATCAAAACCGCATCTCCCAATTCAATGGTATCCTTACCACTCGGTGTGATAATCTTCCCATTGCGGATAATACCACAGACCAACAGATTCTTCTTGATATTCAACTTCATCAATGGTACACCCGTCACCTTTGATTCCTGATTCACCCGAAACTCAATAAGCTCTGCTTTGTCATCAATAATCCGATACAAGGTTTCAATATTACTTCCGATGGAATTCTGCAAACCTCGCACATACTGAATAATGGATTTGGCAGTAATATTCTTGGGACACGCAATATTACCAATTGGCAGTTCCCCAACCACCTCGCTAAATGCCACCTTATCTACTTTTGTAATAATCTTGGCATCACTTACTTTACTAGCAAACATAGAGAGCACCAAATTTTCTTCGTCCATATTCGTAAGGGAAATAAATGCATCCACATCCTCAATGCCTTCTTCCAGTAACACCTGTCTGTCAGTAGCATCTCCATGAATAATCAAGGTGTGTGGCAGCATCTCGCTTATGTTCTCACAGGTTGCAAAATCCCGTTCAATAATCTTCACCTGAATGTGGGCATCCCCCAAGCGTTTCGCCAAATAGTATGCAATACGGCTTCCGCCGATAATCATAACATTTTTAATTCTCTTTTCCTTGATTCCAAGCTTCCCCAACAACGAGTGCAATTCAGAAGGAGGAAGCACTACATAGATTTTATCATTATTTTGAAGTACCGAGTTTCCATTGGGAATTACAACCTCACCATCACGTTCAATAGCGCAAATCAATGTCTTGGAGTGTACCTTTTTCGAAAAATCTGCGACCGTCATATTATGAAGTAAGGAATCATCCGGGATTGACAGCTTAATTAAATTGGCGCGTCCTTTTCCAAAGGTAGTAAAGTCCAACGCACTTGGAACCTCCACCAAATTGCTAATACCTCTCGCACATGTAAGTTCCGGATTAATCACCATAGATAATCCCAAAACATCTCGTAAATAATTCATCTCATTCATATATTCTGGATTGCGCACTCTGGCAATGGTATTGCAATTACCAGTCTTCTTTGCCATAAGACAACAAAGCAAGTTGACCTCATCCCGTGCGGTTACTGCAATCAGTAAATCCGCCAATTTAATTCCTGCCTCCGACAATACATTAAACGTGGTTCCATTACCCTCAATCCCCTGTACATCCAACGTAGAAATCGCCTGCTCAATCTTATCACCATTGGTATCTACCACCGTAATGTCGTGTCCTTCTTCGTCCAACTGTTGTGCCAAGGTATATCCAACCTTACCACAACCTACAATAATAATCTTCATAGATTCCTCCTGATGTTGTCAATCTCTATTATAATCTCTATACCATCTTAGCCAAAATCATTCCATATCACAGCTTTGATGCGAGAGTTTTATACACAAATTCTACACTCCTCGTCCGCACCTCATTGCGTCCGACATCGCCAAACTGCACGGTATAAGTAGAAACATTGCCCTCTACACAAAATCCAAAGCAAACCATTCCCACGGGTTTCTCCTTCGTCCCACCGCCAGGTCCTGCCACACCAGTAATCCCCACACCAACCTGAGAGCCTGCCTGTTTCGCAACACCCATCGCCATCTCATGGGCAACCTGTTCACTTACCACACCATACTGCTTGATTGTCATTTCGTCAACACCCAAATACTGCATCTTCGCCTCATTGGCATAGGTCACAAAGCTTACATCCAAAACCTTGGATGCATCTGCAACACTTACCAGTGCTGCACAAGCCATCCCGCCAGTACAGGATTCCGCAAAGGAGATGTGATATCCCCTTTGGATTAGTTTTTGCACAACCAACTCATACATTCTATTCTCTCCATTTTCTAATATCCTAATTCTTCCCCCACCAATACAACCTTAATGCGGTTCGGTATTCTAGAAGCTCTTGTTACTACCGTTTGACAACAAATGGTGTTTGTCAGGCAGTTTCCGCATTGTCCGGTCTTCGCACAAGGTGTATCACAGGATAAACGCACCGTATTCGGTGGTGCTGCGATGTTACGCACCCGGTGAATTCCCTCTTCCACATTGGTCACCACCTTGTTCATTCCAGCAACCACAATCACAGATTTGGGTCCGTAGATAAGACAAGCCACTCTATTTCCTGCGCCATCAATGTTCACCAACTCTCCATCTAACGTAATGGCGTTAGTACTCATCATGTACACATCTGCCATAGTCTGTTTAGTATAGCATTCTGCCTTTTCCTCTTCGGTTGCATAGCGTTCCCGAATTAACAATTCATGACCTGCTGCCAGCACCTCTTTCTTTATTCCAATTTCATCTAAGGTGACAGAACCACCGTAGGTTACAAGCTTTCTCTCCTCGCCAATCAATTCCATAATCTTTTCCTTGGCACTTTCCTTGTCCGGACAATAATATCCTTCCATCTTCCGTGCATTCAACTTTGCAATAATGGTATTTGCTTGATTCTCATAAAATTTCTTTTTTGGCATAAAACATCCTCCCGATTAATTGTGTATATTTACCCTTTTAGGTGTAATTCATGTGTAATTTGAATCTTATATTAACCTCTCCCATTATACTGCACTTTTTTGCCCCTTTCAACGCAAACAATTTCACAATGAAATTTGTATATTATTCTCAGTTGTGAAGTCATATCTAAACCCTTATAATAATTCCAATGATGAAAGGAGGTACTCTATGGATACTAAACCTGAAACAAGCATACCTTGGACTAGCCATCCCCGTCCACAATTCAAGAGAAAACAATTCCACATACTGAAGGATAATTGGACATTGAACAGCCAGTCCATTTGCATCCCTTTCCCACCCCAATCCTCATTATCAGGATATCAGGGTGTGGTGCCAGAGGAGCTCATTTATGAGTGCACATTTTCCGTACCAAAAAGCTTTCGAGAAAAAAGGGTACTCCTTCATTTTGATGCTGTAGACCAAATTGCGGAGGTATATGTGAATGACACTCTTGTGGGGGCGAACGAGGGCGGCTACCTTCCATTTACTTTTGACATTACCCATGAGGTAAACCGTTACGGAGAGAACACATTGAAGGTAATCGCAACAGACACATTAGACCACAATTACCCTTACGGCAAGCAGACCAAACATCCAAAGGGCATGTGGTATACAGCAGTCAGTGGTATTTGGCAATCTGTCTGGATAGAAAATGTTCCCGACATTTACGTAAAACGCATTGTCATTAAGACCGACCTTGAAAATGTAACATTAAAGCTAGAATATAACAAACCCGTTCCTGCTACAGACCCCTTTGAAGTAGCCTATACTCTATCAGATGGCATTGTGCGCACAGAGGCGTTTACGGAAGGGAAGGCGACATTTTCCATCACCAATCCGATTCATTGGACACCGGACAATCCACATTTGTATCAAATGACAATCACGGCCGGAGAAGACCATTTCGAAAGCTACTTTGCACTTCGAACCATCGGCACAAAATCCTTTCAAGGGAGAAAGCGAGTATGTCTAAACGGTGAGCCAATCTTTTTGCACGGAGTGTTGGACCAAGGCTATTTTCCAGATGGCATCTACCTTCCAAAACAAGAGACGGGCTACGACCGGGATATTCTTGCCATGAAGGAGTTAGGCTTTAACATGCTCCGCAAGCACATTAAAATCGAGCCCGATTACTTCTATTATGCCTGTGACCGATTGGGTATGTTGGTGATGCAGGATATGGTGAACAGCGGCGACTATTCCTTTATTCATGACACCGTTTTGCCTACCATTGGTTTTCAGAAAATGCGAGAGTCCAAATTACCTATCGATAACCGGAGACGACAAATATTTGAGGAACAGATAAGACACACCGTAGAGCATCTACACAATCACCCTTCCATTATTGCTTACACCATTTTTAATGAGGGTTGGGGACAATTCAACAGCGATGATTTGTATCTCTATGTAAAAGCTTTGGACAAATCTAGACTGATTGATACTACCTCCGGATGGTTTGCACAGCAAAAAAGCGACTTTAACAGCCTGCACATTTATTTCCGAAATAAGACTTTAACGAATACATCCTCTAGACCACTATTAATTTCTGAGTGTGGCGGTTACAAGCTGTTAGACAGTTCACATTTCTTTGGCAAAAAGGAATACGGCTACGGCACCTGCAAGGATAGCACAGAATTGACAAACCGCATCTTAGAAATGTATGAGAAAATGATACTCCCAGCAATGAAGGAAGGAGTATGTGGTTGTGTCTACACCCAGCTTTCCGATGTGGAAGGGGAAATCAACGGGTTATACACCTATGATAGAGAAATTTGCAAGGTAGAGAAAGAAAAAATGCTAAAAATAGCAAAGCGGTTGAACCAAACAACTAATGATACTTTAGTCAACTAATACGCAAACGAAAATCCTTTCAACTCCTACAACAAATAAGAACCGACGACAAAATTGCCGTCGGTTCTTATTCGCATACTTGTTCCTCAATTAATCACTATTGGTAAAGCTTCTTCATATCCTTCTTATAGGCAGATGTTCCATACCACCACTTGCCCTTGTTCCAAGTATATTTGCCACTCTTAGACTTCTTAACTGTTGTTGCAGTGAGTCCCGGTGTCTTATAGAAATCTGCACCGCGCAGTTTCGTATTTGATTTTAAATTCAGACTCTTGATATTATCACAATACCAGAAATATATGTATCTGAGGTTCTTGCATTTGTTCACCTTCACACTCTTCACATCACAATCATATACATACAACTGTTGAAGCTTTGTGTATGCATTTAGATTAAGACTCTTTGCTCCAATCTCTGAAACACTCAACACCTTCAATTTCTTCTTGTTCTTCGGAAGCTTTAAGGTCTTTGTTCCATTATTGCCATAGGCTGTCAAATCAATAACATTCTTACATTTACTCACATCAAGCTTCGTCATTTTGGTGTCATGGGAAGCCTCCACTATCACATCCTTTGCATTTGGGGCATTCAATGTAAACTGCTTCGCAGTAATTCCACGAATATCCACCCATCTAGCAGGACATTTGGAAAGGTCTGCCGTCTTCCCGCTATAACGGGCAATATGAACCGAATTCAAATTCGTAAAATATTCTATTCCTTTGAAGCTGGAAACATCCGGTGCCTTTGTGGTCTTATACACCCCATTAACCTTCTTGGTTATATTCAGTGTACCAAGCATCCAGATGTCGTTAATCTCCTCTGGGTCAAGCCAGCCATCACCATTTTGGTCATAATCAATCTTCTTGACACCATTTGACGAATTATACTTTCCACCATTTTTTAAAACCTTGTACATTCCCGGGAAATTATTCTTGTTAATCTTTATGTACACCATTTCAGCAGGTGTACACCAATCTCCAGCAGTTGTGGTCGCGTCTTCCCCTGTGGTATGCATAACCACACGGACACGCACATAAAATCTGCCACCATGGTCACCAAAAGCAGACTGCTCAATTGTCAAAGCTGTCATATTAGTGGAATACTGTTCGGCATCTATAAACTGCCTGTTGTCTGCCAACTCCACATCAAAAGAAAATGTTGCCGAGGAACCCGTTGGGAGCGCGATTGCATTCCACCTAATTGTGGTCTTGCCATCTTCTAATGTAGCATCATCATAAATCATGATAGATCCATTACTAAAATCCGAGAGATTCTCCGCCTGTACCATATGGGAAAAGCTGCATATTCCCATCAAAGCAAACACTATTAAAAACCATTTTTTCATATTGTCCATCATCACACCCGCCTCCTTACACTATATCATGAAACAACTGCTTACTACTCTTTTCGAATACATGCAAAATAATAAATTGGGTAAATGATTGCAGAAAATAAAAGTAAACAAATCACCCAAACCACCTTGCAGGTTGTATCCCATTCCGTCTGCTTCACCGTTCTTACAATGAGCCAAATCATGACTCCGAATTCAGCCACAACAGTTGCTAGATAACCAACCACCATCGTCAAGCCTACTATCGCTGCCTGAATCGTACCACCTTCCGCAGGTATGACTCCTATAGCAACAAACAGTATAAACAGTGCCTCCAATACTGCAATCACAATTGGCAGCCAACACAAAAAACACGCTGTCCCTTTACTCATCTATACTCTTCCTTTCCTCCTCAAAAATAACAAAATAGGAGTAGTCATGCGACTACTCCCACATTATACCATAACTTCTTAAAATATTCTCTTAAATATTTCTTAGAACTTACCTGCTGTAGCAGCTTCTTCAATAGATACTGCAACTGCAACTGTCATACCAACCATTGGGTTGTTACCAGCACCGATAAGACCCATCATCTCTACGTGTGCAGGAACGGATGAAGAACCAGCGAACTGTGCATCTGAGTGCATACGTCCCAATGTATCTGTCATACCATATGAAGCAGGACCAGCCGCCATGTTATCTGGGTGAAGTGTACGTCCTGTACCACCACCAGATGCTACTGAGAAGTACTTCTTACCCTGCTCTAAGCACTCCTTTTTGTAAGTACCAGCTACTGGATGCTGGAAACGAGTTGGGTTTGTTGAGTTACCTGTGATAGAAACGTCAACACCCTCCTTGTGCATGATTGCAACACCTTCACAAACGTCGTTAGCACCATAGCAGTTAACCTTAGCACGAAGTCCATCTGAGTAAGACTTACGGAATACTTCCTTTACAGTATTTGTATATGGATCATACTCTGTCTCAACAAATGTAAATCCGTTGATACGAGCGATAATCTGAGCAGCATCCTTACCTAAACCGTTAAGGATAACGCGAAGTGGCTCTTTACGAACCTTGTTAGCCTTCTCTGCAATACCGATAGCACCTTCAGCAGCAGCGAATGACTCATGTCCAGCCAAGAAAGCAAAACACTTTGTCTCTTCCTCTAACAACATCTTACCTAAGTTACCATGTCCCAAACCAACCTTACGTGTGTCAGCTACAGAACCTGGAATACAGAATGACTGAAGACCCTCACCGATTGCTGCAGCAGCATCAGCAGCTTTTCTACAGTTCTTCTTAATTGCAATAGCAGCACCTACTGTGTAAGCCCACTTTGCATTTTCAAAACAGATTGGCTGAATACCTTCAACCTGCTTGTATACGTCAAGACCAGCATCCTTAGTAATCTTCTCAGCTTCCTCGATAGAAGCGATTCCATACTCGTTAAGCTTAGCGTTAATCTGGTCAATTCTTCTTTCATATGATTCAAATAATGCCATCTTCGTCTACCTCCTATTCTGCTCTTGGGTCAATAATCTTAACAGCGTCAGCCACACGACCATACTCACCCTTAGCCTTTTCCCAAGCTGTGTTAGGATCGTCACCCTTCTTGATGAAGTCTGTCATCTTACCAAGACTTACGAACTGGTAACC
>JAFSIQ010000014.1 GCA_017439675.1 Lachnospiraceae bacterium
CAAGTGCACTGGATAAAATCCATAATAAATATACTGCAAGGTCTTACTCTTGTATCCTTCCTTACCTCGATATAACCATATCGGAATAAGAGCTAATAAAGCAAATCCCTGTCGTACCAAAAAATGAGTCTCGCCAAACAAGGTAATTTCATATGCAAAACCACTTAGCTCTTCCACATTGATATAATATAACAGTACAAACTGACCTACATAATTCCACCACTTACATCCTCTGAAGAAATAGAATACAAGCACCATCCATATTCCGGCATGATAATAGTCTACCATTGTTAAGATTCCCACAATAAAAGACAATAATATGCTTCCAAGGCATACAATTACTCTAAGCCATAGCTTACCAGTTGCTTTTGCTTTTTCATTCATATGAATAAGACCAATCGCAATTAGGAAAGTCCATAAGACGTTCTGATGAATCGGATAGAACCAACTGCTGCCCATTACCAGATTAAATGGTATCTCTGATAATAATGCAAACACCAATAATCGACATACATATTTTTTCAAATCATGTGTATGGAAATATCCTTCAACAAGCAAAAACGCATAGATAGGAAATGTTAATCTGCCTATACAGGTCAACCAGTCATTTCCTGGTATAACTGTCGCCCACAAATGATCACACAGCATAAATACCATTGCCATAATGTGCAATGACATGGAACTTGTCTCTAACGAAAACTTTGATTTCATTGTATTACCCTTTATCAATCTTATCTAACAACTCCTGACTAATTCTTCGATCTTTAAAATAGCATTCATAATCATATTCATTTACTTCACGAAGCACTTTGCAAGGATTTCCAACTGCCACCACATTACTTGGGATATCTTTTGTAACCACACTTCCTGCACCAATTACAGCATTATCTCCAATCGTAACACCCGGTAGCACAATTACCCCAGCTCCTAACCAACAATTTTTCCCAATATGTACAGGCATATTATACTGATATCCTTTTGCACGTAGCTCTGGACAAATTGGGTGACCTGCGGTAGCAAGTGTTACATTTGGTCCAAACATTGTATAATCGCCTACATAAATGTGCGTATCATCTACACAAGTAAGGTTAAAATTTGCATACACAAACTTGCCAAAATGGCAGTGATGACCTCCCCAATTAGAATGAAATGGTGGTTCAATATAAGTACCTACCCCAATTTCAGCAAACATTTCTTTTAAAAGATTCGTACGCTTTTCACCCTCCATCGGTCTTGTCTGATTATAATCATATAATTTCTCCAGGCATTTTGCCTGTTCTTCCATAATCTCTTCACCAGTTGGGAAATATATCTCTCCACTATGTAACTGTGTCTGCCAATCCATACAGTCTCCCCCTATCTCTTACCTTACTAATAGGACTATTTATTTCTTCTTACAAAACGAATCTGACATACATCATCTCCATTTGCAATCGTTGCAGGAAGATCTAATTCACATCCGAAACTTTCCGCAATACCTCTGTCTCCGCACATCGCCTGATCACAAAGTACCTTTATCTCTTCATCTGTACAGCCCTGC
>JAFSIQ010000015.1 GCA_017439675.1 Lachnospiraceae bacterium
CTGCCATTTTCTTACGACACATCCGTCCCCCATTGGCAACATAAATCCCAAAACCTCGTATACTAAAACACACAGCATGCAATTCTATATAACTACATACTGTGTGTATAAATTCGTATTCAATTGCAACTACTCATTCCGTATCGCCGCAAGCGGACTCAATCTCGTTGCTCTCTGCGCAGGGAAGAAGCCTGCAACCATACCCACAATAGTAGAAAATACAACTGCCACAATCGTCAACCATAACGGGATTGCTGATATATTCATTGCAACTCCATACATATCCGCCATGAAAATCGGTGCAAGAAACTGATTCAGTAAAAATGATATGAAATAGCTTAGCAGTAAACCTACAATACCACCAATGAAACCGATAAATGCCGCCTCTGTAAGGAACATGGAACGAATATTGGATAATCCGCAACCAAGCACCTTCATAACACCAATCTCCTTCGTTCTTTCATAAATAGACATGGTCATGGTATTTGCAATACTGATTGCTGCTACTAGCATGGCAACTGCACCAATACCGCCTAACACTGCTTCTATAATCATAAATTCCTTTTCAATCTCATCCAACCATTCCTTGCTAGCATATGCCATATAACCCATGCTTTGAATATCTTCCAGAACCGTTTCTACATTGTCCGCCTCATCTACCTTTACCACCAACTGGGAATATTTCAAATCCCGATAAGGCTTTCCTTCCTTATCCGTAGGCTGTCCTGGAATCACAGAATTGGCTGAATAATTCTTCTTTAAAAATGCTTTCAAAGCATCGATATCTGTATAGCAATAGTAGGAGTAGTCTGTATAGGTATCCAAATCACCAGCAGTCACACCACATACGTTCAATTTCATTCGTTTCATGTCTGGTGTGAAGTAACTGTACACCTCTGAATCTTCCTCTAGGTATTCATCCTCTGCAAAATCCTCTCCCACAGAATCATCCTCAAAATCATCCATAGAATCGGTATCCTCTATATCATCCACAGAGAAATCTTCTTCTACCGCAAAGTCGCTGTTGGCATCTCCAAGGTCATCACTAAAATCATCAAAGGCATCATCTCCCATACCTTCTATATCATAACTGTCACCTTCCTCGATACCTCCAATCATTGGTGTATTCATAAAGTCAACATTTGGAACCTCTTCACTTTCAAAATCCACCCATTCGCCGGTAGTCATATCCATAAGATTCATGACCATCTGGTTTCCCACTATAATACCCATGTTACCATTTGAGTCTGGATAGGTTCCGTCGCCCAACTCAATCTTGCTGAGGTAATCCTGACTGGCACCAATCAATTCCATATAACCTTCATAATTTCCAATCTGAAATGGCATGGAATAGTAAATCTGTGGTTCTACATTTTCCACATATTCCATATCTGAAAACATGGCAATAGTGCTGTCATCTAACAACAGGGAATCTGAACCGCCATACATAGCATCAGACTCCACCGATATCTCTGTCAATCCGCTAGCACTGCCAACCTGCGCCATCATTGCCTCTTTCAATCCAAGCCCCAATGACAACATAACTACAATGGATGCCGTACCAATTACAACACCCAACACGGTAAGAACTGTTCGCATTTTACGCTTCCAGAGATTCGACAGACTCATTCCAAGAATATCAGAAATTCTCATCGTTTATATCATCCTCTCCGTCTTCTTCCTCTAAAAGTGCTGCCATTTGCTTTTTTCTTCTAACTACAAGACCTATTACAACACCCGCGATAACACCGAGTATCACAATCGCGATTAGACCATATACCCAAAATGGAATATAAAATCCACCTTCGTCTTCCTCATAGTATTCGTCCTCGTAATATTCATCCTCGTAATATTCGTCCTCGTTGTATGCTTCTTCGCTTACAAGACAATCCACAACCTGTTCCATTGTGTCCACTGTGCCATCTGCATCCTCGTAAGAAATCTCAAGGGTAATCGTTCCTACATCTGAGTTATCCTTCACACCAACTAGATACATAGTTGCATATGCACTAGAAGAACCTGCAATATTACCCACATAACATTCCTGTGCGGACACGGTATCTTCCTTCACGGTAACATTTACATTATATACACCTGCATTACTCTTATTGTTAATAGTAAACATAAGGGTTGTTTCACTATCAATCCCTACAATTTCCGGCGACATAGAAATCTCTGTCACTGCCAATTCAATTTCCTGATAAACCGGAATGGTTAAACTATCACTGGAAGTAAAATTATTACCTCTGCCGTCATCAAAATCACCCTTAACCACTAGACTGTAATTCTTCTGCGCAAGATCTGCTCCTGCCTTCATCTCTATCTCAATATCCCCAGTTTCGCCAGCCGGAATACTGTCCACAAACACAGCACTAGAACCAGAGGTTGGCAAAAAGCTTCCTGCCTCATTACCAATTAAAAACTTTCCATTGCAAACAGAAGTGGTCTTAGACGCATTCTGAATATGTATGGTAATCTTAAATGTTTCCCCTGCCATTACCTTTTCTGGAACTGTCTCATATCCTGTAATTATCAGTTTTGGCGCCACCGCGTCTTCATCGCTTCCACCGCTGTAATCATCATATCCATCGTCAAGATTTTCATCACTGCCATCGTCGCCACCATCGTCGTCGCCACCGTCAGAACCATCATTGCCACCATTATCTGGAACGTATCCATCACCAGTAAAGTAAATATTAATGGTTTTGATAATATAATAAGCTTGGCTATTTCCATCCGCATTCAGCTTCTCGTACTCACCAATAAAGCGAACACTATGATAACCGTTAGAAATATCCTTTCTTGCTGTCATTTTAAACGACGCATTTAACTCCTTCTGTTTCTCCGTATCATCGGCAGTAACAATCTTATACGCATCACCGCTCGTCTCAAACGGAAACGCGTTATCAATCACTGGATACACACTTTTTAATTTTATATTCGCGATATCGTTAGACTTTAACTTAAAGGCAACCTTTACATTCTTACCTGCTTTTCCGGTAATAGACTTTGTCACCTCAATACCTACATCCGAATTCTTTCCAAGCACACCATTCGGGTCAGTATTGGTATCCTCAATATCCTCGGATGTGCCATTGGATGTAGTAGTAGCTAACGACGTATCCACCCCCGTTGCACATACCACGCTACTCTTTCCTGTCACAGACAATAGCATTACTGCACAAAGCATCAATGCTAGAATTGACTTATGCATTTTCACACTCTTTAACTTTATGTTCTTCATCTCTCTATCCTCCAAACCTGTATATCTCTATTCTGTCATATCCACAATCTTACCATCCACAATACGAATCACCTTGTCCGCTATGGCGGCTAAACTATCATCATGGGTAACCATAATCAATGTCTTTTTCTGTTCATTTACAATCCTTCGCATCAAATCCATCATATCCTTTGATGTATGAGAGTCCAAATTACCAGTAGGTTCATCCGCAAACATAATCTTCGGATTCACCACCAACGCTCTAGCCATACCAACACGCTGTTGCTGTCCACCAGACATTTGGTTTGGTCTGTGCTTTGCATGTTCCTTTAATCCTACTAGTCTAAGCATTTTCATCGCTCGCTTTAACCGAAGCATCTTCGGCATTCCTCGGAAGGTCAATGGCAGTGCAACATTTTCTAATGCATCCATGGTTCCAATCAGATTAAATGATTGAAAGATAAACCCTACATTCTCCCGTCGGAATCGGACTAACTGGTTTTCATTCATCTTCTCAATATGTTGACCATCAATCAAAATCTCACCCTTTGTTGGTTTCTCCAAACCTGCCAGCATGTTAAGTAGCGTGGATTTACCCGAACCGGACGTTCCTACAATAGCACAAAATTCACCTTCATAAACCTTAAAATCTACTCCGTTCAATGCTCTTACTTTGTTGGTTCCAACCTTATATATCTTGTAAAGGTTCTTGACCTCAATAACTGGTTTTCGCTCATCACCATCACATACGTCATCTCCCTTGTAAGGTCCAACATTGTCGTGTTGTTCTTCAACCCAATCTAGATTTGTTGCTGTCACCTTGGTGTTGTCAAGAATTTCATTTCCACAATCACTATCTTGTTGTGATAACTTTTCTTGTTCACTCTCAGTCGCAAACAAATCCACTTCCATATTCTGTTTGTCACCGCTAAGTGCTCCTGCCAGTGTATCCTCTAACTGACCCGTAGTCGAATCTGTAAATCTCAATGACTTATCCTCCATATAGTCCGCACTCATATTACTCGCTTCGCATTATAACACGAATTATATTATTTCGTTTTTCATTTTTAGAATGTTCACAAAATCTTAATATTTATCGCTTAAGGACTTACCCGCCAACTGTAAAAACTTTTCATAAATATCCGGATGCTCCTTTTTCATTCTAACCGGTTTAAAATTAAAATCTACAAAGCAATGTGAGGTTCTTGCCTCATTATGTAGCACGGAAAAATTCTCAGAGTAAATGCGATAACTCATTTCAAATTTGACCCCGGTAAAGTTTTCAACCCTAGGAATAATACATATAGTGTCTCCAAATCTTGCGGGTGTTTTGTAATCGCATTCCACGCTTAATACCGGTACCATAATACCATTTTCTTCCATGGTACTGTAATCAATATCCAACTGCCTCATAAAATCCATTCTACACTCTTCCAAAAAACGAATGTAATTGGAATGATGCACTACTTGCATTTTATCTGTTTCATAGTAGTTAATTCTTCTCTTAAAAACCTGATACTGCTCCATTTGCTACTCCCTTCTCACAAAAGACCATTTAATTTCAATAGGGAAGAATGTCTGTATTCAGACACCCCTCCCCTTATTATTCAAAAATCTGTTATCTCGTAATTATCATCAAACATCATAGTCGCTTGCACATATTCTCTGCCGTATGCATCGGTACGAATATCTTCATCCTTCTTCTGTGCAGTTTCTTTCTTGATAAGCCCTTTTGTAGTCACAGAAGAAAACTCATCCACCGTAGTCACAGTTTCATCCAACTGTGCCTGTTCTCGCTGTTTCACAGCCCGACCAATCAAGCCACTATATTTCTTCTCCGTTGTCATAGCCGTCGCCATCGGTGCAACTCTCTCTGCCGGAACACTGGCAACACTTTCGGATTTCTTGAAATGTGGAATCAGCGGAATGGTTTCATTCTCTTTATCTAGTTCCTCTAATTCCTTAATCGCCTCTGCGACTTCCTTCTCCTTCGCTGCCTTTTCTTCCGGAGTTTCCACCTTAACTGGTTCTGCCGTCTTCATAGCCTCTACTTGCTCTGGTTGGTCGGTAGTTTCTTTCTCAGCCTTCGTTTCTGCTTTGTCTGTTGCACCTTCCACCTTATCTCCTAGGGCTGTAACTTTCGCTTCTACCTTGTCTGCTGCGCCTTCTATCTTGTCTACCAGCTCTGCGTCAGCCTTTTCCATTGCTACTTTATCCGTTGTAGCTTTTTTCTCCGAGATGAATTTCTCCACCTTAGACTCCGCAACCGTTTCTGGTCCATTCTCCTCAAAATCATCTACATATTCAATTTCATATTCTTCGCCTTCTTCTAACTCATCCTCTGTGACATAGACGATTTCATACTCCACATCTTCTTCAGATTCATTTGACTTATTCGTTATCGACTCCCCAACAGCTTTGTTCCCTGAAAGAAATGGTGTTGCATGAAGCGTAGCCTTCATCCCATCATTCTTCAATCTCTCTACCTTCTCCGCCAACGCATCACGCTCTGCAATCATCTGTGCTAAAGCTGCTTCGGCACGCTGTGCTTTTTCCTCCGCCTGTCGGGTCTTCTCTTCCTGTTCTTCTTGTAAATCAAGAGTCAACTGAATACTTCCATCCTTGTACTCATCTGGGTTCGTCCGTGCCTTCATGCGAGCATTGTAAAGTTCGCTGGAAAGCAACTGACCAATCTCTAAAATCTGCTGACTTCTATCATCTGGACCCATTTCCTGCAACCCATCCATTAGTTCTGCACGATTGTTACTCAAGACATTCATCTTCTCTTCCATAACCTGCAAAATTATTTCATAATCACTGCGAATATTATGGTATGCAGTAGAAATCATCTCTGTTACTTCCGTCAACATCTCGTCAGTATAAATGAGGGATGCCGCATAGATTTCATTGGCATTGCCAAGAGCGCTTCTCTCCTCATCATTCAACATATTGTAATCCACAGGTGCAACCCCGGTTGTATGCTTTGTAACACGCATCCTACTAGCACTGTGCTCGGCCTCAAAAATAATGCGCTCGGCTTCTTTTTTTGCCTCGCTCAAAATCTTACCCTTACGGTCGTTCACTTCATGGTAGGTCTTGATCTCCATATCCATCTGTGTGGACAACTCTGACAAAAGTGTTTGTACCTCATCTTTATAAATGCTAATCTTTCCTGCCGCCAACGGTACGGATGGGGCAGTATCCAAAATCGCCTGTAGGCGCTCGATAATTTCTTTCGTTCTGCTTCTGTCAGCAATGGTAGCCATAGCCTATTCCTCCTGATATCTTGTACATACTCTATTATAATCTGTAAGTAATCTCTCGTCCGCAATTCTTTTGTTGCCAGAAGACTCCGCAACAAAACACAAATATTATAGCAAACCTCCCATATTTTCGCAATTTTTTTATTCTAATAAATTATTATTAGAATTTCCCTAAAAAGTTGTCATAATTTTTCCTCTTCTCTCATATATTTATGTATCACTATTTTAAATTTATCATAGCATAAAATAGTGCCTGCGAGATTTCCCAAATATATATTGGTTACATCTATAACCGAAACTTATATCTGTCTCGCAAGCACCATGTTATTAAAAAAGGAGGAAAAATATATGAACTATCCATTTGAAGTCAAAGACTTACCCTATACCTACAATGCTCTAGCGCCTTACCTATGTGAGGAGATTTTGAAATTTCATCACGACAAACACTATGTCACCTACGTGAATAAGTTAAATGAGATTTTGAAGAACTATAAAAATTTGCAAAACATGACATTAGATGAACTGTTAATTCAGACAGAAGAAATTCCAAACGAAATCAAAACCGCAATAAAAAATAATGCCGGTGGTGTTTACAATCACGAGCTCTACTTTGCGTGTATGAACTCTGCTGATAGTGAACTTCCCACCGACAAGCTTGCTCTTGCAATCAATTCATCCTTTGGTTCCATCGATAATTTCAAGGCAGAGTTAACTGCTGCCGCTGTCAACCAATTTGGCTCTGGCTATGCATGGCTTATCCTAAGTAACGGGAAATTGGAGATAATCTCCACTCCAAACCAGGACACTCCAATCTCTCTTACTGTTAATCCACTTCTATGTATCGATGTGTGGGAGCACGCATATTATTTGCAATATCAAAACCGCAGACCAGACTATGTGGATAACTGGTTTAATCTCATCAACTGGAGCTATGTTGGTGCTCGCTACATGTCTCTTGTAAAGGAACAAGCATAGCTTATTTTTCAGCAAAAGATTATCTAGGTAATTCCTCTCACACTTTACCATCTGAAAAATAGTGCACCTTTTAATATGTACCCTCTAACGGTAACACACTAATATGTAAAATGTGATGCATATGGGCGATTGCGATGCCATAATTGGTAAAAGGAACCTCCTGTTCCATTGCCTTTTGCATACGGTATCGCATCTCTCGTTCATTTAACATACAACCACCACAATGTATCACTAATTGGTACTGGGACAAATTCTCTGGAAATTCCATTCCTGAACAAAATACAAATTCTGGCTCTGCCTGTGTGTGATTTCGAATCCAATTCGGAAGTTTTACCGTACCGATATCTCCACACTGTCTATGATGGGTACATCCTTCCACAATCAATATCTTATCGCCATCCTTCACACGGTCTAATGCATGAGCTCCTTCTTTTGCAATTTTCAAAAATCCCTTTTTCCTTGCCATTAGGATAGAAAAAGAGGTAAGTGGAATGTCCTCCGGTGTCTCCGCCGAAATTCTTCCAAACACCTGACTATCAATAATAACCAGTCTCGGTTTCTTCTCCATAGATAAAAGCATCTGCTTATATTCCGTATCCTTCACCACAACCGTGACCGCACCGCATTCTAGCAATTCCCGAATCACCTGTTGCTGTGGCAAAATCAGTCTCCCCTTTGGCGCCGACTCATCGATGGGAACCACTAGCACCACCACATCCAATGGCTTTATCAAATCCTTCACCAGTGGTCTTTCGTTTTCCTTTTGCTTCATCACATGAGGAATCTGCTCTTTGAGTTTATTCACACCTTCCCCTGTAAGCGTACTTACAAAAATCTGCGGAACCCCTATATCTTCCTTTGGCAAAGATTTCTCCTCTCCAACTAAATCCACCTTATTCCAAACTAGCAAAGCAGAAATATCTCTCTCCTTTAGCTGTTTCAACAAATTTTCCTCGTCCTGTGTAATCCCTTGGGTCACATCAACCACAACGATGGCTATATCCGTTTTTCGAAGCACCTCATTTGTCTTTTGAATGCGTAATTTCCCAAGTACACTGGTATCATCTAAGCCCGGTGTATCCATAATAAGCACAGGTCCTAATGGCAACAATTCCATTGCCTTGTAAACTGGGTCTGTGGTAGTACCCCTCTCTGAGGACACAACAGCCAACGACTGACCTGTAATTGCATTGACCAAACTAGATTTCCCCGCATTGGTTTTTCCAAAAAATCCAATGTGTATACGGTTTGCTGACGGGGTATCATTTAATCCCATAATTCTTCTCCTTTGCGTTCCTTTGCTCAAATTCATACATCCTATGTGTGTTTTCTCATCTTCTACTTTCCATTCTATACCCGCCGAGAACCGAAAATCAACGGCTAGTTACAAAAAATTCAGAATTTTTTTATGTCTTCTTAAAGATTTCGTGTTATACTATACTAGAATTGGTATATTTTGAGAAAAATGTGACAATGAGATATTTATATAGATAGTTTACTTCAGGAGGTTAACCATGGACAAATTTACAATCGAACCATTTGGTGATGAGACAGGCTATACTCCAGAACCAAATTTCTCACCAGATGAACAGACCGCATATAATGACACGAATTACAATTATAGCAATGACTATGCTAGCTATGAAAATATAGGTTATGAGAATGCCGGATACGAAAACACTGGGTACAATGAGAACACGTATGCAGATTCCACTTACGGAAACCAAGGGTACGGCGTTTCAGAATATGACACCGCCTCCTACGAGGGCAATGATTATACTTCCGGTGAATATAGTGACATCAACTATGTAAATAATGATTATGGTAATACTTCATATAACAGTGATGCTTATGCAAATACTAGCATCAACACTCCGGAATATGATGAGCCGGCTAAATACACCAACTTCGAAGATACAGAGCTCGAAGAGCTCGCTAGCGTGGACACTTCTTCTGTCACGACAAAGCCGCTCGTGAAAACTACAGACAGCCCAAAGGATTCTGTCAGCGAATCCCTATATACACCACTGATTCCTGACAGCATGGCAAGTACCGGACGACCAAAGTCTGCACTGTCTGACGGTTCTCCTGACGACGGAGAATTAACCGCAGCAGAGCGTGCAGATATCCAACGTCAAAAGGAACGTGCCCGCCGCAAGAAGCTTGCAGCAAGAGAACGCCGAAGAAAGAAACGGATGCAACAGGCCATCATCCGCTGCAGCATTTTGCTCCTCATTGTAATTCTCTTAATTGTGGGATTAGTTGCCTTGATTAGTGGTATTGTAAAAGGTCAGAAGAAAAAGCAAAAAGAACGGGAATTATCCGAATATTATGCCACCAGTGAAATTACCACTGAAGAACCAGTAGCCAATATTGATGAAGCCATTGTGGCAAAGGAAATTCCGACAGACCGCAATGCTGCCCTTGCTATTTTGCAAGAACAGACTGCTTCCGACACCACCATGCAGAGCATTTATGACAGTGCCGCTGCATTACCGGATATTGTTTTGCAAAACCTTGCAGTGAATTCAGAGATGAAGAGTTTTGCCCTTAATTATCCAGCAATGATTAACATTGTATTTGACGGCGAATTTTCCGTGGATGTAAATGCAAACCAAGTTCCACTTTTCCTACAGTTTGATGAGCGTTGGGGATACGCAGATTATTCCACCGATATCATTGCACTTCGAGGAGCCGGACCTACCTCTCTTTCTATGGCGTATATATATTTGATGAAGGATAACACCAAGAACCCAATCAAGATTGCAGATTATGCCACAGAGATGGGGTATCTAGACGAAAACGGCAAAACACATTGGACTCTTATGACCAATGGTGCCAAAGCACTTGGCTTGAAGTCTGAAGAAATCAACGTGGACAAGGATGCTATGGTAGAAGCATTAGAGGATGGTAAACTTCTAATCTGTAAGGTAACCGCCGGTGACTTTACAACCGAAGAAAGCTTCCTCGTTATCCGTGAATTCAAAGATGGCTTCTTCTACGTGAACGACCCGAACAGTACAGCTCGAAGCGAAGTCGGTTGGGATTTCAAACGATTACGCGGACAGATTAGCAAAATAGCAGTTTTAGAAGCAGGCGAGATTCCTGCTGATAACGGAACCACTGGCGATGACACCGGAACTACTGGTGATGATGTCGGAACCACCGGTCAAGGAGACGGAACCAGTGATGGTAACACAGGTCAGGGAAATGATAGTGCTACTAGTAACAGCGGAACTGGTCAAGATACCAACAACGAATAAGTCTCACATCATCATTTCTCCGGCAAGGAAAAAGGATTAGAACTAATTGGTTCTAATCCTTTTTCGTATCCTGTACATTCTCTCCGCAAGCGCTACCCAAACACTTGCTCTTGCACTTCTTTCTTGCCTTTTTATTCTTATTCACACTATCACATATTACTTCACAATCTCTGCCGCACGCAATAGTGCTGCATCAATATTAGGACAAATATTTTCCTCTGTCACAATATCATACAAACCAGATTTGCGAAGTACATTTTTAGGTTGCTCATTCACATGAGAAAGAATCACTGTAATATTTTTATCGCGACATTTTGCAAACAACTGCTCCAAAGAATTCACTGCAGTTGCATCAATGGCATTCACGCTTCTCATGCGCAACACAAGACAGTTAGTCTTCTTTCCGAGGTCAATAGACAAGAGCTTATCTGCTGCACCGAAGAACAATGGGCCACTGATTTCATAAACTAATGTATGCTCTGGCACCACTTTCAAGTCAATGGCATCCTTATCCTCTCCATTTTCATTCATATATGTCCATCCCTCCACGTTGGTCACATCACTCATACGCTTCATGAATAACAGACACGCAATCACCATACCAAACTCAATGGCAACCACAAGGTCAAATACTACGGTAAGTACGAAGGTTACAACCATAACCGCAATATCACTTTTTGGCGAAGTCTTAACCACATGGACAAAGGTTCTCCAACCACACATATTATAAGCTACCATAAACAAAATCGCCGCAATAGTTGGCATGGGAATAAGTGCCGCATACGGCATTAGCACCACTAGCACCAATACCAATACAACCGCATGCACCATGCCTGCCACCGGTGTACGTCCACCATTTTTGATATTCGCTGCCGTTCTGGCAATAGCTCCTGTAGCCGGAATACCACCAAACAAGGCGGAACCGATATTACCGATACCCTGAGCAACCAACTCCATATTGGAATTGTGCTTCGAGTTGATAATACTGTCTGCAACCACGCAGGAAAGCAAAGACTCAATCGCCGCCAAAATGGCAATGGTAAATGCATCCGGTAAAACGCTACGAATCGCATCAAGCGAAAACTCTGGCATTGCAAACTTTGGCAACTCATTGCTAATTGTATACAAATCTCCAATGGTATTAGCCTCAAGCCCAAGACCTGACACCAAACCGATACCCACAAATACCGCAATCAAAGAACCCGGAATCACCTTATTGATGTATGGCCATACAATCAACACCACAAGACATACCGTACCCACAATCAATGCATCTGTATTGAAGGTGCCGTAATTGGCAATCAACGCCTCTATCTTTTCAATGCTCTCCACAGGAGCTTCTCCATTCTGATAGGTAACTCCGAAGAAATCTTTCAGCTGTCCAATCAAAATAGTAACCGCAATTCCCGCTGTAAAACCGGTTGTAATGGTGTAAGGAATAAAACGAATCAAATTGCCCAAACGAAGCACACCCATAACAATCAAGAATACACCTGCAAGCAATGTTGCAAGCACCAAGCCTTCCATTCCCTGTTTAGCAACAATACCCGCTACAATGGTTGCAAATGCTGCTGTAGGACCTGCAATCTGCACCCGGCTACCACCAAAAAAGGAAATGAGAAAACCTGCGATAATCGCAGTGTAGATACCCTGTTCTGGTCCCACCCCCGAAGCCAATGCCAACGCAATGGAAAGTGGTAAAGCAATAATTGCAACAATCACACCTGCAATCACATCCTTAGCGAACTGCTTTCCGCTATATCCTTTCATAGTCTTAAACAGCTTTGGTCTTAACACATCTTTTTTCTTTTCCATAACTTTTCTCCTTGGTAAAATTCACCTAATTCTATCTCTCGGCCCCTTATTTTGTCAATGCATAAGTAGTAAAAAATGCTCCACCAAAATCTTAATACCTAATATCACTAATATGGCTCCACCAACAAATTCCGCCTTATTTCTGTATCTAGTCCCAAACACATGACCCACATTGACTCCCACAAATGAGATAATAAATGTGGTGACTGCAATGATGCCACAACCCACAATTGTATTTCGGTACACACCTCCCGTAACCACCTGAACCGGTACACAAGCAAAGGTAACTCCCACCGCCAAGGCATCAATGCTGGTGGCAATCGCCAACAACAGCATTTCACGAATTGCCAGAGATTCCGATTCTTCATCCTCGTCTTTAGAGAGAGATTCCTTAATCATATCTCCACCAATAAGCACCAACAAGATAAAAGCAATCCATGGTGCCACCCGATTGATATGAGTCGAAAACTGTACTCCGAGAAGAAAACCCAAAAAAGGCATTAGTCCCTGGAAACCTCCAAACCACAATCCCACGACTATACTGTTACCAATAGTTGCCCGTGGCATGGCAAGACCTTTACAAATAGCCACCGCAAAGGCGTCCATAGACAGACCAACTGCCAACAGCAATAATGTGAATACATCCATACCCTCTCTCCTCTTCTACCCTTTCATTACTCATCTAAACCATGCTTTACTGCATACACTGCAAGCTGGGTTCTATCCTTTAAAGATAACTTTTCTAGCACTCTTGATATATTATTACGAACTGTTCCCTCTGCTAAGAACAGTTTTGTTGCGATTTCCTTATTGTCATACCCCTGCGCTACTAGTTTCACTATGTCCAACTCTCTGTCCGTAAAATGGCAATCGCTCTCTTGGGGCGCCACAGCCTGCTTGCTTGTTGTAGCCTGTTCCATCCGACTTTTCATCACCCTGTAAACCCCATCACCGAAAATACTCATTCCTGCATATACGCTTTTCACAGAAGCAATCACCTTTTCATCTTCCATTTCTTTCAGTATGTATCCATCCGCTCCGCTATCCAGCGCCTTTTCTATCGTCTCCTCATCATCAAACGTAGTCAGCACCAACACCTTAATCCTTTCACACTGCCCTTTAATGGCGCGAATCCCATACGCCCCGTCATAATCCGGCATACGCATATCCATCAGCACCACATCTGGCTCATACACCTTACACTTTTCAAAGGCTTCCTTTCCATTTTCCGCAAGTGCCACCACTTCTATTTCACTGTCCTGCTCCAACACTGCCTTTAGTCCTTGCCGAAGTATCATAATATCGTCTGCAATCAGTACCTTCATCCTTGTACCCCCTTGTATATTTCAAAATCTCTACTTCTTATGTAGGTTTAAATGAATCCTTGTAAGAAAACCTTCTCCCTCACCAGATATAAACCGAACGCTTCCGCCATTTCCTTCTACCCGTTCCCGAATTCCTCGAAGTCCGTTATTGTCTGTTATCTCTGAACATCCCTTTCCATCATCCGCGATTACAACCTCCACACTGTTATCATCAAACCGTAACACAATTTCCAGCTTCTTTGCCGATGCATATTTTAAACTATTGGTAATGGACTCTCTGACACAGTCATAGACAATTCTAGACAGATGTGAATACCTCTCCGAATCTTCTCCCTTTACCGTTACCTCCACTGTCATTTCTTTTACCTGATTCGCCAACTGCATTACGCCCTGAGTCACTAACTCATAGCTTTCTTCCTGACGTAATCGGTTAATGGATTCTCTAAGTTCCTTGATTCCCTTTCCTGTCAATTCCCGTGCTTGCTCTAAGTACTCACTGACCTGTTCTGTCTGGGCCTGTTCATTGGCTATACGTGCAAGCTTCATATAGGATTGAATCATAGTTAACGTATGCCCTGCAGTATCATGTACCTCCTGAGCAATGCGATTTCTTTCTCTCGAAAGAATCAGTTTCTCATTTGTAATTTCCAACTCTCTGTTTAAATCTAGAAAACGATATTTCAACGTTGCCATGAATACACAGATGATGGATATGCCAAAACCCAATGGTGTAATATCAAAAGAAGCCGTAATCATACCAGAAAGCTGCACCGCATTTAAAAAGACTGGTATCAACACTGACGCTATGATTAATCCCTTTGCACCATTCTCATCCTGCTCTTTGCTGAGATTGCGGTACAACGTAGCTGCCCCCAACAAAACCAACGCATACGTCACCAACACATTGGTGTAGAAGAAGATTCCGTGGCACACCTCATCCTCATTAAATTTTGTGTAGTATAAATGATGCCAACCATTGGTTAGAACAAAAACATAGTGAAGTGCAGACAAGCCAATCGGCACGTACTTTGCAATCCCCTGTGGCTTTCCACCCGTATAGACGACAGCAAAATAATACCAAAAAGCTCCCACAAAGCAGATGCCTAGATTACCAATCACATAAGCCGCCACAACCTCCGTTTGAGTTTCTGCCAACAGCAACAAAATCTGGGACATACACCAGACCGCAACCAGCCCCTGGCATCCCAGATAAATGCGATTATATAATTCCTTTTTCCCTTTCAGGAGCAGTACCGCCATACTGACCAGCACTGCTCCGATTACTACCATATAGATAAATCCAAGTATGAATTCCATCCCTCTACCTCTTATTCTAAACTATTCAGAATTATCAAAAACATGTCACAAACGCTTGTGTTTCAACAAATCAACACGGATAATTGCTTTCTGTTTTTCTTACTTATACCTCCTTTGCCTTCTTCACTGCTAAAAGTACAAGTCCCACACCCGCTGCGAACAAGTATACCCACCATGCGATACTCAACCAAAACTCTCTTGTGAGATATAACACCAACAAAATCAAGGTGGTGGACGATGCAACCACATATCGCTTGTCATTTTTCATTGCTGATACCACCAACATAACAATTCCAATCATTCCAAGAATCATCACATTGCCAAGTTCTCCCGAAATCAAGTTGTGCAACAATAAGGTTATCAAAATAAGGCAAGTTGCCACAAAGTAAACCATGCTTAATTTGTCTTTTTTATCATACCAAATGTAACGGAAAAGAACAATCATAATTCCAAACAGGAAACAGTACCACTCTACAAGGTAATTGTCTTTCACTTCCACAAATGGCTGATTCATAATTGCCAGAATAAATGTTACCATTGCAAAAGTGTTAAACACATTTCTTGCAATCTTATTCTTGAATAGCATTGCCACCAACAACCAATCCACTGTCACCAAAAGGAAGAATGCCATTCCCCAGAAATCTGTAGCTTTCGAACAGGTCCATAAAACAATACCATTTAACATTTGTGCTCCTGCAAAAGTGAGTAATCTGCTTTCCTTCCAGTTAACAAGCATATCCTCCAATCCATACATTAAGATGTAAAGCGCAAGAATTCCTACACCGATTATCACAGAGTACGGATTGTACATAGTTGTCCATGTCGCATCTGCTCCATCCCACCAACTCCATGCATCAAAGAAGTAACAAAGCAACTGTCCATATGGAATCAACACCGCAGCTGCAATGGTAATACCTATCATTTCTTTTCTTCGAAGTGCCACCATCAAAATAGTTGCAAAAACGGTTGCAATCACCAACTCTCCACCCTGGCAATCATTCCACTCCATTAAATTCACAAAGGTAAACATAGTTGCAAACATAGTGTACATAAGAGTCACACTGTTCCAAATACGAAAAGCTACATTTTTTCTAACCATCCAGGAAAGTCCTGTGGTGAGAACCGTGGTTGCCGGAAGAATAATTGCCACTATACTTTCCCAACCGACACCTAAGACATACACTGCGGACAACAATGCAAATCCAATGGTGTGAACCAGATTCACAACACATACACAGATTTCAAAGGAGTTTTCCCATGTCTTGCGAATCTGTGCCATACAGTCCACTACTGTTAATGTCACCGTAAATGCTGCCAACAGGCAAAGGTAGATTCCATATGTAGTCTTTGAAGCAACACATCCACTTAATAACATGCTGTCCACCAATATACTCAATGCCACGTAGTCAAACGGACTCTTGTTGTTAATCATTTTAACACCAACCGGAATTGCCATAGCGCCGCTAGCTGCGAAAACCTTAAATGCATTGCCAACCAGACCGTTTTGTACCACTCCACCCATAATCGCAATGATAAAAAAGCCAATAAACGCATTTCCCAAATGAAACAAGGTATCTGAAATCCAACCTAGCTTCTCGTTCTTAGAAAGTCCATAAGAACCTCCAAACATGACTCCTGCCACAACCAATAATGCCAACTGTTTGACAAACAATGGCAAATACTCCCATGCGGTTGTCACAAAGATTCCTCCTGCTATCAAGATAAATATAACACCAACTACCAACAACAAAATCGATATCAGGCTCTTTTGTTTCTTTTCCATGATAAACACCTCTTTCTCTCTACTCATCTTTCATAATTTCACATTGATTTCTGCAACCACTTTGTCTTTCACCACCCTCTGCTTTGTGGCATTTCCTCGTTGCTATGGTCTAAGTATATGAGAAAAAGTCTTTTACTGTCAGATGTCATCTGTCACTATCTGCACAAAAAAAGACAGTGACATTTGTCACTGCCTTCTCTCTTAATATGTATCTTCCATTTCATACATACATCGCAGACAAATCCGGTCCACAACACCCGCCTACATTAATCAGCAATCTCACCATTCTTGCGGCGCTTAAAGAAATCCTTTGTCTCCTTCGCAACCACACCAGAAAGTGCAAACAATGCAATCATATTTGGAATTGCCATCATACCGTTGAAGATATCAGCGATAGTCCATACAGCCGATACCGTCATATACGGTCCGATGAATACCGCAACAATATAAATCCAACGGTATACCTTCACACTCTTCATCTTTCCACCGGTTAAGTACTCCAGACATCTCTCTGAGTAATAGTCCCATCCAAGAATAGTTGTAAATGCAAAGAATACTAGGCAGAGCATCAACAAAAATGCAGATAACTGTGTCGGAATCGGAAGTCCATTCTGGAATGCATAAGTTGTAATCTGGACACCCTCCAAACCTTCCACCTGATAAGCACCAGTAAGTACAATAGACAGACCTGTCATAGTACAGATAACAATCGTATCAATAAATGTACCGGTCATAGATACAAGCCCCTGACGAACCGGCTCCTTTGTCTGAGCGGCTGCCGCTGCAATCGGTGCAGAACCCAGACCCGCCTCATTTGAGAAAATCCCACGGGCAACACCCTTTTGCATTGCAACGAACATACTACCAACAACACCACCAGTTACAGCCTGTGGATTAAAGGCTGCTTTCACTATCGTTACAATTGCTCCCGGCACTTCTGTAATGTTACAAATAATCAATCCCACTGCTATCACAACATAGATAATAGCCATAAACGGTACTACAATCTCAGAAACCTTTGCAATTCTCTTAACTCCACCAATTAAAACCAATGCAACACAGATGCTTAATACCAACGAAGCAATCACAACAGTCCATGAAATTTCTCCAACAGCTGGAAGTGTTACTGTCCAGCTCTTACTTGGATCAAAAAAGTTCTGAATTGCTGATGATATGCCATTTACCTGTGTAAATGTTCCGATACCAAGCAAACCAGCACACACACCAAAGAATGCGAAAAGCTTACCTAACCATTTCCACTTTGGACCCATCCCCTTCTCAATGTAGTAAAAAGGTCCACCAAGCGCATGTTTATTCTCATCTATCACACGATATTTAACAGCCAACAAGCCCTCTGAATACTTCGTTGCCATTCCAAGAAACGCGGCTACAACCATCCAGAACAAAGCACCCGGACCACCAGTACCAATCGCTGTCGCTACACCGACAATGTTACCAGTTCCAATTGTAGCAGAAAGTGCAGTACAAAGCGCACCAAAGGAAGTCACCTCACCTTCGGCGTCATCTTCATTCTTCACCATCCACTTAAGTGCCAACGGAAGCTTATGAATCTGTAATACCCCTACTCGAATTGTGAGCAAAAGACCACCTGCCATAATCAATACCATAAGAGGCACACCCCAGACAAAATCGTCGATTGCCACTAAAATGTTGTTAAAACTTTCCCACATACTATCCTCCTTCGGAAATCTCCTCGCACGGAGTCTCCTTTTTCTTCCAACTTTAACACTTTACCATAAAAAACTATAAATAAAAAGAGAAATTTCTTAAAAACACGAAATTTCTCTTATCTTTTCTATAACACATACCACATAAGTTCCTGAAACAGGGTAAATGCAATTCCGCCTATCAGGTGAATCAGCACTAATTTCCCAATACTACTCCAGAACTTCTTCCTATCATTTTTCACATCCTGCTCCGTCAATCTCTCATCCACAAAAGAAGCTTCTATAGACATGCTCTGTCCATCCTGCTCGTGCTGTTTTTCATCTGACAGTTCATGCCCTTTATCCTCTATAAGTCTCGGTCCATAGCAATTATCCTCATCACATGGATCCGTAATATGTATGAGAAATAAAATGATTCCCACAAGCCAAAAAGAGGTAAAATAATAGAGAAGAAGCCACTTCCACGACCGTCCTACATCATGCAACCGCCGAACAGTGGCGGACAGCATTGGTATAAAGGAAAAACTGAGCCCAAGTAGCCCCACATAGCCAATCACCTCACTGACCTCTGACAACAAGAGTATGGCAATCCATGATGGTATTGTAACAGCAAAAACCTGAACAATCAGTGCTCGTAAATATACACTTCTTGACATTCGCCCCTTCAAATCAAATGCATCTAACCATATCTTCTTATAACTTCTCAACATAGATTATTTCTCCGTTAACTCACAAGGATTTTGCACCAACAAATCCTCTTTCAACTCCTCTATTATGCTAGAACCATGATAGGCAATACACACTTTGTCCTCGAGAATATACTCTTGTGTTCCCTCAAATAACCAATAGTATATATCACATACCTTATACTCATCCTCATCTAGAAAAGCCCTTGTATCATCATCTACATTCAACCATAGAAAGGATTTACTCCCTCGCTGTTCAATTGACAAAGCTTCCTCCGTGACCTCTGCAAAATGATAGTCTTCCCCAACTACAAATACAACCTCTCTGTCAAAAGCAATGGTTTCAGCCAGCATTTCAAAAGATGTATTCCACGCCTCATCAAAAGGAGAAAAAATCAACGCCACCTCTTTCTCGCCCACCGCAATTACCATTGCATCCTCGTGGTATCGAAGCCCCTTTCGCACCTCCATATTTGCAATCACCTTCTGCTGGTCTCTCTCATTTGCATCCTCCAATGAATAAATGTAAACCCTTTCATTCATATATGGGAGTTGTTTCAGAAGATACACCCATGAATTTTCATACAACCCTTTTCCCAAAAAGCAGCCTGCAAGCATCAAAATCATAGCAAACACAACTGCCATCTCTGTCAAGAAGGACATATATTTCTGTTCGCCAATCCTACCGATTCGCTTTTTCAAACTACCATCACTTAAAGAATTGCCAGTTGTTACGTTCTGTAAAAAGTTCTCCGGACGTCGCGTCGCCATCGCCACCAAGCATTCCCCATAGACAAGCTGTTCTTCCCGGTTCTTATTCTTCAACACTCGGTAATCACACTCTATTTCACAGTCTTCCATCCAGCATTTTGCCGCATACCACATAAGCGGATTAAACCACTGCAACACCAGACATGTATTCCGAATAAAACCATACCAGTTATCCCAAAACCGATAATGACACAGTTCATGGCTCACAATCCATTTGCACCAGTCAACACTGACTTCTGCCAATCGGCTGACATATATCTTAGGAAAGATTAGTCCCTCCAAACAAGATCCAATATCTCCATCTACGAAATATACCAAAAGACCATCTTTTCGGCCATACAATTCCCTATGCCTTTTCAACATGTTAGAAAACTTACAGTTAGACAAAAAGAACACCAAAAAGCAGCCAAGGACACCCACAAACCATATTCCGTAAATCCACAATACAGCGGAACCGCCTTGCAACCATTTCGAAAGGAGCTTCCACAAGCCAAGTTTCTCCAAAGCAGCTACATATGGATTCCTGCCCGCAAAATGAACCGGAACCACCACTCTAAGTCCCAGCAAACCCCATAGACATTTCATCACCCACGGGTGAAGCTTCGACCCAATTGTGGCACGAATTAGCAAAATATAAAGAATCAATAATGAACTTTCTATTGTAATCGTCACAATATCGACAAGCTGCATATTACAATTCCTTTCTCTTCTGTTCTAACACACTCATCAATTCTTCAATTTCCTTCTCATCCAAACAATCATCATTGACTAAGGATGATACCATCAATCCTAGCTTACCGCCAAACACCTTGTCTAGAAATCCTACCGATTCTTCCCTCTTAGTCTGTTCCCGTTCCAACTCAGTATAGAAAAATTTTGTTTTTCCTTGCACCTGATACTGAACCAGACCCTTGCTCTCCATTTTCTTCAAAAAAGAGATGATGGCATGCTTACTCCATCCCTGTTTCTCTTTTAATAACTTTTCCATCTGGGCAATAGACAATTCACCATGCTCCCACAGCAATTCCAAAAACACCCATTCCGCATCCGATATATGTGCCATTCTTTATTCTCCTATTTCTCACGCATCTGCAAATCCTTCATTACGGCTTCGTAATCTAACGGATTTTCCCAATTTAATTCCATTCTATGAGATGTTCCCGTTCCATCAATAGGTTCCAAATACAGATAAAACGTCTGCCCCGCATAGTAATAATTCGTGTTCTCTAAGTCTGACAAAAACTGATGTAACTGAGAATTGTCACCTTCCATATGTTCTTTCGAAACCTCTACTGTAAAATATTCCCCTCCCAAAGAATCACAATTCATTCCATATTTGTATGCATAATGGTCAATCAAATTATACTCATATGTTGTTTCCACACCATATTCCAAAGTGCCACCTTTTCTCCAAAAAGCCGTAAACACCACCTTGCTCCCATCATCCATAGTAGCCTCAACTAAATAAGGCATTTGATTCTCGCCTAAATACTTTCTAAAGTATTCCACCCAGTGAAACTCAACATCAAAATCATCATAGAAGATTTCTTCCAAATACAATTCCATCTCTTTAACATCCTGAGACTGAAAGGCTCGAACCTCTTCGAAAATAATACTTGCAATCGCTCCACCAAAAAACAAACCAACAACAACTACTATGATAATAATATCCTTCATTTGCTTAGATTGCTTTTTCTTATCCGCGTTTTTCGTCTGTTCCAAACTTGCATTCACACTCTGCTCCATCTGCAAGTCCTCCCTTATTCTGCTTCATTTGGTTTGCCAACAATCTCTCCCCATGTTTTCTTATTGCCATTCACTAGATTCACCACCGTCTCTTTCACTGTCCAGATTGGACCCCATGGAATACCCCACCAGCCACAAATTAGATTGCACAAAATGCATAAAATCTTTGCAACCATTGCCTTACCAGCTTCTGCTTCCTTAAAATAGTAACGGGTACTTCTACGAAACGTCATAACAAGAATACTGATTACATATGTATACGACACTAGCTGTGTATCTGGAGTAATCTCCACTCCCTGATAAGTTCCGTATGTGTTACGATTCAACCATTCCTTAAATTCTGGATCCATCTTTGCCATTGTATTCTCCTCCTTGGTAATAAAAATATTACCAATAAAATAACACACCTAAATAGGTGTGTCAACTAAAGATATTCTCATTATTACCGCTCATTTATCCTATTGGCTTTTTATTTCAACAAATTTCTTTCCCTTCTCTACCACACACTTCCAAACCACCGAAAACAATAGAGCACCGCCAAATACAAACCCACAGTATAGCGGTATTCCCACAAAAGCGCTAATCGACCTCGGAAGAAATTCCAACTTTACAATATCCAAAAACAGAATGTGACAAAGATATATGGTAAAGGAATGCTTCGCTAAAAACTGTAACACTCTCTTTGTCTTCTCTGCATATGGACGATGCTCATTTTTCAGTACGTCATAAAAAATGAGACCCGCAGCAACCGCAATCAAAGGATTGCGGTACTCAAACAATTTCTCGTAATGCTCTCCTCTTGTCACTGTTAGCGCATATGTGAGTACGATTGTGACCGCCAATGCTACCCCTGCACCGACATAACAAAGTCTCGACGTCAAAAGGGAATGTAGCTTCATACACTTAATGACATATCCGAGAGCAAAATATCCAACATAACAAAACGTGCCTACTAACGGAACAGGGTATGTAACATCCAACTTACAAAGCGCAAGCACATATTCCACTGCCAAAAAGAAAAACCACAAGCAGGCAAACTGACACAACAGACTCTCCTGCATATTTTGAAACATAGTCTGTAAAAATGGTAGCACAATATAAAGTCCTAAGAGAACATACAAATACCATAGATGCTTCTTCACGGGTTCTTCTAACAGCAGGCGAAAATCATAGACCCTATCTCTATAAAAGTAATTCCACACAAGGTAAATTCCACTCCAAAGAAGAAGCGTCAAAAGCATATTCCACACCCTCCGTGTGTTCTTTTTCACAAGCACAGGCTCACCTAGCAACAGATAGCCGCTAATCATGAAAAAGATGGGTACTGCCAATCTGCTCACACCATTTATCAAAAGCGAAAATTCGTAGGACGCATGACTCACCTCGCCCAAACCATACCCTCTGCTATAGTAGTTGGACACATGAATACAAACCACCATAACACAGGCGATAACGCGCAATAATTCAATGTTATAATTCTTTTCCCTGCTCAACTGTCACACCACTTTCCGTTTCCCCTACAAGACCAAGACGTTTCTTCTCCTCTTCAATAATACTCTTCATCACAGCATTTTCATTGATTTGAGTATCCATCTCACCAATAACCGATTCGTCCGCAAAGCTGTCAAACAACTGGGACTTCTGCTTCAAAATCTCCATGACACGCTCATCCACCGTATCATCCATCAACAATCTATGTACCAACACAGACTGGGATTGACCCATTCGATACGCTCTTGCCACTGCCTGGGTTTCCAAGGATGGTTTAATCTGCGGTTCACAGAATACCACTACACTTGCCGCCTGAATATTCAGTCCAACACCGCCTGCCTGAATCTGACACACAAGGGCGGAGCCTGCTGGTGCTTCCTTTAACTTGTCAATCATGCCCTGACGTTCACTTGCAGGAACACTTCCGTCAATAACACCGATGCAATACTCTCCAAGCATGGTAGAAACCTTGCTTAACACATCCTTAAAGAAGGAGAAAATGATTAGCTTTCTTCCACCTTCCCTAGCCTCCTCGCAAATCTCTTTCAGGCGTTGCGCCTTGGTGGATTTCGCCATATCAGAAAGCTGCCATGATACCTGACGCACTGCCATAAAGCTGCCATTCACCAACGCATCCTTGTAAGCGTTCATTTCATCCTGATTCATCAATCCCCACTGTTCTTTTTCCACAAGCTCCGGTAATTCCTTCAAAACATCCTCTCTCACACGGCGAAGATATACCGGTGCAATTGCCTTTCGGAAGTCTTCTGCATGCACCAACTGCTTCAAATCCTTAATCTTCTCTGCTACCTGCGGTTGCAGGCACTGAATCAGGAATTCCATTTCCTCTACTTTATTCTCCAATGGCGTACCGCTCATGAACAATACTCGCTTGGCACGTTCTGCCGCCGCCATAACCGATTTTGTACGCTGCGCCTGTGGATTCTTCACATAATGAGCCTCATCCACAACCATCAACTGTAAGTCAACTATTGCAGGAATTGGAAGCTTATTGAGGGTTTCAAAGCTAGTGATTGCCACACCGCCCTGAGCCGCCCACAAAGACATCTCCATGGCACGGTTATCACCATACACTTCGATTGCAGCAAGTCCAGTCTGAGACTCCACCTCACGTTTCCAGTTCACCACCACAGACAGAGGACAAACCACAAGAAAATGCCTTGCCCCAGTTGCTGCCAAATGACAAAATGCTGCCAATGCTTGCATGGTCTTTCCAAGACCCATTTCATCACCTAAAAGCACCCGTTCCTGATGCAATATATACTTAGTTCCAAAGGTCTGGTATCTTCGAAGTGTCGCCTTAAGACTTCCCGTTTCCAAAGGGAAATTCTCAATGCTTTGCAAAAGTTCCTCTGGTAAAGCACTTAAACTACTATCCACAGGCTTTGCCATCGCATCTCCCATAACCGCTTCTAGCATAGCATAAAATGGTGCCGAATTCTGTCTAAACGCTCCAAGATAATCGGACTCTATTGGCATCCGCTTATAGGAATCAATCACACCCTGAGCATTCTTTCCAAACTCACCTGTCGCTATTTCATTGATTGCTTTACCCGCTTCCTCTGCTACTGTCTTATTCTGCTTTGAGGCAAACATCCATTTCAAACTGCCTGACATAATCTGCACCTTAGGAACACTAGCCTGAATGGTGTTGTGACAGCTATTATAAAGTGCTTGTGCCTGTTTTAAAATCTCATCTCTTTGAATGAGGAAATATAATGCACGAAGTATGGTCATCATTTCCGCCCCAGGATTATCCGCAGTTAAATTTACCTGTGCCTGGTTCTCCACACTCATGCGCAAAATCTTAGCATTACTCTCAATCTTTTCGGCGCTAGCGTCACCGATGCCCTCAATACTCTTTAACTGCATCGTTGTCATTTTGGATACCTGCAATATATTTTCAATCCCAGCATTCTTCAATGTTGCAACACGAATTCCGTCTTTGTTAATATTGATTTTATCAATCTCCATCGCCGCAAGCAGTTGCTCTGTCTGAACGCCCTGTAGTTTCTTATAATTCATGCGAATCTCATTCTCAGTCGTCTGCTTTTTCACTACAATATCCGCAATTCCCTTATCCATCTTCTGCAAGGATTGTGCATTTTTCTTTATCTCATTCATTTCCTGTTTTGATATTGATGCCATCATTTTCTCCTAATCAAAAATCAAAATTTCACACGACTACTATTATAGTATGTTTCACACCAACTGTGCAACAAAAAAAGGAAAGCTTGCCCTTTCCTGCAAACTTCCCTTTCTCTATCCTACTGGCAATCCCTATCCTGGCTATATTCTTGATACTGTTCTTCCCAGAATCTCTTATCATCTTCTGTAATCTCACGAATTACTCTGCACGGATTCCCTGCAGCCACCACATTATCTGGTATGTTCTTCGTGACTACACTCCCAGAACCAATCACTACATTATTGCCAATAGTAACTCCTGGATTAATGACTACATTGCCACCAACCCATACATCATTACCAATGGTCACAGGTTTTGCATATTCCAAGTCAAAATTTCGAATCCCCGCATCAATCGGATGACCAGCAGTATAAATGCTGACATGAGGTGCCAGATATACATTATCTCCAATCGTAACATAATTTTCATCCAATATTGTAAGATCTGTATTGGCATAAAAATGATTTCCAAAGGATATCTGCCTTCCATGGTCACAATAAAATGGGGGCGTCAATACAAACCCTTCCCCTACAGAAGCAAAAATCATTTTCAGCTCCTCTAACGCACTTGTATCTCTCCAAAAGTCAGATTCATTGAATCTCTTAACCTTTTCTCTACATTCATCCCAATGTATGTTGGTCTTCATCGGATGATATAATTTTCCTGCAAACTTTCTTTCATTCTCACTCATACTTAATCCACACTCATATTCACAATAATATTACGAAGCGGCAACACCATACTTGGTGCCACAGACAGCTCATCGATACCCATTCTCACAAAGCGTTCTGTAAGAGTAGTATCCGCTCCCAATTCACCGCAAATTCCAACCCAACAATTTTCCTTATGTCCATTGTCAATTACCATTTGAATCATGCGAAGCATCGCTGGGTGATGTGCATCATAAATGTTATCAAGCTTCGGATTCTGACGGTCAATAGCAAGGGTGTACTGGGTCAAATCATTGGTGCCAATGCTAAAGAAATCCACTTCCTTTGCCAACAAATCACTAATCATAACTGCTGCCGGTGTCTCTATCATAATACCAAGCTCCACATCTCCATATGGAATATCGCTATCAGAAAGCTCTCGTTTCACTTCCTCGCAAATTTCCTTAATGCGACGTACCTCACTAACGGATATAACCATTGGAAACATAATAGAAATCATTCCATATGCAGAAGCCCGGTAAAGTGCCCGAAGTTGCGTTTTAAACACTTCTACACGGTCAAGACAGATGCGAATCGCACGATATCCCATTGCCGGATTCTCCTCCTGCTCCATCTCAAAATAATCCACTTGCTTATCTGCACCGATGTCTAATGTACGAATAATCACCTTCTTGCCAGGCATATTCTGCACCACGGTTTTATACACCTGAAACTGTTCCTCCTCCGTAGGATAATGATCCTTTTCTAGATAGAGAAACTCGCTTCGAAACAAGCCGATTCCCGCCGCATCATTGGCATGCACATTTGCCACATCTGCCACACTACCGATATTGGCGTATAAATGAATATGTCTGCCATCCTTTGTTACATCTGGTTGTCCCTTAAGCTGCAACAATAATTCTCTTTGGGCATCTTCCCTCTTTCGCTTCTCCATGTAGGTCTCTAGGGTTGCCACATCCGGATCTACAAATAGCACACCCTGCTTACCATCTACAATCGCCATCTTTCCATCCCAAGCCTCTGATATCTCTACACCAATCAAAGCTGGAATATTCATAGTTCTTGCCAGAATCGCCGTATGGGAATTGGATGAGCCCAATCTTGTAACAAAAGCAAGCAACTTGGATTTGTCCATCTGTACCGTCTCGCTAGGTGCCAAATCCTCCGCCACCACAATAACCGGTTCATCACCCAATCCTGCTTCCCCTTCCAGACCAGTAAGCACTGCAATCACCCGCTCTGAAATGTCCTTCACATCCGCAGCCCTCGCCTTAAAATACTCATCTTCCATCTCCGCAAACATGGTGGAGAAATTGTCACCGGTGGTTGCCACAGCAAACTCTGCGTTCACTTCTTCATTGCGAATGATATTATAAATGGATTCATTGTAATCCTCATCCTCTAACATCATGGAGTGTACCTCAAAAATCATGGCATTGGATTCCCCTACCTCTTCCACCGCCTTCGCATATAATTCTTGAAGCTGTTCCATTGCTTTTGCTTTGGCACTCTCAAACCGCGCAATTTCTTCTTCCACATCTTCTACCTTGTTGCGCTTTACCTGCTGCTGATTCTTGGAATAGAACAAAATGCGACCAATGGCAATTCCGTTATATATTGATTTTCCGTTAAATTGTTCCATTTTGTAATCCTCCGTATTGCTTTTAGACTCGTCCACGAGTTCTCGTGCTAGATTGTAGCTTCGCATTTACTATAGGTTTTCCTTCATAAACGCTTCCATCTTTGCGATGGCTGCATCCTCATCTTTACCCTCTGCTGTGATTACAACCTCGGCACCCTTCTTCACGCCAAGTTGCATCACTGCCATAAGCTTTGTAACCTCTGCTGACTTTCCATTTGCCTCAATTGTAATCTTTGAAGCGAATGCTTTTGCTTCCTTTGCCAACAAGCCTGCTGGTCTTGCATGAATTCCAATCTCGTCTGTAATTACATAATTAAACTGTCTCATAATAAATACCTCTCTTTTCTTTTATTGTTATTATCATTACCATTTTTCGTCAGTTACATGTACTCTACCTATATATTATATCAAATCCTACCACTGCCAGCAAAGCCTTCCATACCGTTTCGTCATCTGGCGGATGTTCTCTTTCAGTTCATCCGTCAACTCTTCCTCTGTAATTCTCCATCGCCAATTCACCCCAATGGTCGAAGGCTGATTCATACGGCAAGTATTATCTCTACCAAGATAATCCTGTAGCGGAATAATACACATATCCGCACAGCTGCGCAACGCAGTACTGATGAAGCAACGATACATCTCCTCATCAGGCGTGTAATAATCGCACAGATAATCTCTTGCCATATTCCGTTCTTCCTCTGTAATACAGCTAAACCATCCCGACAACGTTTCATTATCATGCGTTCCAGTGTATGCCACGCAATTTTGTGTGTAATTATGCGGAAGATAATCACTGGCGCTTCCGGTATCACGCGCATCAAAGGCAAACTCCAACACCTTCATTCCTGGAAATCCGGTATCACGAACAAGCTGACGAACTGAATCTGTCACGTAACCCAAATCCTCTGCAATCACTTCCCGCTCGCCTAATTTCTCTTTCATCCGGTTAAACAATTCCATTCCTGGACCTTTTTCCCATGTACCATGAACCGCATCCTCTTGACCATACGGAATAGTATAATATTCATCAAATCCTCTAAAATGATCAATGCGCACCACATCGTATAGATTAAAACAATATCGTAATCTCTCAATCCACCAATGATACCCTGTCTGTCTGTGATAATCCCACCGATAAAGCGGATTTCCCCAAAGCTGACCTGTAGCTGAAAATCCATCCGGCGGGCAACCTGCGACTGCAACAGGAACATTGTTCTCATCCAATTGGAATAACTCCGGATTTGCCCATGCATCTGCACTGTCCATTGCCACATAAATTGGTATGTCACCAATAATACGCACACCATTAAAGTTTGCATAATTCTTCAATTTCATCCATTGTGTATAAAATTTATATTGCAAATATTGATGAAATTCAATCTCAAAATATTGGGTTTCCCGATAATAATCCATGGCATAGCCATACCGAAGACGAATATCCTCTGCCCACTCTGTCCACGGTGCTCCGCCGAATACATCCTTCACCGCCATAAACAGTGCATAATCCTTTAACCACCACGCATTCTCTTCCACAAATCGATTATAGTCCTCATTTTGACTAACATTGCTTCTCTCATAAGCCTTTCTCAAAAGCTTATATCTTCCCTTATAAAGTTTCTCGTAATCAATATCGCTTTTATCGTTTCCGAAATCCACTTCATCACATTCTTTCTTTGTAAGTACACCTTCTTCTATCAATTCCTCTAAACTGATAAAATATGGATTACCTGCATAAGTAGAAAATGACTGATACGGTGAATCTCCGTAACTTGTTGGCACCAGTGGCAATATCTGCCAGTAACACTGTCCTGCGCCCTTCATCCAATCCACAAAACGATATGCACTTTCTGAAAAACAACCGATTCCATATTTCGACGGCAAGCTGGTAATCGGTAATAAAATTCCTGCTGTTCTGCTCATACTCTCTCCTCTTCGTCTATATACATCTACTCTCTAATCTTAGGCAATTGGGTCGTTAACTTTTACAATTCCAATATTTCTACTAAAACTCCGTAGTGGTCAGACACCACCGGATAGTTGACATCATTACAAACCACCTTAGAGCTTTCTACTGGAATCGCTTTGCTACAAAAAATGAAATCAATTCGCATTCCTCTTTGTTCTGACATGGAGTCTGCGTGCACCTTGTCTTTCCACCCATCTATTACAGAACCAACTGTAACTCCGATATCCTTATCCTTTGCCGCTTTCCATGTATCCATCCAACCAGAACGCATTACATAGTCATAACCCTCATTTTGCTTATCTGCCGGACTATTAAAATCCCCCATGACAAAACAGGTTTGCTCTCGATTTTTCAATCGCTGTAAAAACACATCCCACTGTTTCGCAAACGGTTCCTCTTCATCATCCCACCAGCCCATGTGTACAGAATAGAACCACATGTTTCCAGTACAGATTCCAAGTATTTTTCTAGACTTCCAATTGTTGTAATCCTGAATTGTACTGATGTAAAACTGTTCCATATTGACAATCGCACATTTACTAAATATTGCAATTCCTTCATCGTAAACATCATAACCAACCTTTGATGAAACCCAAGTCCACTGATACAACAATCCTGCATCCAACAATAGCTTTGCTACCCGATAAGCATGGTTATCCATACGAACCACAACATCACAATCAGGACATGCAACATAACCAGTTGCGCATACATCCTGTGCCTTTGGCATGGATAAGGATTGATTCACTTCTTGAAGTGCAATCACATCCGGTTGTTCTATCTTTAACATTTCCACAAATGATATTAACTTTTCTTCGTAGCACTCTTCTATAAGGCTATGCGTATTCAAGGTTAAAATTTTCATAGTGTGTCCTATATCCTTTTCTTTAAATCCTCTCATGTTTCATAAGTACACCTGTCAAAGCTCATCCATTGAACAGATATTTATAATATATCATTGATATCAGACTTCAATACATCTGCCTTTGGACCATAAACAGCTTGAACACCGTCACCCTTCATAATAAGACCCAAGGCACCTTCCACTTTCCACGCATCCTTGTCTGCCACTTTTTCTGGTTCCTTCACAGTAACGCGGAGTCTAGTCATACACGCGTCCACCAAAATGATGTTGTCTCTTCCGCCAAGCAATGCAATAATCCTCTCCGCCTGTCCGTCGTTTCCTGCATTCGTGTTTGCAACCGTTTCTTCATTATCCTCATTTTCATCCGTATAATTACCAAGACGGCCTGGTGTGGCAAACTTGAATTTGCCAATCATAAAATATGCCACTGCAAATCCAATCACGAAGAAGATAACAACACAGATAACAAAGTTAATTACATCGCCGCCAAGTCCTGCCTTCAACGACATCGGCACCCTAGTTAAATACTCTAAGTTACCAAAGGAATGCTGTCTCAAATCAATCACACCTGCCATAGCAAATGCACACCCCTGCAATAGTGCGTACACAACATATAATGGCAACGCACAGAACATGAACATAAACTCTATCGGCTCAGTGACTCCTGTTAAAAATACTGCCAACGCGGTAGAGAAGAACATAGAACGATATTTCTTTCTCTTGTCCGGCTCCACTCTCTTATACATAGCAAGTGCAACACCTAAGAGCAATCCCGTTGCACCAATCATCTGACCTACTTTGAAACGGGCTGGAGTAACACCGGTCAACAATGCGTTGTACGCCTCCATATCTCCCGCTTCCTTCAAGTTAATTAAATCTGTCACCCATGCAAGCCACAAAGGATCCTGACCAAATACCTCTGTTCCTGCATTCATACCCGTCTGAATCATATAGGTTCCACCAAAGGAAGTATAATTCATCGGAATAGTAAGCATGTGATGAAGACCAAATGGTAACAGTAATCTCTCCAAGGTTCCGTATACAAATGGCGCAAGTACTGGTGCGGTATCAGAAGAGTTTGCAATCCAAACACCAAAATCATTAATTCCTGTCTGAACCATTGGCCATACCACTGCAAGAATCAAAGAGATAATAGCCGACCATGCAATTACCACCATCGGTACGAAACGCTTACCGTTAAAAAATGCCAATGCATCCGGAAGCTTTCTGAAATTATAATACTTATTATATGCTGTTGCACCTACGAATCCGGAAATGATACCCACAAACACACCCATGTTAAGTGCCGGTGCACCCAGTACGGATGTAAAATAACCCTTTACCAAAATCTCCTGACCAAACAATGTGTGAGTCACCGCTGTGGCATCATTTAACATATCACTTGTCACCCCAAAGATAGCACCAGTGATACAGTTAATTAGCACAAATGCAATCACTGCCGCAAATGCTCCGCCAGCACGTTCCTTTGCCCAAGAACCACCTATCGCCACTGCAAACAGAATATGTAAGTTATTGATAATCGCCCATCCAATATTTTCCATAGTGCTTCCAATCATCAAAACTGTGTTCATGTCTGCACCTGCCATCTGAACAATCTTACCTAAACTAATCATCAAACCTGCTGCTGGCATTACTGCAATAACAGACATCAATACTTTTCCCAGCTTCTGTAACAGGTCAAAGTTAATTATAAATTTCTTTTTCGCTTTCTTCGTCTCTGTGTTCTTCTCTTCTGCTTCTTTCTTCGATGTCGTAGCCTCTTTCTCAGCATTCACAGCCTCAATGGTCGTTCCACTCTCATCCATCACTGCATCTGCGTCGCCGCCGGCAACAGAATATAAAACTGTCTTTCCTGCTTCCACGATGCCCTCTTCATAACACAATTCTGCATCCTCTAATCCGTCACATACAATCACTGGTGTAATTGAGTTGATTTCTTTTTCCTTCAACAACTGCAAATCTACCTTTGCAATGGCATCACCCTTCTTAACCTTGTCACCCTCTTTGACAAACACTTGAAAACCGTCTCCGTTCAATTTCACGGTATCCAAACCGATGTGTACCAAAATGTCCAACCCGTCCTCTGTCTGAAAGCCAATGGCATGTAACGTATCCGCTACCGATGTAATCTCCCCATCTACTGGACTTACAAATTCACCTGTTGTAGGAATGACTGCCATTCCATCTCCCAAAATCTTGTCTGCAAATACCGCATCTGGAACATGCTCCAACAAAACAGCTGTCCCGCTTGCCGGTGAAACGATTGTTATTCTTCTTTCACTCATGATTTCTCCTCCTTTTTCTCGTTCGTGCAACTTTTCTGCAACTTCATGCAACCGCTTGCACAGATTATAACGCAATTTGCATCGCTTTTGCAACCCTCAATTCTCATTTTTTGTCAATTTAGTACTTTTCACAATAAAACATGGTATTTTCAACCTCAATCCTACTACATATTTGACACTTTTGCACAATGCAACAAATTGCATAGTTCCATGCAACATTTCCATTGTATTGCATGATTTTTGCATTATTTCATTGACTTTTGTAATAATATTCCTTAAAATCAAATTAGTTTTAATATATTTTACGCAACACTTGTACGATATATTTTCATGCACTATGTATATCATAGCACAAATAGCACCACACAAACGGAGGTTAATTATGGCAGTTACAATCAAAGATGTGGCACAATTAGCAGGCGTATCTCCATCTACCGTTTCCCGAACCTGCAAGGATAACCCTTCCATCAGCGAAGAGACAAAAGAAAAGGTTCGTCAAGCGATGGCAGAGCTGGGATATGAGCCTAACTTTCAGGCGAGCAATCTTGCCACCAACAATTCAAGAACCATCGGCATTATCCTTCCACCTTCCCAACGGGAAACATTTGAAAATGCCTTTTTCTTAGAAGCCATTCGAGGAATTAGTTCCTTTTGTAATGAGAAACAATATATCAACACCGTAATTACAGGTAACACAGAAGACGAATTGTTAGCTGTAATTAAGACCATGACCCGTAGCGGTCAAGTCGATGGTTTTATCGTTCTATATTCCAAGGCAGATGACCCAGTTATCAATTATCTCTATAACGAGGGTTATCTCTACGTTCTAATTGGCAAGGCAAGTCAAAATGCAAACCAAACCATTTATGTAGATAACGACAACCTGTTAGCCGGCCGGGATGCAACGGAACATTTGATTCAATTAGGGCACAAAAAAATCGCCTACCTAGGAGGCGATGACAGCACCATTTTTTCCGCCGACCGAAGAGCTGGCTATCAATTAGCTTTAACTCAACATCAGATTCCTATTGTCCCAGAATACTGTATTGAGCTTCCATACAAGGCAAAAGAACAGATTCAGGTTATGACTGATTTATTGAAATTAAAGAACCGCCCGACAGCCGTAGTGGTATGTGATGACATCTTAGCTTTGACATTAGAAAATATCTGTAGAGATTTAAAACTCTCCCTACCAGAGGATTTATCCATCGTCTCCTTCAACAACTCTCTTGTTGCGAGACTAACCACACCAAAACTATGCTCTGTGGATATCAATTCCTTCCAGTTAGGCATTGAAGCTGCTTCCCAGATGATTAACCATATTGAAAATCCGAATCTAGTAGCAACCAAAATCATTGTGCCTCACTATCTGGTAGAAAGAGAAAGCTGTAAGACACTTACAGATACTACGATTACCACGAAAAGCAAAAACAGGGAATAACGTTTTGTTACCGAACAATCCATCAAAGGTTCAAACACAACAGTCAAAAAAATCCTTAGCAAAGAAGTTATCGACTTCCTTGCTAAGGATTTTTCATCTTCCCAACGAAAAAAAGTATCATATATGCCATTATCACATTCCACGCAATTCCCTTAGTTTCTGGCGAATTGCCAGTAATGCTTCCTCCGGATTCTCTATTCCTTTCACCACATCTTCCATGGGACACGGACCTGTTCCCGCGCGATTCACAATTCCTTCCACGCACTCATCAAAGAAAAGCCGAATGCCATAGGATTTCAAAGTTGTCTTTGCCGGCCGGCTAATTACCGGTGTATATATCTCTTTCACACCTAGTAGCACATACAGCATCGCCGCGCCATTGCCAATCACTTTGTCCGCTGCCGAAAAACCACTCAAATCGATTCCTTCATCCAACCAATCTATCAATGGTTTCACGCCACGTTCCACACTGGTATACCCCTGTGCGTCCTTCATCACTACACAGGTATAACCCCCATCTATCATGCACTTTTTAGCTGCTTCCAAATCTTTACTCATGCGCATTCATTTTCTCTACAGCCATAACGATTAATGGTAATGAAATCAACTGAATTGCAATACCTGTCAAACCGTTCACTGTACCAGTCCATACAGAAATAACCGCAATCTCCGTTGTTCCCAACATGTAAAATGCAACGGCAAGTGCTACTGCTCTACACAAACGTCCTGCAATCTGCGCGATAAAAACCTTACCAACAGTTGGCATGCCAGATTTGCGCAACAAACCGGCAAACAAGCCATAGCCACAAAGCTCAATCATCATAAACGGAAGCACTGCTATCCCTGGCATTCCTGATAACACAAAGCTACAAGCCGGTCCCAAAAGTCCTGCAATTGCTCCTGCCAATGGTCCTGCCAACAATCCAACCAAAAGAACTGGCAAGTGCATTGGCAACAACAATTCACCGAATGCGGTTCCCATTCCAGTTGCTCTACCAATCAAATGCATAATCTGTGGTAATGCTACTGCAGACACAATCGCTACGATTGTTGCAATGGTCTGAGTCTTTACAGATAAATTTGCTTTTGTAATTCCTTTTGTCTGATTCATTGTTATCATCTATCCTACCTCCTAAAACTATGTCTTAGTTTGCTACAATACTCCAAGAATAACGGCATCATTTGCTTAGAAAAAGAATAGCATAAGCCAACGGATTATTCAACTAAAATTCTCAACCAAAGGACACTTTCACCAATGAAAATTCACCTTTTATCCCCATTTGCAGGATTGTCCAACACCTTTCCACTCTCATCAAACCGGGAACCATGGCAAGGGCAATCCCAGGAGTGTTCCACTGGATTCCACTTTAACGCACACCCAAGGTGAGGGCAGCGTTTTTCCGTAACGGTAAGCCAGTTAAGCAGTGCTTCCCCACCATTGATGAGTAACTGTGGTTTTAACATGCTTCTGGATGGATTGTAAATCTCCTCATAGGGATTTTCCTTTGCGAGAATCTTATCACAAAGTAGTTTTGCCGCAACCATAGAGGATGTCATTCCCCATTTATTAAAACCAGTTGCAACAAAAGCGTTATGGGTACTTCTAGAGTACTGCCCAATGTAAGGCATCTCATCCAAGGTCATGCAATCCTGAGTCGCCCAGTGATACTCCTCGTCTGCATAAGGATAATAATGATTTGCAAATGCACGAAGCTCCTTCCAGTTTCCACCCCGTTTTCCAGTGCGATGGTCTCCTCCTCCAAGCAATAACATATCCTTGTAATTGCGAAAGGACATGCCATTCATGGCTTCATCCACATACATTCCGTTATAATTTGCCGCTCCCTTTAATGCCAGCACATAAGATCGGTGCTGATACATTTTTAAAAAATACAAACCATGCTTGTTATCAATGGGGAAATGAGTGGCGAAGATAACATTTTGAAACTTAATTTCGCCATGGTTGGTCACCGCCTTGTTCCCCACAAATTCCTTCACAAAGGTATTTTCATAAATGTTAAGTCCCTTTGCAAGCTGTGCCATGAACTTTAGTGGATGAAACTGTGCCTGATGGGCGAACCCCACCGCCCCCACTGTCTCAATAGGTATTTCACAGGTGGATGCAATCTTCGGATTACAACCCATTTTGTAGAGTACTCCCACTTCTTGTTCTAATTTTCGTTCATTGTCTCTCGAATACACATAAGATGTTTTTCGTTCAAAATCGCACTCCATTTCTCCACAAAGCTTCGCATATTCCTGCAAAGCATCCTCGTTTGCTGCCAGATTAAGCTTTGCCTGTTCCAACCCTACACCTTACATCAACTTGTGATAGATGAGACCATGCTGGGACGTAATTTTCGCCGTTGTATTCTTAGTGATTCCAGAGCCGATTCTTTTCCCCTCCACTAACACATAATCCACACCGTTTTTCTCAAGAAAATGAGCGCATAACACCCCTGCCATTCCACCACCTACAATCAACACATGGGTTTTGTGATTTCCATTTAAACTGTGAAACTTCGGAAATTCCACCGTTTCGCTCCATACTGAATTCATAATTACCTCCAAACAAATAAGACTACACACACTTATGCATAGTCTGCGTAGTCTTTTCTTTTTTATTCTTTATATCGCAACCCACAGTGAATTTACTTTTCCCCACCACTATGGTACAATGCGATTAGCCATTCCACTTGCTTGCAAGGGTGGAATGGCTGAGCGGATTACCTGCGAAGCGGGTAATACATGATTATGAGCGCTAGCTCGTAATATGCGATTAACATTTGCCTGAAGGGCAAATGGCTGAGCGGATTACAAACGATTTATTCATGAGGGGGATTACATATGATATACGATTGTCCATCCTGCGCTGCGGCACTTATGTACAATCCTGCACTGGGGAAAATGGAGTGCCTAAGCTGCGGAAATGTTTATGACGTTAGTGACTTTGATGAAAAAGACGAACCATCCGATTTACGATTGAAAGAGGAAGCTGCCACTACCGCATACGCTTATGATGTAGAGAATGACGAGATGATGGAATGCAACATTTACACCTGTACTGCCTGTGGCGCAGAACTCGCAGTCAACGGTGTGGAAACCTCCACATTTTGTTCCTACTGTGGACAACCTACCATCGTATTTAGCCGTGTATCTGCCACGAAGAAACCAAAATACATTATTCCATTTTCCGTAACGAAAGAACAGGCAATTAGCACCATTCGGGAACATTTATCCAGTGGCGCATTTGTTCCAAAAGAAATCAAGAATTTTGAAGTAGAACGTGTACGCGGAATCTACATTCCGTTTTGGACGTGTGATATTTATTACCAAGACGAACAATACCTAAGCGGTCAGGTAAAAAGTGGCAAGAGTTCTGTTACCCGCTACTTCTACCGCCACGCAGAATGTGATTTCAAGAATTTAACCTTGGATGCATCCAAACAATTAAATGATGAATCTTCACAACGTCTAGAGCCATATAACACTCATGAATTAGTACCTTTTGACAGTAGCTATCTATCAGGCTTCTATGCCGACTGCTATGATATGACAGCGGAGGATATCAGAGGAGTTGCCCTTAAACGTACTAGCCTAATGTTCAACGAGGAAATAAAAAAGACCATACGTGCAAGCAGTATTCAAATATTGAAAAATGCTCCTCGCTTTGAGATAAGGGAAGCAAACTACACCATGTTTCCTGCATGGTTCATGACCTTCCGCTATCAGAACAAACCTTACACTATTTTAGTAAATGGTCAAACCCGAAAGGTTATCGGTGCTGTACCTTACGAAAAGGGAAAGGTAAATGCACTATTAACGATTATCGGAGTGGTCATTTCCTTCCTTGCTACTTTTATTGTCTGGGGCATATTAAACGTAGACAGTGAAGATTCCTTCGAGCTTGCCACATACATAGGATTTGCGGGATTTTTCCTATTCACTTCTGGTCGCAGCAAGTTTAAAAAAGTCCAGCAAAGCATTGAATTATCCGCTGCTTCCGCTATGGATCATTTTGTAAAAGACAGAGAAGGAGGTAATTGATATGTTCATAATTGCTTTAATTATCGGAATTCTCTTCGGTGTGGGACTTGCCTATTGGATTGTGGGAACTTTGGTGGACCGTTCCAATAACCACGGAGATAGCAAAGGAACTTTCAACCACTTTTCCACTCAGCCAATACACATGTTGGCATCCGAGAACAACATCCGAAAATCGAGAATATAATCTAGACAGGAAATTCCCATAAAAATTTCCTACAATAAGGAGAGCGCAGATATTTTCACAATCATCTGCGCTCTCCTTATTCACTATATTATTCTAACTTCATTGGCTCTATTACCGCTCACATCTTTTGCGTTTCTTGTTGTTATACATCTTATTATCTGTTATCCGGATACAATCTGCCAGGTGTGTCTCTGCACTCACCTTAAAAACCTCATATCCGTAACTTAAAGAAAGCTCTGCTTTGTTTTTCGTGGTTTTGTTATACGTGTAAATCTCTTGTTCCACGTTCTTCCAATAAGCTTCCACTTCCTTTGCGTTCTTTACCGTTCCCAACACAATGAACTCATCACCACCATAACGAACCACACGGAACTTGCCTGCTTTCGCTTGTAACACAGTGGCAGCTGCATTGATAATACGGTCACCTTCTTCATGCCCATATTCATCATTAATTCTCTTCAACCCATCCAAATCAATAAATGATATCTGCATCATAGAACGGGTCATCATGCATTTTTTCTTAATCTCGCCGAAAAAGCGTTCCATTCCAAAACGATTATATGCACCTGTAAGAGAATCCCTTACATACATCTCATCCAATCGTGTCATAGCATTGCGTAACAGACTTTGCTTACGGATATTCTCAATAGAATCACCCATTTTAATCAGCCAGCTTACATACAACGGATTGCCCATTGGGAAGCTACTGTCCACAAAAACCAAATAACCAAAATTACGCTCCAAATAGTGCAATGGAGAGAAAATGTAAAGCTTAGGTTTATCTGTGTCCTCAAACAAAACATCCAATGCCAACACCGAATCAAAAGCTGCCTTTTGACGGAACACGCTATTCTTATACGCAATCAACACCTTAACCTTCTCGGTATAAGCAAGCTTCTCATCCAAGCTCATATCCTCTTGTTCCATGACATCTAGCTCGAATATCGTTTCCACAAAATCTTCATTCACGCACCAATAAAATTCTGGTGGGTCAATATGAGACACAAAGGACTGTAAACATTCTAACCATCCTATGATGCCATTGCATTCCATAATGTTCTTCTCTAGTATAATCATCTGTTGAATCAGCTTGCGTTGTACCACTTCGATGGTACTGTAAGATTTGCGATGCCGTTCTGGCTTTTCTCCGCCGCCGTGACAACCACAGCTCTCATTCAACACCACTTCATCTGGCAAAAAAATCTTGTTATTCTCTACACCATAAGTCTCTTTCCCCGCAATCTCATTCACCAACACTTCGCACGCCTTGGCGCCCAAGCCATAGACACTATTGCGCACGGTAGTCATGGCTGGTACATGTTCTTGACCTTCTGTTGTATAGTCATATCCAGCAACGGCAACGTCTTCAGGTACGCGATAGCCCTTTTCTATCAAGAGGTCGCACACTGTAATTGCCATGGTATCATTGGCACAAACAATTGCTTCTGGAAATTCCACCTTGGATGCTAGAATTTCATCAACTGCCAATTCACCACCAGTCACATAAAAATCACCTTGTGTTACACGTTCCGGCGACACCGGTATTCCATACTCTGACAACACATCCACATAAGCTTTGTAACGAGCCTCCGCATCAGGGTTTCCTTCTACACCTTTTACAAAATGAATCCTAGTAAAATGATGGTCCTTGACATAGTGTTCCATCAATTCACGCATAGCAGTATAGCTATCCGTAAACACACTAACACTTCCCGGTACATCACAACCAACTGTAACAATGGGACAATCGCTTTCTTCTAGTAACTCTTCAATTCGTTCCTTGTTACCTTCCGTGTGAAATGCATTTGCCAACACAATAACACCGTCAAACAAATTAAAATCGGGCAAATAGGCAATATTCAATTCACCGAGATTTTGCTTATCCTTCTCCGATACACCTGTAAACCAAAGAAACACAGATACATTGAAGCCCTGTTGCTTTCCATATTCTTCAATACCTCGGAGCGTTTCTGTCTGCGCATCAGAATCCAACGCGGTCATAAGCACTGCAATATTCTTCCATTTCATATCACTCACACCCTATTCCGTCTGATTTAACTCTTCCAATCGCACTTTAACATTCTCTGAAATACTCTTTACCACATCGGCCTCTGCCACAATCTCCTGCGTGCTAGCAGCCAAATTGGTCAATCTATCATTAATTTCTGCAATGGAATGGGTTAACGTAACGGTCTCCTCTAACAACATACGAACTGCTTCCACAATTTCCACACGGTTATCATCACTTTCACCTGCCAACGTTCGACTCGTTTCCGCCAACGCTTTAATCTCACTTGCCACTACACCAAAACCTTTGCCAACAACTCCGTTACGAGAAGCTTCCACCGTTGCATTCATAGCAAGCAAATCGGATTGTTGCGCAATCTTTGTAATATGCTTGTTGTTCTTTTCTAGCTTGTGCAACAATTCTTCCATATCCCCAAAGGATTTTTCCAAAGTATTACAAAACTCAGAAACCTTAACCACTGCCGCACTGACTGCACTGCTTTCCTCCGCATTCACTGTATTACCTTGTAACATACTGTCGATAGATGCATTCAATGTCTCAAAATCCTCTTGGATAAAGCGAGACATCTCCTCATTCTTACGAAGAATCTTGTAGTTCTGCTCCTCAATCTTTTTAGAAAACTCCTGCATTTCATTCTTCATGTAATGAATACAATTCTTCGGTGTATTGCAGTTGTTATAAATCGCCTCTGCCATCTCCCTACAATTGTTATATCCACAGGCACCACAGTTAATCGTGCGTTCCTCATACGTATGCTTATCTAATCGCTTGAACACAAGCTGTAATTCTGCTTCTGTCGGTTTTCTCAACGACACACTGCGAGACTTATCGGTATAGGAGCGCATAAAATCATTGAGATTCAACTTTGCAAACTTAGCATTCAACATACGAAGACGATTCTTTGGTGACATATGTTTAGAAAACGGATGAAACATTCCATTCTTCTTCGACTTTTCTTTAATTTCCTGCAACTGGTAGTAGGTATCCTCTGAATGACTCTTGGACTCTTCAATACCTGTACCATAGAGACATCCTCTATCACAATTCAAAATATCTACCATAAATGGGAGCTTCTCGCCATCACGAATTCTCTTCTTGTAATTCTGCAAGAACTCATAAGCCCTCTTCTCACCTTCCACTTGACGGATAAATACATCCTCACCACAAAACCAATATACATTTTCTTTCAGACCGCCAGGCATCGGATAGATAGAGCCAAGGCCATATTCAATCTCGTCCTTCGCACTACTACCTGTAATGTTATATTTTCTCACATATTCCATCAAATGTTCAAATGTAAGATTATAAGTTATATATCCGTGAGTATTAGGATCCATAATCTCTTTCTTTTTGGCAATACACGGACTGATAAACGCAAGCTTATCGGTAATCTTCATATATTTCTTGGCATAAATAGCGGTACACATCATCGGACTGTGTATCGGAACCAACTTGCTAATCAATTCTGGCTCATAATGCTCGATGTAATTCACCACAGCCGGACAGGGTTGGGAAATTCCACCCTTCATACCATTCTTTGATATGTAATTAATATAACCCCAAGTTGTAATATCCGCACCAAAGCTTACACTGATAATATGATTGACGCCTTTTCGCTTCAACCCACCTAGTACAGAACCATACTCATTTGGATAGTTTGCCTCAAATGCCGGTGCAAGCAAAATAGAAATCTGTTCCCCTCTCTCCAAATCCCGGAAAAATCGCTCTGTATCATCGAGAAAACTTCTGGCATGATGCTCACAGGCATCAAAGCAGGCACCGCAGCTAATACAATTCTCACCATGCACCTGAATTCTTGAACTATGCTCTGTCTGAACCGAATAATTCGCCGTCAGCACTGGACACACTGATATGCACCGATTACAGCCTTGACATTTCTCATTGGTATACACCAAGTCATTTGATTTCATTTGCCCCATCTTTCTTCTCCTTTGCATATATTACTCCACATAACTAAGACCTTCAATATTGTTGACTGCTACAAATTTCCATTCTTAATTTACCCTTACACAGTAATAAAATCACTATTTTTAGATTACCCGCTTCGCAAGTAATCCACTCAGCATTTTCACCCTTGCAAGCAAGTGAAACTACTAATTACATTTTACCACAACCTACTCGAATATATATAGTAAATTTTCATTCACTCCCAAATCAGATACGCATTCCGCTTGATGGGACATCTCTAATAAACCTGCTCATAACAAAAAGAAGTCCCTGGACATTACTCCCAAGGACTTCTCACCTGCGTTATTATTTTAATGGAATTGTAAATGGTTCCCCTATCTTCTGGTAATCATTTCCTATCTCACCACTTTGTTCTGGCATTCCCACTGCAAACACGCTAAGTGTCAAACTAGTTGCGTCTTTGCGAATATAGTTGTCTTCTTCCGGCTCTAAAACAAACCAACTGTCACCATCCCCATTAAAATAAGTGAGATAAAACTCAAGCTTATTACCGAGGTCATCCGCTCCCCTTAATCGTACATCACAACCCACATAATGTGTGTCTAACTCACAATATATCTTTGGCCCCATCGTATTGTAAGAATACATAACAAATCGAAGCTTATCCCCGTTCGGAAACTCGTATGGTTCATCTAATGCAATAAATACTGTTTCTGCTGCTAACTGCTCCCCTGATGCCGAAAATTCTACTGAACCTACCTTCTTAGTTTCGATTCCTTCGACAATTCCTTCATCCGCCTGTTCTTCATGCACATAGAAGATTAGTTTGTAATAATTTTCCTTTTCTACATCCACGTCATCCAAACAAACGCGCTCAATCGATACCATATTATTCTCATCTGCCATCCAGCATTCTCCTGCCGAGCCTCCAAAGACACTTTTCCCATTTACTTGTACATCCAAATAATAGTTATCCATAGTGTCATCAAAGTTTTCAGCTGTCACCGTATAAGAAACCACCATTTCGGCTCTATCCATTACCACATCATTAACAGTTATCGTCACTCCATCCTTTGCGATGGTTTTACCCACAATCGTTTCATAGCTTGACAAATCCGTCTCCATGCCCAGCATTTCCTGCACGCTGTAAGTAATGTTTTTTATCTGTGCATAGGTTTCTCCCTGAAATGGCTCAAATGCCAGAGTGCACACTAACACCAATGCTACAACCGCCACATATCTTCCCACGTATCGTTTCTTTCTCATTTCACCGCTCTGCTTCTGTCTGAATGTCCTTTTCCAATCTTTTACCTCTTTCGATGACACCTCACTCACTTCATAAGAATCCACCTGTATATCCATATCATTTAAAAGTGTATACATATTATCCTTCATAAGTACTCTTCCTTTCCAAATTTTTGCGAACCTTTTGTTTTGCTCTTGACAACCGATTGTAAATCACCGGTTTTTTCATACCCATCTCCTCACTTACCTCGTCCATGTCCTGCTCCTCCACATATAGCCGGTAAAACAACTCTCTATCTTTCTCCTTAAGACAAGATAGCAATTGCTCTGTATCTTCTGAAATGAGCTCCTCTAATTCTGAACTAGACTCACTAGCTACATCAACAATAGGAACTACTTGCTCGTCTATACATTCTTCCCACAGCTCCTTGGAATGCTTTCTAAGTGCATCCAACGCCTTCAGCCTTGCAATTCCACCAATCCAATTGGCAAAGGAGCTCTTCTCCGGTTGATAGGAAGAAATGTGATTCCACACCGCAAAAAACACCTCGTTGATACAATCCTCCTCGTACTGCGTCAGATTATACAAATGTCGGTGAATGACTGATTTTACTAATCCACCATAATGTAGCATGACATACTCCAAAGCTCGCTCATTTCCATTATTCAATTGTTTGATAAAGTTCTTCTCTGTAATTTTCACTTTCGGAGACCTCTTTCGTGTTTTTCTTACATCTTATATTCGCAAAAAAATATCCATTTCTATCAAACTCCGTAAAAACCTTGCAAATTTTGCAAAAAATATTCTCAAGAATTTATTGTCAGATTGTACAAGACATATGCATCGTTATTTTTCAATAACAAAAACTCCCTACCTGTGTAGTATATTATCATACCACACAAAGTAGGAAGTTTTCTTTTTGAAAATTATTTACTTAATTTGCTCTCACATAGCGATAGGAATCTCCATTTGTAATTAATTCCCATGTGGAATCCGTAAATGTTACAACGGCCTCATTTCCTTCTAACGTAATTAAGCCTTTAATAGGATTACCAGCAGCATCCGTTGCCACAAACTCCAAACCTCTGTCCGTCAAGCTTCCCACTCCGTCATCCAAAGAAGTCAAACGAAAGATTTCCATTTGAACATGATAGCTTCCGTCTGTGTTCAACGAAATAGTAAGACTCGGCTCATTATTATCATAATCATTGTATGTGCCTATATACTGGTCTGTTGCCTGCTCCGTAGAAGTAACATCCGTCACCTGCTCTTCTGACTGCGCACCCTGTGTAGTCACTTCCTCCGTCATATGCTCTGTTACCGTTACATTCTGTTCCGTAGAAACCACCTCAGAGGAGGTGCTTTGCTTCACTATCGGAAGTTGTGTTGTAATTTCTTCTGTTTGTATTTCTATTGCAGTCGTATTTGTATGCTCATCTGCCTTGTTCATTCCACATGCAGTTGTCATGACCCATACGACGATTGTCAATATAAGGACTTCTACTCTTTTACCCATGTATCTCTACTCCTATCTCAAACATTGTCTGCGTATAAAAGGCTACAATAACCTTCCCCATCTCATTGCATCATCACATCGTATATGCGCTCTGCATTTTGTCCTCGAAGTGTCGCCTGAACAGCAGTATTCGCCGGCACCTCATATTGTCTACACACAATCTCTCCCGCACTCTTCGCGGTCTGTGCACCACCCTTCCAGTTTTCATAAACATAGGAATAGGCTCCCTGCAATTCGTCTACCAGATAGTTTGCTTCTGCCTTGGCACACTCCGCTTCCGTCGGATAATTCGATGTGCAATACTTCTCGTATGCCTCTAACACACCTGTCGTACGAGAGCCGGTCCACTGCACCATTCCAAAACCAAACTTACCCTGATATCCACTTGCAATCACCTTTTCCTGCAACGCAACTGCCTTATCAATACCAACCTGACTGATAGTCTTTCCCGAAAATTCATTTCTATAGTTAAAATGTGCATCCATATATTTCAAGTATGCTGGTCGTGCATTCGGATTGGAATAGTTTGAACTCTCAAACTTGCCTGGCGTACCCTCATTTTGAATGTTACCTAACACGCCTGCAACAAATTCCACCTCATAACCTTCACTGAGCAATCTCTCTGCCGCTGTTATCATCGCTGTTTTCTTAGATGCGCTAAGACCTAGGGAGGTATCATTTCGAAGGTTCTGAATCATCTCGCTTTGACTAGCTGTAAGATTCCCCGAATCACTATCGGTTTCATTTAATGCCTTCAGTGCGTTATTGATTGCTTTATGGGTATTCGCTCCTACAATACCATCTGCTGTCAGGTTATGGGCACGCTGAAATGCGATTACTGCATTTTCCGTATTCTGTCCAAAAATGCCATCCGCTCCTTTTGTGTTATATCCTAATGCAGTAAGGTTTTCCTGTAACGTTTGCACATTATCACCTCTGCTTCCCATCAACAAAATATTGTTGCGATGGTTGTACAGAGACTTGTTAATCTGAGTCTGTGTGGCTGGTCCCACAATACCATCCGCATCCAAACCGTAAGCTTGCTGAAATGCGACGACTGCATTCTTGGTATTATTCCCAAAAATACCATCCGTACCCTTTGTATCGTAGCCTAACTCTGTAAGATTCTTCTGTAATGCTGTTACCGCAGACCCTCTGCTTCCCATCTGAAGTGTGGAAGAACTGCTAGAATATGTAGACACCGTTCGTGTAGATGATTTCACTGTCGCACCTAACGCCTGTTGACTTAGGTTCAACACCACTGCCACGGAATCATTTGCAGTCGCCTTCGCTACTTGTTTACTTGCATTTGCTGCCTCTAATGCTACCCTTTGTGTATTATATAATCCTGCAACTTTTGTACTCGTTTGATTCGTAACAACCATAATTGTCCTCCTTTTCAAACTGTTGACACATTGCTTCTAAAGGGGTGACCTATTTCGGTCATTTATCAGACTTGTACAATTCGCCACTTTATTATGTTATGCTAACAGTATATATCCTGTTTGTATTTTTGTATATATAAATCCACCTATTCATTTCTACCATTCCCCTTAATTTTCGAATCATTTTTACATCCTGCTAGGTTTCTACATAGTTCATGTCGAACATTTTTTAAAATTTTTTGTTGACAAACAAGAAACACAATCATATAATAACCCAAAACCGATGAGAAAGAGTAAGTAAGTCATATCCCTTTTTCCACAGAGAACTGTAGGTGGTGAGATTACAGTGAAAAACATAGGACCGAATGGACTTTCGAGGGCAATCAGAAATAGAGAACTGTGTCTGTACTGAACAGTTACAATTCTCCAGAGTATGTGCGACGGAGCAAGACTCTCCGTGAACAAAAGTCAGCATATGATGGTATGCGTTGAGTGGGCGTATTGTAATGATACGTCAAGCCGGGTGGCACCGCAGGTTGTATTTTCATCCTGTCCCAGCAGAATCTATCAACTGGGATGGGATGAAAGTACAACCTTTTTATGATAGAAACTACAATATGAGCATGTAGGTCAACAGACCGAAATGCGAATGTTGTGGCAATTACGAAAGTGCATAGCACGAAGCAATTGTTTTTTCAATTCATTCTTTACCTTTCATTCCTGTCCCCAACAAGAAAGGAGACAGCATTATGTCAGAAAGAAAAATCCCTTACAAAATCTACTTAGAAGAAAACGAGATGCCAAAGAAATGGTATAACCTTCGTGCTGACATGAAAAACAAGCCAGCACCACTATTAAATCCTGGTACACTACAACCAATGAAAGCAGAAGATCTTGCGCCAGTGTTCTGTGAAGAGTTAATCAAACAGGAACTAGATGATACCACTCCTTACTTTGACATTCCGCAGGAGATTCAGGACTTCTACAAAATGTACCGTCCTGCGCCTTTGGTTCGCGCTTATTGTCTGGAAAAGAAATTGCAGACCCCTGCGAAAATTTACTACAAATTCGAGGGTAACAATACTAGTGGAAGTCACAAATTGAACTCTGCCATTGCACAAGCTTACTATGCCAAGCAGCAAGGCTTAAAGGGTGTAACCACTGAGACCGGAGCTGGTCAATGGGGAACCGCTCTCTCCATGGCATGCTCTTACTTTGACTTGGATTGTAAAGTATACATGGTAAAGGTATCTTATGAGCAAAAACCTTTCCGTCGTGAGGTAATGCGTACCTATGGAGCATCTGTCACACCATCGCCTTCCACAGAAACAGAAATTGGAAAGAAAATTCTAGTTGCACACCCTGATACAACAGGAAGTCTTGGTTGCGCGATTTCAGAAGCAGTGGAAGTGGCTACAACCTCCGAAGGGTACCGCTATGTACTTGGTAGTGTATTGAATCAGGTATTGCTACATCAATCTGTTATCGGCTTAGAAACCAAAGCTGCATTGGACAAATATGGCATTGAGGCAGATATTATTATCGGCTGTGCTGGTGGTGGCTCTAATCTTGGCGGACTTATTGCACCATTTATGCAGGAAAAGCTTCGAGGCGAAAAAGACTACCGCATTATTGCTGTAGAACCTGCTTCCTGTCCAAGTTTCACCCGCGGCAAATATGCATACGACTTCTGCGACACTGGTATGGTTTGCCCACTTGCAAAAATGTACACCTTGGGTAGTGACTACATTCCAGCACCAAATCATGCAGGCGGTCTTCGCTATCACGGTATGAGCTCCACACTGTCTCAACTATATGATGATGGTCTAATGGAGGCGGTATCCGTTAGTCAGACCGATGTGTTCGCCGCCGCAGAAGAATTTGCACGGGTAGAAGGAATCCTCCCTGCTCCTGAAAGCTCGCATGCTATCAAAGTGGCCATTGACGAAGCATTGAAATGTAAGGAAACCGGCGAGGAAAAAACCATTGTATTCGGCCTTACAGGAACCGGATATTTTGATATGGTGGCATATGAGAAATTCCATGATGGTGTTATGGAAAACTATATTCCAACAGATGAGGAGATTGCGAAGAGTCTGTCAAAGCTACCTATTTTGAAATAACCCTCTTTGTCTTCATGTAGCGGTATTGCTCAAAAACAAAACATTCTGCATATATAAAAGCAGAGGTTCCAAGCTCACACTTGGAATCTCTGCTTTACTTCATTACCTTCCACAAATCTCATTCACTTATATCGGCGACATCCTTTTTATAATATTCATGCACCAGATTGCGATAACCCCACCTCTTCATCTGGTCATAGGTAATCTGATAATTCCCTTTGTTGTGCTTTCCCGTCACACAATAGCGAATATTTTGTTGCATGTAAGCATCAATTTCCTTCAAACCTTTATCCGTAGTTAAATTGGGAAAGAACCATCTACTCCATGTAAATTCTGTGCTCTTGTCCATAGCAAAAAACTTATAGTTCATGGCTTTAATAAAACCCTTTGCGGCATGTTCACCAGTTAATCCTTTCTTCCTTGCCCAACGGCGAAGGGCTTCTGCCTTACGCTTAATCTTTTTCTTGATTTTCACCTTTGTGTGCTGGGACAAATCCACTCTGCCATCCACATAGGAAAATCCCAAGAATTCCCATGGTTCTCCCGGTGCACTTATCTGTACCTTTTCCGGATTCAAGGACAAATGATGCTTTGCAATTGCATCATACAATTCCCGCTGCAATCCCTGTAACTTTATCGAATCATCAGCAAACAACAAAATATCATCGGAATACCGAAAATACAGAACGTTCTCCCTTTGAAAGTAATGGTCAACCTCTGACAAATACACGTTGGCAAAAAATGGTGACACAGGCGTACCTGCCATAGCACCTCTGCTTTCGGTTATAATTTCTCCATTCATCTGACAGACATCTGCCTTTAGCAGTTTTGCAAACAAACGAAACAACTCCTCATTATCTTTTTTCAAAAACTGCAATTTATCCAACAAAAGCTCCACATCAATGGAATTAAAATAATTACTGATATCTGTCTTGAGACAATACTTATCACCCATGTTGACAGTTCTTCGAATCCGCATAATAGCATCCTTTACACCATAATTTCGACGAAAGGCATAACAATTGTTGGCAAAAACACCATCGTACTCATACAGCAAAAATGCTATCATTTTCAACACCATATTAAAATCTTCTGGATAGGAGTACACAATTCGCTTCTTCTTTGCCCCATCCTTATTGATTACCTTTTTCTCTGGTATCGGTGGCACATAATCCGAATTTTTCATCTTTTTCAAAATCGGCAGATACCGTTGCTCCGCTATATAGGTTGCAAGCATTTCCTGCTCCAACTTCGCCAAATGATGTTTTTCTATCTTATATTGTAAAAAATCCTGCCACACATCTGGCAGGGTCATTCGCTGTAAAATGTTCATGTTGTTCTCTTTCATCTTGTACCTAATTCCTTACACACCTGTAGCAAGGCTACATTCATTCTTCTATAGTGCAAACACTTTTCAAAAATAAAAAAGGAAAGAGAAAGCGCTTTGAAGGAATGAAAGCGTGCTTCATTCTACCAGACTGAACACATCCCTGTCACCTGCAAAACCTTATATGGAATATGCTTCGCCCTCCACAGGTATAACAAATGTTATGTTTCTCTTTCCTTGTTACCAATTTTACAGAAAATACTTGTGTATTTTCATTACTTATCTTAATAATTCCACTTTGTTCTGAATCATTACAAATATTTTGCAATTCGATTCTTCACATAAGATGACTCATTCGGCATATACTCAAAAAAGTCAAGCATTGGTACATCCCACTGGTAACAAAAGTCCCAAACTTCACGATTTGCAACGTGATTATATGTATTATAGTCCTTCCACAAACGGATGTACAACTTACACTGACCATCCTTGTAAATACCATAAGAAATTGCATCTGGCTCACAGTAACATTTACTACTTCTGCGTGTGTAAATATCCTGTCCATACATCTGTTCAATTTCCGCCAATGCAACATTACTCTTCAATTCATAGCCACCGGCATTTTCTAAAATTTCTTTCAGTTTCACCTCAAACACCGCATGTCTGCCATGTTCCTTCACTGCATCTGCCGCCTGTGATAATTTGTCCGCCTGACGATTCACCACTGGCGTCACATTCTCATCCACCATTTCTCGAATCTTGCTATTTACAGCACTGGACACAGAATCACTCACCGCATTCGTTAAGGTTCTTGTCGCCTCTCTTGTCACGTTACGTACAATTCGGTCTAATAATCCCATTGTATCTCCTCCTCTGTTGTATTTATAACTTAGTTTGCTTTCTCATGCAATATCTATTTCGCCATTATCAATTAATCGAATAAGACAATCAACAACAATCGGATCAAATTGCTTACCTTTGTTATCAATCAACTCTTTCATAATAACCTCTCTTGTTAGACGAGTTCGGTAACACCTGTTACTGTTCATTGCATCCAATGAATCCGCCACACAGATGATTCTTGCAATCTGCGGAATATCTTCCCCTGCAAGCCCTGTAGGATAACCATTTCCGTCATAACGCTCATGATGATATAACGCTCCTAAATTAATTCCTTCAATGGAATTGAAGTCCCGAAGCATTTTATCGCCGTATATTGTGTGGCTTTTAATAACTTCATATTCTTCATCCGTCAACTTACTAGGTTTTTGAAGAATCGTGACTGGTATTGATATTTTTCCACAGTCATGCATCAAAGCAATATAATAAATTCGGTTACACTCTAAAGCTGAATATCCCAGTTCTCTTGCCAACAGTTGCGAATACTTAGCAACACGTTCTGAGTGACCCTTTGTATTCGGATCCTTCGCCTCTATAAAATTAATGAAGGTTTTGATAGATTGTTCAATAATCATAGCATCGTGTTTCTGCTCTTCCAACAACTTGTTAATTCTTATTTGCGAAACAATGAATGCAACAAGTATCACCACCAAAACAAACAAAAGAACAAGCAACGCAACAAATATAGGCAAATCCCAAACACTGCTATGCAAATGATAGTAAATTGTTCCCTCATTAAAGTTTGTCACATAATCCAATGTCTGGTCTGGTACATAAGTAATAAATCCAATGAGAGCATATGTTTTTCCATCACCAGATTCACTAGACGCTAATGGCATTTCGTTGTCCACTTCACTCGGAATATATATAAAGCTATCTCCCGGATTCATGGGAACCATAGGACCAGTATGGTCAATATAATGTTCAAGAATAATATCCGTTTGGGTATACTCTGCCAAATCCACTTCCTGCACTAAAGGCTCACCGCTTGTGGTCTGATGAATCTCCATAGAACCATTCCACACATTGTTCAGCCACAGATATTCGGGCATCTTCAATTCTAAGGTCCAATCTGTGATAACCGCATCAGAAGTATTGGTTATCAAAACCTCATAGATGGTTCCCACACTTTGTCCATGTAATTCTGTCCCGTCATCATCGTATATTGGATCCTTCAACCAAGCACCAGAGTCTCCTCCCCTTGGTTTAATTTCCAATGCGAAATCCGAAAAAGTAAATGTATCACCATCCTGTATAGCATCTGACAATATAGCTTGACGTGTTTCTTGGTTATAATGTTGTACCCATAAATAACACACTGCCATACCGATTATTGTAACTAACATAGCAATTATAACAACCAAATATGGATTTTTTTGTTTGGTGCTCTTTGTCATATGTACCCTCCATTATCAAAACGTATCATTTGTTTTTCTTACGTTATTGTACCATCAAATAACTATCATCGAAAGTGAATATATATTCACTCGTCTAATAATTCACATCTACACTTTGGGTGATACTTCCGTTCCCTTTTTTTGAATTCTAACAATCCTAATTGGCAATGTCAATAATAGCAAAGATAAAGACCGTACAGAACACGGCCTTTACCTACTTACCATTTATTATTCTATTGTAATCGTGTTCGACGAATCCACCATTTCTGCATTTTCACCACGTGCAGTAACGTATATGGTAACTTCATCCGCCTTGCCTTTGACAATAAAGGATTGCCTATCCTCACTCATTTCAATGACATTATAATATTGATCCTGCACTGCAAGCTTCAACGTGTATTCCCCTTTGCACTCCACATCAAACAAATCTGCCCATTCCACCGTATCGCCAATCTCAACAGTAAGTCGCGATTTCGGTGTAATCTCCGGAACCTTATCTATGTAATCTTTGATTGGGAGATAAAACACCACATACAGGAATATTATCGCCAGCACTATTGCTACTCCGACAACCGCCATAATCTTTTTTGCTTTCATTTTATCCCATCCTTACTTCTTGCTCACCAACAACGTATCTAGTATCTCATGAATCTGTTGTTCCCTCGACCCATTAAATGAAATATAACCGATGTACTGGTCATCGGCAACCATCACATATGTATATCTGTATAAACATCTACCAGATAAATGAGTAAAACAAGGATTCTAACAACCACACCCCTGCGCCGAGCAGAATACACAAACCACCCACAACATATAAAATAATCATGGTAAGCATATATCCTTTGCCATTCGACAATGTAGACTGCTGTGGGTTTTCTGGGTTATAGTACACTGAAACCATTTTTCCTATCCACGACTTCACCGCACCCTTATTATATCGCACGCCATCCGCACGCATATACTCTTTTCCATCAACCACATAGCGATAGACTTTGTGGTACATATTTGCAGTAGGTGGGTCGTCAGCCCTTCTTGACCTAGTACCTGCCCGCATCTCCACACCACCGACACTAAATTGTTCTACATTCGCCACGTCCTCTCTTGGCTGATTGAATTCTGATGCATCCCACACCATATCCACAATCTGCCCTTGCACCTTATTACTGGCAAAACGACGCACATTCTTATATGGAATAATGAATACCAATCCAACAATAATTGCAATGAAACCCATACCAATAAAAACAATTCCTGCTATCAAAATGATTTCCTCCTGTTACCTAAACATTCTATTGTTCAATATCATTCACTATCGAGTAGTACTCCCAATATCGTGGTAAAATCTTATTATAATTACAGTAAATAGTCCAGCACTTTTTCGTTACAAGCACGCAACCTGATGTTGCATTCTGCTATTGGTATATAGTATCTTTTTGCACGAATTTCTTCTACCAACTGTCGTACCAATTTGCCCTCCTCTGCACTATCATATTCTGTAAATACATTTTGTACCAATTCCAGTGACGAGAACAAATATTTCTTTTCCATTGCTTTGATAATACGTTTCATTTTTAACAACCTCCCTATTCTATTCCTCATACTCAATTACATCATCTGTATATTTTCTTTCCATGTTGTGTCGCTTCTTCCGATTTTCAACGGTATCAAATATAATTGAAAAATCATAATCCTCTGGATAAAGCTCCGTTGCTACCACTTGCAGTTTTACTCGCTTATGATTAATCCAAATTTTTTTATTCGGCAGTTGCACCCTTAACACGCCTTTTTCGTTAATTGGTTCACACACAATCCCTATTTTTTTCTCAGGATAAACCATTACACTGTCACCAATGTTATATTTGGTGCTAAGTGATTTTTTGTTTTTCGGTTTTTGTGTTTTGGAAATCCTAGTTGTATTTCTTTTCACAAGCTCGCTTTCTGGTTTTTGAAACTTATAAGAGTCGACCGCATCCTCGCCATAAGCCGCGCAAACCGCCACTCTTAACATTTCATTTGGCATTCCTAATCTATCCGCAATATAAAATGCACAGCTTTCTCCCGCTTCTCCGATTACCATCTGGTAAGTCGGTTTCAAGGTTTCCTTATCGAATTCCATTCTTGCATTGACGATGCACTCCGTCTTGCTTGCATATTCCTTCACCTCTGGGTAATGGGTTGTCACCAAAAAAACGGCACCACTTTTTCTAATTTCTTCTAAGATTGCAATTGCAATTCCCATACCTTCTGTTGGGTCCGTACCAGAACCCAACTCGTCCATGATAACAAAACTATCCTTATCCGCTTCCCTTAAAACTTCAAGCACATTTGTTATATGTGCAGAAAATGTAGATAGATTTTCGGACAAATTCTGTCCATCGCCAATGTCACACAGATACGAACTATTCATGCATATATCTGCCTGTTCACATGTGACGTGCAATCCACATTGCGCCATCATGCAATTCAACATAACCGTCTTAATAGCTACCGTTTTTCCTCCTGTATTCGGTCCTGTTATCACAATACCACGTACATTTTCTCCTATATCAAACTGCAATGGTACTGCATTTGTCTTGTCCATCAAAGGATGTCGCGCCTCAGCGAGTTTGATTCTACGCTCTGTATTTATCACTGGTTCTATTGCATCCATATCAAGACTTAATTTCCCTTTGGAGAATATAAAATCTAATTTTTCAATCATTATCAAATTTGCATTCAAGATAGACGCTGCTGACAATACAATTGCGGATAAGGTATATAAAATGCGATACACCTCATTTTCTTCGCTTATCTTAAGCAACTGCAGTTCTTCATAATATTTTGCAACACTTGATGGCTCAATAAAAAGAGTACTACCCGTAGAGGACTTATCGATAACACTACCTGTTATCTTAAGCCTGTATTCTGCTTTCACAGGAAGACATATCCGCCCATTTCGATATGTACAATAGTTATCCGCCATATAAGCCTTATGAGTACGCATAATTTGTTGTGCCTTCTGCTTCATCTGTTCTTCACATTTGATTATCTCATTTCGTATCTGCCCTAATTCCTTTGACGCATAATCGTCCACACCGCCATTTCGGATTTTACTACCAATTTCTTCACGTAACTCCGAAATGCAATCCAGATTTTCCTCATAATATGCCAAGGAGTTGTTATATACTTTTCCTCTTTCCAGATAATCCTTCAAGCGCTTTATTGCAACTAAGACTTTTTCCACCCGCTCTAGCTGATATGGTGTTAAGCAATCCCCCTTTTCTACAATCAGCAGAATATTTTTTATTTCTGCAATATTCTGTAAGGGTGGATTTCCTGTTTTTTCAATCAATTCTCTAGCATCTGTAGTGTCTCTTAATTGCTTTTTCAACTCATTTTCCGAAAAACACAATGAAGTCTCTCTGATTCTTTCTTTTGCCCAATCTGTAATGGCCAAATCAGCCCATATTTCTTTTACTTTATTAAATTCAATTTGTCTATCTATATTCATCTTTCTTCTCTCCTTTTATATCTATCACCATTAGTTGATTGCGAAACTCTTTAAAAATAATATTAGATTATGCAGATTTAACAAGCACAAAGACCATAGCTACCTTATACGCATAAGATACTATGGTCTTTCACATTCTCTATGAATATATCCGTGGAGAACATTTTACTTCATACGGAATTTCCTCCCAAGGAATTATCCTCTTATGAAAAAATAGCATGGCCAAACAGCCATGCTAATATTATCTACGGAATCTATATACCACAATATTAAGCATTTGTAAGGCGAAAATGCTGACAACACTCGTCGTCAACAAACGGGCACACCTCTAGCGCAAACTAAAAATCACCCTTGCAATATTTATCTTGCAATTTTCTCCATTACAATCACACTTAACAAACAAAGTCCTCCTAAAATTTTTTCTCATTATACCGCACTACATATTATTGGTCAAGTCCAAATCCCTGTTCCAACCAAACGTTGCCACTAGAAATATCATTTACACTTGCATACCATGGCATAGAAAGTTTTCCAGTAAATGGTGCTTTTCCCACAAGCACATTGGCGACTCCGGTTCCCTCCGAGCCAGGAAGTCCACACATAACAATGCCAGACCATTTGTCTTTATACTCGTCAATGATAACATTTCTACCTGCCACTATAAGGGTAACAATTGGTTTTCCCAGTGAATCTGCAAGCTCAATCGCTTTTTGATTCTCTTCCAAGCCCAAATTTCCAGTTATGGATAAATCCTCTGTATCTCCATGCCATTCAGCATACGGCAACTCTCCTAAGCAAAGTAACGTTACATCAGCCGAATCTGCTTCCTTCTCATCCGTCACAATGGTAATATCATACCCCTTAGCAACCTCTTCTAAGCCTTCCAAAATCGTAGTGGTTTCCGGAATAAATTCTTCGCCCCACTCCTCATCCGTAGAACCTGTCCATGCCCTTGTCCAACCACCGCATTGCACTCCACTGTCATTTGCAGCAGGTCCAGTCACAAAAACCTTCATTCCCTTCTTCAATGGTAGAATACTATCTTCGTTTTTAATAAGCACCTGACTTTTTTCAACCAACTGCTCAGCCAGTTCCCGATACTCCTGCGAGCCAGTTTCTTTCTGTACAGTAGAAATATTGTCTAGATATGGATCATCGAAAAGTCCTGCATCTAGCTTAAGCTGAATAATACGTGCAACCGCCTCATCCATGCGCGCCTGAGAGATACTTCCCTCTTCTACTGCTTCTACTAAATATTGCGCACACTCATCATACGTATCCGGCTCCATAAGCCAATCGATACCAGCATTTACGCATGTAATAATCTGCTGCTTATAATCTGTAGTGCTCGTTATGTTTTGCACAGAATTCCAGTCACTGACAATAACACCCTCAAAACCAAGCTCACCTCTTAGCACATCTGTGAGATAATGGGTATTCTCATGCATTTTCACCCCATTTAAAGCACTGTGACTAACCATGATGGATTGAACTCCCATATCGATAAGACTCTTATAGATAGCTAGTTGTTCCTCAATCTCATTTTGACTGAGTTCCGCATTTCCACGGTCAATCAAACGATCATATCCTTCGCTTTGCTCACCGGTTCCGTAACTAACACTACCGTCACCAAGAAAATGCTTAGCGCATGCCACAACACCGCCGTCTAAGAGTCCTTGTGTATAAGACGAACTAAGTGTCTTTACAAGTTCCACATCAGAGGAATAGCTTTCATAAGTTCTCCCCCAACGAGGGTCCTCCGCCACTGCAACACAAGGCGAATAATTCCATATCATATTGCTAAGTTTGATTTCATCTGCAACTGTCAGTCCCATCTGGTAAGTAAGCTCGGTGTCATTTGCTGCTCCTATATTGATATTGTGCGGAAAGATAACCGTATCCAAACAATAATTGACTCCATGCACCGAATCTTGACCGTAGATAAATGGAATTGGCGAATCTGCTTGCAACGCATATCGTTGATATCCATCAACAACCTCTCCCCATTCTTGTGCCGTGTGTTCCGTCGGTGCATACTGGGAAAGAATACTTCCATAACAATATTCCTGCATATCATAATTATGCGTATTGTAAATAGCAGGAATCACCATTTGATAAGCCTTTTCCTCATTGCTCAATGTTGCAGTAATCTCTTCCGCCGTCATGCCTGCGTATACATTTACATATGCTTCTGCGGACTCTGTTTTGGTTTCCGCTGCACTCCCATTTGACTCCGCTGTAGTTCCCTCTGTAGGAATCGCATCTTGCCCCTCAAAACAACCTGTAGTCAAAACCAACGCCGTAATCAAAAAAATTGCTATAATTCTTCTAATTCTCATAATGCATACCCTCCTATAATATCTCAAATTCATACTTCTTATAATATTTGCATATTGCTTCTATTTCGTATTCCTCAGTCCTTTTATCCCTTCTTTTTCTCTAATACAATTCTCTTCACTTTATTAATTGCAATCGCGATTACAATTGTTGCGCCCATAATACCACTGCTATACACATGAATATTTTGATTCCATTTCATTGTATCAAATACCAGTATAAATAGATTTTGTAGTAAGATTACCTCTAATGAGATTTCTCCTAAAAATACCAATACTTTATTGTGAACCTTCACCTTCATCATGAGCAAAAACAACATCATTTCAAAAAATATCACCATAGGAAGTTGAACTGCTAACGTCAATGCTTTGTCATCATATGCATTGTTCACAATCGTTTCTGTCCAATATCCGTAATGATCCAACATATACCGTGTCAATGTAGCAAGCCCAATAAAGCCAACAATCGCAACTAATAACACCATATAATAATATTTCTTCAACCAATTCACAATCGGGCAATAAAACCGTGCTATTAGCATTCCTAAAAAGAACAAGAACGTTGTATTATACCACCATTCTCCCTCTAGCCAGTTAGACTGTGTACTACCTTCTAAGTCATGCCCCGTAAAAAATCCTGCTATCATCAAGGTAACAACTACTAGAAACATGATAATATACCGCCATTTATCTTTCTTTACAAATCGAAACACCAGATAAAACATAATATACAAATACATAATTTCAACAGCAAACCACATGTGGTCATTCAGTAGCACAACCCCGAAAAATGCTTGCACCAGCTTTTCCATCGGAAACTTCTGCCCTAGCAATAATGCCGTGAACATATACGCATAATTACAGATAAAAAATGGCACTAAAACCGTCCATATACGACGAATTAGAAAGTTATCCAAGTACCGCTCCTTTTCTCGGAAGCTTGTAATCAAACCAAATCCCGAAAAGAAAAAGAAAAAACCTACAAGCCATGTTCCCACATCTTCGTAGCCGACGAGCTCTCCCTTATACCCACTCTCATTTACCAAGCGTTGTGACAAATGATGTAACATAATTACAACTGCAAACAACCCTTGAATTCCTTTTGTTGTATTCCGGTCATGGGGTATGCTTACAAATTCTTTGTTTTTCGCGAAGGAGATTCCTGGTATCATAATTGCAACCAATACCATTGTATATATCAAAAATGTAGCGTTCATTCGTTTTCCTCCTCGATACTATTCTGTAATATATGTAAATAATCTGTAAGTCCTTCCTGCAATCCCTGTTCCTCTAAGTCTTCTATTATTTGCTCTAGTGCGGCATCCGGATTGACAAACATCTCTTCTCCCACTTCATTTACTGTAATTTCATACGCAACGGATGCACGATCTAAAGTAACTTCTTTATACGTCTCATCAGACATAATATTGCGGACATTCAAAATGAGAGAAATCAAAAACATAGTGACAACACAAAGCGTTAAAATAATCCCTTTATTTTTCTTATGTTTTTGGGTAATCTCATCATCTGATAAACTGATGGACTCATCAATCATTTTCTGTGCATCCTGCATAGAGATAGTGGTATCTGGTTCTATCCGTTCACCCTTAAGGAGCTCCATTACAGACACTTCAAATAAAACGGCAATGGGCTCCAACATAGATATATCAGGATAGCTCAATCCTCGTTCCCATTTTGAAATCGCTTTATCTGTAAGCCCCAAGGCATCTGCCATTTCCTTTTGCGTCATACCATGCTCTTTCCTTAAGGCCAATATAAATTCTCCCATTTTTTCTTTTTCCATGGCAATCCCCTTTCTGTCGTATCTAAAATGCTAACATAAACCCAAAAAACCTGCAATCGACCGTTGGTAGAGTCTATATTTCATCTAAAAACACCTGTAAAATAAAAGCTACTGATGACGTATATACGCCATCAGTAGCTGAACTCTTTATTTAATCTTCACTTTCTTACTCTGCCCTTTCCCCTTGAATAATGCCTTGTATTTCTTTAACTTACTCTTAGGAACTTTGATAGTCGCTTTCTTCTTAATTCCTTTAAAGGCATTCTTACCAACTGATTTCAGCTTAGTAGACTTCACTGTAATTTTCTTGAGATTGCTACAATTAGCAAATGCCTCACGTCCAAGGCTTATTACATTCTCACCAATCGTTACTTCTGTTACCTTTGTTATACTTTTAAACGCCTGGCTTTCAATCTTGGTAACTTTATATTTTTTGCCATCAATTTTGATAGTCTCGGGAATTGTAACCTTCTTCTTGTTCGCTCCTTTAATAAGGGAAACTGTTTTCTTCGCTTTATCTGTTACTTTAAACTGACAACCATTACGAGTTACTATTGAGCCTTTCTTAACCTTTATTTTGATTTCCTTTGTTGCTTTTAATTGCGGATAGTCTTTTAAAGCAACCGTAACTTTCACAGTTCCTCCATCCATACATTGAATTCCCTTATCCGTTAATTTTAACTTGCTTCCCTTAAAGGATATTTCATATTCTGATTTGTCAAGAGTATGCGGAGGGGCATATGTTTTACCTTGGCGTACTGTATAATTCAAAGATGCGCTGACGTTAAGATATTCACCTACATAATATTCATCAACGCCTGAACCTACTGCGGTAATCCCAAAACTTATATCATCATACATTTTAGGATTCACTTTAGCTGTAAACTTTTTGCTATAATTCTTTCTATCATAGCAGCCCATCTTATCCCATTCCACAGGCTTATTATTGGATGGATTATACAAATCAAAACCATTTTCGTGATAAACCTCTTCTACACAAAATACTTGAGCCCAACAACCATTCGCACGTCCAAAACCAACATATTTGTACTGTGGGTCAATCATCGTCTCATAATGCCCTGAAGAATTAACAAGAGACTGTGTAGCGCTTTTTGCAGAACCACCTCCACAAAGATTTTCTCCATATATATAATAACTAAGCGATTCAGGCGCAGAACCATCTGGTCTTATGTGTTCAAAATAAATGTTAGCTTCTGCTGCGCGTTGCATCGCCACATCCATCAATTCATCTTTCATAATAAGTTCAGGTGCACCGACCTTTCTTCTCTCTGCATTAACATACTCTAGCATTTTATAAGCTTCCTCGTAATCGTATGTTACTGGATATGAAATCTCAATCGGATTACTTGTATACATTTCACTTGAGTCTGTAACCCAACCAGAACCATCCCAATATGTATAACTATCTGCTTGTACGTCCATCTTTGTTATTAGTAACATCATCATTGCTACTACTATCCATATAAACTTCTTCATAGAACCACTCCTCTCATGACAATCAACTATATTAACCTAATTATATAATATTACCTTCTATAAACCAAACATTTCATCATATATCCCTAAATCATCTTGCATCTATACTTTGTGTAATGCACTTTCAAGACACATATTTCTGATATTCTTTAGTATCATGGTTTCGAGGAAACACTATGTGTATCACGGCTCGAATGAGCTTAGGTAGGCGAACAAGAAACGGTGGGGCGATGGGTGTGATACGGTTTTCTATTCCTCGTATTCAATTCGAAAGAAATCAAGGTATACTTTATACTTATCTTGTGCCGTCAAACATGTATCTATTAAGTATCCCTTTTCCTGATTCCACTCCTTTAAACCACGATAATAATACAATTTCAAATTATCCTCAATGATAAATGGTACAATATTATATTTTAGGCATTCCTTGAACATAATCAATCTTCCCACACGACCATTACCATCTTGAAAAGGATGAATTCTTTCGAACTTTACATGAAACTCTAAAATATCATTTAAAGACTTCTCTTCTTTGGCATTATACTCGCTCAATAAAGCTTTCATGCTACCCTGCACTTCTTCCGGAAGCGTCGTTTGCATACCTCCAACTTCATTGGGTAATTTCTTATAATCACCTACAGCAAACCTCTCTTTTCTGGAATCCGCCGTTCCGTTCTTTAAAATCAAATGAAGTTCCTTGATAAATTTCTCAGTTAATGTTGCTTTGGCACTTTCAATAATCAAATCGATGCA